>CAMKOM010000015.1 GCA_946414435.1 uncultured Bacteroidota bacterium
ATGAGTTGGTTGCCGACCAAACTCCGCGGTTGGTCAGGCCTGTGCCGGGGTTACCTTGCTCACCCTGCGGTCCTTGCGGGCCTTCCGGTCCTTGCGGTCCCTGCTCTCCGGGGTCACCTTTGTCACCCTTCTCGCCTTTCTCACCTTGTCCGCCGTTGGCTGCGTAGTAGGCGTACGGCACCGACTGAAGCTGTGTCAGTCCAAAATCAACATACTTGGTGCCGCCGTTGGGGTCAATCTCAACGCGCATCCACACGCTGCCCGACGCCCAGTCGACATCGTTAAGTGTCTTTTTGTCAACGGGAGCACCCTTGCCCACGGTCACGCTCAACACGCCGTAGCTGTTGGTTTCAACATTGGCGTGCGTCTCCTGATACATTACCTGCTGGCCGCTCTGATCGGTCAGTGTCAGGCGCAGGCCCACCCGTGAGTTACTAACAAGTTCACCAGCTGCGTTGCGTACTACGGCTTGATAAGAGAAGCCCAAAGTTTGAGCTTTTGCTGTCATCATACCCAGCAAAAGAGCAATTGCTACGATTGAAGTAAAAAGTCGCTTCATAAAAACATTTATTTGGTCGTTAATAAAAATATCTATTTGGTTTTCAGTTGCGAATGAACCATCAAGTACATTCGATTGTAAAAGTAGTAAAATTTTGATTAGTTGTTTCCCTGGGGCATAATTTATTAGTGAGGTTCAGCAAATAGCCTCAACTCTATAAAAACAAAAAACTCTTTGTAAGCCAAATGCTTGCAAAGAGTTTCAAATTGTACCCGGAGCCGGGGTCGAACCGGCACAGGGGTGAACCTACTGGTGTTTGAGACCAGCGCGTCTACCGATTCCGCCATCCGGGCCTCGTTTGAGCGTGCAAATATAGATAAATTCAGAAACCCAGCAAACTTTTTTTGGACTACTCTACTTCTTCATAATCAATATATTCGCCGTCGGTTTCGCGGAAATGCTTCCTGCCATTGCTGGTTTTTGAGTAGATAATCTGCCCGTCGGCATAGTGGGTGCGGCCTTCATCGGCGCGCTCTTCAGCCTCGCGTTGGAACTTACGCAACTTGTACCGCAAGATGCGCGTGCCCACAAATACAATGAGGTATATAGTAAGAAATAATGTAAGCAGCAGAATCATAACTGATTATTGTAGATGGTTAGCAATGCGCCGAACAGCGATACGGCGGCCAGAATCCAGCCATTGTAGATATGGTGAAGTCGCTGCTGCTTTGCACCGGCAATGCCCGTAACAAGCAGAGCGGCAAAAAAGAGCGGTGCGTACCACAAAACCGCTTTGCAGTCAAGGTCGAGCAGACCAAAACCGATGGAATAAATCAGCACGTTGATGCCTGTCAGGCACGAGAGTGTGAGCAGTCCGCCGGGCGATGTGGGGTTTATGCTACGTTTTAGGCGCGCCGTTTTCAGACCGTCGTACACCATTTTCACCGACAGCAGAAACATCAGACTGGCAGCGAACCAAGTGGCCGTTTGGCCATCGAGATAAGCGATACCGAAGCGACCGATGGCCAACCCGCCTGCAGCAAGCAGCATCACTATTGATGTTGAAATGGCAAACCTGAACAGAAACGCGCTCACGGTCCATTTGCGGTCGAGGAAAGCAGCCGTAAGGCCCATCGACACAATATCGAGCGTAGAGGCCACAACAAACATCGCGAAAAGCCACTCTGCCATAATCACCTGTTAATCTTGTAATTAAATAAATATTGGTCGTTGCCGCCAACAATCAGGTTGTAGTATGACTGACCGGTCTGCATCACACCAATGCTGAACCGTGTTTTGCCGCGCAACGGAAATCCCGGCAGGGCTTGTCCTTTTGAATCAATCAAATAGATATTGGCCGACTCGGTTTCGGTGATGCCGATGGCCACATTCGAGCTCGACATCCGGTAGAACGCCGGTCGTTGGGTGATGACCTCACCAAACTTGCGGTCGAAAATCTTTTTGCCGTCGAAGGTGAAGACCGAGAGCATATTGCTATCGACATATACGAGCTCGGGGCGCGCGTCGCCACAGATGTCTTCAAGGTCGAAGAAATGGCGCGGCGAGAAGTCAGCCACCTTGCGCTTGGTGATGGTGCCGTCGAAATGCAGGAAGCAGAGTGTGCCGTCGGACGAAGTACGCACCAGAGCGCCGTCGTTGCCACCGGTCGGCTTCAGGTAGGCCAGCGTGTTGTTCACCGACGGGTGGATGCGCTCTTTGAAATCGACACGCATATTTCCCCGACGGTCAATAAGATAGACGCGCGAGGTGTCGGTTATTGATATATAGTCTTTGCCGTTATCGATAAAATGCTGCGCAGGCGCCACAGGCACAAGGTTTGCGCGCTGCAGCGAGAAGTCGGGCAGCGTTTTGCCGTCGATTGAGTAGATGTGCACATCGGCGTTGTCGCACTCAACAAACAGGCGGTAGTTGCGGTTTTTGGCATAGTCGAACACAGCCACGGGCAGGCTTGTCGGGCTCGGCAGCGCTATCGGGTAACGCTCGACGTGGTTGCCGTTACGGTCCACCAGATACATTTTAGTGGCGGTGTTGAAGAACATCTGCAACTTGCCATTCCGGTAGTAGTCAATCTGTTGCACACTGCCAATAATCGGCTCGTCGATATGTTTTTTCCACATTATCCGGCCAGCCGAATTGATGAGGTAGATGTTGTTTCGCAGGTCCTGAATGAAGATTTCCTTCTCGCCGGTATTGTGGTTATCGACCAGCACGGGCTTGAAGGCGGCCAGCGTGTCGAGGTGCGTTTCCCAGAGCGTCGAGGCGCGGTTCAACTGCGACGGCTGATGGCGCAGGAAGGTGTTGTGGTAGAGGAATCCTTCTTCCGACGAAAACTGCCAAACCAAACCGTAGAAGTTGCTGTAGGCCGCCTGATTGTTGTGGAAACTGCTGATGTTGGCGCTCGACAAGATGCGGTTCAGCAGCGACTCGGCGCCCGTCAGCGACACAAAGGCGTAGAAGTTCGACTTGTTGGTAATGTAGTTGCTAAATTGGTCGTAATCAGGGTCGTAGTGCAGATTTTTGTGCAGCACGTTGTCGTACACAAAATGCGAAACCACGGCGTAGGTGTCGCCAAACACCAGCATATTGTCGATGGCGCATACAAACTGCGCCTTGCACTGCCCCATCCACGGGCCGAACATCCGCGCAGGCGTCTGCAAGAGCGGCATTTCGTAGATGAAATATTTGGTGTCGTTATCGATTTTGAATTCCTGCCGGCCGGGGCTTGCCGTTTTGCCACCCGTCATTATCTCAAGCATCTGCCGGGCTTCATAACCACTTTTGGCCTCAACCACGCACACTGTCGAACCGTCGGGCATTGCCACCTGCATCACGCCGTGCCCGAAATTGTCAGCCATCTGACTTATAATCTGATTGCCAAAGGTCTGCTTGAGCGAACTGATGTTGGTCTGATGACGCGAGAGCTGCCCCACGTTTTCCATATATGACTCGAGCGACCGCTGATATTTTTGGAAATTGCTGATGCCCAACCACGTAAAGCCGCTGATGCCCATCGGAACCTTTTTGGTGAGGTCGCACTGCACTGCCTCTTGTCCTTCAAACAGTTGCGACCATTGGTTCTTGACGGTGCTTTGCAGCGTGAATCCGTTAACGAGCCAATTGTCGTTCTTTATGCTGATGTCGAAGCCGCCCCAGTCAGAGAACGTCTGTATAGCCATATCGCTAAACAGATTATTGACAAATTGCTTCTGAATGAGAGGGTTAAGAAATTTGAACTGAAGATAGATGTTGGCATCGACGTTTTTGCCAGCCCACTGTTTCACCTTCACAAACGATTGGTTTTGATTGATGCCGTAGCCGCTAATAACCTGACGCACAGCGTCCTGCATAAGCATCTCGTTGGTTGCGGCCATCAGGTAGCCTTGGAAAAAGGTGAGGTAAACCACCTTCTTGTTGTTGGCCGTGCTTGTAAATTTGGTGATTTTAGCTTGGTCGTATTTCTGCGTCTCGAGGCTTCCGTGCGGCCCAATCAGTGCCAAAATGGCGTCGAGGGCGCGTTTGCCCTGAAGGTTCGAGCTGAAGGCCATTGCGGCAAGCGGCTCATAGTTGAGCATTGTGGTGTTGTGGAACGAAACCACCACCGGCAGCCCTTTGAAGTTGTCGGCAAAGGTGGGGTTGGTGTTCAGCAGCGAGTCGAGCGCCATCACATTGGCCACAAACTCAGCCCCCGAGCCCACATCGGCCACATCGGCGAATACATGGTTAGTCTTGAGTTTTTTCAGCACTGCCCGTGCGTCTTTCACCTCGATGATGGCCGCCGAATTGACCGGCACCGCGTCAAAAGCCGACACTGCGGTATTCTGCTGCTGCTTGAAGTAGAAGTATGAGGCCGCCATTGCCACCACAACCACCGCTATTGCAACTATGAATAAACCCTTTTTCATTTTCCAGCTATCGAGACAAATTTTTGATTATCAGATATGTTAGAAATAGAATTCATCTTCAATGTCATCGCTTTGGCTGCCGCTTGACTGCTTTTCGTCGTAGTCGGGGCAGTCGAAAGTCTCGTTCCAGTCGGCCGGTTTCTCAAACACATCGGACTCTGAGTACGGCAGCGACGGGTCATCGTAAACCTTGCGCATAAATCCGGCCCAGATAGGCAGAGCCATATTGGCGCCCTGTCCGTAGGTGATGGATTCGAAGTGAACGCTGCGGTCTTCGGCACCGGTCCAGACACCGCCCACAAGGTTCGGCGTGACGCCCATAAACCAGCCGTCGGACTGCTCATTGGTGGTTCCGGTTTTGGCGGCAATCTGCGCTTTGAACTTCCACGGATAATCATCGCGCCACAAACGCGAGCCTGTTCCCTTGCGGACAACGCCCTGCAGCATTGTGAGCATCAGGTAGGCGGTGCGCTCACTGATGGCTTCGTGCTTCACCGGTTGGAAGTTGGCCAGAACGTTGCCATTCTTATCTTCGATGCGCGTAACAAAAATCGGCTGGGTGTAAACGCCCTTGTTGGCGAAGCAGCAGTAGGCGCTCACCATCTCGCAAAGCGTCAGGTCGGCCACACCAAGGCAGATTGACGGCACGCGCGGAATATCGCTCTTGATGCCCATATTATGAGCCAGCTGAATCACAGCCTTCGGTTTGAAACGGTTCATCAGCCAGGCCGATATGTTGTTGAGCGACTGCGCCAGACCGTATTGCAGTGAGAGCTCACGGCCGTCGAGGAAACTGCTGCTGCCGGCTTTCGGTGTCCACACCACGCCCGTCTCGGGATCAGTAATAGTGACTGGTACGTTAAGCACGCGGTCGCAGGGCGTGAAGCCATCCATCATTGCCAGCGTATAAAGGAACGGCTTGAAGGTTGACCCCACCTGCCGCTGGGCTTTTGTAACGTGGTCGTATTGGAAATGGTGGTAGTCGATGCCTCCCACGTATGCCTTCACGTAGCCTGAGTGCGGGTCCATCGCCATAAAGCCCGACTGCAGGAAGTGCTTGTAGTAGCGCATCGAGTCCATCGGGGTCATAACGGTGTCAACATTGCCGTGCCAGCTGAAGACGTTCATCTCGGTCGGGGTGTTGAAATTCTTCACAACATCATCGTACGGCATTTTTCTCACCCTGTAAAGCACGCGGTAGCGCTCAGACCATTTCATCGAGTTGGTCATAATGGTGTTCACCTGCTCAGGCGTGAGTTCGCTCGAGAACGGCGCGTTTTCCTTGTCTTTTTCAAGATTGTCGAACTGCTTTTGCAGCGTGTTTTTCAGATGGTCGCGCACGGCGTTCTCGGCATATTCCTGCATCTTTGAGTTGACGGTGGTGTAGATTTTCAGACCGTCCTTGTAGATGTCGTATGGCGAGCCGTCTGGTTTCAGGTTGCGGTTGCACCAGCCACGCAGCGGATTGGTAAACCACTCTATCGAATCCCTCTCATAATCAGATTTGTTTTTGTAATTCTTGCGCTCTGGCTTTTTGGCGTTCATCTCAATGCGCAGGAACTCGCGGAAATATGTTGCCAGACCTTCCTTGTGGTCAACCTTGTGATAGTCGAGCCCCAGCGGAAGCTGCTTGAGCGAGTCGTACTCGGCACGAGTGAGCTTGTCGTTGTTCAGCATCTGAAAGAGAACCACATTGCGGCGCTGCGCAGTCTGCTCGGGGCGGCGCAGCGGGTTGTAGAGCGCCGGGTTCTTGGCCATTCCCACAAGCATTGCCGCCTGCTCAATACGCAGGTCCTGCGGCGTGGTGTTGAAATAGATTTTTGCTGCCGACTTCACACCCACAGCCAAGTTCATGAAATCGAACTGGTTGAGATACATTGCGATAATCTCTTCTTTGGTGTAGCTGCGCTCGAGTTTGATTGCGATAACCCACTCGCGGAACTTGCGGTTCACCATTTGCAGAGAGTTGGTGAAATTCTCGCGCGGGAAAAGCATCTTGGCCAGCTGCTGCGATATGGTACTACCGCCGCCGGCATTCTTGTTACCCGACACAATGGTCTTGAAAAACACGCGCACAAGTCCGGGAAAATCTACGCCAGAGTGCTTGTAGTAGCGCTGGTCTTCGGTCGAAACCAGTGCATCGACCAAATAAGGCGACAGCTCGTTGTATGTTCCCGTCGAACGGTTTTCTCTAAAATAAGTGCCCATCAGCTCGCCATCTTCCGAATAAACTTCCGACGCCAGATTGCTTTTGGGGTTCTCAAGTTCTTCAAACGAAGGCATAAAGCCGAGATTTCCGTTCCAGATGTTGTAGAACATCACTGCTATGAGCACAACCGGAAAAACCACTAACGACCAAATGATTATCTTCCATTGCAGCCGTTTCGAGATAGATATTGCCATTGCAAAAATGTGTATTTAAGGTGCAAAGATAAAAATTTATGGATTTAGTGATTGAATACTAAATCTCGAGCAGGATTTTTCGTCCCTTTAAATACTAAAAATCATCATGCACCAAAATGTGACCAAATTTGGATGTTTTAGTGGCTAATTTTTCTATCTTGCGCAGCCTTTACGGCAGCCAAGCTACTATGCCTGGCAAGGGCCGTAGCAGCAAAACATTAACTAACATGTGTTTTTGAAAGATGGATGAATTAAATCAAAGTGAAGCACCGCGCAACTCACAGAATCCAAAAATGGCGGTGGTTATGACTAAAAATCAAATCGATTTTTTCTTGCACAATTATGCTGTTTACAAGAAAAGCGATGTGTTTGTGATGGAAGTTATTTTCAAAACAGCTAACGGCGAGGAGTCACGCTTTTTTGAACTTACACACGAGGAATTTGAAGCCGATGAGTTCCGCTCTTTAGCCAACGCCATTCGAAAAAATCCAGAACAGTTCAGTGATCGCGAACTTTTATAATCAGATTATCTGGCAGTTAGCTGATACAAGTTCGTCTTGATGATTAAGTGATACGCATCAATATATTGATCATCATTTCATTATAATTGTAATGTTGCTCGAACCGTTTCATACATTCTCTGAAACACCGGACAATCTTGTTCTTCCAAAACTTTTTACCTGCCCATTCTTCTACACGCCGCATCCGCTTGCTGTTAAAGCAGCCCATGAGGTGCAGCGTTATCTTACCACCCGTACCGATTGGGCCGACGAACTTGCACAAGGCAAAATGTTCGGGGTTTTAGTTGTAAAAAACACTGACGGACAGTTGGGTTTTTTGGCCTCCTTTTCGGGAAACATTGCCGGTCGCGCATGCCACAACTGGTTTGTGCCGCCTATTTTCGACATCACCGTACCCGGCAGCTATTTCAAAACTGAGGAACGCTCCATATCCGAGCTCAATCACAAAATCACAGAGTTGGAAAACAGCCGTAAATTGTGTCAATTGGAGAAAAAACTCTCACAAATAAGACAACAAGCCAACCAAGAAATCTCCCTATTCAAAGTTCTTATCCGTCAACACAAGGCTAAACGTGCCTCCATGCGCCAGCAAGCACTTACACCCGAACAAACAGCCGGACTTGAGCGCCAAAGCCAGTTCGAAAAGGCCGAGTTGAAACGCCTTGAGCGGCGCTGGACCGATGAAACAGCCAAAATAGAATCAAAAACTGCTGCAGCAAAAGCGGAAATAGAAAGCCTCAAAGAACAACGAAAGGTGAGGTCTGAAGCTCTGCAAGCATGGCTTTTTGAGCAATATGTAGTGCTTAACGGACGTGGGGAACAAAAAAACGTCAGACAGATTTTTGCCGACGAGCGCAGCACCGAACCTCCCGCCGCCACGGGTGAGTGCGCGGCTCCAAAACTATTGCAATATGCATTCAAGAATGGTTTTACGCCTATTGTCATGGCCGAATTCTGGTGGGGGGAGTCGCCCGATGGCGAGATACGGCGACATGGTGCATTTTACCCGGCCTGTCACAACAAATGTGAACCGCTGCTGAACTTCATGCTGCAAGGCATCAATGTTGAGCCAAACCGCCAGAAAAAACAACCCGTCACCAGCCTTAAAATCATATACAACGATACATGGATTGCCGCCATCGACAAACCCACCGGATTGCCGTCAGTACCTGGAAAAGAACATCAGAAATCGGCCTATTCCATCATCAAAAAAATGTTTCCTGACGCTGACGGACCACTTGTTGTGCACCGACTCGACATGGACACATCGGGTATTCTGCTCATTGCCAAAAACAAAGAAATATTTGTCGCACTTCAGCGGCAGTTCGCTAACCGAACCATCAAAAAGCGTTATGTGGCTCTGCTCGACGGCATTGTCAGTCACAACAACGGCACAATCAGCCTTCCTTTGCGCCCCGACCTCAACGACCGGCCACGGCAAATGGTTGATTTTGAACGCGGCAAGACGGCCGTCACGCGATTTGAGGTCATCTCCATACAAAACGGACAGACACTTGTTAATTTTTATCCCGAAACTGGTCGCACCCATCAGTTGCGCGTCCATGCCGCACATCAACTTGGCCTGAACTGCCCCATTGTTGGTGACAATCTCTACGGAGAACCCGCCAATCGGCTGATGTTACACGCCGCGGAAATTGCATTCACTCACCCAATAACGAATAATTGGACAATTATCACGGCCGACGTCCCGTTTCAAACCAACTAAATGAAAATTAAATACCACATTTATAACGCTGTTGTTAAAATTGATTATGTTTGTGGATATTTTGAATGCAATGAAGAGGATTTCTTTATTACTGGCCATCGTGGCTACCGTATCAACAGTTTCAGCACAAGATATTGTTGTAGAAGGTAATCTGTGCGAAAACGCAAACTTGAGGTTCAAATACAATTTGTCGAACCGTTACGACTCCTTTACATGGAACTTTGGCGACGGTTCAACTGACAACAGTGTCGAGCCTTCTCACAAATACGAAGCCGGAACGTACACCATAAAACTGACGGCCACTAAAAACGGCGGCGAATCGAAAACCGAATCAAAAACCATCACCATAAACGCCATTCCTGACATCGATTTCAGTTATGACACAACCGAACAACACAACGCGCTTGCCTTCAAGGCCGATTTGGGCGCAACTCATTATAAATGGTCTTTCGGCGATGACAACATTAAAGACACGACTGGCAATGAGGTCTTTCACAAATACAGCGCACCTGGCGCATATGAAGTAAAATTGATAGCGTCAGACAACAATGGTTGCGCCGACACCACAATCCACTCTGCTGTAGTGAGCTCGTCGAGCAAATTGCCCAATGTTTTCACCCCGAACGGCGACGGCCAGAACGACTATTTCATGATTTCGGCCAACGGAGCAAAGCTCAAACTCGAGATTTTCAACCGCTGGGGCTACAAGATGTTCAGCCGTACAGGCACAGAGAACATCGTGTGGGACGGCTACAATCCGCAAGGCACGCTAGTTGCTCCTGGCACTTATTTCTATGTTATCACCGTTGAGGAGGGTTCAACTGACTATAATCCGCTGAACGGGTACATTACAGTCTATTATTAAGCCAACACCCGATGTGGAAGTCGCTCTACACACGTGTTTTTACCATCAGGAACACTGAATGGCTGATACTCTTTGTGCTTGCGGTAACGGTCATCGGAATGCCACTGTCGCGGTTTTTGATGAGTTTCGGCACGGTGGGCATCCCCATTGCGTGGATAATCAGCGGCAATTATGGCTATAAATGGAACAATCTGAAAACCAACAAATTCCTGTGGCCAATTATGGCCATTTTTATTCTAAATCTGCTGTGGATATGGCGTACTCCTAATTTCAGTCACGCCGTGGTTGACGTCACCGATATGCTGCCATTACTGTTTTTCCCGTTTGTCATAGGGTCATTGCAACTATCGCGGAAACAGATTTTTAGTATACTCAATATTTTTGTAATAGCGGTTATTATCAGCACATTGGTCAGTCTTTGCGTTCATCTGGGCATTTACGTTCCAAGCAAAAAAACTGTGGTTAGCTACCGCGATATTTCCATTTTTGTGTCGCATATCCGGCTGGGTGTGATGTGCGTGATGTCGGTCTGCTATCTTTTCTATATGTTGTTTTTATTTGGCAAATCGCTGAAAATCTGGCAAAAAATAATAGTTGCAATAATTATTGTGTGGTTGCTTTATTTCACAACCATTATTCAGGCTGCCACTAGCTGGGTTGCAACCTTTGTTGCGTTAGGCGCACTGATAGTGGCCAAGCGCAAAGCTTTCAAGAAATGGCAGTTTTATGGCTTGATGGCTGTAATGGCAAGTTTTGCAGTATTTGTTATACTCTATGTCAAAGCCGTATACACTGATATGAACCAGATTCGCGACACCGCAACCGAACTGCCCGAACTGACACAGCAAGGCAACCCCTATACCCACGACATGAAGTGCGAATATACAGAGAATGGTTATTATCTCTATCGTTACCTCTGTCAAAAGGAACTAGCCAGCGAATGGAACAAACGCAGCAACATCAAATATGACAGCACTGACCGCTTAGGACAACCGATAAAAAACACTATTATCCGTTATCTGACATCGAAAGGGCTTCCAAAAGACAGTTGCGGAGTATGGCAACTTGCCGATGAGGATATCGCTGGTATTGAAAAAGGACTTGCCAGCTGCATAAACATAGAAAAATCAGGAGTATATCGTCGTGTATATGAAGTTATTTGGGAGGTTAGAAACTATCTTATTCATAACGATCCAAATGACAAGTCGGTTTGTATGCGCATTGAATTTTTCAAGACAGGAATATACATTGTTAAAAAGCATCCATGGCTTGGCTTGGGTCCCGGCAGTGCCAAAGAAGCATACGCTCAAGCATATGAGGAAACAAACTCTGCACTCCATCCCAAAAACCGTTTTCTTGCTCACAACCAATATCTTACATTTATTATCAGTCTTGGTCTTATTGGGTTTGTGCTCGTGATGATTTGCATGTTTGCTCCATTGTTTATGATAAAATCATCTGATTTTCTGCTTGTTGTCTTTTCTACAATAATGTTTGTATCAATGCTCGACGAGGACACGCTCACACGGCAGTTAGGCTGCATAATGTTCGCGGTGTTCTACACGTTTGCGCTGCTGCTGGCGAAAAACAAAAAGACGCAAGCTTCGAACAAACCGGCTGAATCTTAACGGGTTAACCATTAACCAACCTCACCCTCGACACGTTATTTCCGCTGCGCTCCACAAGCAGTTTCACCGGAATACGCTCGCTCAAAGCCTCAACATGGCTGATAATGCCAACTTTGCGATTGCCTGTCTCGCGCAAGCGCTCCAAGGTGTTCATCACCACTTCAAGTGTTTGGGCATCGAGCGTGCCAAAGCCCTCGTCGATGAACAGTATGTCGGTGGTGATGCCGTTGTTGTTCAGGGTTGAGAGTCCCAGCGCAAGCGCAAGCGAAACCACAAAACTCTCGCCGCCCGACACCAAATTCACGGGGCGCACGTTGCCGCCAAAATACATATCGTGGACAAGAATAACGAACGAATTGCTCTGACAATCAAGCTCATAGCGCGCCGACAACTGGTTCAGGAAATAGTTGGCCTTGGTAAGCAACTCTTTCAGAATATAGCTTTGTGCTATGTAGCGGAACCGCTTGCCATCGTTGCTGCCGAAAATTTTGTTCAGACAGTGCCACCGGTCGTGCTCGATGCGCAGAGCCTCCACCTCACGTTCTTTTGCCTGCCGAGCCTTGATGTTCTCGGTGTTCTGCCTAAGCAGGATGTCGATTTCAGTAACGCGGTTTTTGCAGTTGTCGATTTTGGTTGCCAGATTGGTTTCCAATGTGTTAGCCTCTTCCAAAGTGGGCACCTCGCCGGATTGAGGCTTTTGTTTCAAATGCTGTGCAAGCAATTTTTCGGCGTGTTCAAACGCCCCTTTTGCCTCACGGACAGCATTTTCTAAACTATCGACCTCTGTTTTGAGGGTCTCTATTTGCGCCTCCGGCACTTTTGCAAGTTCCTCCAAACGCTGACGGTTTATTTCGTTCACCTTCAAGAAATTGACTATCTTTTCCTCCTCCGTTTGTTCATCTTCGGTGTTATGCTTCAGCTCGTTTTGCAAATTCAACACGTAGTTATAGTATTTAACCCAAGTGTTGTCGATATCATCGACTTTTTTCGGTGCGTTGCCAGCCTGCCAGTCGGGATACAGCTCCTCAATATGCCGCCGCAAATTCTGCGAGTTGCTCCGCGCCACTTTGCGCCGTTCAATGTCGGCCGCCAGCTCGGTTTGCAACTGCGATTTTTCGAGATAATCCTTCGTTTCGGCCTCAAGTTTTGCAATGGTGCCCTCTATGTCAGTTTGCCAACCGGGATAAACTATTTTCGAACTGACAGTTAGCAATATATCATTGGCTTTCTTCCGATTTGCAACCGCGTTGTTCCGCAGATTCGCAATTTCCGACTTGCACTTGTTCAGAGCCTCATTCAAAGCGGATAACTTGCTGTTTATATTGTCGATATCAGTAGTTATTTTTTCTTTTTCTTTAAGTATGTTGTTAATTTCCGCTTGAACTACATTGGCCGATTTTATCTTCTCGGAAAGGCCGTTTATAGTTTTCTCACATTCTTCAGCCAGCTGCGCAAGTCCTTCTTTCAAGTTTCCGTCAGTATTGATATTCAGCGCATTGCAAACATTCTCAAACCGTTCGATGGCTTTTGCATAATCTTCTTTCTTGGTTGCAATGTCGGTCTGAATTTCAGCCATTTGCCCCATCTGTGCCTTAATGGCGGCTTGTATTTCCTTCAATTTTGTGTCGGCAGTGTCGGCAAGTTCCTTTTTAGTTTGGAAATTATCGGCCAACGGCTTCATAGCCGCCTCAAAATCAGCATCCTCGACAATCGATTCAACTTTTTGTCCACACACCGGGCATTTGTCGCCAGGGTGCAGCCCCATACGCAGCGTCCGAGCATAGTCACCCACGCTCGCCTTTGCAGCCTCAAACAGTTTTTCGGCCTCCTCCTTTGCCTTGCGGGCCTCGGCACCTGCCGCCTCCTGCTTTGCCGCCTCTGACTTGTTAGCGGCAATGTTTTTTTCAAGATTAGCCCCCGACTCCGCAACCTGCTGCAGACTTTTTTCGGCTTTTTCCGCATTCGCCAACTCTGTGAGCGCGGAACTCACCTGCTCTTTGCTGCGGATATTTTTCTCGTACTCAACTTGCAAATTCGGCACATCAGCCTCAGCAAGCAGGTTTTGCCGATTTGTAAGTTCTCTTTGAATGCGCTCTTTTTCAGCTATTTGCGTTTTAAATAGGGTGTTCTGCACGTCGAGATCAGCGATAATTTTAGGCAGTTCACCATTCTCCTTAGTGTCTGCGCCACGGGTGTTTGCCGCCGCATCACGCATTTCCGCCACGTACTGCCGCAGCCCGGCCACAACGGTCTGACTATCAGCATACATTGAGGCACGATCGGCGTGATCGGTCAAAAACTTGACGACATCAGCCAGTTGCTTTTCCTGCTCTGCTATTTCGCTGTCGCGGAAAAGCTCTCCGTTGGTCATCACTGCAAAACCATTGCGATAGCGCAATTCTTCGGCATTCAAGTCGCTCCGTTTGGCTTTGATTTCTCCCAATCTTAACACCGATTGGCGCGCCCCGGCAGTTTCATTGTAAGCCGATATATATTTTTGTTTTTCAACAAAATCGGGGCTTTCCAACGTCTTTTTATTCAACTCGTATTTCTGCTGTGCAGTGGCAATGGTCTGCTCGCACTCCTCCTTCCGCATGAGCCAGTTTTTCTGGTTGGTGCAAATCGTTTTCTGCTCTGTCAGCTTGGCGCAATCGGCCTCGAGCTGCTTTTGTTCGGCGGTTAGGTTTTCGAGGTCGGCCGGCGACAACGGCGAAATTGCATTTAGCAGATTTTCAGCAGATTTCAACTCGTCGGCTTTCGTCCGTTCGCGGTTGAAAATCTCCGCACCAATGGTTGAATAAATGCTCGTTCCGGTGATTTTTTCAAGAATGTCGGACTTTTCGCTCTCACTGCTTTTCAAGAATTTTGTGAACTCGCCCTGCGCCAGCATTGTAGTGCGGCAGAACTGGTCGAAGTCCAGCCCGACAACTCTTAACACCTCTTTTTCAATGTCTTTTTCCAATCTTAATTCGGTGTCACCAAACGTGAGCCTCCACACAGCCGGCTGAATGCTGCCGGTGCGCTCCGAAACCCTCAACTCGATGCTGGCGCGATATTCACGGGCATTGTTTCCTTCAAAAATCAGTTCTATATAGCCTTTTAGACAGCCCTTCCTCAAGTATTGGTTTATGTTAGCAAGGTTAACCTCCGATTGTTCAGTCTTTTTTGAACCGGTAAAGTTGTTATCCCAATATTTTTCCTTGTTCGATACGTTTTTCAATCGCGGCGTTGTTTTGTAGAGCGCAAGGCAAATGGCATCGAGAATAGTGGTCTTGCCAGCGCCCGTCTCGCCGTAAATCAGGAACAGCGATTCGCGGTCGAGCATCGAGTTGCAGAAATCGATAACGGCATCTTCAATCGACGCTATATTCTTTATGGTCAATATTTTAAATCTCATGATTTTTCCGTTTTACTGCCGGTTTTCACCGATTCAACAATTTCTGTAAGCAGATTGGTCAGCATCGGGTCCATTTCCTGTCCGTAAATCTCATTATAATAAGTTTTTGCCAACTCAATCGGATTCAACTCTTTCATTTCCTGAACGTTAAACTGCTGCCGCTGTGCTTGAGTCTCTGTTTTTTGACGCTCGAGACGTATGCCGCAGAACCGCAAATTGGGTTTTTCGGCAATGATTTTTAGCGTTTCGGCTTCGGCGTACGTTGGCGCATAGTCTTTCACCAAAAGGTTGAGCCGCGTGTAGCCCGGTTGCGACGGGTTAAAGTTGCGCAGTTCGGCAATGGCTTCATCAAAGGTTTTCGGTTCCTTGGGAACGGTGTAAAAACGCATCAATGATTCAATCTTAACTTCCTTAATAACAGGTTGCTCACCGTGTTGGAAAATCTCGACAACGCTCACCGTGTGCGGATAATTCTCGTCGAAATTGATTTGGATTGGGCTGCCGCTGTAACGTGCGCGGCCACCTTTGAGCGTCTGCGGACAATGGATATGGCCTAGCGCCAGGTAGTCGTAGCCCGAACCGAACGTATCGAGGGACTCGCTCTCTATGCCTCCAACCATTCGCACATCATGGCCCGTTAGGTCGGAACCTGTGATTGTGAGGTGCGCCGTCATCACTACGGGCAGACTAGCGGTATTACGCTTGGCTATCTCGTCTTGCAACTGACTGTATATCGGCAAGTTATTGCTCTGAATAAACGGCACGGCCAAAATGTAGCCCTTGCCCGGCAGTTCGATAATGTGACGATCGGTGAGGAAAATCCCCGTCTCGGCCTCGCGCTGGACACCGCCCACAACATGCACGTTGGCAAGCCGCCAAACCTCGCTCGTGGATTCAAGACGTGAGCAGCTGTCGTGATTGCCAGCCGTCACTACAATCACCATCTCGGGCTGCGTGGCGTGCAGCCGCACCATATTGTCGGTGAACTGTTTCATTGTTGCGTTCGAGGGCGTGGCGGTGTTGTAAACGTCACCACTCACCACAAGCGCGTCGGGGCGCTCGTCAGCCACAATGCGACAGAGGCTGTCGAAAAAATGCTCGTGCTCGGCGCGGCGGTCGAACTGGAAAAACTCCTGCCCCAAATGCCAGTCGGCTGTGTGGATAATCTTCATAGTAATCGTTATTGTTGCCGACTAATCTAATCGAAAAAGGCGTTTGTGGGCGCACAATTTTTCAACATAAATCAGAAGGCGGTTTTCAAATTAATATGCCCTTTCGGGCGAGAACTTAAATTTTCGGCAAAAAAAACGCCAACCTGCGCGAGATTGGAGCAGAGGTTTGAAAAAACTGAATTTTTTCGAGAAAAGTGAAAATTCAGGGGTGGAAGTAAATTGGTAAATCCTCAAAAACTCTTGAAAATTATATTCCCCTGCGAAGCGGAGAAATTCCTTCAAACAATAAAAAAGGCCGCCCCAAATTTGGACTGCCTCTTTTTTAACGTGTACCCGGAGCCGGTCTCGAACCGGCACGTCCATTACTGGACACAGGATTTTAAGTCCGGCGCGTCTACCAATTCCGCCATCTGGGCAACCTTAGTATAGAACAAAAAAAAAGAGCGAGAAACGGGACTCGAACCCGCGACCCCGACCTTGGCAAGGTCGTGCTCTACCAACTGAGCTATTCTCGCGATTGCGGTTGCAAATGTATGGCAAAATACGTTTCGTGCAACAAATTGATGTTTTTTTTTCGTTATTTTTTAACAAACGCTCATTTACAAGTATTTACATTGCCTTCAAAACATCCATGAAGGGGTAAAAACCCACATCAGAGAGTCAAATTGACAATAAACTTTCGATACGACAATTTCGAAATACCAACAAATAACTATATTTACCCGATTTTTGACATCACTTATATATGAATAATGATATAACACGGGGCTGCCCCATTGAGAATATTGATTCGGAAACAACTTGCTGCAAATTAACCTATTCGGGCAAGTTAAATATTTTCGATTGGCTGAGCGACATTCCGGAAGGAATTGACAAGAACGAGATTTACGAAGTACGCTTCAAAAACACACGCAAGGGTTTTTACTACAACACCAACAAATTGCGTCTAGTACCAGGCGACATTGTGGCTGTTGAGGCGTCACCAGGACACGACATAGGTATCATCTCGCTCAAGGGTCCACTGGTGCTGTACCAGCTGCGCAAGCACAACATCAACCCACAGGGCGAATTCAAGACCATCTACCGCAAGGTGAAACCCGTCGATATCGACAAATGGAAAGAAGCCATTGCTCTTGAAACTGACACAATGATTGAATCGCGTAAGATTGCCGTCGACCTGAAGCTGAATATGAAAATTGGCGATGTTGAATATCAAGGCGATAAGACCAAAGCCATCTTCTATTATATTGCCGATGACCGTGTCGATTTCCGGCAGCTTATCAAAGTGCTGGCCGACCGGTTCCACATCCGCGTTGAGATGCGCCAGATTGGTGCCCGCCAGGAAGCAGGGCGCATTGGCGGCATCGGATCGTGCGGCCGCGAGCTGTGCTGTGCCACATGGATGAGCAATTTTGTGTCGGTTACCACAACTGCGGCTCGTTATCAAGAATTGTCACCCAACCCGCAGAAACTGGCCGGACAATGCTGCAAACTGAAGTGCTGCCTCAACTATGAAGTCGATTCATATATCGATGAGCGCAAGGATTTTCCGCCAACCGACGCCATTATCACCACCAATGGCAAGGCATACCACCAAAAGACCGATGTATTCCGCAGGTTGATGTGGTACTCGGTAGGCGATGCCAACAGTCTCGACCTTATTCCTGTTTCAGTTGAGAAGGTGAAGGAATATCTTGATATGAACAAGCGGGGAATAAAGGTTGAACTCGAAGCGCAAACAGATTCAGACAATAGCAACGCCCCAGAGGAAATTGACTTTACACAAGTGGTTGGACAAGACAGCCTTACACGATTCGACTCATCGAAACGCAAGAAGAAGAAACACCGTAAACCAGGGCGCGGCAATAATCAGCAGCAAACTGCCAACCAAGCCAACAACAATAAAGGCAACAATGAAACAAATGCTTAAAATAACAGCCATCATTGCAGTGGTGGCAAGTGTTATATCGTGTTCGAACAAATCAACTTTCTATGAACAAATCATTGACATGAAAGGTGAGCAGTGGAATCGCGACAGCGTGCTGATTTTCGAAGTTCCGGTAACGGACACCACAACACCTTATAACATCTTGTTCTGCAACCGAATAACCGGTCAGTACCCTTATAGCAATATGTATCTTTTCATAACCATCACTGCTCCCGATCACTCGCATCAGACCGACACTCTCGAATGTCTGCTGGCCGACAAGCGCGGAAAATGGCTTGGCAAGGGGTTCGGCAACATTTGGTCCAACAACATTGTCTATAAACACAACGTTGTGTTTCCGGCAAAAGGCTCCTACACTTTCTATATTGAACAGGCCATGCGCATCGAAAATCTTGAGCATGTGCTCGATGCAGGACTTAAAATAGAGAAAGCCAAATAACTTAATATCAGCAAGCTGTGGGCAAAGGAAAATTAGCCAAATTCAGAGAAAACGAAACTTTCGCAAATGTCTTTCAGCCTGAAGTTTCCGATTTCACCAATTTCACACACGAACTCAAGGGCACGTGGCACAGCAGTGTGTTCAAAAACAACAACCCGATTGTGCTTGAACTAGGCTGCGGCAAGGGGGAATATACCGTCGGCATGGCGCGTATGTTCCCTGATAAGAATTTCATCGGTGTTGACATCAAAGGCGCCCGCATTTGGACCGGCGCCAAGGCGTCGAACCTTGAGCAGATGAGCAATGTGGCCTTTTTGCGAACCCGCATCGAGATAATAAGAGCTTTCTTTGCGCCAGGCGAAGTGAGCGAAATATGGATAACCTTCCCCGACCCGCAAATGAAGAAACGGCGTGCCAAGAAACGCCTGACATCGAGTCTCTTCCTGACAATGTACCAGCAGCTGCTTGCCGACAATGGTTTTGTCAATCTGAAAACTGACAGCCGCTTTTTATACAAATATTCGTGCGAAGTGGCCGCACAAAACGGGCTTGAGATTATCCGCCAGTCGGCCGACCTTTACAGTGAGCCGTGGATTGACGACGTGCTTGGCATCAAAACCTACTATGAGCAGCTGCACATCGACGATGGAAACACCATCCACTACCTAAAATTCAGACTTCCGGCCAGCAAGCCGTTGATTGAACCGGATTTTGACGGGGAAATTGACTGAGAGTTTTTTCGCTCGCGCTTCAGGCCAGCTTCTTCACCACATCGTCAAGCAGGGCGTCCTTGTCCACAGGCACAACGCCAACCTTCTCGCAGACCAGACCGCCGGCAATATTGGCAATCTGAGCGGTTAGCACCGGCGGCAGACCAGCTGCCATACAGCAAGCAGCCACACTGATAACCGTGTCGCCCGCACCTGACACATCGGCAATGTCGCGCACTTCAGCAGGTGTGCGAGAGAAACTCTCGCCATCGGTGATGAAAACACCCAGCTCTGACAGCGTAACCATCACATAACCAGCGCCGAGCATTGTTTTCAGTTGCTGCGCGGCTGTGTTAAGAGCACCGAAATCGCCTTTGGCAAGGCTGATTTTCAGCCCATCGCAAATCTCTTTGAAGTTGGGTTTGAAAAGTGTGACGCCGTTATAGTTGGTGAAATTGCGTCTCTTTGGGTCGACAAGTGTCGGAATGTTGTGCTTTTTTGCCTGAGCCACAACGTGCTCTATCACCGCAGGGGTGATGTTGCCCTTGTCGTAATCTTCAAAAATCACGGCGTCGAACTTGTATTTGCCAAACAGTCTGTCGATATGACTGATGAATTGTTTTTCAATCTCTTCGGGCAGCGGTGCGGTCTGCTCGTCGTCGATGCGCAGAAGGTGCTGATTGCTGCTGATGACGCGTGTTTTGACGGTTGTCTTGCGTTGGTCAGATTTGATAATGCCGTCAGCTGTCATTCCGTTCTGCTCGAGCAGGCGGCAGAGTTGGTCGCCCTTCTCGTCGCTGCCAATAACGGCGCACATCACCGGGTTGGCGCCCATCGCCTTCACGTTCAGTCCTACATTGGCGGCACCGCCCAGGCGCTCTTCGTGGCTTTTGATTGATATGATTGGCACCGGCGCTTCGGGCGAGATACGTTCCACCTTGCCCCACATGTAGGCGTCAATCATCACATCGCCCACAACCAGAATGCTGAACTGATTGCAGCGGGCAAATGCGTCGGTAATCAATTGCGCCGTACTCATAATGCGTTGAATTAATAAACTTTGAAACCGATTATCTTACGCACTTCTTTAAGTGTGGCCGCCGCACTCTCTCGGGCCTTTTCGGCACCCTGACGGGCAATCTTGTCAAGCAGTTCGGTGTTACTTGAGTATTCGAGAATGCGCTCGCGGATTGGCGCAATGGTCTTTACAATATCTTCAGCCAGCTGCTTTTTCATATCGCCGTAGCGCAGCGTGCAGTCGTTCCATTTCTCGTCGAAATACTTGTAGGTATCAGGCTCGCTCGCTATTTCCATCAGCGTGAACAGGTTCTGAATCACTTCGGGTTTTGGGCTGTTTGGCGCTTGCGGACCGGCATCGGTAACGGCGCGCATCACCTTTTTAGTAATCGTCTTGGCGTCTTCGTAAAGATAGATGCAGTTGCCTTCGCTCTTGCCCATCTTGCCGCTGCCGTCGAGTCCGGGAACCTTCACAGCGTGTTGGCTGAAGTAGAAATTCTGCGGCTCGGGGAAGAATTCAACTTTATAGATGTTGTTGAAACGGCGTGCGCACTTGCGGGCCATTTCCATATTCTGCTCTTGGTCTTTGCCCACGGGCACCTTCACAGCGCGGTGCTGAAGAATGTCGGCAGCCATCAGCGTCGGGTAGGTGAAGAGTCCGGCGTTTACGTTGTCGGGCTGCTTGCGTGCCTTTTCTTTGAAGGTGGTCACGCGTCCCAGCTCGCCAATGTAGGTGTTCATGTTCAGATAGAGATATAGCTCGATGGTTTCAGGCACATCGCTCTGAATGTATATTGTGGCTTTGTCGGGGTCTATTCCGCAGGCCAGATATTCGGCCAGGATGGTCCGGGCGCTTTTTTGTATGTTTTCGGGTGTAGGGTGCGTTGTGAGCGAGTGCCAGTCGGCAATGAAATAGAAGCATTTATACTCTTCCTGCATCTTCACAAAGCTCTTGACAGCCCCGTAGTAATTTCCCAAATGAAGGTTTCCGGTGGGCCGGATTCCGCTTAGAACTATATCCATATAATATTGTTTACCAATCTGTTGTGTTATTTCAAAACGATGTCGGTCGAGCCAATCATACTGCCGTCGCAGAAAATTTCGGTTTTATATGTTCCCGATGTCAGCTCGCCTTCGTCGCACTCGTAGTAAATGACCATATCAACCTTTTCGCCCTTGTAGTCAACTTCGCGCAAGGCTGAGAATGAGATTTTATCGTCTTCAAACTTGAACGTTTCCTGCTCTTTGTTGAGCATCATCAAGCCTTCGGGGTTGATGATTCGGATGTATACTTTCTTGTTGCCCTGTGGTGCTATCGGGTTCTCGTCGAGTGTGAACTTCACGGCCAGACGTTTCACCTTCTTGGCCTTGTTGGCCGGCTTGCCTTTGGCTGTGTAGCTTTCCATCGATGTGTTGATGGCCTTGATTACCGAAGCTTTTGCCACTTTGGTTGCGGCTTCTTCATATTTTTTTGTCAGCTGCTTGTTCTCTTGCTTGGCCTGCGTGATTTGTTTCTTCACTTGAGTGTTTTCTTCGGTGAGTTGGATGTTCAGCGTGTTGAGCGAATCAATGGTGTGAACGAAGCTCTTCATCACGTCGCGCAGGGTTTTCAGTTCCTTCTTGAGTTTGTTGATTTGAGCCTTGTTTTCCGACTTGGTGGCCTTCAGCTCGGTCATCAGCTGCTTGATGTGCTCTTTTTCCTTCTCGAGCTGCGCCGATATGCTGTCGTTGCTCGTCTCAATGTTCTCGTAGTCGGCCAGCAGCAGGTGGTACTGCACTGTCAGCGAGTCTTTCTCTTCTGAAACCTGATTGATGGTAATTGTCTGTATATGACTTGTATATGTCTTTGTAAAGTACAAAAAGCACATTACGGCAAGCAATACCGATTCCACAACAATGATGGTGACGAGCTTCTTATTCCGTCCGCCGCCCGATACTGATTCAAAATCTTTTAAGTTGTCCACGATGATATATTTTTTAGTGTGGGGCAAAAGTATATTTTTTTCGTTTTCTCTCTATATGTCAGCCCGATTATTGCACCTAAGCCTATTTTTCGGGATAGAGAATGTCATAGAGAGCCGAAACAGAGTCGGCAATAATGCCTGTGCAAACAATGTTGTGATGTGCTCGTTCCTGAACCTGCTCTTTGTTCACTTTTTTTGCAAGAAGCTCACCGCATTCGGCTGTACCATAAATGTTTACAATGGCGGCATTCATATCTTGCACCTTTTTATACTGCGCCAGTTTGGTGGTCATATCCTTCGGGTCGTACTTGCCTGTGGCCATGCCTAAAACCATGAAGGCACCTGTTACGGCGCCGCACTTTCCGCGCAGGCGTCCCATGCCGCCGCCAAACGGCGCCGAAATCATTTTCACTGTGTCGACATCGACCCCAAACTCGGGTGCAAACGCCATTGCCACCGACTGCGAGCAGGCATAGCCTTCTTTGAAGTAGGCCAGAGCCTTGTCTATTGCTTCCTGTTTTGTCATTTTTCTATGGTTTGTTATATGATTCTCAATTCTGCTTCACCCCTTTCATTGTCAGGCTGATGCGGTTGCGGCGGTTGTCCACGCTCTCAACCTTCACCATCACGTGCTGATGCAGCGTCACAACATCGTTGGGGTTGCTCACATACTTGTTGGCCAGCTGCGAGATGTGCACCAGACCGTCCTGATGCACGCCAATATCGACAAACGCGCCGAAGTTGGTGATGTTGGTCACAATGCCGGGCACGACCATTCCTTCCTTCAAATCGTCGATGGTGTTGACGCCTTCGGCAAACGCAAATTTCTGAATTTCAGAGCGCGGGTCGCGGCCGGGCTTTTCAAGTTCGGCCTTGATGTCCTGCAAGGTGGGCAGTCCCACGGTCGGCGTCACGTAGCGTTTCAGGTCGATGCGTGAGCGCAACTTGCTGTCGGCAATCAGGTCCGACACGGTGCAGCCAAGGTCGCCGGCCATTTGGTCCACAATATGGTAACTCTCGGGGTGCACGGCGCTGTTGTCGAGCGGATTACGCGATTCGGGTATCCGCAGGAAGGCGGCGCACTGCTCAAAAGCCTTGTCGCCAAGGCGCGGCACTTTTTTCAGTTGCTGCCGCGATGTGAAGGCACCGTTCTCTGTGCGGTAATCGACAATGCTCTGCGCCAGTTTCGGCCCCAGACCACTCACATAGCCAAGCAGATGCATGCTTGCCGTATTCAGGTTCACGCCCACCGAGTTCACGCAACTCTCAACCACAAAATCAAGGCTCTCTTTGAGCGCCGTTTGGTCAACATCGTGCTGATACTGTCCCACTCCTATCGATTTCGGGTCGATTTTGACCAGTTCGGCCAGCGGGTCCATCAGTCGGCGGCCGATTGAGACCGCGCCGCGCACAGTCACGTCTTGGTCGGGGAACTCATCGCGCGCCACCTGCGACGCACTGTAAACCGACGCGCCGTTCTCGCTCACAACAAAAATCTGCACATCGGTGTCGAACTTTATCGATTTCACAAACGCTTCCGTCTCGCGGCTTGCCGTGCCGTTGCCGATGGCGATGGCCTTGCAGCCGTATTTTTTCACCAGCGCGGCAATGGTTTCCTGCGACTCGCGCCACTCGTTCTGCGGCGGATGCGGAAAGATGGCCTGATGGTGCAGCAGGTTGCCCGTCTCGTCAAGGCAGACCACCTTGCAGCCCGTGCGGAACCCAGGGTCGAGAGCCAGAATGCTCTTACGCCCGAGCGGCGCCGCCAGAAGCAGTTGCCGCAGATTGGTCGAGAAGACGCTGATGGCTTCCTTGTCGGCCTTGTCTTTGGCTATCTTCTTGAATTCGTTTTCGATAGACGGTTGGATGAGCCGCTTATAACTGTCGTCGATGGCCATCTCAACCTGACGGGCGGCTTCATTATCGGCTTTCAGAAACTGACGGTGCAGCAGGTCGGTCACGTCAGTGCCCTGCGGCTCGATGCTGATACGCAGGAAGCCTTCGTTCTCACCGCGGCGCATGGCTAGCATTCGGTGCGACGGGCAGCGGCGCAGCGGTTCCGAAAAGTCGTAGTAGTCGCCGTACTTGATGGCGTCGGGTTCCTTGCCCTTCACCACCTTCGATGTTATCACCGCATTGTGGCTGAAGCAGTTGCGCACGCGCTGACGGGCCACGGCGTTCTCGCTCACCCATTCGGCAATGATGTCGCGCGCACCGGCCAAAGCCTTTTCCGGCTCATCAATTTCGCCCTTCAGAAACCGCTCGGCCATCAGTTCGGCACTGCCCGGATTCTGCTTCATGAGCCATCCCGCCAACGGTTCCAATCCCTGCTCACGTGCCACTGTGGCGCGGGTGCGCTTTTTCGGCTTGTAGGGCAGATAAAGGTCTTCGAGAGTGGTGCTGTCGAGCGTGTCATCGATTTTGCACTTCAACTCATCAGTGAGTTTGCCCTGCTCGGCAATGGTCTCGACAATGGTCTGCTTGCGTTTCTCGAGTTCGGCAAACTTGTGATACTGACTCTCGATGTTGAAGATGGCCACCTCGTCAAGGCCGCCTGTGGCCTCTTTGCGGTAACGGCTGATGAACGGCACGGTGGCGCCGCCGTCGAGCAGACCGGTAACGGCCTCAACCTGCCCGAGTTTGATGCCGAGTGCCTCGGCTATGGCTTTAAGATATTTGAGCATAATGATAACCAACAGTTATTCAGTATCTTCAACAGTATTACTTGATAAGTAAGTTGAAGATTTTGTAATGGTTGTTTCTCAACTTATTTTGCCAATCTGTTTTGTTTGACAATCAAGTTGTTGCCAACAATCGAGCGGTTTCGTCCTGCCACTTTGAATGGCATAATTCTAGCCGCTTTTGCAGTAAGTGGCTGCCCGCCAATGACATCAAGAGCCGTGGCAAGCATCGGGTCGTTGGCATCGCCAAACTGATAGCCATCAATCAGAACGTCTTCCACTTCGTAGTCGGGTGTCAAACCATCGACAAAATCGGTAAATCCTTCAGAATTCGCATATTTCATGCAAACGGGCAGCAACGCCCAATTTTGCAAATCTTCAAGGTCTTCAATCGAATTATCGAAAACAAACATGCCGGTGTATTTGCCGTAAGTGTTCGTTCCTATCAGTTTCACATTCATATAAGGTTTAAGGCCGATGGTAACCAACTCACTTGCTGACGCAGTGCCATCAGTGACAAGCACATACAAGTTTTCAATATCAGCATTATGGCTGTTGGACGGAAACCGGTACTGAATATCATCTTCATTTCCTCTACTTGTATAATACTCTGTCAGCACATTATTATAGACATAGGATACAAGCACTTCGTGGTTTTCGACTACGCTTGTGGGCGCGATGGCCGAAGCAAGGTGCCCGGCAGTTTCAATATCGCCGCCACCATTGTAGCGCAAGTCGAGAATCAGGTCTTTGACTCCGGCAGCCTTGAAGCGGTCGAAAATGGCATCCATCGTAGCATAGTAAGCGTCATCGGTTGTGAAGGCAGTGAAAACGTAATAGCCAACAGGCTTGTTATTTACCGTGAAAATGGTGTCATAAACCGATGGGTCGGCCTTGATTTTCTCGGCTTTCATTGAAATATCAACATCAGTCACTAACTCATTTTTTACAACATCGTACTTACCGAGTGTGTAAGTAGCCTGTTCTTTCAAGTAAAGTTCATAGTAATTGTCTGGTGTCATGGATTGCCCATTGATATCGAGAATGATGTCGCCGCGTTTCAATCCGGCATGGTCGGCGGGCGAGCCCGGATAGACGAACTCAACCACAATCAGCACGTTTTTCTGATCGTTGTAGTACCAAAATTGTGGTGAGTAACCCATTGAGAACGGGCTTCCGGCGAGCTCATCGTTCAGCGATTGGCTGTCGTCAGTGATAAACGACCAATGGTCTTCCTTGCTGTACAGCAGGCTCTCAAAGAAATCGGCAGGATAACGGTCATCATCGCGCTGATATCTCGGCATATGTCTGTTCCACAAATAGTAGTCAGACATGATATCGTAAATGCACTTGTTAATAGGCGCATATTCATTATCATCGGATTTCCCGCATGATGCGAACAACACGGCCAACAGACCAAATAAAAGCAAATGTTTCTTCATGATTCTTATTTTTAATAGGTGCAATAATACGATTTTTTCGATTACACCTGTTCGCCCGCTACTGTTTCAAGAAATGAAACGCATTGAAAAGCTTGATGCGGTGGCCAACATGCAGGTCGGGTGTGGGCTGCATGAGCTTTACAACGGCTTCGAGAATATTGTCGGGCGAGTAGCCGCAAATCTCATACAGCTCGTGCGATGCACCGTGCTCAACAAACTTATCGGGGATACCAAGTCGAACCACATTGGCCGTGAAACTATGGTCGGCCATAAACTCAAGAACAGCGCTTCCGAAACCGCCGCTCAACACGCCATCTTCTATAGTAATGATTTTATTGAACCGGCTGAACACGTTGAGTAACAGATCGGTATCCATCGGCTTGACGAACCGCATATCGTAGTGAGCGTAATCGATGCCGTGCGCTATAATCTTATCGGCCACTTCTTTGACAAAGTTGCCGGTGTTGCCAATGGTGAGAATGGCCACATCAGTGCCTTCGCGGATGGTGCGGGCCTTGCCTATCGGAATCAACTCAAATGAGCCGTGCCAATTATTACCCGGCGCTTTTCCGCGCGGATAGCGGATAGAGAACGGCCCGGTGGGCTTGTGCTGCGCGGTGTACATCATGTTGCGCAACTCGTGCTCGTCCATTGGGGCGGCAATGGTCATGTTGGGGATGCTGCGCATGAAGGCGATGTCGAAAGCACCGTGGTGCGTGGGACCGTCGGCACCAACAATGCCGGCTCGGTCAAGGCAGAAGACGACATTCAGATTCTGCAGAGCCACATCGTGAATAATCTGATCGTAGGCGCGCTGCATGAACGATGAGTAGATATTGCAGAACGGCACCATGCCCTGCGCGGCCAAGCCTGCGGCGAAGGTTACGGCGTGCTCTTCGGCAATGCCCACATCGAACGTGCGGTCGGGCAGTTTTTCCATCATAATGTTCATGCTGCAACCCGTTGGCATGGCGGGCGTGATGCCTACAATCTTCGGGTTGCGCTCGGCAAGCTCAAGCAGCGTGTGGCCGAACACATCCTGATAGCGCGGACGGTCGTCGGTCTTGCCTTTGATGATTTCGCCCGTCTTTTTGTCGAACAGACCCGGTGCGTGCCATGTGGTCTGATCCTGCTCGGCCTGCGGGAATCCCTTGCCCTTCACCGTCTTGATGTGCAGCAGCTTGGGGCCCGGAATGCGTTTCAGGTCGTCGAGCACACGGGCAAGATAGATGACATCGTGGCCGTCGATGGGGCCGAAATAACGGAAATTCAGAGCTTCGAATAGGTTGCCCTGCTTCATCAGGATGGCCTTCACGCCGTGGTCGATTTTCTGTATAAGCGCTTGAGTATTAGGTCCGAAGCGGTTCAGCTTTCCTAATACGTTCCAAACATCTTCCTTCAGTTTGTTGTAGCGCTGCGATGTCGACACATCAACCAAATAATCTTTGAAAGCGCCCACGCTCGGGTCGATAGCCATGTTGTTATCGTTCAGGACCACAAGCAGATTGGTCTTTTGCACGCCCGCGTTGTTGAGTCCTTCAAAAGCCAATCCGCCTGTCATCGAGCCGTCGCCGATGATGGCCACCACATTACGATCGGTCTCGCCTTTGAGCTTGGCACCCATGGCCAACCCTAAAGCGGCTGATATTGAAGTTGATGCGTGTCCGGCGCCAAAAGCGTCGTACTCACTCTCGCTGCGCTTGGGGAAGCCTGAGATGCCGTGCAGCAGCCGGTTCGACGGAAACTGGTCGCGGCGGCCGGTGAGAATCTTATGGCCGTAAGCCTGATGCCCCACGTCCCAAACAAGCTGGTCGTAAGGCGTATTGTACACATAATGAAGGGCAACCGTGAGCTCAACTACACCTAAACTTGAACCAAAATGGCCAGGGTGCTTGCTCACCACATCGATGATGTACTGGCGTAGCTCGTCGCAAATGGCGGGCAACTCTTCGACCTTGTATTTTTTAAGGTCGTCGGGCGAATTTATGTTCGAAAGATATTTACCTGCGTCAGGCATTGCTCACCATTTTAAAATCTCGCAAAGATATACAGAATATAATGCCTTTAGTGTTAGTGGCACAGATTTTTGCGGCTGGCCGTTTTCTTCCAAGTCAGAACTTTTCCGGGTCCATTTCTTCAAGTTCAGCCATTATCTTGACCGCCTCGGCGCGCGACTGGCCGCAGATGAGCGGGTCGGGTTGGAAGGCGCCGCAAATGCGCGGACGTTCGGGACGACCGAAAATCTTACAGCGCAAATCGTCGGCAAGGTTCACGCAGCGCACACCCGCAGGCTTGCCGTTGGGCATTCCTGGAATGGGCGAACTTATCGAAATTACTATGCAGCAGGCTGCACATCCTGGGCGACATTCCATAAATAATCGTAATTAAACAGGGCGAAAATAGAGATTGTTATCTATTATGTGTGATTGGCATCTATAAATATTAGGTGTTTCCCGTAGTACCAAAAAAATTCCCCACTCCCATGCAACAATCTTAATATTAAATCCATACCTTTAAACAAAAGTTTGTCGGCCTTGTTTGGGCAAGCGCCGCAATTTTGACATTATTTTATAAATTCTTAATTATCAGAATTATGGAAAAATTGATTTACATTGTTCTGGCGGCTTCGGTAGTGGCGTTGAGTTTCGCCTACCTGTTCTTCCGTCAGATGATGAAGGAAAGTGAAGGCACCGACCTGATGAAACAGATTGCGGCTCACGTGCGCAAGGGCGCGATGGCCTATCTGAAACAGCAGTACAAGGTGGTGATTATCGTCTTTGTGGTGCTGGCCGTGCTTTTCGGTATTATGTCGGTTTTCGGTCTGCAGAACAGCTGGGTATGGTTTGCATTCCTGACGGGCGGTTTCTTCTCAGGACTTGCCGGTTTCTTCGGAATGAAGACAGCCACCTACGCATCGGCTCGCACAGCTAACGCAGCTCGCGACTCGCTCAACAGCGGCCTTAAGGTGGCGTTCCGCTCTGGCGCCGTTATGGGCTTGGTGGTTGTTGGTCTGGCTCTGCTCGACATCTCGGTTTGGTTCCTGGTTTTAAACCACTTCATCCCCGCCGAGCACCACTTAATCATTATCACAACCACAATGCTGACTTTCGGTATGGGCGCATCGACACAAGCACTGTTTGCCCGTGTGGGCGGCGGTATCTACACAAAGGCCGCCGATGTGGGTGCCGACCTTGTCGGAAAAACCGAATACAATATTCCTGAAGACGACCCGCGCAACCCGGCAACCATTGCCGACAATGTGGGCGACAACGTAGGCGACGTAGCCGGTATGGGCGCAGACCTTTACGAGTCGTACGCAGGTTCGATTCTAGCTACAATGGCTCTTGGCGCATCGGCATTTGCAACATCGGCTGTCGAGGGTATGCAGCTGAAAGCCGTTCTGGCGCCGTCACTGATTGCGGCCTTTGGTGTTATTCTGTCGATAATCGGCATTTTTGTTGTGAAGACGAAGGAAGAAGCCGGAATGAAGGAACTTCTGTCGGCCTTGAGTCGCGGTACAAACACAGCCGCTGTGTTGATTGCTGCCGCCACGTTCTTTATTTTGTGGGCGCTTGGAATCGAAAACTGGATTGGTATTTCGTTCTCGGTGGTTGTCGGTCTGCTGGCTGGCGTAATCATCGGTAAATCAACCGAATACTATACTTCGCAAACATACAAGCCGACTCAGAAAGTGGCCGAAAGTTCGCAGACCGGCCCGGCAACGGTTATCATTTCGGGCTTGGGCCTGGGTATGATTTCAACGGCCATTCCGGTAGTGACAGTAGGTGCGGCTATCATTCTCGCTTACTTGTGCGCCAACGGCTTCCATGTTGAGTTCACGGCCGCCAACCTGTCGATGGGCCTTTACGGCATTGGCATTGCGGCTGTCGGAATGCTTTCGACTTTGGGCATCACGCTGGCAACCGACGCTTACGGCCCGATTGCAGATAATGCCGGCGGCAATGCTGAGATGAGCGGTCTGGAACCTGAGGTCCGCAAACGCACCGACGCTCTCGACGCTCTGGGCAACACCACAGCTGCCACGGGCAAGGGTTTTGCCATCGGCTCAGCCGCATTGACGGCACTGGCTCTACTGGCTTCGTATATCGAAGAGATTAAGATGGCTCTCATCCGCGTAGGCGATGCTCTGCCTAACGGTGTTGACGCCGCCAAGGCAACACTCGTCGACTTTATGGAGGCTTACAACGTGAACCTGATGAACCCAATTGTGTTGGTAGGCGTATTCATTGGCGCAATGATGGCGTTCCTGTTCTGCGGCCTGACAATGAACGCCGTTGGACGTGCCGCGCAGAAGATGGTTGAGGAAGTTCGCCGTCAGTTCAGCACCATCAAGGGCATTCTTGAAGGCAAAGCCGACCCCGACTACGCACGCTGCGTTGAGATTTCGACCAAAGGCGCACAGCACGAAATGTTGTTTCCGTCGTTGCTGGCAATCATCGTCCCGATAGTTGTGGGCGTGGTTCTTGGTGTAGGCGGCGTTCTTGGTCTGCTCATCGGCGGCCTGGGCTGCGGATTTGTTCTGGCAGTGTTTATGGCCAATGCTGGCGGTGCTTGGGATAATGCAAAGAAATTTGTTGAGGAAGGCAACTTCGGCGGCAAAGGTTCCGACTGCCACAAGGCAACCGTGGTTGGCGACACCGTTGGCGACCCGTTCAAAGACACTTCGGGCCCGTCGCTGAACATTCTTATCAAACTGATGAGTATGGTTTCAATCGTAATGGCCGGCCTGACAGTGGCATTCCATCTGATGTAAAAAGACAACTGTCTATTATAAAGAACAGCGCCTCGGAGATTCGGGGCGCTGTTTTTTGTGATTATTTTCCAAATACTATCCTCCCCAAAAACACCTTGAAACAAAAAATCACACAAACGAACCATAATTACAGAAGTTACCTTACTTTTACTACGTTGTAAATACATTATGAAAAACAAAATTTTCAACGGCATATCAATTGCTCTGCACCCTATATTCACGCTCACATTGGGCATGATTATTATAATAAGTGTGCTTTTGCCGGGGGCCTTGCTTTCACAGTGGATGCTACTCTTATTCTGCGCCGGCTATTCCATTCTGATGCCGCTGGCTTTTATCGGGTTTGCGCGCATACTTGGCTACGTCGATGACCTGCGTATGCGAAGCAAGCGCTCGCGTGTCTTTGCGCTGGTTGTGAACGCTATCAGTATTTACGCCTTCGGGCACTTACTGGCCAACTGGCACGCACCATCGGTGATGCAGATATTTGTGACGGGTGTGGCCATAACACTGGTTTTTGCCGCCTTGATGGCTTTTTTCACTCGCATCAGCCTTCACGCCATCGGTTGGGGCGGACTGACGGCACTGGTGTCGTTCCTGTCGTTCTCGCATCCGTGGATTTCGCCACTGCTGGCTGTCGTTGTGCTGCTGGCCGGTCTGGCCGGAACGGCTCGCATCTATCTCGATGAGCACAAGCCCTGGCAGGTTTATGCGGGATATGCCATTGGATTTTTCTTCATCTGGATTGCTTTTGTAATTATTCCTGTATTCGGACTACACTTATAATCAGTTCATTATGGTAAAGAAATCACAATCGGCCAAAAAGGCGAAGAAGCCGGCCGGCGACAACAAGAAATCGCTCAAAAACCGTATTCTTTCAACTTTCAATCAGAACGATGGCAGACTGCTCAACTACAAGCAGTTGTCGAAGTTGATGGGCATTGCCGACGACGAGACGCGCAAACTGCTCAACACCTGTCTGAACGAACTGGCGGCCGAAGGCGACCTTGACGAGCCGTCGCGCGGGAAATTCCGCATGACGCAGAAATCGGCCTACGTGACAGGCACTGTCGACCTGACATCGAGCGGCGCGGCGTTTGTGGTTTCCGATGAGTTTGACGGCGACATCTACATTTCGGCAAGCAACCTGCACCACGCCCTGAACGGCGACACGGTGAAGGTTTTCATCTATGCCGACCGCAGCCGCAAGCACGTTGAAGGCGAAGTGATTGAGATTATCAAGCGCAAGCGTGAACTGTTTGTGGGCATTGTCGAGACATCGAAACACTTTGCATTCCTGGTGCCCGACCGCACGCAGATGCCTTTCGACATCTTCATTCCGCTGGACAAGATGAAAGGCGCGCAGCGCGGACAGAAGGCCACCGCACGCATTGTGGAATGGACCGAGAAACAGAAAAACCCGATTGGCGAGATTGTCGAAGTGCTGGGCAACGTGGGCGAGAACAATACCGAGATGCACGCCATTCTGGCCGAATACGGACTGCCCTACCGCTTTCCGAAACGCGTTGAAGACGCCGCCGCCGAAGTGGATGAGCAGATTTCGGAAGAAGAGATTGCCCGCCGACGCGATTTCCGTCAGGTGACAACCTTCACCATCGACCCCGCCGACGCAAAGGATTTCGACGACGCCATATCGTTCCGCCGCCTGGCCGACGACCGTTTTGAAGTGGGTGTCCACATTGCCGACGTCACCTTCTACGTGCGCCCCAACACCGCTTTGGAAAAAGAAGCCTATCAGCGTGCCACATCGGTCTATCTGGTTGACCGCACGGTGCCAATGCTGCCCGAGAAACTCTCGAACAAGGTCTGCTCGCTGCGCCCCAACGAAGAGAAACTCTGCTTCTCGGCCGTGTTTGAACTCGATGCCGACGCCAATGTTCTGAACCAATGGTTTGGCCGCACGGTCATATGTTCCGACCACCGATTTGCATACGAAGACGCGCAGCAGGTGATTGAGACAAAGGAAGGCCCGCTGGCCGAAGAGTTGCTGACTCTCAACGGCCTGGCACAGAAACTTCGCGAAAAGCGCTTTGCCGCAGGCGCCATATCGTTCGAGCGCAGCGAAGTGAAATTCCAACTCGACGAAGAAGCGCGCCCCATAGGCGTCTATCTGAAAGAGCAGAAGGAAGCCAACCAACTCATTGAAGAGTTTATGCTGCTGGCCAACCGCAAGGTGGCCGAGTTTGTGGGCAAGCCCGACGCGGGCAAGCCGAAGCGTACTTTCGTCTATCGAATCCACGGCGAGCCCAACAGCGACAAACTGACTGCTTTTGCGCAGTTTATCAAGCGGTTCGGCTATCAGATACAAACCAAATCGAAGAAGAAGATTGCAAGTTCGATGAACGCGCTGCTGTCAGATGTCAACGGCAAAACAGAGCAGACGGTGGTTGAGACGCTGGCCATCCGCACCATGGCGCGCGCCGAATATTCCACCAAGAACATCGGGCACTACGGCCTGGCGTTCGACTACTACACGCATTTCACATCGCCCATCCGCCGCTACCCCGACATGATGGTGCACCGCCTACTGGCGCACTATCTGGAGAACGGCAAGAGCGTGCCCGCCGAAACCTACGAGCAGATGTGCAAGCACTCGTCGGAGATGGAGCAACTGGCCACAAGCGCCGAGCGCGCGTCGATAAAATACAAGCAGGTTGAGTTCATGAAGGACAACGTGGGCAAGATTTTCGACGGCGTGATTTCGGGCGTTACGCAGTGGGGCATCTACGTGGAACTGAACGACAGCAAGTGCGAAGGCATGGTCTCGGTGCGCTCGCTGACCGACGATTTCTACGAGTACGACGAAGCCGAATTTGCCGTCATCGGCCACCGCACCAAACGCCGCTACACTATGGGCGACAAGGTATCAGTGCGCGTTGTGGCCGCCAATATGGAGAAGAAGCAACTCGATTTTGAGATGGTGCGGATGGAGATTGATTTTTAAATTCAATCCGCTCTACCATATAAACTAAAAAAGGGAGGCTTTAAACAGCCTCCCCTTAATATTCCTCTTTATTATTTTCATATAATCAACATTGCATCGCCGTAGGCACCGAATTTATAACCTTCGTTCATTGCCACGCGGTACGATTCCATCAGCAAATCGTAACCGGCATATGCGGCAACCATCATCATCAAAGTTGATTGCGGCAGATGGAAGTTTGAAACCATGGCGTTAGCCACACTGAATTCATACGGCGGGAAGATGAACTTGTTGGTCCATCCGTCGAACGGTTTCAAGTAGCCGTATGTTGACACCGAGCTTTCGAGCGTGCGCATTACGGTGGTTCCAATGGCACAAACCTTATGATGCCCGTCTTTCGCTTTGTTCACAATGTTTGCTGCTTCGTCTGTAATAAGAATCTGTTCTGAGTCCATCTTGTGCTTTGTAAGATCCTCAACATCGACGGGGCGGAAATTGCCAAGTCCAACATGAAGAGTGATTTCGGCGAAGTTGATGCCTTTAATCTCGCAACGTTTGAGCAATTCACGGCTGAAGTGCAAACCTGCCGTTGGTGCGGCCACAGCGCCCTCGTGTTTTGCAAATATGGTCTGATAGCGCAAGGCGTCATCCGATGTCACTTCACGTTTGGTAGTAATATATCGCGGCAGCGGAGTTTCACCAAGAGAATAAAGCGTCTTTTTAAATTCGTCGTGCGGACCGTCGAACAAGAACCGGAGTGTGCGCCCACGCGATGTGGTGTTGTCAATTACCTCTGCCACAAGAGAGTCGTCCTCACCAAAATATAGTTTGTTGCCTATGCGGATTTTGCGTGCCGGATCAACCAGCACATCCCACAAACGTTGGTCCTGGTTAAGTTCACGAAGCAAGAACACCTCGATTTTTGCACCAGTTTTTTCCTTGTTTCCATAAAGGCGAGCTGGAAACACTTTGGTGTTGTTGAACACAAACACATCCTTGTCGTCGAAATAATTGATTATCTCTTTGAAAATGCGGTGTTCGAACTGTCCTGTTTTGCGATTGACAACAAGCAGGCGAGCCTCATCACGGTTTTCCGACGGGTAGAGCGCAATACGCTCTTCGGGAAGTTCGTAGTTGAATTGCGAAAGTTTCATTCGAAAAAAATTTACTGTTTTATGGCGCGTTCGAGCAGAACGGCGGCAAAAATTTATGACAGGTTGTTTACGTTGTTTTTTGAAAGCGGTTGCAGGTTTCTTATAATTTTTTCAAATTCTTCTATTCCTATGGCCTTATCAACACTAAAATCGCCACTAGCCGTGCGTCGCAAATCGTGCAAGTAAGCGCCCGAACCGAGCCTTTCACCAAAATCGCGCGCCAAAGCTCTGATATATGTTCCTTTGCTGCAGCGTATTTTAACGGTCACCTTCGGCAGTTCACATTCCTCCAAATTGATCTGCTCGATATTTATGTGTGCGGGTTTCAATTCTACAGTTTTTCCTTTGCGGGCCGCCACATAAGCACGTTGCCCATCAATTTGCTTTGCCGAAAAAACTGGCGGCACCTGTTCCTGCTCGCCTTCGAATGTCTGCAACACGACCTCAACTTGTTCGCGGGTTATTCCGTCCGTGCTGAAAGTGCGGTCGATTTCGGTCTCGCGGTCAAACGACGGTGTGGTAGCGCCAAGCATAAAGGTTGCCACGTACTCTTTGCTGCAGGCCTGAAGCGACTCAATCTGCTTGGTAAATTTTCCCGTGCAGATAATCAGCAGTCCTGTTGCCAAAGGATCGAGTGTTCCGGCATGGCCGACTTTGATTTTTTTTAAACCAAATTGGTTTTTAAGCAGATAGCGTACTTTATTGACCACATCAAACGATGTCCATTTGAGTGGCTTATCAATCAACAAAATCTGGCCTTCCTCGAAATCGTATTGTTCTTTTCCGGGCTCAAAAATCATCATGCAATGGATCAGTCGTCGGTTTTGGGTTTGCGCATAATTGCATAAATCTCAAACAGGAATCCTGCCAGCACCACCACCGGAGCAATCACAATCCGGCGAACGTTGAACATGCTTTCATTGAACACCTGCGGATCGTCGGAACGTCCGCCCGACATAAGAATGAATCCAAAAACCACAATGGCTATGCCTATCCAGATGAATTTGTAGTTTGACGGGTGTATGGCAAACCCGCTCTTTTGTGCTTCGTTATCCATAATGTTGTTTTTTTATGCGTATAAATCGTTGCCTTTCATGCGCAGATAGCGGTTCACGGCAAAAAAATTCGATATCCAGACAATGAAGAACCCAATAGCCATGATGCCGGCAAACAGAATGGCAATGGTATCGAGTTCATACATGATTGATAATTCGGGTATATGCTTATCGGTTAGATAGATGGTGCCGCCCAAAAGCACAAATGTTATCAGTATGCTGATGAGAGCGTGCTCAAGGCTTTTGATGATAAACGGCGCTCTCACAAACGACCGTGTGGCACCTACAAGCTCCATGGTCTTTATCAGGAATCGCCGTGCGTAAACCGACAGCCGTATAGTATTGTTGATCAGCGATAACGATATGATGAACAGCAGCCCGCAGAACACCAGCAGCACCAAACTGATTTTTTTAATATTCTGATTGACAGCTTCGATGAGCGATTTCTGATAAGACACTTCTTTTATCTGCGAATACTTGACAAGCTTCTCTTCTATTTTTGCGATGCTGTCGGCATTGGCGTACTCAGCTTTAAGTTTTACTTCAATTGACGGCAGCAGTGGATTGTACCCCAAAAAGTTAACAAAATCTTCGCCCAACTCATCCTTTAGTTCTTGCGCCGCCTGCTCCTTCGATATGAAATCTGTCGATTTCACAAAAACTGAAGCGTCAAGACTTTTTTGCAATTTTATCATGTCAACTTCCTTGACATCATTATTCAAAAACACCGTAACTCCGATGTTCTCTTTTACGTGGCGCGATATTTTGTGGGCGTTCAGAATCAGCAGCCCGACCAAACCTATCACAAACAAAACCAGCGAAATGCTTATTATGGTGGTAAGATATGAACTTCGCAACTGTCGCGAAGCAATACGTGATTCTTTTTTGCTCATTATCGATATTTATTGTTTGGCAAATATATTATTTATGTCTGACAAACAATCATTATCTAAAACTTATCAACACCGATATTTTCCAACACTCAAAAACATATCTTTAAAAATCAAAAAAAACATATTCCGCAATGTTCTTAATCTTTGACACAGAGACAACTGGCTTGCCTAACAACTACAAGGCGCCACTCACCGACTTCGAAAACTGGCCGAGACTTGTGCAATTGGCCTGGCAATGCCATGATGTGAACGGCAAGTTCTTGTTTGCTAAAAATCACGTTATCAAACCGGAAGGATTCATTATTCCGATCGCCGCATCGGGCGTGCATCATATAACCACAGAGAAAGCCCTTGAAATAGGCGAGGATTTGAAGACCGTGTTGAGCGAATTTGCCGATGATGTACAAAAATCCACTTTGATAGTAGGTCACAACATTGAATTCGACCAAAGTATTGTCGGTTGTGAGTTTCTCCGTTGCGGAATGGAAAACATATTGGCATCAGCAAAAAAATTGTGTACCAAGGAAAGCTCTACTGATTTTTGTGCCATTATGAAGAATGGTAAGGCAAAATGGCCAAACCTGACCGAGCTCCATCAAAAGCTCTTCGGCACTCCATTCGAAGACGCGCATAATGCCGCTGGAGACGTGGTGGCCACAACCCGCTGCTTCCTTGAGTTGGTGCGCATTGGTGTGATCAATGCCAAACAATTAAACATCAGCGACACAGAGCTCGATGAGTTTAAGCGATGCAACCCCAATCCTATTGAACCGGAAAAAATCGAATTTGAATCATTCGAAGTACAAACAAACAAGCAAGAAGACTCTCCGGCCGAAGCCCAACCGATTGATTTGAAGAATATTTCTTTCACTCACCTGCATGTCCACTCGCATTATTCAATCCTCGACGGTATGTCGAAAGTACCCGATCTGATTGACAAGTGCATGCGGAACAATATGCACGCCATGGCACTGACTGATCATGGCAACATGTTTGGTATCAAAGATTTGGTAGATACCGCAAACAAAGTGAACGGTGCACCCAAAAAGAAGATTAAGGAATGTCAGGAAGACCTTGATAAAGAGACTGACGAAACAAAAAAAGCTGAACTTCAGAAGAAGCTTGAAGAGTTGAAAGCCAAGGCCGAAACGTTTATTCCGTTCAAACCGATTATTGGCATCGAGGCCTATTGCGCCCATGAGTCACGACTGAAAAAGGACACCCGCGGTTGGCACCTTATCTTGCTGGCCAAAAACAAAGTTGGCTATAAGAATCTCTGCAAACTAAGCTCAAAGGCGTTCACCGAGGGCTATTACTACAACGCCCGCATTGATCATGAACTGCTTGAAAAATATCACGAAGGCATCATCTGCTGCTCTGCCTGCCTGGGCGGCGAGGTTCCTCAAAAAATTATCAAAGGCGACCTGGATGGCGCGGAGCAATCGGTAATATGGTTCAAAAATCTGTTCGGCGACGACTATTACCTCGAAATGCAACGGCATCATACCAACAAACCCAACGCTGACCAGACTGTTTTTGTAACGCAACAAGAGGTGAACAAGGTACTTGTCACGCTCGCCAAGAAGCACCATATCAAACTAATAGCCACAAATGACGTGCATTTTGTTGAGGAGGAGCACGGCGAAGCTCACGACCGTCTCATCTGCCTGAGCACGGGCAAGGATTTCAACGACCCGGACCGTATGCACTACACCAAGCAGGAATGGCTGAAAACGCCCGAAGAAATGGCCTCAATTTTTGCCGACATTCCGGAAGTGCTTGCCAACACGCAGGAGATTGCCGATAAAGTTGAGGTTTACAGCATCGATTCCGACCCGATAATGCCAAAATTCCCCATTCCCGAAGATTTCGGTACTGAGGAGCAGTATCATGAAAAATTCTCCGAACAGGATTTGTACAACGAGTTTACATTCACCCTCGATGACGAAGGAAACAAAAAACAAATGAGCCCAGAGGAAGCCGAGAAAAAAATCAAGAAATTAGGAGGTTACGATAAGATATATAGAATAAAACTTGAAGCCGATTATCTGGCCAAACTCACTTGGGACGGCGCTCATAAACGTTACGGCGAAAATCTTACCCAAGAGCAGACAAACCGAATAACATTCGAGCTCCATATTATGAAGACAATGGGATTTCCTGGCTACTTCCTCATTGTGCAAGACTATATCCGCGCCGCCCGCGAGAAACTTGGCGTGAGCGTCGGGCCGGGCCGAGGTTCGGCTGCAGGCTCGGTTGTAGCATATTGTCTTTGGATTACTGACCTCGATCCTCTCAAGTATGACTTGCTGTTCGAGCGTTTCCTCAACCCCGACCGTATCTCATTGCCCGATATTGACGTTGACTTCGACGATGAAGGCCGCGGCAAAGTATTGGACTGGGTAACACAAAAATACGGCGCCGAAAAAGTGGCTCACATCATCACCTACGGAACCATGGCCACCAAATCGTCACTTGCTGATGTGTGTCGTGTGCAGGGCATATCAGTTGCAGCATCGAACAAAATAAAGAAGTTCGTTCCCGACCGCGATTTTGAGGAGATTCAAGTGAAGAATGTCGAGGGCTCGGTGCCAAAGAAAATGCCTAAAGTAAACCTTAAAAACTGCTATAAATACATTCCTGAGCTTAAGCAACTTATTAGTGGCAACCGCATTGGCGACAGTGATATTGACGCATACATTGAGAGCCTGCCATCGGTGCTCACCTACGCCGAAGAGCTGGAAGACACTAACCGCCAAATTGGCATTCATGCCTGCGGCGTCATCATCGGTGCCGACGACCTCACAAACTTTGCGCCCGTCTGCACGGTCAAAGATCGTAAAAGCGGACAAGATGTGGTTGTAACTCAATATGATGGACACGTTGTTGAAAGTGTTGGTTTAATCAAAATGGACTTTTTGGGATTGAGCACCCTGTCGCTTATCAAAGAGGCCATCAAAAATGTGAAGAAGACGCACGGCATCGATATTGATATCGACCACATACCTATCGACGACAAACTGACCTACAAACTCTATAGCGAAGGCCGTACCATTGGTACGTTCCAGTTTGAAAGTCCCGGCATGCAGAAATATCTGCGAGAGTTACAACCCTCACAAATCACCGACCTGATCGCGATGAACGCCCTTTACCGCCCAGGGCCGATGGACTACATCCCTCAGTTTATCAAACGTAAAAAGGGTGAAGAGCCTATCACTTACGACATTCCTATTATGGAAAAGTATCTGAAAGACACTTACGGCGTCACCGTTTATCAAGAACAAGTGATGCTGCTAAGCCGCCTGCTGGCAGGTTTCACACGAGGCGAGGCCGACACCCTGCGTAAGGCCATGGGTAAAAAAATTGCCGCAATGCTGGCCATGCTCAAACCGAAATTCATTGAAGGTGGAAAAAAGAACGGCCACGATGAGAAGATTTTATTAAAAATCTGGGCCGACTGGGAGAAATTTGCATCATACGCCTTTAACAAATCGCACGCGGCCTGCTATGCCTGGGTGGCCTATCAAACAGGATACCTGAAAGCGCACTACCCCGCCGAATACATGGCCGCCAACCTCACACAGAGCAAGGACTCTATCACTGATGTTCAGAAGTTTATGGAGGAGTGCAAGTCGATGAAAATCCCGGTAAAAGGCCCGGATGTCAACGAATCGGAAATGAATTTCACGGCCAATAAGAACGGGGAAATCCGTTTTGGACTTGGCGGCATTAAGGGTGTGGGCAGCTCGGCTGTTGAAGTTATTGTGAATGAACGACAAAAGAATGGTAAATACACCGATATCTTTAACTTTTTGGAGCGCATCAGTTTGGCAACATGCAACGCAAAAACTATTCAAAGCCTTGCCATTGCCGGCGCATTCGATTCGCTCGGCGTCAAACGCGAGATTTTTCTGGGCGACTCGTCGGACAAAGACCGCTTCCTCGACGAGCTACTGCGCTACGGCAACGCATATCAGGCCGATAAACAGAACAACACCAACACGCTGTTCGGCACAATGAGCGACGCTATCGCCATTCCACATCCGCACATCCCCGACCTGCCGGAAATACCGTTGCTCGAAAAACTCAATATGGAGAAGGACGTTGTAGGTATCTATCTTTCAGCGCATCCGCTTGACCCATTTAAATTCGACCTTGAAAACTTCTGTACAGTTTCTCCCGCCGAACTCGAAAATCTGGCGCCTTTTGAAAACCGCGATGTCTCGTTCGGTGGCTTGGTGACAGACGTTTACGACGGTCTTACAAAAAAAGGCCGCCCGTTTATGACCTTTGTCATTGAAGACTACAATGGTGGTCTCAAAATAGCTCTTTTCGACAAGGAGTATGAAGCGTACAGCAGGCTCATCAAGAAAAACAGTTCGCTCTACGTCAAGGCACATGTGGAGGAACGACGCTTTCCCGATAAAGACGGCAACCGTCCACTCGAACTGCACATTTCCTCAATCAAACTGCTGAGTAACATACGTGAAGATTTTGTGAAAAAACTCACCATCAATGTTAAACTTCAAGATTTAAACAAGGTCAATATCGATTTGATAAAGAACAGTTTAACAACTAAAGGTGATGTTGCGCTCTACTTTATGGTGTTTGATACCGAAACAGGTATCTCGCTAAACCTGCTGTCGCACAATATGTCAATCAAGATGACCGACGAACTTGTTGATTTTCTGGAAAACAACAAAAACATCGTGACTTACACACTGAACAATGGGCAGTGGAAAGGACGCAGAAAAGTTGAGGAACAACAAACCGATTCTGACAACTTCGAGAGTGACGACATTTCATCCGAGCAGCTGGAGAATGACGATGATTGAAGAACTTTATTGTTCAATCCTTATTTCTTTCGGCTCACTACGCACTTTATGATGCAGATAAACGCCAGCAGCGCTGCCAGTAGAATAAGCGTTCCGTATGCTGCAATGCGGGCAAAAATTATATAGTTGGTGTTCCAACCATATATGAACTGCATTTTGGAAAATTTCCACTGCCCGTTTCCGCTTTGCACCATCACGCCAGAGACTTCCAGCGGGAAAACCATATTCCCAAAATCAAGCCTAATATTTCCTGGTAATGCCACGTATGCAACACTGTCGGTGATTTGGTCGGCATATAGGCGGCCGATGTCATATTGCACATTACCCCACCACGACCAGTCGCCAAACAGCAGCGTTTGCGCTCCGCCCTTTCCTTTGAAGATTTCGTTGGGATTGGTGCCCAGAATAAAAATCGATGCGGTGTCGATGGTTCGGGCTATGCAATCGCCGATTTTTGAGACATCGCGCGACTCGTAGCCGTCTTGAAACGCTTTCAGAGTTTCAGCGATGGCTTGTTTGTTGGTTTTGGAGATGTTGCTTGCCGGATAGTTGAACGCTCCCGGTGTCGAATTGATATTCAGCATAAAAAAGAGAAAAAGCCCGGTGAACAGCAAGGTCACAGTTGATACAATGGCAACTATTATTTTCATAACTATTAAGTTTTAATGTGTCAAATTTAAAAAAATGTGTTTATTCACGCACTGACGGCACAGTCCCGATAAACTATCGGGGTACGCAGATTTTTTGAACGCAGATGACGCAGATTGAACAGATTGGCGCAGATTTTTCTATGCTTCACTAACGCCCGCCACCTGCACAAACGTGGCGCGCCGCGTCTCCACGTTTGGTGCACCCAATTTTACCCTGCAAGGCCGCCACTCCTGATTTATTCTCGTGTGGATGACACTGATTACACAAGATTTATAGCATTTTGGAAATATAACGTACAGTATTTTTTAGAATTTTCAATCGGCAGATGTGCTAAGTACCTCGCCAAACTCTAATGTGTCAGGGTTAAACTCCCGCGTCTCAGTACAAAAACGCCAACTGCGCCACCATATTTCCATGGCTATGCACCATTCTCCATTCTTTTTCTTATTCCAATAACATCTCATGTATTCCCGTTTGTACTCATAACCACCAAACTCATTCTTTAGATTTGATATCGGTTCTGGTGGATAAGGTAATTTCTGCAATAGACTTCCATCTGCATCATGCACTGCCACATAATCGCCGTGGTTTATTATCACTTTATCCATTGTTAAATTAGGGGTACATCTTGATCCCCAAACATTTTTGAATACGATCTCTTTATCATTAAACATCCATCTAATACCATATTCGCAGCCACTTCGTGCCCCAAATTTATTACCAATATTCATATCCAACTGTTGAAATGAAATAATAGGATTATGGGGATCTTCGAAGACATTAATTACGATTCCATTCGCATCGTACCATTGGTAATTTGTGATCTTCATATTATTTTAATATTGTTTCAGATATACGATTCAAGCAATCAGGCCAATCACCATTCCACCATCCCAAATCTTTGGTAATTATTATTTCATATTGATGCCCACCTCCAAACAAGATTGTTCCATTGTCGTTTTGCGGACCAACAACGCCATTGGCGTAGTCAATGGTTATGGTGCTATCTGTACGCAAAGTTGCCATAGGTCAAAGTTAAGAAACTTTTCGCACTATTATGCAGACGTTGCTGAAGGTAAAAAGGTTGCGGGGCGTTGGTCGAAAATAAAACAAGGCCACCCAATCGGGCAGCCTTGCTATTTAAACTCTGCGTTCTCTCGTTTCCTCTGCGCTCTCTGCGAATTTTATTTCTTCTTCAGCCCCAATTTCTCCACAGCCTCCTCGCGCATCTTGTATTTCAGAATTTTGCCTGCGGCGTTCATCGGGAACGATTTGACGAAATCGATATAGCGCGGAACCTTGTGGCGGGCAAGGCGGCCCATAATGAATTCGCGCATCTCGGGTTCGCTTATCTCTTCGCCCTCCTTCAGAATAATGCAGGCCATTGCCTCCTCGCCGTATTTCTCGTCGGGAACGCCGATAACCTGAACGTCCTTCACCTTGGGGTGGGTGTAGATAAACTCCTCAATCTCTTTAGGATAGATATTCTCGCCACCGCGGATAATCATATCTTTCAGGCGGCCTGTGATTTTGTAGTTGCCGTTCTCGTCAACGCAGGCAAGGTCGCCGCTGTGCAGCCAACCGTCAGCGTCAATGGTCTGCGCGGTGGCTTCGGGCATCTTGTAGTAGCCTTTCATCACGTTGTAGCCTTTGGCGCAGAACTCGCCGTTGGTGTTGGGCGGAACCTCAAGGCCCGTTTCGGGGTCAACCACCTTGCAGCGCACGTGCGGGAAGGCGTAGCCCACGGTCTCGGTGCGCACGTCGATTGAGTCGGTCCAAGCCGACATTGTGCTGCCTGGCGCCGATTCGGTCTGTCCGTAAACGCTCACAATGCCGCGCATATTCATCTCCGACGGCTCGGCGGCACGGCGCATCAGTTCGGGCGGACAGCCTGAACCTGCCATAATGCCTGTGCGCATATATGAGAAGTCGGTGCTGCGGTAGTCGGGGTGGTTGAACATTGCAATGAACATTGTGGGCACGCCGTTGAAGCAGGTTATGTGCTCCTGGTTTATGCACGCCAACGACGATTTGGCCGAGAAGTAGGGCATCGGGCACATTGTGGTGCCGTGCGTCATCGACGAAGTCATCGACAGAACCATTCCGAAGCAGTGGAACATCGGCACCTGAATCATCATTCGGTCGGCGGTTGAAAGGCCCATACGGTCGCCAATGCACTTGCCGTTGTTCACCACGTTGTAGTGCGTCAGCATCACGCCCTTGGGGAAGCCTGTGGTGCCGCTGGTGTACTGCATATTGCACACGTCGTCGGGTTTGACGGCGGCGGCCATTCGCTGGATTTCCTCCAACGGCACAAGGTCATGGCGGTCCATTGCCTGCTGCAGTGTCAGGCAGCCCTTCTGGCGGAAGCCCACGGTGATAACGTTGCGCAGGAACGGCAGACGCTTGCAGTGAAGCGGCTTGCCCGCCGTGTTGGTGGCAATCTCGGGGCAGAGTTCGTTGATAATGGCGCGATAGTTCGAGTCCAAAGCGCTCTCAATCATCACAAGTGTGTGAGTGTCAGACTGTCGCAGCAGATATTCGGCCTCGTGAATCTTGTAGGCGGTGTTCACCGTCACAAGCACGGCGCCGATTTTCACGGTTGCCCAAAATGTTATGTACCAAGCAGGTATGTTGGTGCACCAAACGGCCACTTTCGAGCCTGGCTTCACGCCAAGCGATACGAGCGCGCGGGCGAAGTTGTCAACATCGTCGCGGAACTCGGCGTAGGTGCGGGTGTAGTCCAAAGTGGTGTATTTGAAGCAGTACTGGTCGGGGAACTCCTCAACCACGCGGTCCAATACCTGCGAGAAGGTCATATTCAGCAGTTCGTCCTTCTTCCAAATGTAGTAGCCTGAGCCGTCGTGGTTCGGGTAGAGTTCGCTGCGCTTGCCGCGGGTGTTCTCGAACTGGCTCATATAGTTGACAAAGTGCGGGAAAATGACGTCGCGGTCGGTGAAGTCGAGCATCCACTCGGGCTTCCACTCAAGCGAGATAAACCCGTCGTAATCGACCGACGAAAGGGCCTTCATCACGTCGGCAATGGGGAAGTTGCCCTCGCCGATAATGTTGTAGCGGTTGGCGTCGTCGCTGTCGCGAAGGTGCACGTGCTTGACGTAGGCGCCAAGGTTGGTGATTGTCTGCGCAGGCGTCTCGCCCTTGTCGCGGTAGGGGTGGTGCACATCCCAAATGACGGCAATCTGGTCGCAGGCGAAAAAGTCGAGCAAATCGCGAAGCAGCGCGGTGTCGGCGTATATTCCGCTGGTTTTTATCAGAATGGTGATACCCTTGGCTTCGGCCACAGGAATGAGTCGGGTCAGATTCTGTTTGACGGTCTCAACTGTGCCCTTCTTCGCGAAAGCGCACACGTATGGGCTGCGCATATCGGCGGCAATGCCAATGAGAGCGGTCATCTCGTCAATCATCTCGGCGCTGTCTTCCGAAAGGTCGAGCGAACTGTCGAAGCAGGGAATGGCGAGTTTCTTCTCGCGCAAATCGCGCAGCGAAGCCGTGAGCGAGTACTTGTGGAACGGCCCGCCCTTGGCCACAAATTCAGGCGTTTTGAAAACGTTGTATATCTCGATACCCGAAAAGCGCATTAGGCTTGCGTTGTCAAGGATTTCGGTCCACGACATATCGGCCCATCCGCGTGTTGAAAATGAAAGTTTCATTTTAAGTGATTTTCTGTAAAATGCTGATAATTTTCGATTTATGCTTCTTCGAATGCTATCTTGTTGACGGCGTTCAGGTAGGCGGCGATGCTTGAGCCGACAATGTCGGTTGAGATGCCGCGGCCCGAGTAGATTTTGCCTTCAGAGCGCAGGCGGACAACGGTTTCGCCCATTGCCTCGCGGCCTTCGGTCACGGCCTGAATCTGGAAGTCGTCGAGTTCGTAGTGCTTGCCGATGACCTTCTCGATGGCCTGGAAGGCGGCGTCAATCGGGCCGTCGCCAATGCAGACGCTCTCGAGCACATCGTCGCCCTTCTTCAAAAGAATGTGGCAGGTGGCCGAGATTATGTTGCCTGAATTGATGACGTAATTCTCTAATTTATAGGTTGGTGGCACCTGGAACGCCGCTGTGGCGATAATGGCGTCGAGTTCCTTCGCGCCAACGGTCTCGTGAGTGGCGGCGGCCTTCAGGAATTCGTTGTAAACATTGTCGGCATCTTCGTCGGTCAGGTCGAAATTCAGACTCTGCACGGCCTTGAGCACGGTCTCTTTCGAGTCGCGCACGGTGAGTTGAATGTCGGGGCGCTCGGTTGGGGCAATGTTCGAGAACGAAGTGGGTTTCGAGCGGTTGGTCTGGCACAGGCGCTTGATTTGCTCAACGGCGCGGTGCAGTTCGGTGGCGCGCACGTCGCAGCAGGCGTCGCACACATCGGCTTTCACGTTCAGTATCTTGACAAACCTTTCGAGCGAGACGGTGAAGTTGCCGAAGGGCGCGGTCTTAATCTCGTCGGCACCCGCACGCACGGCGGCAATGGCGCACGAGTCGGCCAAATAGAACTCGTTTGAGCAGCGCACACCCAACCGAACGTCGGCGGGCAGGTGCTCTTTCACCTGTTTCACAAGGTCGAAAAACTCTTCGGGCAGCAGGTTGCCTGCAGCGTCGCACACCGTGACGGTGGTTGCGCCGTTCTGCGTGGCGGCTTCAATGGCCTGCCACAGGAAACTGATGTCGCTGCGGCCAAAGTCTTCGGCCACAAACTCAACATCGGGGCAGAGCGCACGGCTTTGCTTTGTCAGGCTGGCAATCATCTCGACAATGGCGGCGGGTTTCTTATGGCAGAAATATTCCATCTGCACGGTGCTCACTGGAACCGAAATCTGCAATCGCGGATGAGCGGCGCCCTTCAGGGCGTTCCAAGTGGTTTCAACGGTGTCGGCCTCGCTAATGTTGAGCGGCACGGCCACGGCGCTGTTCTTCACCGCCGAAGCGAGCGATTTGATTAGCAGCGAGTCGGTTTTGCCGTCGGTTATAGGTGCAAGTTCAATGACCGAAAGGCCTGTCTTGTCAAGCATTTTGGCCAATTCAATCTTCTCGCGGAACGAGAAGGCGTAGTCGGCCTTGTCGGCGGCCTGTTTCATTGTGATGTCGCCAATGGTGATTTTACGTTTCATCTTAATAAATTCAAAAAAATCGCGCGAAATTAGTTATTTTGCTGTTTAAACAATTGTGCCATATAAAAATGGTGGATATACGTATTAGCAAATTGTGTGCCAAGGTAATGGGAAGGGGGAAACGGGAAGGGGGAAAAGAAGAATTGAATGAATGTAGGAAGGATTGAAAAAAGATGATTCGGCGAAAGGTTTTCGTTGGAAAAAGACGAAACATTTTTGGCGAGCGGAAGTTTTTAGAAATAATTGCAGTAAAAAAAGTAAAGACGATGTACACATCGTCTTTACAATCATATTTTCAATTATTTACGCAGATTATTAATTCACCATCACCCGTTTAACTGCGTTGCCGGTTTTGACAATGTAAACGCCGGGGGTGGTGATGCGGATTTCCGTGCGGACGCGGCACGCCACGTCCCTACAGATTAATTTGCCCATTGCGTCATAAACACGGATTTCATCGGTAGCGTTCTCAACCACAATAATGTTGTGGTTGGCGTAGATGTTCAACGTGCTGGCAGCATCGGAAACGGCGGTGGCATTCAGTTTGGTGCCTTCGGCCACGTGGGTGTCTTTTTCGCCGCAACGTGAGCATACGGCGGTTTCAGTGCCATCCGCTTCAAGAGTGGCGTCGTTGTTATAAACGTACTTGCCAAAATCGTGGCCTAATGGTGGTATAAGTTCTTGTGTCCAATCGTATTCATTGCAAACAGAACAATGCTTGCCTTCGCCCAATCCTGTTTTGGTGCAGGTTGGCTCAACAGCTTCGTCTATAACAACGGTGTGACCTTTGGCCGGAATCTCTTTTGTCTCACGTGACAACTCATCTTGGCAAACCGAACAATAGACCACCGAATCTTTTGTGCCGGCAACGGTGCATGTTGCGGCCACAACGTTTTCAAACGCAACACTGTCTGCTGTATGGCCGGTGGCCGCAACAGTATCTGAGTTATACGTGCTCTCGCATACAAAGCAAGAGTGCGTTGTGTAGCCAACTGCCGTGCAGGTTGGAGTGGTAATGGTGGTGTTGTAGGTATGACTTGCGGGTATAATTTCTTGCACAGTAATAATCTTTCCGCAATACGAGCAATGCGAACCTTCGGTTAAGCCCGTCTCGGTGCAAGTTGCGGCAACCGCGACATCTGTTACTTTGTTGTGTCCTTTAATCAAATTTGTAAAATGACCGCACCATGAATTAGAACTATAATCCGCTGGCACACACACGGGTATTGTATAATCAATCTCGTTGAAGACAAAAAATATTGGTTCGCTACTGCCTTCGTAACAAATGGATGTCAGACCACTGCAACCATCAATAACTTGATAGTTAAGTTCTGTTACACCAGCAGGGATGGTAATAGAAGTCAGACTGCTGCAATTGTAGAACGCCCCTTCTCCAATGCTTGTAACCGAATTGGGGATGATGATTGATGTCAAGCCGCTGCAATTATAGAACGCACGTAGACCAATGCTTGTAACATTTTCAGGTATGGTAATTGTTGTTAGGCTTCTACAACCAAAAAACGTTTGCTCACTGATGTTTGTAATTGAATTGGAAAGTGAGATTGTTGTCAGACCGCTGCAACCATAGAACGCACGGCTGTCGATGCTTGTAACTGAATTGGGAATGGAAACTGCTGTCAGACTACTACAATCCATGAACGCCATGCTTCCAATACTTTCAACTGAATTGGGAATGGAAATTGACGACAGATTACTGCAATTATAAAATGCCCCTTCCCCAATACTTGTAACATTTTGGGGAATACTGATTGATATAAGACCTTGGCAACCCCCAAATGTCCATCTTTCAATACTTGTAACGTCATTGCCAATGTTGATTGTTTTAAGTGTTGAATTCCATCCAAACGCTTGTCCTATATTATTAGTGTTATATGTTAAAGTTTCAATAGGACAATTATCGAACGCACGGCTACCAATGCTTGTAACCGAATTGGGGATGGTGACAGACGTAAGGCCACTGCATTGATAGAACGCAAAGTCGCCGATGCTTGTAACGCTGTTAGGTATTGTTACCGAAGAAAGGCTTTTGCAACCACAGAACGCATACTTACCAATAGCTGTAACACCGTCGGGAATGGTGTATGAGCCTGATTTTCCGGCCGGATAACGTATCAGCGTTTTTTTATCCTTGCTGAATACCACGCCGTCAATTGAGCAAAAATTGTCATTATCCGCTGACACATTTATTGCTGTCAGGCCGGTGCTATATCTAAACGCTCCGTTGCTAATGGTTGTAACGGCATCGCCAATATTTACGGTTTTGAGTGTTGTCAATCCGTCGAGTTTTGAGCCCGCAATATTGCTGTTATAGGTTAGAGTTTCAATCGGACAATCCTTGAATGCATCTGTGCCGATGGTTTCAATGCCGCTGCCAAGAGTAACATAATAAAGGTTGCTGCAATATTCAAATGCACCATCGCCAATGTTTGTTACTGAATTGGGAATGGTTATGGATGTTAATTTTTCGCAGCTATGAAACGAATAGTCACCAATTTTTTTAATGTCATTGCCAAAGTTTATTGACCTTAGGTTTACACAACATTCAAAGGCATATTCGCTAATACCTGCAACACTATTAGGAATAGTTATTGATTCTAATCCGCTACCACTAAACGCACTTCCTGATATGCACTTGCAATTGTTATTAATCTCGAATGTTGTAATGTTTTCTGATTTTACACGCATTAGGCATAAATGCGGGTTCTCTGCATTACCCAAATACTTTGCGTCTTCTTCTTCATTAAATTGCAATTTGTTCCTATCGCCAAACGCCCACATGCCAACGTTAGTAATGCAATTAGGAAGACTGATTGATGTTATATCACAATAATAAAAAGCGCCGGCGGTAATGCTTGTAACACTATACGACACACCGGTTTCTGGGTGAACAACTGTTTCCGGAATAACAATGGCTCCTGATGGTTTGTTGTAGCCATCGTAGCCGCCTGTCGAACGATTCGGGAATGTGACTGCAACTTCTGTACTACTTATTATTTTGTAATACAAAGACCCGTTAGAAATATCGTAATTTACTTCATCTGCCCACGCCTGTCCGGCAAACGCAATGGCAAGCAGAAAAGCCAAAAATCTTTTCATAGCATTATGTGTTTTAGTTTGTTATCAAGAATTCACAAAGAACAAATATAAGGGATTTGGCGGTAAAAATTCAATATTAGCTAATAACTTTGCAGCCGCTATGACAACAACAGCCATCATCTTGTTAATTGTTTTCTGCACCGGCGCGAGTTTTGTGCAACGGGTGAGCGGATTCGGGTTTGGAATTTTCATAATGACAATGCTCCCCCATTTGATGCCTTCGTATGGCGAAGCCACCACTCTGTCGGGGATGCTGTCGGCGGCGCAGTCGCTCTATGTGCTTGTGGCCATCTACCGCCTGATTGACTGGAAGCGGGTGATACCAATACTGCTCACTTTTCTGATTGTATCGTTTTTTGCCGTCCGGTATGTGTCAATAGCAAGCGACACTCACCTGAAGCATCTACTTGGACTAATACTTTTAGTGATGAGCGCTTACTTCCTGATAATAAGCGATAAAATCCATTTGCGCCCGACCATTCCAATCCAATTGTCGATGGGGACTTTGAGTGGTGTCATGGGCGGACTTTTTGCCATGCAGGGACCGCCGGCCGTGCTCTATTTTGTGGCGTCGGAATCGGATAAAGAGCGTTATCTGGCGCAGACGCAGGTTTATTTTTTCATCGGCAATGTGTTTATGACCATCTACCGTGCCCAATGCGGCTTCTGCACGCCGCTGGTGGGCTGGTGCTGGCTCTATGCGCTCGTGGGCGTGGTTATTGGCTCGTGGATTGGCAAAAAAGTGTTCGACCGGATTCCTTCACCCGCCTTGCGGAAGGTGATATATGCCTATATGGCTGTCAGCGGCGTTGTGGCGCTGATGGCTTGACGGCACAAAAAACGTAGAGACGTCAAATGACGTGGAGACGATGTATACATCGTCTCTACAATCATATTTTCAATTGTTTACGCAATCGGTCAATTCACCATTACACGTTTGGCTGCGCCGCCTACCTTGACAATGTAAAGGCCGGGGATGGTGACGCGGATTTCTGTGCGGTTTTCTGCACGGACGCGATTAATCGCGTCCCTACAGATTAATCGTCCCATTGCATCATAAACGAGGATTTCATCGGTGGCGTTCTCAACCACAATAATGTTGTGGTGGGCGTAGATGTTCAAGCTGCTGGCGGCAGCATCGGCAACGGCTGTGGCAGGGTTGCCACCATTGTTGCCTTGGTTTTCGTTTCCTTCCTGTTGGTTGTTTTCTCCACCTTGATTTTCATTTTCGCCTTGGTTGTTGCTGCCACCTCCATTATTCTCATTTCCATTGTTGCCACCTTGGTTATCGCCACCGTTATTGGCTAGCATTGGAATATCTTCCTGCGCCACAAGCACGGTGTTGCAAACCGAGCAATGCGAGCCTTCGGTTTTTCCGACAGAAGTGGTTGTTGCGGGAACAGCCGCGTCCACAACAACAGTATGACCATTGGCTGCAACAGTGTCTGAATTATAAGTGTACTCGCAAACAGAGCACGTGTGTGTTGTAAAGCCAACTGCGGTGCAGGTTGGGGCGGTAACGGTGTTGCTATAGGTATGGCCAAGTGCAGGGGTTTCTTTCTCCTCGCGGCTCAACTCAACTTGGCAAACAGAGCAGTAAACCACTGAATCTTTTGAACCTGCCTCGGTACAGGTGGCAGGAATAATGTTTTCAAATTCAACGCTATCGGCGGTGTGACCAAGAGCCGCTATTTCTTCCTGCGCAACCAAAATCGCATTGCAAACCGAGCAATGCGAACCTTCGGTTAGGCCTGTCTCGGTGCATGTTGGAGCTACAGCGGCATCTGAATTTTCATAACAACGATCAGCCCAACCATTAAATATGTAAGTCTTACTTCCTGTAACAGGTTCATTTATAATGTATGGAGTACGAGTATTCTCGTTTTCGCCATATCCCCAATGACTCCCCTTAATTACATTAAAAGTAACAGTTACTGTAGGTTCTACAGCGTCTTTTAAAAACCATAATGCTCCATAATCATCTATTAATACATAATTTTCACCCGTTATTGTTGGTTCCACACCTTCCGGCGCACGATTGAGAGGTGCAGATACAACCCTGCACCCCCATTTTGTTTGGGCATTCCAACTCGAGTTCCACCCCGAAGGTTTTGAAGATTCCTCAACTTCGCAATACAACGTGGCATTGCTGCAATTACGAAACGCATAATTGCCAATGCTTGTAACGGTATTAGAAATGGTAATCGAAGTCAAACCGCTGCAATCAAAAAACGCATAATTACCGATGCTTGTAACAGTATTAGGAATGGTGTATGTGCCAGTTTTACCTGCTGGAAAACATATTAATGTTGTTTTATTATAGTTGAGCAAGACACCTCCTTCTGAAGAAAATTTCGTGTTTCTGTTTTCCACAATAATGTCTGTCAGTTTGCTACAACCAGAGAACACATTATCACCAATGCTTGTGACTGATTTTCCAATGGTTATCGAAGTTAGGCTACTGCAATTTTTGAACGCATTGTCGCCAATGCTTATTACAGAATTGGAAATGATAATTGACGTCAGACCGGTACAATTAGGAAAAGCATATGATTCAATGCTTGTAATCCATTCTGGTATGGTTATCGAAGTTAAAAATTCACACCCCGAAAATGCCAGCTCCCCTATGGTTGTGATGGTTCTAGGAATACTTACGGTACGTACATCTTCGCAATCGGTAAATGTATTGCCTCCAATATTTGTTACATAATATGTGTTTCCATTTCCAATTACAGTTTCAGGGATAACCACGTCACCTGTTGGTTTAGTAAGATTATAATAGGAATTTCCTGGCGCAGTATACGGATATGTTGTTTCAACTGTATTATCACCTGTGATTTTGTAATAGAGAGTATTTCCTTCATAGGTATAAGAAAAACTATATTGATATTGACCATTTACACCATATTGTCCCCACACCTGTCCGGCAAACATTATTGCCACAATAAAAGATAATGTACGCTTCATTTGTTTGATTTTTAAAGGTTTGTATGCGTTTTTGTTATAATCGGATGATGATTAGTAGGGGTAAAAATAGAAAATTATTTATATGAATGTTACCAAGCGTGGGTGTAGAGATTGTGTGCGTATCGTCCCTGCCTAATAAAATGATCGATGTTGAATGCTAAAATCAATCTGTTCCTTTGCGGTTAAACAACAGGTATCCGAGATTGACTTGGAAATGGAATGTGGGCGTAGTGATATAGATGGAATAAAACACGTAGAGACGCGCCATGGCACGTCTCTACAAGAACAAATTATCAATTACCTATCAATCATTCACCATCACCCGTTTGGCGGTGCTGCCAACCTTGACAATGTAAACGCCTGCGCCTTTGACGCGGATTTCTGCACGGATGCCCGATTTGGCAACCGTAGAGACGTTGCGCGCAACGTCTCTACACACAAGGCGTCCCATTGCATCGTAAACACAGATTTCATCGATGGCGTTCTCAACCACAATAATGTTGTGGTGGGCGTAGATGTTCAAGCTGCTGGCGGCAGCATCGGCAACGGCTGTGGCAGGGTTGCCACCATTGTTGCCTTGGTTTTCGTTTCCTTCCTGTTGGTTGTTTTCTCCACCTTGATTTTCATTTTCGCCTTGGTTGTTGCTGCCACCTCCATTATTCTCATTTCCATTGTTGCCACCTTGGTTATCGCCACCGTTATTGGCTAGCATTGGAATATCTTCCTGCGCCACAAGCACGGTGTTGCAAACCGAGCAATGCGAGCCTTCGGTTTTTCCGACAGAAGTGGTTGTTGCGGGAACAGCCGCGTCCACAACAACAGTATGACCATTGGCTGCAACAGTGTCTGAATTATAAGTGTACTCGCAAACAGAGCACGTGTGTGTTGTAAAGCCAACTGCGGTGCAGGTTGGGGCGGTAACGGTGTTGCTATAGGTATGGCCAAGTGCAGGGGTTTCTTTCTCCTCGCGGCTCAACTCAACTTGGCAAACAGAGCAGTAAACCACTGAATCTTTTGAACCTGCCTCGGTACAGGTGGCAGGAATAATGTTTTCAAATTCAACGCTATCGGCGGTGTGACCAAGAGCCGCTATTTCTTCCTGCGCAACCAAAATCGCATTGCAAACCGAGCAATGCGAACCTTCGGTTAGGCCCGTCTCGGTGCAGGTTGGCGCCTCAGCATCATCGGTAACCTCAACGTGGCCAAGAGCCGCAACTTCTTCCTGTGCAACTAAAATCGCATTGCAAACTGAACAATGCTTGCCTTCGGTTAAGCCCGTCTCGGTGCAGGTTGGTGCCTCAGCATCGTCGGTAACCTCAACGTGGCCAAGAGCGGGTATATCCACAACAGACTTTGTCTGTGTTGTGAAATTGCTGTTTGTGAATTTTGCAGTGTATGTGGTTGTGCCCTTGCCCTCACATGTGGCAGCTGTGGTTACTGCGCTTGTGATAGTGCCGGTTTGCGTAACCACATGGCTTGAGTTGTGTGAGCATACTGTTTTTGCCGTGCACGACTTGCCGTCGGCGCTCCAAGAGTATGTGGGTGTACCGTAACTATGACCAAGAGCGGGTATATCCTCAACAGATTTTGTCTGTGTTGTGAAATTGCTGTTTGTGAATTTTGCAGTGTATGTTGTTGTTCCCTTGCCCTCACATGTGGCAGCCGTGGCTACTGCGCTTGTGATAGTGCCGGTTTGCGTAACCACATGGCTTGAGTTGTGTGAGCATACTGTTTTTGCCGTGCACGACTTGCCGTCGGCGCTCCAAGAGTATGTGGGTGTACCATAACTATGACCAAGAGCGGCGGTTGTCGTTTGCGCCACAAACACTTTACCACATTTTGAGCAATGGCTGCCCTGAGTTAATCCTGTATTTGTGCAGGTTGCAGCAACAGCGTTGTCTGTTACTTTATCGTGCCCTTTTACTAAGTTCGTAAATCCGCACCAAGTAGTTGGTGTATAACCTTCGGGAACACATACCGGAATTGACATATTTACATTCCTAAATGCATAATTTTCTACCGAAGGTTGGCTTGTTCCATCATAAGCTATCGATGCCAAGTTGCTGCAACTATTGAATGTATTGGCCACAATTTTTGTAATCGAACCGGGAATGGTTACCGATTTGAGACTGCTGCAATTGTAGAATGCGCTATTTCCAATGCTTGTAACTGATTCAGGAATAGTAACAGATGTCAGACCACTCTCACGGAATGCCTGACTTTTAATGCTTGTAACCGAATTTGGTATAGTGATTGATTTCAGACTGCTACAACCTAAGAACGCATAGTTGCCGATACTTGTAACCGTATTAGGTATGGTGACTGATGTCAGGCTGCTGCAACCTGAAAACATATTGTCACCAATACTAGTAATGCCATTAGGAATGTTAACGGATGACAATTTGCTGCAACCTTGAAACGTTGCCCTATCGCCAATGCTTGTAACCAAATTTGGTATAGTGATTGATGTCAAACTGCTGCAATTGGAAAACGCATAGCTGCCAATGCTTGTAACTTTACTTGGAATGGTGATTGACTTCAGACTGCTGCAATTGTGAAATGTCATATCTCCAATGCTTGTAATGTTATTTGAAAGAGTGATAGAAGTCAGACTGCTGCAATTATAAAACAGTTGGCTTCCGACGCTTGTTACACTATTAGGTATTGTTATCGATTTCAGACTGCTGCAATCACGAAACGCATGATTGCCGATGCTTGTAACCGATTCGGGAATGGTTACCGACGTAAGCCCACTACAATAAGCAAACGCTTTGGGGCCAATACCTATCACCGTGCTTGGAATGGTGTATGCGCCTGTTTTTGCTGCAGGATAGCATTTCAGGCTGGTTTTCCTTTTATTGAACAGGACTCCATTTTCGGATGTGTAATATGTATTGCCGACTTCCACATTAATTGTTTTCAGTTTTGTACAGCGTTCGAATGCTCCTTCACCAATATCTGTAACTGATTCGGGAATAGTAATAGATGTTAGAGCACTACAACCCAAGAATGCACTCTTACAAATGGTTGTTACCGAATTAGAAATAGTTATAGTAGTAAGGCCGCTGCACTCCGCAAATGCTGCCACATCAACGGTTGTTACCGAATAGGGAATGGTTACTGATTTCAAATTACTGCAATTATAGAATGCCTGATAGCCGATAATGGTAACCGTGCTTGGAACCGTTACACTTGTAACATCAGTACCTGTATATCTGAGAAGGTGTGTTTTAGCAGCATCGGCATAAATAAAATTACCATCAACTGTTGCTTCCTTATAGTCACCATAATTCAATTTTTTCACGCCCGAAAACGCATAATTCCCTATGCTTATAATCCAACCGGGTTCTGACACCGTCACACTGTTGCAATTTAGGAAGGCATAGTCGCCAATGCTTGTAACCGAATATGGGATAGTAGTAGTCAGTTTGCTGCAACCATAGAACGCATATTCGCCAATGCTTGTAACCGAATTGGGAATGGTGACTGATGTAAGGCCGCTGCTACCACGGAACGCAGAGTTGCCAATGCTTGTAACTGAATTGGGGATGGTGTATGTTGTTTCTGTTTTACCTGCCGGATAACATACAATAGTTGTCTTATCTTTATTGAACAAGACACCGTTTTCGGATGTGTATTTAGTGTTGGCACTTTCCACATTTATTTCTGTCAAATGTTTGCAACCATAGAACGCACGGTCGCCTATGCTTGTAACAGAATTGGGAATAGTAATTTTTTTTAGGCTAAGACAATTACAAAAAGTATATTCATCAATACTTGTAACCAATTCGGGAATGGTTACCGATGTTAATTTACTACATTCCGAAAACGCACGGTCGCCAATGCTCATAACAGAATTTGGAATAGTGATTGATGTAAGACTCAGGCAACACATAAACGCTTGACGTCCAATACTTGTAACAGAATTGGGAATGGTTACCGATGTCAGGCCGATGCAATTATAGAACGCAGAGCTGCCAATGCTTGTAACAGAATTGGGAATGGTGACGGATGTAAGGCGGGGGCAATAATGGAAAGCTTCATTACCAATGCTTGTAACTGAATTGGGGATAGTGTATGTTGTTTCCGTTTTTCCTGAAGGGTAACATATAATAGTTGTCTTATCTTTATTGAACAAGATACCATCTTGTGATGTATATGCTTTGTTGGTGCTTTCTACATTTATTTCTGTCAATTCGTCGCATGAAGTAAGCGCAAGAACACCAATGCTTGTAACAGTATTGGGAATGATGATAGATGTCAGTTCTCTGCAATTAGAGAACGCTAGGTCGCCAATGCTTGTGACCGTATAAATTGTGCTACCATTTGTGACTGTTGAAGGAATTTCAAGTTCACCTATAAGTGCTGATGTACTTTTGGCTTTAACTGAAACATAATGGTTTGTTTCATCGGTTACTGTGTATTTTAGGTTGCCAATGGTGAAAGTTGTGGCAGCCCATGCCTGTGCGGTGAGCATTGTAGCGCATAAGAATAAGAAAATGCGTTTCATTTATTTGATTTTTTGTGGTTTATGTGTGTTTTTGATAGAATAGGATAATGGTTAGTTGGGGTAAAAATAGAAAAATAATTGTTTGGCAAGCAATTATATATTTCAAAAAAACGTCTGAAAGACGTTATCTGCATAACCGGACGCAAACGTGGCGTTTTATGCGGACGCGGCACGCCACGTCCCTACGGTGGTTTGCAGGTTTTTGATGCGGACGCGATGAATCGCGTCCCTACAGGTTCGTTGGTTTGGTGCGCTATGGAAAATCAATCTGTTCCTTTGCGGTTAAACAACAGGTATCCGAGATTGACCTGGAAATGGAATGGTTTCTCTTCTTTGTAGTAGTAGCTGCCGGTTGCGGCGAGCGGGCCGATGGGGGTGTGCCACACCAAAGCCGCGTGGGCCATGAATCGCGGTGTGGGGAATTCTTCGCTGAAGGTGGTCTGGTAATTCTGTATGCTGATGTATTTGTACGGCTGGAAGACGTGCCCTTCGGTTCGCAGCTGCACTTTCTCGGTGATGTTCAGAATAGGCATCAGGCCGAAGCCCACCCACTGGTTGGCACGGTATTTTTCAAGTATCTGCGACTGGCACTGCGCAAACGGCTCATAGGCGTACGATGTCAAGAGTGATGAGATGCTGTTGGCAAACTGCGGTTTGTTGCTGATGTTCACGATTGTTTGCATTCCAAGGCTGAAGTATTTGCCCATGTTGAAGTATCTGATGTGGTGCAACCGCACATTGGCCCACTCGCGATGGGCGTTCATGCGTTTGGCCGACTCGTAGGGAACGGCAGTGCTGCCGGGTTTGTACTGCTCTTCGCCCATTATGTAGCTGGCCTGGAACAGGAAAAACCGCCCGCTATTGGCATACTGCCTGTAGTTCAGCATGTTGTACTCGTACTTCAGCTTCACGTCGAAGTAGTTCATAAGGGTTTCGTCGGCGTTGTCGTTCTTGGTGATGTTGGTCGATTGGAAATAGTTGTAGTACAAGCTTCCGAACGACACACCAACGGTGGCCAAGGCGCGGTTGTAAACCGGCACACCGACATCGAGCCCAACATACTTGTCTGTGTGGATAACCTGAGATAGAGCTTCGCTGTCGAAGAAGAGCTCGTTGCTGGTTTTAAAATAGTCCCAACGGTTGTAGGCGGCACGGAAATCGACAAAGTAAGGCGGCAGCATTTTGATGATGTTGCGCGGCGACAAATCGATGCGGAACACGGCGTTGGCCGAGTTGTAGAACTGCCCCATGGTGATGCTTCCCGAAACGTTGTAGATGTTGCGGTGCATGAACACATACTCGGCGCCTATCTGCGCAAAGCTGCGGTTGCCCGACGACAGGTTTCCGCCGAAATTGACACTGAAAGATTTTTTGGCGTTCACATCGAGATTAAGGTCGAAATGGCCTGTTTCCTTGTTGTAGAAGGCCTGCGGATAAATTGACTGGATAATCTTGTCGGAAGTGAGCCGGAAATAGCCGCTCTCGAGCGCCTTGAAAGAGAAGGTGTCCTTGCCGCGTTTCACGCTCTGCTCAATATATCCCGACGCCAAATCGTCGACGCCTTTGACCACAACATTCTCGAAAGTCAGATTTGGGCTGCCCTGGACAAACTCGGCGCGGCGCCTGGCGAGCGAGTCGGCCGAAGCACGGCGGCTCACGAGTGCCTTTATCGAGTCCATCTTCGCGTAAGCGGCATTGTAACCGATTTCCGCTATCTCGTCGAATTTCTCGAAATCCATCAGCCCGTACTGGCTCAGCTTGGGCGATATGAGCACGCCCTTGCCGGGAATGGTGAAGTTCGATTTCTTCATGAAGAAATTCATGAGCAGAAGATACACGTCGTCGTCGGTGGGTTTTTCGGGATTCTCGGTCACGGTGCAGCCGATGATGATGTCGGGATGGTATTTTTCATCCATCAAATCCGACGGGAAGTTGTTCTGCATTCCGCCGTCGAAAATCAGCTCGCCGTCGATGGACAGCGGTTTGAAATATCCGGGGAAGGTCATCGACGCGCGCACGGCCTGCGAAAGGTTTCCCTTGGTGAATATGACGGGCTTGTTGTTGTGCACATCGGACGCCACGCAGAAGAAGGGCACGAAGAGTTTGTTGAAGTCGTAATCGGCGCGGGCCGCCCCCTGGGCGTATATCTGCATTGAACGGAAGTCCATCTGCTCGGGGTCGATGATGTTGGTTGGCAGGACAAGATTTATCGACGAGCCGTCGCGTTTGAGCTTCATGCTTATCCATTCGGCGCCATCGATTTTGGTCTTGTAGTAGTACTGCTCTTCGGGGCTCATGTCGCCTTTCGACCACCGTAGGAAATCGTCGGACCGCAGCAGCTCGGCCATCTGGTCGGGTGAGTAGCCGATGGCGTAGAGCGAGCCGATGATGGCGCCTATTGATGTGCCGCAGATGTAGTCGACCGGAATGTTGTTCTCTTCGAGCGCCTTGAGCAGGCCCACGTGCGCCAAGCCCTTGGCACCGCCGCCACTGAGCACAACGCCGACTGTCTGCGCGCGCAGTCCGCCCGCAAACAGACACAAAACCATACCGAAAGCCATCAGCCGTTTCATATAAAAGCAAATATCCGAAATTTGTTTATGGCAAAGAAAAAATCCCGGCTCTAAAGTCGATACAAATTTTCTGCCAACTGGCAGTTATTGCCCACAAATCTTTTCAATGGTTGTTTTCACATCCATAATGAGCCATGCCGGTGTTGATGTGGCGCCGCTGATTCCGACGCTTTTCACGCCTGCAAACCACTCGGGCTGCAGCTCGTCGATGCTCTCGATGAAATATGATTTGGCGTTCACCTGGCGGCACATTTCGAAAAGCGCTTTGGCGTTCGAGCTGTCGTGCCCGCCAACAAAAACCATCAGCTCGTGCCGTGCGGCGAACTGTTTCAGGTGCGGCCCGCGATTGGCCACCTGACGGCAGATGGTGTCGTGCCAATTGAAATGGGAGGCACGTTGCTCAAGAATCTTCACCATCTTCATATAGAGACCTATGTCTTTGGTTGTCTGCGAGAAAAACTCTATTGGGCGGCTGGTGTCGATTTTGTCAAGGTCGGCTTCTGACTCTACGAGCACGGCGTGCCCGTTGGTCTGGCCGATGAGCCCCACCACTTCGGCGTGGCCTTTCTTGCCGAAAATGACAACCTGCCCGCCGCATTCCGACATGGCCTGATAGGCCGATTTGATGCGTTCCTGAAGGCGCAGCACCACAGGGCAGGTGGCGTCGATGAGTTTGATGTTGCGTGCTTTCAGATTGCTGTAGCTCGACGGTGGCTCACCGTGGGCGCGGAAAATGACTTTTGCGTCGTGCAGACTGGCGAACTGCTCGTGGTCGATCACCACAAGCCCCATTTGAGCCAAACGGTTCACTTCAATGGGATTGTGAACCATTGCGCCAAGGCTGTAGAGCGGCTTGCCGTCGGCCAACTCGGCGGTGGCCTTGGTCACAGCGTTTTTCACACCAAAGCAGAAACCCGACTCGGGGTCGATGGAAATCTGGATCTGTTCGCTATTGTTCATTGATTTGCAATGGTATGATTGTGGTTATCGTAACTAATAGTTTAATACTATTCGATTATTTACTACATAAAAAACGTCTAAAAGAGTGAATCTTATAAAGGTTCAGTCTTTCAGACTGACTTTCTATACTTACGCTACCACGGGTTGCGCTTCGCTTACCCGCGGTTATGAAAATATTGTCTTTCAGACAAATACTCGATTCGCAATATTTTTGTTTCATACAAATTATTGCCTTTATTTCTTTGCCGCCTTGGCTTCTTCTACCAACTGAAGGATTACAGCAAACTGCTCATCGCGCGTCATGTGGCTGTTGTCGACCACGTGGGCGTCGGCAGCCTGCTTAAGTGGCGACACTTCGCGGTGCTGGTCGATATAGTCGCGCTGGTTGACGTTCTCAAGAATCTCGTCGAAGGTTACCTTCTCGCCTTTGGCTGTCAGCTCGTCGAAGCGGCGCTGGGCGCGCACTTCGGGCGACGCGGTCATAAAGATTTTCAGGTCGGCGTTGGGGAAGACCACAGTGCCAATGTCGCGGCCGTCCATAACAATGCCGCCCTTGCTGCCCATCTGATGCTGCAGTTTCACCATCTGGGCGCGCACAAAATCGATGCGGCTCACGTAGCTCACCTTGTTCGACACTTCGATGCGGCGGATTTCGTCTTCAACCACTTCGCCGTTGAGCAGCGTGGTGTTTTTGCTGGTTTGCTGGTCGTAGATGAAACTGACACCAATGTTGCCAATCTCACGTTTCAGGCGCGGCTCATCAACATTGCCGTCGGCGTCGATGATGCTGTTGCGCATGCAGTAGAGAGTTACAGCACGATACATTGCGCCGGTATCGACATAGATATATCCTAATTTTCGTGCAAGTTCCTTTGCCACAGTGCTTTTACCGCACGATGAAAAACCATCGATTGCAATGATTAGCTGTTTATCGCTCATTTTCAGTTTTTTATTGATTTAACATCGATATTGCCGCGCATGTTCTCAACAATCAGGCTTTGTGTTGGGAAGGCAAAGTTGAGACCTTCGGCATTGAAGCGCTCAAGAATTTCGAGATTCACTTCGCTCTGCGTTTCAAAAACATCTTTTCCTTTGATTATGAAATAGATAAAGCTGATGTTTATTGAGAAATCAGCAAAGGTGTTGAAATAGACAGTGGTGTTGTTTTTCTCGATATTGGAATTCTGGCCGGCTATCTCTTTGAGTATTTCCATAGCGCGGCGCATCTGGTCGGGGGTGGTGTCGTAGGTGAGCCCCAACTCGAGCACCACGCGACGCGCAGGCTCGCGCGACACGTTCTCGACAACATTGTCGATAATCACGGCGCTCGGGATCACCACTTCGGTGCCTTCTAGAGTGGAAAGCCGGAAGCTGCGCAAGCCGACAGCCACAATGTAGCCGTCGTAGCCACTCACGCGGACGCGGTCGCCGATGCGGAACGGCTTGTCGAAGAAGATGGTGATGCCGCCGAAAATATTGGTCACCGTGTCTTTGGCGGCCAAGGCCAACGCCAAGCCGCCCAATCCCAAGCCGGCCACCAAAGCCTTCACGTCGTAGCCCGAATTGCTGAGCGCCACAACAATGCCCACACCCCAAATGATGGTCTGCACCGACCGTTTAACAGCCGGTATCATCTGCTTGTCGGCACGTTTGCCTGGCAGTTTTTTCGACACTGACGGCCGCAGGTAGCCGCCTATTATTTGCGACACCAACCGCGACAGAAACCATGTCAGGCCCAACACCATCAGCATGATGTAGGCGCGCATGGTGAACGTGTTGACACGGGCGGGAAGCGTCAGTTCCTGCAGGGCGAGCTTAAGGCCGATGAGCATCACCACGGCAGCCACCGGCTTCTCGATGGCTTCAACAATCATATCGTCGATTTTGGGCGGCGTGCGCTTAACTATCTTTTTGACAATGTGACGGATAATCCAAAGCAGAATGTGGCTCGCAACAAATGCGCCAACCACAAACGCCACAGCGGTGAGCCACTGACCGATGCTGTTTCGCATAAAAACCTGGTCGAAAAAGTCGTGCATCTGTTTTCGGTATTAAATCGATGTTTTAAGAATGTCGTACATGTTTTGCGCAATGCCTTCCCAACTGTATTTATTGAAAAAAGCCTGCGGTGTGTCGCCCTTGAGCGACAAGGCGGCGATAAGACTGCTGGCGAACATGTCCCAATTGTTGTCGACCACCACCTGCAGCTTGTTGCCGCACACAGTGGTGTCGATGCCGATGGCGCCCATCGATGTGGAAACCACCGGCCTGTTCTGCCCGATGGCTTCAATCACCTTCGATTTGATGCCGCCGCTCTGCAGTGCCGGGTTCATAATCACATCGGAACTGCGGATATACTCGTTGATGTCTTCAACAAAACCGGCATACACTATGTTGTTCTTTTTGAGTTCGTTGAACCGAGCCTGATACTCTCTCGACAGGCCGCCACCGCACACAAGAATCTTGTATCCGCTGCCAAGCAGCCTGTTGAGTCTTGGGCTTATCTCGTCGATGATTATTGATAGCGATTCGACGCTGGGCAGGTATTTGAGCACGCCGAAGAACATGAAAATCTTATCGTTGGGGTCGATGCCGTGCCGGCTGAGCACACGCTCGCGCTCACCCGCGTCTGACGGCTGCAGAGCTGTCTGCTCAATACCGTAAGGTTTCAGGTGGCACTTGTCGGGGCTGAGATTGAACTTGTTGATGGCAATCTGACGGTCCTGGTCGGTGGTGAAGAAGGCGCCTTTGGCCATTTTCATAGCAAAGCGTTCCCACTCAAACATTGCCGGCCACCACCATTTGCCCGTGGCCATCGACCGCAGATACTCGATGTTGATGGAATGGATGAACACCGGCACGCCCGTTTTTTTCGACAGCGTCCCCATCCAACCAAGAACGGGCTGCTCAAGAATAATCACATCGGGTTTGAGCTCGAGCACCTGGTCGTAGATTATCTTGTAGTTGACGCGCGAAATGCGTCGGAATGCCGAGCGTGGAACAATGGGCCGCAGCTCGAACGAGCACTCGGGTGTGGTTGACCCGACGCCCGTTATCACCGTGAGTTCGGCTATGCGCCCCAAAGCGTTAAGGTATCCGAAAACACCTTTCTGGTCGCCTGAAACAGGCGGGCAGAGCGGCTCGGGTGCTATCGACAAAATTTTCAGCTTGTTCATTTCACTTCAGATTAGTTATTTTCTTGTTGACTTTCATTGCTTTGCGGTGACAGCAACTTGTGATATTCGGTTGGGTTGTTGAGAACTTCAATAGCTCTAACAAGTGTTGAGTCCTTCTGTATCTGGGCTTTAGCCCGACCTTCTTGATAGTAGTAACGGCTTATTATCTCTTCTTGCAGAAGAAGTTTTATTTCGTCTTTGTGCAATTGCAAATCGGATTCTTTGTTATGAGCAAGTTTCGCACGCAGCTGCTCAAGCTCTGCATCAATCGAATTGTTGTGATTCTCGCGCTTGACGGCTTTCTCAAGGTCAGCAACAATTTTTTCGCTTTCAAGCTTATAATCATAGTCCTTATCGGCCAAGAAAGCTGTAAAATCATCGTAATCGGCATCGGTGACGGTGAACTTTTCCTGCTCACAAATTGATGAGTGTTTCTGTGCGTATAATGTTGCGTAGTCAAAAATCAAACTTTTGCTGTACAAACTGTAAGTGATGTTGCTCATCATCATCGGCTCCACCTTCACATCGGGCAGAACACCGCCGCCGTCGTACACATCGCGCCCGGCGCGGGTATGGAACTTGGTGATAAGTGAGTCGGGCACCTTGCCCACGCTACCGTCGGGGTTGCGGTGCGAATAGTCGAGAGCCTGTATGCAGCGGCCGCTCGGAATGTAATATTTTGCGGTTGTGAGCTTCAGCTTGGTGTTGTAGCTCAGGTCGCGCGTAGTTTGGACAAGTCCCTTTCCGAAGCTTCTTGTCCCAACAATCACACCGCGGTCAAGGTCCTGAATCACACCCGACACAATCTCGGAAGCCGATGCCGACATGCTGTTGACCAAAACGGCCAACGGAGTGCTTGTATCGAGTGGGTCGCTGGTGGCAGAATAGGTTTTGTTCCACATCTTCACCTTTCCCTTGGTGCTCACAATTTCGCTGCCTTTATCGACAAAAATGTTCGATATCGAGACAGCCTCGTTGAGCAAACCGCCAGGGTTCTCGCGCAAATCGAGAATAAGACCTTTTATCTGGTTATTTTTTTTCAGACTGAGAAAAGCGTCTTTTACCTCCTGACTGCAGTTTTCGGTGAAATTGGACAGACGGATATATCCGATGCCATCGGCAACCATGCCGTAGTAAGGCACACTTTTCATTTTTATTTTCTGACGGATAATATCAATCTTGCGTACTTGACCTGTGAAAGGCGTTTCAACCGTAAGCGTAACCTTCGATTTGGGTTCGCCTTTGAGCAACTCGCTCACATCGTCGCTTTTTATGTCGGCAATGTCACGACCATCGATTTCTTTTATGATGTCGCCCGCGCGGATGCCGGCCTGCAATGCCGGAGCGTCGACAATGGGTTCCCTTATCTCCACATATTTTCCTTTTTCGCGAATTATTGCTCCAATACCGCCGTACTGGCCGGTGGTCATAAAGCGCAAATCCTCAATATCCGACTCTGGTATGAAAACCGTGTAGGGATCAAGAGTGTTCAACATCTCATCGATGCTTTTCTTCACCAAATCGCCGGCGTCAATCTCATCGACATAAAAGATTGACAGCTCACGAAACAACGTATGATAGATGTCAAGGTTCTTAGCTATTTCGAAATCCCTGTCGCCTGGTGCGACGAATCCGATAGTCAGCACAGCAATTACAGCAACTGCCGCTATTTTCCATTTATTTCCTGTTTTTTTCATAACTCACAAAACGCTTCTGTTGTGTTTAACAAAAGTAAAACATAGTCACAAATCTGCACCTTCGGCGCCCACTTTTTCCGACAAACGGGCAAGCAGCTGTCTGACAGCCGATTCAACATCGGCGAACGACATCGGCCGGCTGTTTTGCGCCACAAGCAAAAATGACAGTTTGGCTGTTTTGTTGCCCATGCGGCCAGTGAGAATGTGCTTGTTGAGCCGGAACGCTTCACGCATCAGACGCTTGTTGCGGTTGCGGTCGACGGCGAAATGGTGGATTTTTTTAGGTGCCACAAAACCAACCTGATAGCTGAATGTTTCGGCCGGCTCAACGGCAAAAATCAGTTTGATTGGTCCCGAACGCAGCACATTGTTCTGCGCGAAAACCATTTCAATGGCCTTGCGCAGTTTCAAATGCTCACCGCGTTTGTACGAATATGGATGATTGACCTGTTCCATAGTGCCTTAAAATGGAACAAAGATAGGGGAATTTTTGAACGAAAATGATGGTTATTATTCGAACGCTGGTAACGGAATTTATTCGCACAGACGACACAGCACCGATAGGCACGGGATACTGATTTTCACAGCGAAAATGACCACAAAAAATGCAAAATTTGACACAATCTGACGGTTGTTTGTTCTTCTAACCACAGAACACACGAAAAACACGGAAAGGGCCAACCTGACGGTTGCCGGGAAACTAACCGATTCTGGCCGATTCGAACAGAATTAATCCGCAAGCGGATTTTTGTTTCTAACCAAACGAATCCAAATCGAATCCTATTTAAACACGGTAGGGCTGCCATAATATGACAACCGCATTTGATTGCCTATTTTTTACGCCACAAAACACGTAGAGACGGTGCACGCACCGTCTCTACAAAACACATTATCAATCCATTTAAATCAATCGTTCACCATCACGCGCTTGGCCGTGCCGCCAACCTTGACAATGTAAATGCCGGGGGTGGTGACGGTTATTTCCATAGAGACGTTGCGCGCAACGTCTCTACATACAAGGCGTCCCATGGCATCATAAACGCTGATTTCATCCTGTGCGTTTTCTACCACAATAACATTATTCTGCGTGTAGATGCTGATGGCGTTGGCGGCAGCATCTGAAACTGCCGTGCCCTTCTCGGGTATCTCGGCAAGTTTGGTGCCTACAGCTGTGCGGGTGTCGGTTGCGCCGCAACCGCGCTCACAGGTGGCCGTCTCGGTGCCGTCGG
>CAMKOM010000016.1 GCA_946414435.1 uncultured Bacteroidota bacterium
TTTCGGCAATCTCCTTGCTCGGCAGAATGTAGACGAAGTCTTGCGTTTGCGCCGCAACGGTCGCAATTTGAAGTGCAGCGAAAAAGGTCAAAATTGGTAAGCGAAGCGCAACCCACGGAAAAACAAAACTATGGGAACCAGTCTGAAAGACTGAACCTTTGTAAAGTTCAATCTTCCAGATTGTTGCCTCGGTCGCGTTGCAACCGGCGGCTGCGCTGCGCTTGCGGCCGGTTATGCAAATCACGTCTTTCAGACGTTTATATATATTGTGTTTGTTAGTCATTTTCAAATTTCAAATTTCTAATTCCTAAATCCTAAATCCTAACTAATCACTCCTTCTTCAACTCCACCGCAGGGTTCGCCTTTGCCGCCTTCAAGGTCTGTGAGAGAACGGCAAGGAACGATATTACAAGGGCAATGACGGCGGCCACCGCAAACACCCACCAATAGTCGTCAATTCGATAGTAGAACTGATTCAAATATCTGTTGGCAAAGTAGATAGCAACTGGAATACCAATCAGCACGGCCATGCCGACAAGCACCATATACTCCTTCACAGTGCGGAACGTTTCCGATGCCACTGAGCCGCCGAAAACCTTGCGCACGGCAATGTTGGCCGTCTGCAGGCCAGTGTAGTAGGCGCTCATTGCCACCAGGCCCAAAAGCGAGATGAGCGTGGCAAGCAGCATAAACACCTCTATCAGACTGATGAAATTGCGCGTCTCCTCCATACTCCGCTCAATCAGCACGGGGATGTAATCGAACATTTCAGTGTACCTTATGTCGCCGTATGTACGGATGCTCCACTCCTCGTTTAGTTTCCGCAAATCGGCGCGCACCTCGGCGTCGAATCGGTTCAGCTTCACTATGGCGTTCGACTCTTGGCTCATATCGCAAACTTGAACTATACCAATCTGATTTCCATTTACTTCCGTTGGGCCGCACACCGCGTAATCCTTGACAATTCCGGCAACCGAAATATCGCCGCCCCAAAAGTTTGGAAGGCTCGACGGCATTGTCGGGTTTTCCTTGTCAAGCTCGAAAAAATTCGCCGCCGACTCACTGAACCACATTCCTTTACCGCCCGGAACATGATAGTCGCGCACAATATCAAATTGGAACAAATCGAAAGCGGTTTTGTCGCAAGGCAACACGCCGACAGTAACATTTTGGCCTTCGAAGTTTGGCCTGAACTCCATATATCGTTTGCCGGGGAAACTACCCGACAGCCCAATCTTATCGACGTATGGCTTTGTGGCGAGTTGGTTGTTGCCCACACTGCCGCACGCTATGAAATAAAGCCCGTCGACATTGGCGCCTAACGGCATATTCAGCAAATGCTTGTACTGCAGCTCCATAACCATTGCAAGCGATATGAGCGCAACGGTGATAATGTTTTGAATGACGATGAAAAATCGCGAAAAAACGGTTTTTGTCTGCCGCCGTTGCTCGCCTTTGATAATTGCGACCGGATTGTAACTCAACGTGATGCCTGCCGGAATGGCACCCGACACGCTGCCAACAATCAGCGCCAACACGATGTAGAGCGCAATGTAGGCCGGCGAGAAGGCGATATTGAGACTGATGTCGCCAGCCACATATCGGTTGAAAACGGGCTCCAACACTTTGGCAAGCACTACGGCCAATAATATGCAACTCGTCACAAACAGCACCGCCTCAACAATATAACGGCGGAAAATCTCGCCACGTTGTTCGCCCAAAGTTATGCGTATGGCCATTTCTTTGGCCCGCTTGCCAGCAAGGGCAACGCTCAAGTTGATATAGTTGAATAGCGCCGATGCCAGAAGAAGGATTCCGACGGCTATCAGCACGTAAACCATTGTCAGGTTGCCTTGTTTGAACGCATTAGAGCGATCGTTGCGCGGCGAGAAGTATATTTCTTTATAAGGAATAGTCAGGCTAAACGGCGAGTGCAGCCAGTTCCAATCCGACATTTCACGCCGCATAACAGTGTCAAGCAAATCACAGACGGCAGCGTGGTCGGCATTTTCGCTCAAACGGATGAAAACAGCGTCGAGCGGATGGTAAAACTCGTCGGCTGCTGGTGCTACGTCGGGTTTGTCAAACGGCTTGTAAATGTCGTATTTCTTCAAAATGGAATGGTCGTCGGCACGGACAATGCCTCCGACGGTGCAAGTGTCGCTATTGACAATGATTGTTCGTCCCACAGGGTCGATATCGGGCGATATTTTTCTTGCAAAATCCTCGTCAAGAATAACTTGGCTCTTATCGTTCAAGACCTCTTTTGTGCCTTCGACAAAATCGAATGAAAAGAAATCGAAAATCTCGGGGTCGATTTCGCATACGTAGGGATACCCTGGAAGTTCGTTGTCTTCATACACAACTTTGGTTCCGAAGCCATTGATTCGTCCCGCTGCCTCAATGCCGGGCACACGGTCGAGCACTAAAGCCATTTCGCCAGGGTTTGCATTCAAATCGTCCTCGTAGCCCATATTCAGCGAGTAGAGCCGTTGGTAGTCGTTCGCCTCGCGCGTAACGGCAAACTGCTGCCAGGTGTAGCACGATATCACAATCACAAACGCCAGACTCACAACAAGCCCCAAGGCCTCGATTGCGGTGTATAACTTGTTGCGCGATAAGAATTTGAAGTAACTTCTCATTTCGATAAAAGTTTAGAGGTTTAGAAGTTTAGTGTTTTCCGTCAATGTTATCTTCACCGTCACTCACTCCTCAGCGATTCCACCGGATTATCGATAGCCGCACGCAGCGAGCGCAGTGTTACAATAGCCACCGTGAGCGCCAGAACGGCCACAAGCGCCAGAACGAACACCCAAAAATGGATGGGCGTGCGATAGGCGAAATCTTGCAGATAATAATGCATAAGCAGATAGCTGACGGGCGCGGCCACCACAAAGCAGGCCAGCACCAGAGCGGCGTAGCGGCGGTTGAACATTTGCAGAATATCGGCTATGGTGGCGCCATTCACACGGCGCACGCCAATCTCTTTGCGGCGGTACTCGGTCTCGAAAAGCACCAGTCCGAACACGCCCAGAAGCGCAATGATGATGGTCATTACCGCCAACATTCCGATGAGCCGCGCACGGTCCTCAACGTTCTGATAGAACTGTTGCAACTCTCTATCGAACAAATGAATATCCATTTGCTCGGCGGTTAAATCGGGCGCAAAACCATTCACTGTCTTTTCGATGAACGACATAACATCTTTGTAGTTGGCACCTGCCTCGGTGCGCACGTACAAAAGCACGTACGGCAATCTCTCGCGATTCCACACGTAGAAGCACATTGGCGATATGCTCGAACCTAACGGCTTGAAATTGTAGTCTTTGAAAAATCCGACAATCTCCTGCGGATAGCCGTCATAGCCGTCGAATTTGCTGTCGAGTGTGAATTGGCAACGGTGGCGACCAGTTTCGTTAAAAATGAACACGCCTCCCGGAACATCCTTGTCCGACTCATTGAAAGTGCGGCCTTCGGTAATCTCAATACCCAAAAATTCAGGCAGATGCGGTGAGCATACTACCACCGAAATTGACACCGTCTCACCGTTGACTATGCGCGACAAATCGCCCACGTTGTCATTCACAAATGCGTCGGCACTCCACGCCACATCTTTAATCTGCGGATTCTGCCGCAAAGCCGCCTCAATGCTCTCGCTTGCATTTGACGATGCCTCGTTAGTCCAGGCCACAATGATGTTCTCGCGGTCGAAGCCCATATCGTGGTTTAGCATAAAATTGCCTTGCTGACGGATAATTACCGAACTGATAATGAGAATAATGGCCGTAGCGAATTGCACCATTACAAGCACATAGCGCAGCGAGCGTCCGGTTGCACTTGCCCCAAAATTCGCCTTAAGTGCAAAAGCAGGCTCAAACGATGTCAGATAGAGAGCTGGGTAAATGCTTGCAGCAATGGCAATCAAAATGGCAGCAAATGAACAAATTAGTAAAATATCAAGGTTCGTTGCCATTGATGCGGTGCACGCTAGTAGGCTGCTGAAACTCGATTGTTGGAACGCTGCGATTAGCACCACAGCCACACCGATGGCGGCAAGTGTCATTGTAACAGCCTCGGCCACAATGCTTAACGTGAGCGATGTGCGGCTGCTGCCTAGAATCTTTCGCGTGTTGACACTGCGGATTTTAACCGGCACCAGCGCAAAAAACATATTCACATAGTTGATTATGGCCACCAACAAAATGAGCACGGCTAATGCCAAAAAGGTGTAAGCCTGTTTTTTAGAGCCGAAAGTTGGCGGTGTCGATAGCGTTTCATCGAAATAGGTGTCGGCAATTGGCACAAAATGGAACCCAAACTCCTCAACCACCGAATTCACGTCTTTCTCATCGTTTGGGTCGATGCCATAATGGGCGGGAAACAAACCACCCTCAATACAACCTCGGCGCATGCGCTCCCTAACGGCCTGCTCGGCTTCGGCGACCGTAACACCAGGCGTCAGCTTCATATAATAGGTGCACTGCCAGTAGTTCCAGTTGTCGATGTGCGCGTTGCCCTTGTCGTTAAACATTTTGATGAAATCGAAATCGCTGTTGCGCGGCATATCCTTGTAGATGGCTGCAATTTGGCACACTTCCTTGTTGTCGCGTTCGTTGAGCAGCAGTGCGTCGCCCACTTGCACCCCCAAACGTTGCGCCTCCGACTCCGAAATGGCGTAGTGGTTTGGTTTACCTGCAATGTCAGCGTACGAACCAACAACAAACTCTAACCCGAAAACCTGCGCCGACTCTTTAGTCAGATAGCTTGTGCCGATGACCACACTGCGCTCAAAACCGGCGTCGGCGCTGCCGTGCTTGCCCTCGGGCAGAAGAATGTAATTGGTCGGCTTTGTGTAGAGACTTGCGGCACCACCCGATGCAATCTCGGGAACCTCGCGGATTATCTGCTCGGCAAGCGGCCTCGGCATCTGAAGTCCGTATTTTTTGCCGTCTTGCGCGCTGCAAACCATAGTTGCCACATAGATATTCTTGTAGTCTTTCAGACCTCGGTTGAAGCCCAAATCGTGGCGCACCTGAACGGCCAGAATGTACAGAGCCGCAATAGCCACACCCATTCCCAAAGTATTGATAATGAACGACGCGCGAGTAGTTTGACCTTTTCGAAAGATATTCATAGTTGTAAAGTTTAGTATTTAGAAAGTTTTGACTTCAGACAACAGACTACGGACAACAAATCAGTGTCGGCAATAATCATTGAACTGCAAGCCCCTCTTCATTTTAAATTTATAATTGTTAATTCTTTCATTTTCTATAGTATGACGTTTATTGTCCGTTGTCCTTCAATCATTCTTTCTTCAGCGCCTCGGCGGGGTTGGTGCGGGCGGCAACGACAACCTGCCAAATCACTGATACAAACGCAATTGACATCGATATAAGAATGGCCACGACAAACAGCCAGCCATAATTCTCAATTCTGTAGGCAAAGCGCTCCAGATAGAGCCGCGCGGCCCAAACTGCCAGCGGAATGCCAATGGCGCAGGCTATTCCAACCAAAAACATATAACTCTGCACATTGCGCCATGTTTCGCGTTTGACATCGGAACCGAACACCTTGCGAATGGCTATCTGTTTGGTGTTGTCGTCAGCAAAATAGGTGCTCATAGCCAGCAGGCCAAGCAACGCTATCAGGATTGACAGTGCTGCGAAAAGTTCTAGCAGACGCATTGTTTTGCAGGCGGGCGCCAATTGCTGTTTGTAGACGTCGCGCAAAAATCCGGCGCGAAATGGGGCTTGGTAAATGCCGAATTGCTCCATTTGATATTCCCTGTAGGCTTTGAGAATCTGCTCTTCGTACTCTTTGCACTCACCGATGGTCTCAATGAGCAGATTGTGCGAGAAGAACGTCTCCTCAGGTTTGGTTATGATGACGCAGACATTCAAAATGCCCTCGTCGCCAGCAGCCGCCGAATTACTCGGGAAATCAGCCACAACGCCGCCGATGTACTCGGCTTGAACGCCACGGACATTGAACTTACGCGCGAAAACCGTTGAAGTGTCGGAAAGGTTTGCCGCTCTGTAAGCCGTCTGCCCTAACCAAACTGAGTGCATAATCGGATGCTGAAAGTCCTCCAAAATTTCAAGTCCCAGCAGGTCGAAATAGTTGGTGTCGCCCACAATCGTCGACAGTTTCAGTTCGGTGCCATCGTCAAGCGGAAAACTTTGCCAACCGTTGTTCATTCCTGGCAAATCGCTCCCCATACCAACTTTGGTCACAAAAGGCAGTTGCTCAACTTTGTCCTTGAACAGTTTTGTCTGGTCGTAAGTTATACCCATATAATAGACGTAAAAGCGGTTCTCTGTCTGCGAGTGAGTGGGCCGTTCCAGCATATGTTTCATCTGAGCCTCCATCACCAACCCGATCGCAATAAGCAGCACCGCCAATATGTTCTGGATGATGATGAAAACGCGGCTGAAAACCATCCGATTCTTGCGGCGCAGCGTACCCTTTATGACATCAATTGGCTGGAAACGCGACGTAGCCAAAGCCGGAACCAGTCCGTTGACCGCTCCCAACACCAGCACAGCCAATATGTAAGCAGCTATGTAACCTGGTGTCAGCAGAACCTGCAACCTTACATTTGAATCAATAGATAATGTGACTTCCGTTCCAAGCAACTCGTTCATAAACGGAACCAGCAGTTTGGCCAGCACCAGCGCACCAGCAAAGCAGACAGCTGTGAATACCACCGATTCAGCAATAATCTTCCAAAGAATGCCGCCACTGCTTTCGCCCAGCAGGCGGCGTGTGGCCATCTCCTTGGCGCGTTTACCGCTTAAAGCGAAATTTAAGTTGATATAGTTGAAAATGGCCGACAGCAGAAGCATGAGCACCACAAGAGTAAGCATATAGACCATCTGCTTGTTTCCTTGCCGAGAAAAACCGCTATTTTTCTCGCCATTCCAGAAAATCTCATCGAATCGCCACGTATGCCAGTTTTTCGTCTGGTCGCCATAAGTTGGTTCATAGTTTTTCCCAACAAGGTCCATAATCTTGGCATCGGCCTCCTTGCGCGGTATGTCAGCTCTGATGCGGTATAGCGTTGCGCAGTTGCCTAGACTGTTGAAATTCTTCTCTTCGTCACTTTCCTTAGTAATTCGGATGATACATACTTCCGAAAGGAAAGTTCCCTTAAAGTCTTGCAGCACTCCGACAATCTTACAACCACTATCCCCCATACGAATCTCCCTGCCCAAAAGCGACGACATATCGTCGCTTTGCGCAATGCGAAGAAGTTCGTGAGCAAACGACTCACTGACGACAATCTCATCCTGCCCGCAGAAATCGCTTGCCGAACCCTCCACCCAACGCAGGTATGGGAACAGATCGAACAATTCCCGGTCGGCGGAAAGAGTTGCGGGGTGGCGGTTTTGCAGTTTCTCTCCGTTGAGCTCGATGTCACCTCCAAAAATCCAAAATGATATTCGGCAGGCTTTCTCCACCTCGGGAATTTTCATTTCGAGTTCTTCCTTGTCCCAATAGCCCAAGCCTATGATTCGGTCGGTTCCAAGCGAGTAAATCCGCTTCCAGTCGGGGTTTTCGTGCGCCACCTGGTACTGCTGCACCACGTAACTGCCAATCAGAATCACAAACGCCAGACTCACAACAAGCCCCAAGGCCTCGATTGCGGTGTATAACTTGTTGCGCGATAGGAATTTCAGGTAACTTTTCATTATGGTATATGTTTATAGGTTAGAGTTTAGAAGATTTTGACTTTAGTCAACAGACTACGGACAACAGACCAATGTTGGCAATAATCCTTGAACTGCAAGCCCCACTTCATTGTTAATTGTTAATTCTTTCATTTTCTTTAGTCTGTTATCCGCTGTCTTCTACTCCGTCCTTAACGATTCCACCGGATTGCAAGTAGCTGCCCGCAGCGAGCGCAGCGTAACGATTATCACCGTGACGGCCATTACCGCCAGCAGCGCCAGCACAAACACCCACCAGTGAATGGCAGTGCGGTAGGCAAACTGCTGCAGATAAGTGACAATGACCACATAACTGATTGGTGCGGCAATGCCGAAGCAAGCCAGTACAATGATAGCGTAGCGGCGATTGAACATTCGCAGCACGTCGGCAATGGTGGCGCCGTTCACGCGGCGGATGCCAATCTCCTTGCGGCGGTATTCGGTCTCGAACAGCACCAACCCGAACACGCCCAGCAGCGCTATGATGATGGTGATAATCGACAGCATACGAGTCACTTTTGCAAATCGTTTGACGTCGTCGTACAGTTGTTGCAAGTCGTTGTCGAACAGATGCACGTTGATGTCCTCGGTGGTGAGTTTCTCGTCGAAGCCCATAACGGTCTGCTCAATGTGTTTGAAAACCTCACGGATATCGGCGCTCGCGGTTGTGCGCACAAACAGTTCGGTGCAAGGACGCCATTTATTTTGGTCGCCCCAAACGTAGAAGCAGTACGGGCGGACGGCTTGGCTCATTGGCCAGGCGTTGAAATCTTTGCAGATGCCGACAATCTCGGCGTCTTTATCGGTGTGTCCGCCCACCATTTTCCCGGGCGTGAATCCATACTGATTGCGGGCCGTCTCGTTGAAAATCATTACACCGGTCTCGGTTTGCGTGTCGGACTGCGTGAAGTTGCGGCCTTCCACAATCTCAATCCCCAGAAAATCAAGCATATTCCACGAGCACGGATACACTTCCCACTGACATTGATTGCCGTCAATCTGCCGTCCCCACGACATTCGTCCCCACGACACTAACCAGCCGTCACCCCACGCCACGTCTTTCACCTGCGGGTTCTGTTTCAGCGCCGACTCAACGGTGGTCGTCTCGTTGCCCACTTTATTCGACACGTGCGCCACCACAATGTTCTCGCGGTCGAAGCCCATATCGTGTTTCAGCAGGAATCGGTTTTGAATATCGACCAAAATTGTCATAATAATGAAGGCAATGGCTACCGTAAATTGCACTATTACAAGTGCATAGCGCAGTGTTTTTCCAGTTTGGCTTGCGCCGAAATTCGCCTTGAGCGCAAACGCTGGCTCAAACGATGTGATGTAGAGCGCCGGATATAGGCTCGAACCCACTGCCACCACAATGGCGCCCACAGCGCAAAGCAGGGCCACACCCGCGTTCCGAACAATTGACACACTGCTAGCCATAAGACCAGCGTAGGTTGTCGTCTGCAACAGCAGAATCAGAGCGGCCGCTACGGCAATCGACACCGCCGTCATTGTCACAGCCTCTAAAACCACGCTCATTGTCAGGCTCGCGCGACTGCTGCCCAATATCTTACGGGTGTTGATGCCGCGGATTTTTATCGGAACCAGCGCAAAAAACATATTCACATAGTTGATGATGGCCACAAGCAGAATCAGCAGCGCAATGGCCACCCAGCCATAGGCCATTCCTTTGTTGCCGCGGCGGATATAGTTTCCTCCGATTTGCGAGAAATAAAGGTCGGCAATGGGTATGAATTTGACATTAACCATTTCCATAACCTTTTCAAGTTCCTCGTCGGATTCAACCGAGCCGTACCATTCGGGAAAGAAACCGCCCTCGGTCCAGGCGCGGCGCAGACGGGCGTCGGCAGCGCGGTCAAGATCCTCAGTGGTGAGTCCAATGGCGGGCTTCACAAAATAGGTGAAACTGCCTTCGCCCCAACTGTCAATGCACACATTGCCAATGTCGCACAAAACGTCGAAATGTTCAATGTCGGTGTTTTTTGGCACGTCTTTAAAGATGGCCACCACCTCGCACATACGCTTGCCGCCGTCGGCGTTCTCTTGGATGATGTCGCCCACTTGCAAGTCGAATTTCTTTGCCATTGACTCCGAAATGGCCAGATGGCGGTCGTCGCCTTCCATAGCGGCCCATGAACCTTGAATGAACTCATAACCAAGTATTTCGATGGTCGGTTTCGTCACAAAAGTAAATTGGGTGCTCATATTGCGCGGGAAACCATTTTCAGCGCTTCCGTGTTCGCCTTCGGCTTGCAGGCTATAACTGCGCCAACTCGAACCCCACGGTCCGAACTCGCCGCCAGCGGCAATCTCGGGCAGTTCGCTAATGAGCCGCTCGGCCAGTGGTCGGCTAATCGATGTCATACGACCCTCGCCGCTGAACCGCGGAACGTGCATTACATAAATGTTCTCGTGGTCGGGCAGATTTTTATTGTAGGTGAACATAAAATGCACCTGCACCGCCAGAATGTAGAACGCCGCAATGGCCACGCCCATCCCCAAAGTGTTGATAATGAATGCTGCACGAGTGGTTTTGCCTTTTCGGAAGAAATTCATTGTTGTAAAGTTTAGATGGTAAGTGTTTAGAAGGTTTTGACTTCAGACAACAGACTACGGACAACAGACCAATATCGGCTATAATCCCATAACTGTAAGCCTCGCCTCATTTTTAATTATTCACTGTTAATTCTTTAATTTTCTTTAGTCTAATGTCTGTTGTCCATTCTACAACTCATTCTTCACATCCGAAACAATCTGTCCGTCGAATAGGTTGATGGTGCGTTGAGCCACAGCCGCGTCTTTTGGCGAGTGGGTTACCATAATGATGGTTGTGCCGTCGGCGTTGAGTTCGGTGAGCAGAGTCATAACCTCGCGTCCGTTTTTCGAGTCAAGGTTACCAGTGGGCTCGTCGGCCAGAATCAGCTTGGGGTTGGCAACCAGGGCGCGTGCAATGGCCACCCTCTGCTGCTGACCGCCGGATAGTTGCTGCGGATAATGCTTCGCGCGGTGGCTGATGCTCATACGCTTCATAATGTCGGTCACTCGCTGACGGCGTTCGGCCGCGCCAATGTTCAGATAGCGCAACGGCAGCTCGATGTTGTCGTAGATGTTCAGCTCGTCAATCAGGTTGAAACTTTGGAACACAAACCCGATATTGCCCTTGCGGAAGTGGGTGCGTTCACGCTCTTTCATACCCGACATTTCGGTGCCAAGCAACTCGTACGAACCGCCCGATGGCGAGTCCAGCAGACCCAGGATGTTCAACAATGTGGATTTGCCGCAACCCGACGGACCCATAATGGCGACAAATTCACCGTCTTTAATCTCGAACGATACGCCGTTCAACGCTGTTGTCTCAATTTCCTCTGTACGGAAAACTTTCGATAAGTTTGTTACTTTAATCATAGCTTTAAAAAGTTTTAAGTGTTAATATTTTCGTTTTTACTAAGTTTTATAAATCACTTGTGCCAAACTTATTACACGCTGTGTGCCAAAAGTTTATTTTACTGATAATCAACAAGTATCACTAATTGTAAAGTGTAAAAAAGTGTAAAGTTTTTTACAGTGGGTTTACAGTTGCTTTACATATTGATGGATGACATCACCTATTGAGAACCCAAAAAAACGAAATTCTGACCACCTGACGGCGACTATTGTTTTTGTCACTTCGCAAGGAATTGCAAGAAAATTTATAAAAAGTTGTTTTTTAGAATTTTGTAAAATTTTCGCCCGTCAGAACACATAAAAAAAAGCAACAAGCCGAAACTTGTTGCCTTCCTTCGTATCTATTTAATAATATTATACCTGACACTCAAAACTCAATCACATCATAATCCTTGAAACTCTCATACGATGAGGTTATTACCTTCTCGCCCGGGTTCAATCCTTCGAGCACCTCGTAGTACTTGGGATTCTGGCGACCGATGCGTATTTCGCGCCTCACCGCTTTGTCGCCATTGGGCAATACCACGAAAATCCATTTGCCGCCGGTGGTTTGGAAGAACGAGCCGCGCGGAATCATAACCGCATCCTCAGGTTGGCCCAACTGCAAATTGAGATAATAGGTCTGACCGCTACGGATGTTGGCCGGCTGGTTGCCGTCGATACGGAAATCGGCCTGGAACTTGCCGCTGCGCACCTCAGGGTACACCTTGCGGATGGTGGCGTTGTAAACCTCGCCCTGACGGTCAAAAGTGGCGGTCAACCCCATCGTTACACGGTCGATATAGTGTTCATCTATCTGTGCTTCAATCTTGTATGTACCAACCGAGTTTATCTGTCCGATTTTGGTTCCTGATGCAATCGACTGTCCCAAAACGGCATCGAGCAACCCCAGTTCACCATCGATGGGCGCCTTAACCACAAGGTTCTCTTTGCGGCGGCGTATCATTCTCATATTCAGACGCATATTCTCGAGACTCTCCTTCATTTGCTTAATCTCGATAACGCGATATGAGCTATCCTGACGGGCGCGCTCACGCACCAGTTCATACTTCTCAACCGACAGGAAGTAGTCCTCTTCAGCCTGTAAATAATCCTCACGGGCAATCAGTTTATCCTCATAGAGCGCCTTCTGCTGCTCGTATTTCCGCTTGTTGCGTTTCACGTTGAGCGCCAGCCCCATCTCATCCTGACGCAGAGTTAACTTCTCCTGTTCCATTGTGATGAGCGTGTTACGCAGCATATTCTCCTTTTCGGCCAGTTCGGCCTCCGAGTTCAGAATCTGCAAATCAAGACTCTCATTGGAAAGCACCAGAATCGGGTCGCCGGCTTTCACCGTTGCACCTTCCTCAACAATTATGCGCTCCACAATGCCGCCTTCCTGCGGACTCAATTGTGTGGTGACCATCGGCTGCACTTGCCCGCTAACCCTGATATAGTCGTTAAACTCGCCGCTTGTTGTGTTAGAAATTGTGAGCGAATCGGCATCAACCCGCATTATTCGCGAATTGCTTTGCAACAACAAATAAACCACTAACGCCGCAACAAATGCCCCCATCCAATACGGCACGGCCTTCTTTGTAAATGCCACCGCGATTCCTTTTTTTTGTTCGATAACTCTGTCCATAATTATTTATTGATTAATTGATTTTTGATTTTTCGGACGCCATAATATGACATCCCCACATATTCCATTTTTTAAATCCTAACTCCTAATTTCTAAATCCTCACTAACTCACTGATTCACATACTCAATTCCGCTGTAATACTTCACCACGCTCTGTCTAATCAGATACTTGAAAAGCGAGTTCATATTGTCGGATTTTGCTTTCAGATAGTTGTTTACGGCTGCTTGGTACTCGAGCCCCGAAATCAGCCCCTGCTCCATTTTTTTAAGGTTGAGTTGATAGGCTTCCTGCTGGATTGCAGTTTTCTTTTGTGCCTGAAGATAGGCAGTCATTGCAGCTTCACACTCATTAAACGCCTTGCGGACAGCCGATTCCGTCTCTCGGTTGCGTTGCTCAAGTTCGGCTGAAGCCCTCACGTACAAGTTCTTCCGTCGCGATATCTCAGAATGGCTCTGCAGACGATTGTAGATTGGTATCGACAGTGACAAACCAACATTCTCGCCGCCGTGGTTACGAATTTGGCTGCCGAAACTTTCGGCCGGCACCCCTTGGTACGAATAGTAACCCGACCCCCAACCGACGCTGGCGCTCAATCGGGGCAGCAATTGCCAACGAGCTGTCGACAGAGCAAGCCGCGCCTTCTCAGAATTCATTTCTGCAATCTTCACACTCGGGTTGTTGTTCAATGCGTACTGCACAATATCGTCCTCCGACTGCAAGCTGATGGCCGGCTCTGGCACAACTGTGTCCACCACAAGCTGCTCATCCATCGGGAAAAGCATCAAATCAGACAAAGTCATTAGCTGCTCATCGTAATACTGACGGGTATTGGCAAGGTCGTATTCGCGGTCGGCAAGGTCGGCTTCAAGTTGCACCACATCAGCGCGGCTTTTCTGCCCCAACTCCTCCTGACGGCGCATCTTGTCGAGCGATGTTTTGGCTGTCTTTACCTGTTCTTCAAACAATTGGCAGAGCCGACTGTAGTATAGTACGTTGTAGTAGGCCTCCATCACCGCAAGGCAGATTTCGGCTTCGGTCTGCTTCTGCTCCGATTGCGTAATGAGCAGCGACATCTTCGAAACTCTGACGTTGTTCACCGCGCTGAATCCGTTGAAAAGGTCGATGCCGGCGCCCAGCGAGTAGTTGTTGCTGAACGAAGTTGTATTAAAATAGGTGTTTGTCTGCGGATCGACGCTGCGGCCAAAGCTGTACCCTGCCGATGTAGATGCCGAAACCGTTGGCGTGAAAGCCGAAAGAATGGCGTCGCGGCGGCTGAGTCGCGCGTCGTCGACATTAGTCTGCTGCACCTTGACTTTGGTCGAGTTGGCCACCGCATACTCCATACACTCCTTGAGAGTCATTGTGCGAGCATTGTCGGCGCCAGTAGCGCTGGTTGCCATTGTCAGAATAATGCCGATTATCAATTGTTTTTGCATATCGTTTTTCGTTTTTAACATTTCTGTGCCAACTCAAGGCACAACCCGTGCCAAAAATACAATATAACTATAAATCAGCATTTTAGCAATTTTGTAAATTGTAAAAAAGTGTAAAGTTTTTTACAGTTGGTTTACATTGGGTTTACAGTTGCTTTACAAGAATTAAAAAACGAACATGAATCAATAGCTTCTTCTGACAACTATTGCACTGCTCTCTACCGCCTTATCACCACCCATCTGTTCAAAACTACCTTTAACAAGCCTCTACAGCGCTCAATTCTTATTTTATATTCGCAATCGCAAATTCAAACACTAAAAGAATGATTCTTACAACACTATTACAACTCCAGGTTAACGGCGCCGCCGCAGAAGCAGCCGCCGAAGCCGCACCAGAGGCAACCTTGTCGTTGCTCGACCTCACATTGAAGGGCGGCGTGATAATGATTCCGCTGGCTCTGCTGCTGATTATGTCGGTTTACATCTTCATCGAGCGCCTGCTGGTGATAAACAAGGCGTCGAAACTCGACGAGAACTTTATGAACCGGATCAAAGACTACATCCACGACGGCAAAATCGAGGCCGCCACAACTCTCTGTCAGTCAATCGACAACCCGATTGTACGTATGATTGAGAAAGGCATCAGCCGCCTTGGCCGTCCGCTGGGCGACATCAACACCGCCATCGAGAACGTGGGCAACATTGAGGTGGCAAAACTCGAAAAGGGTATTCCATTGCTCGCCACAACAGCCGGAGGCGGCCCGATGATCGGCTTCCTTGGCACTGTGGTTGGTATGATTCAGGCATTCTACAATATGTCGCAGGCTGGCAACAACATCGATGTGTCGATGCTGGCAGGCGGCATCTACGTGGCTATGGTGACAACCGTTGCCGGACTAATTGTGGGTGTGATTGCCTACTTTGCTCACAACTACCTCGCAACTCGCGTTGAGAAGGTTGTGAACGAGATGGAAGCCCGCACCACCGAATTTATGGACCTGTTGAACGAACCTGTAAGCTAATCAGTTATGGCACTCAAACGACACTCAAGAGTCAGCGGCGAGTTCTCGTCGTCGTCAATGAGCGACCTTGTGTTTCTGCTGCTGATATTCTTTATGATGACATCGACGCTGATTGCGCCCAACGCCCTGAAGCTGCTGCTGCCGCAAAGCAACAACCAGACAATGGCCACCAAGCCAATCACCACCGTGTCGATAACCAAAGACCTGCGCTATGCCATTGAGGGACAATATGTCAGCTTTGAGCAGCTTGAGCAGTCGCTGGTGAACCGCGTGGGCCCCGCCGAGAACTATCCCGAGCCGCCCACCATCTCGCTTCACGCCGACCAAAGTGTTGCCATTGAGCACGTTGTGAAGGTGATGAACATTGCCAAAGATCACAAATACAAACTCATTCTGGCCACACGTCCGATTAAGAAATGATTACCACCAAAGAACAACGGATTGCCACGATTGGAACTGCGATTTTCTGCATCCTGTTTCTGCTGATATTGCTGATGGTCAGATTTATAAACGACCCGACACAGGAAGAGGAAGGCGTGCTTGTCAATTTTGGCGATTCGGAACAAGGCTACGGGCAGGTTGAACCGCGTCCGGCTGTGGCACAGAACATACCAACACCGCCCCCCACGCCCACACCCCCCGAACCTGCGCAAGAATCATCACCCGAACCGCAGCAAACTGGCGAAGAAGATGTTGTGAACCAGGATTTTGAAGAGTCAGCGGTGATTGAGCAGAAAAAGAAGAAAAAACGCGAGGACGACGAACTGAAACGCCGGCAAGATGAACTGAAACGCCAGCAAGAGGCTGAGCAACAACGCCTTGCCGAAGAACAAAGGCGCAAAGAGGAAGAAGAACGCAAACGCCAAGAGGAAGAACAACGCCGCCAGCAACAACAGCAAGCCACCAACGCAAGGGCCGCCAACGCATTTGCTACAGGCCGTAACGCCGCCGGCGGCAACACAGGCGAGGGCAACACCACCGGCAACGGCAACCAAGGCTCACTCAACGGCGATATAAATTCAACCAACCGCATTGGAAACGGAGGCGGCAATGGCATCAACTTCAACCTGACTGGGCGTTCGTTCGGTTCAACACCACCCAAACCTGAGTACAATAGCAAGGCTGAAGGCAAAGTGGTGGTTGAAATCCGTGTAGACCGCAGCGGCAAAGTAGTGAGCGCATCGCCAGGAAAGGCCGGAACAACAACCAACGACCCCGTTTTGCGCGAGGCCGCTAAAGCGGCAGCTCTCAAGGCCAAATTCAATTCCGACCCCAAAGCCGCCGAAATTCAGGTTGGCACAATCACCTACACATTTATTCAACAATAAATGCCTGAAGAACACACCTTTGCGTGGGGCACAAACCGTCGCTTCAACGACTATTCGACCTACATTCGCAATAAGTTTGGCGGGCGGGTGCAGAAAATTTCTGTGAATGTGGGTTTTAGCTGCCCCAACCGCGACGGCACCAAAGGCACGGGCGGCTGCATCTACTGCGATAACAGCACCTTCACCCCCTCCTACTGCAACGCCGCCGACAGCATTGCCGTGCAACTGCAGAAAGGCCGCGAGTTTTTCTCGCATAAGTACCCAGATATGCGGTATATTGCTTATTTCCAAAGCTACACTAACACCTACGCACCTGTGAAAACGCTCGAACCGCTCTATCGTGATGCCGTGGGCAACGGCATTGCGGGGCTCATTATCGGCACCCGCCCCGACTGCATCAACGGCGAACTGCTCAATATGCTGGCACGCATCAACCAGATTGTGCCTGTGGCCGTTGAACTGGGAATAGAAAGCACCGCCGACCGCACTTTGGAACTCATCAACCGCCACCATACTTGGCAGGACACCGTGGCTGCCGCACAGCTCTGCGCCGACCACGGAATCGAGACTGGCGGCCACCTTATTTTGGGTCTTCCCGGCGAAACAGAAGCCGATTTTCTTGAGCACGCGCGGCGAGTGTCGGCATTACCAATAAAAACGCTGAAACTGCATCAGTTACAGATAATTGAGAGCACACCATTGGCCGAAATATGGCGCCAAAATCCTGATTTTGTAAGTCTTTTCTCGCTCGACGAATATTTGAAAACAGTGGTGCGCTTTCTCGAGCACCTCTCGCCCGACATTGTGGTTGAGCGCTTTGTGAGCGTCTCGCCCGCCGACAAACTAATTGCCCCGCGCTGGAACCGAATGAAGAATTTCGAGGTTGTAGCATTGATTGACAAAGAATTGGAACGGCAGAGTACGTGGCAGGGAAGATTACATAATTAGCACTTCGCACACATATACCCCAAAATTTTGTACCATCGGCTTTATATTGTTGAATAACAGCAAAATAAATCGCATCATGGATAAAAAACGCTTCATTTTGCATTACCATATAAAAAATGTTTGTATTTTGCCGCATTGTATCAATAATTGATTGACACTGAACAAAACGACCGTAAATGATTATGTCATTGAGCATAACACCATTTTATAATCAGATGCTAACGCTGCACCAAGCATTGTTTTTTGGCAAAAATCGGCCTTTGGCAAGCAACCAATCGCAGCTTGAGCTATACGAATCACAATTTTATAATTCATATTTTTATTCATTTAATTTTAATTGCTTATGAAAAAATTATTTTTTCTAATTGCAGGATGTCTGCTGTTTACGGGAGTAAACGCGCAGATTCTTAACGAATGGTTCACATCAGGAGCACTTGCTGAACCACTCGAAATTGGCGACGACGGTTCTGCCGTTGTTGTAGTTAGTGATGCCGGCGATCCATGGAGTGTCGAATTTTGCAACGTCTTTCATGATGTAAACGGACAAGAAGAAGGAAACTCATTCAGCCTCACCTTCGATGTTAAATGGGAAAGCCTTTCGGATGAAGATGCCACTACCGGCTATTTTTTAGTCGGACACACCTCTGCACCAGATGAAGATGGCGATTTGGTGTATGTTCACGATGACTACCAATGGTCTAATGAATACTTTGAGTTGTTAGATGTTGAAGGTACTACGTTTCCTTCTTCCATAAACGCCCCGTTCACCGTAAACAAAGGAGAATGGACAACAATCTCTTTTGAAGGTACAATTGGCGAAGTCGGCGAAGATTACATTGGCATTCAACTCAATTTGGGCGATTTAGATGGCAACACTGTAGGCACGTTCTATTTCAAAAACGTCAAAGTTCAGTTCCACAACAACGTACTCAGCTTCTACAGTCTACAACTGCAGACCAGCACCGACGGCCTTGTATTTGATTCTGATGGAAGTACAGCAACTGTTGTTGGCACCGATTTAGAGGACGACCAAACAACGGTGAGCATTCCAGCCACAGTAACAATCGACGGAAATGAATACCCGGTTACTGCCATTGGCAATGAAGCTTTCCAGGGCTGCAGTAACCTGACCGAAATCACCATACCGAACTCTGTTAAAATTATCGGTGGCGGTGCATTTACAAATTGCACCAACCTTGAATCTATTAACATTCCAGCTTCGGTTGAAGCCATGGGAAGCAACCCGTTTGAAGATTGCTACAGCCTGACTGAAATAACCGTCGATGGTGGCAACGAACATTTTTCGGCTGTTGACGGCGTGCTTTTCGACAAAGACCAAACTGTTCTCTTTTTATGCCCCTGCGGAAAAACCGGCAGCTACACAGTTCCAAGCACTGTAACCACAATCGAAATTTCAGCATTCTACAATTGTACCCAACTTGAGGAAGTTATCCTTCCCGACGGTTTGAGAGTGATTGAAAACAGCGCGTTCTACAACTGCTATGGCCTTGGATCGATTATTATCCCTGAATCAGTTACTTGGATTGGCTCTAACGCATTCGGCAACTGCGGCAATCTAATCATCTATTGCGAGACGTGCACGAAACCATCATGGAACAGCAACTGGTACGGATCATGTGATTACGAATATGCATATGGTAGTTGGGACCTTAGCGATGACGGCATACTCACCATATCGAAATGTGTTGAATTTGACGATGAAGATTATTACCCGTGGTACTCACTGAGCGATTACATAACAAGCATTGTTATTGAAGACGGCGTTACATGCATTGGCGACTACGCATTCTACGAACAATACAATGTTGAAACAGTAACTATCCCGAACACTGTCACAAAAGTTGGGTATGATGCATTCGATGATTGCGATAATCTGACTTTCAACTTCGATGAAGATGGAGGCGCATATTATTTGGGCAATAGCGAGAACCCCTACTATTGCCTGGTTTATTACGCGTCCTCGAGTATTATAACCGTACACAACGATTGCAAGGTGATTGCCAATTACGCTCTCAGTGGGGCATCAACGATTGTTGTTCCCGAGACTGTTGAATACATTGGCGACGACTCTTTCGCTTATGCTAATTCAGTGTTTTATACAGGTAGCGCCACTGGTAGCCCTTGGGGTGCAACCAACTTAAATCCATTTATCAATGGAGATTTCGTGTTTGCCGATGAGGAAAGTACCATACTTGTAGGCTACATTGGCGACGACAGCGAAATAGAGATTCCGAGCACAGTTGTCTACATTGACAAGGCTTTCCAGTTTTCATATAAAATCACATCTGTCGATATGAGTAATGCCTCAAACTTGATTTTCATTGGATCGGGATCATTCTCTTATTGCCCAAACCTTACTTCGGTTGTGTTCCCCGAAGGATTAACAACAATTGATGAATATGCATTCTATCTTAGCCAAGCCCTTACTTCGGTTACCATTCCAAGCAGCGTTACAACCATTGGCGACAACGCATTCCAATTCTGCAACAATATTGAATCGATCGACCTTAGCAACGCCACAAGTCTGGAATACATTGGCGACTATGCTTTTCAAAATACCAAAATCAGCGAGCTTGTAATTCCCGAATCTGTAACATACATTGGCAGATATGCATTTAATGGTAACGAAGACCAGTATCAACAACTCACAACATTAGATCTTAGCAATGCCACAAGCCTTACAACAATAGGCAGTTACGCATTTTACGGTTGCAAGAGGCTGACCTCAGTCGACTTTAGCAACACAAATTTGACAACAATCGGGACCTATGCTTTCGCATATGGCAGCAGCCTTGAACAAGTTACCATTCCATCATCAGTAACAAGTATTGGCAATTACGCCTTCGGATATTGCGGCAAAACACTCTTCTTATGTGAAGCGACATCAAAGCCAACGAATTGGAGCAGCAATTGGAATTACGATAATAGCGGCCGTGTTATATGGCACTACAAGAACATTAAGATTGATGTTTACTCTGACGACTACGAATACGGCGATGTTGAAGGTTCAGGCAACTACGAATATGGCGAGGAGGTCACACTGACTGCCATACCAAACGAAGGCTACCAATTCCTGCGCTGGGAAGACGGAAATATCAACAGCACACGCACAATAACAGTAACCGAGGCTGATTATTATTATGCCTATTTTGCTGAGGAATCAGAAACCGTCTACACCGTTACCCTAAATATCAACAATCCTGATTATGGATTTATTTACGGTGCCGGCAGGTATGTCGAAGGGGATATGGTTTATATTGAAGCCTATCCTGCAGAAGGTTGCTACTTTACTAATTGGAGCAACGGCGATGAGTCTGATTATTTATCATTCGAAATAACCGAAGACGTCTCTCTTACAGCCAATTTCGAAATCAACACCTACGACGTTGAGATTAGTACCGTCGGAAATGGAACGATTACCGGTTCCGAAGGCGGCACTTTCAACTATGGCACTGAATTGTCATACACTGCTGTCCCCGACGAAGGATACAGATTCGCATATTGGTCTTACACCTACAACGGATACAGCGGAACTACAACAGCAAATCCTTTCTCTATGAAACTTGCCTACGATTACACCCTGGTGGCAAACTTCGCTGAATGCCCCGAAGTGTTTGTTGGTGAGAACACTGTTTACGCCAATGGTAGGGAAAGAAACAACTGCTTCTTCGTGCCAACCGAGACATGTCTGTATGCAATATATGCCGTCAACAACAACAACTACGACACCTATGGATATATCCTGGATGCTGACGGAGATGTGTTGACCGAAGATGACGACAACGGTTACGAATACCGCCAATTCCTCATGACCCGCACTTTGACTGAGGGCGAGACCTACTTTATTGGTGCAGGATTTTATTCTAGTTCCAATTCTGGCAATGTAAACTTTATCATTGAAAAGCGTGCGCCAGCCACAATCACAGCAACAGCCGAAAATGGTACAGTTGAGGGTACTGGCACATATGACTTTGGTACAGAAGTGACCGTCACAGCTGTTCCTGACGAAGGTTATCAATTCTTACGCTGGAGCGATGGTTTCTCATATTATCAGCGTACATTCAACTTGACTGAAGATGTTGAGTTAGAGGCAATATTCTGCCCCGCAAGCCAGAACATATATAATGTGGGCATTCTTATTTCAGGCGGTTACTTCAACTATGTAACTGGTGGCGGCCTATATCAGGAAGGCGAAACAGTTACTTTGACTGCAGTGCCTTACCCATACTACCACTTTGTGGAGTGGAGCGATGGCGTTACTGATGCCACACGCACCTTTACAGCTTCTGAAGATGTTGTGTTGACTGCAACCTTCGCAGCTGACGTATTCACAGTTAATGTTATAGTGAACAACAGCGATTATGGCTATGTTACCGGTGCTGGCACATATAATGCTGGCGATAATGTAACCCTCAGCGCAAACAGCAACAGCCATTGCTATTTCGACGGATGGGAAGATGGGTACAACTATAGCAGCCGCAGCTTCTACATCTACAAAGACACAACCTTCATTGCCAACTTTGGAATAGATCATTATGATGTTGATGCATATTCATACAATGAGAGCCAAGGTTCTGTTGAAGGCACTGGCTCATACGCATATGGTAGCACCGCAACCCTGACCGCCACTGCCAAAACCGGTTATCACTTCACGGGATGGTCAGATGGCAACGACGATAATCCGCGCGAGATTACCGTAGATGATGACTACTACTACACCGCTTATTTCGAGATCAACACCTATACAGTTACTATCGACCCTGATCTTGAAAACGGATCAATCAGCCAAAGCGGCTCTGGCACATACACTCATGGTACTGAGGCCACATTCACTGCTACTCCGGCAACCGACTATAAGTTCGTCCGCTGGAACAACCTTCTGACCGAGGATGAGTTTACTGTAACTATGACCAAAGACTTGAATCTTAGTGCAGTGTTCTGCGCAGACGACGCAAATGTGTACGAGCTTAAAACTGTTGCTTCTCCTGCAGCTCACGGCTCAGTTACTGGTGCTAGTTTTTATGTCGCTGGTGAAAAAGCTACTTTGACCGCCGTTGCCGGCGAGGGCTTCCACTTCGTAAAATGGAATACCGACGCAACCGATGCCACAATTACAACGACCGTCAACAAAGAAGTGACTTACACAGCATACTTCGAGATCAACACTTACACTGTAAGCGTAGCCGCTGGCGATAATGGTTCTGTTGAAGCCAAGAAAGACGGCAAGGCATTTACATCGGGCAGCACCGTTAATTACGGCGAAGAAATAAGTCTTAAAGCAACCGCAGCAGCCCACTACCACTTTGCTGGCTGGAGCGATGGTAACAAAGATGCAGAACGTACTATCAGCGTTAACAAAGACCTCAACCTGACGGCCAACTTCGAACTCGACACCTACACCATCAGTGTTAATGCCAAAAACGGCACCATCGAGGGTAATGGAACATTCAGTTTCGGAACCAACGTAACGCTCACTGCAAAACCCGCATTTGGTTATCATTTCGTAAGCTGGAGCGATGGCAACACCGACAACCCGCGTACTGTAACAATCAACGATGAGTTGTTCAACACAATCAATGAGTCGTTCACTGCCATCTTCGAGGTTGGCGATGCAACCGCTGTTAACGAGGAAGAAGTTGCCGAAGTCAACATCTTCGCTTACGGCAACACCATTGTTGTTGAGAACGCTGATTCTGACATCCTTGTTTACAGCGCAATGGGACAACTTGTCAACCGTACAATTTCAAACGGTCTGCGCGACGAGATAACAATCAACGGCACAGGCATCTATATTGTTAAAGTTGGCAACACCGCAAAACGTGTATCAATTAGAAATTAGAATTTGAAATAAAACGTTAACCAAAAGGGCCGCGAGAACCATCTTGCGGCTCTTTTTTATTTCCTTCAATCCCCACGCATTAATAATTCTTCCCTTCTATCCTTCAATTATTTGATGTAGTTTTGCCGCAGAAACAGCAAAAAATGTACAGCGATTTTCAGGACCAGTTGCGCAGCCGGCTTGCGGCCATCAACGATGCGGGGCTATACAACGAGCGCGGCACGCTGATGTCGGGCATGGCGGTCATCGACACTCCGCAAGGTTATGTCATGAATTTCAAAAATCCGAATTACATTGGCTATCAACCCGATGCCGCCGAAATTGAAGCCATAACGGCCGAATATGGCGATAATCTGGCATCGGCTCTCGAATCGAAAATCGCCAATTTGCTAGGCGCCGAGGAATGTCTGCTATTAAATTCTCTAACAGATGCTTACATTGCATTATCAACACAATTGCTGAACCGCAGCGACGCCATCATCTACGACACACCAAGCCTGTTCTCCGTCACAACAGCCGTGAGCCGGACGGCAAAATACAAATTCCACAACTCCGACCTTGCCGACCTCGAAAAACAGCTGAAACTGTCGCAGGCGCAGCAAAACAGGCTGCTTGTAGTTGATGCCGTCAATATTGCATCGGGCAGCATTGCACCTCTGAATCAGATATTTGCATTGGCTGACAAGTACCGTGCAATGGTAGCCGTCGACGAAACGCACGCTGCCGGAATCTTTGGGAACGGCGGTGGAGCAAGCGAACTTCTAGACGCCAAGGGCAAAGCCGAGATAACAATCGGCTCGCTGACAAAGGCTTTCGGATGCCAATCTGGCGCATACATTGCAGGTCGCCGCGAAATTATCGACTTCCTGCGCCAACCAACCGGGCTGCCCGAGATTGCCGCTCCGCTACCAAAAACCGAAATGGCGTCGGCAGTTGCCGCCATCGACAGACTGCCACAAAACGCCGCCGACCGACAATACTTATTGCAGATTACCAACTACCTGATTCGGAAACTTTACGGCGAAGGTTTTGAGATTCCACCCACACAGTCGGCTATTATGGCGGTTATGGTGGGCGACAACCAAAAAGCCGAACTATTCGCGAGGCATCTGCACCGCAACAACGTGCTTGCAACCTCTCTTGCAAGTCCGCTCATCGACAACCAGAACGCCCGCATCGTCCTACAATTGTCGACCAGCCACACGCAAGAACAAATTGAGCAAACAGCTAAAATATTCGGTAGAGTTGCAAAAGAAATCGGATTGCTATAGCAGTACACTGACAATCAGCCTAGTCCTCGCCACATTCTTTTTTTCGCCCAACATTTGCACTTACCAAAACTTGCATTACCTTTGCACCCGCTTCAAAGCATTGGCGTATGGTGTAATGGTAGCACACCAGATTTTGGTTCTGTCAGTCAAGGTTCGAGTCCCTGTACGCCAACAACCTTCAGATTTTTCTGAAGGTTTTTTTATTTTTACGCCGATATGAATCGCGCATTCAAAATATTGTTTTTTGCGTTGCTCGCAATGGCATCGGCCTGCACTGAAAGTGTGCCAGGTTACGTTGCGCGACACGAATTGGAACAGCATCAAATCAAGATTGCAAAGATTCTTGAAATCAGCAAATTAGAAGCATTCACAGCTGCCGATAGCCTTGCCATCTGCAGCAACGAATACCAAAAGCAAAAAGGACAACTCATTGGCATTCAGCAGAATTTCATCGACTCGCTTACCGTTTCCATTGCCGATGCACAAAGCAAGGCCAAAAGCGAGCTCGACGGTGCAATGAAAAAGGCTATCGCCATAGGAATCAGGTCGATGGAAAACAAAAAAGCAACCGCGCAACAGATAATCGATGCCTACAACAACGCGCCCGAAACCACAAGTCTGAATGCAATTATCAGCAAAATAGACAGATACAAGCAAATGGGCGATTCCGTAATCGGCCGCGCACAACGCTGCACATTCGTTGGCCGACAAGGCTCACTGCCCGAAGAGACATTCTCGCGCAAATATCTGCTAACCGCTGACGGTCAGGAAATTATAGGCGAGATTATTGAGCCTTAACGTATCGTCCTGCAAACAAAATAATATTGGTCTGCGTGTCGCGGATGAAATAGACAAACGGGTGGTCGATGTCAAAATGCTTTGTTTTAGGGAAATACGCCGACTTCACCATCATTGTGGCAGCCGTGGCCGATGCTGCTTCAGTACCCGACTCATCCACTTCAACCACAGTCTTTTGCACCACTTTCGACAGTTGCAAATCCTGCTTGCCCGACATCCCTGAAAAATCAGCCGCACCGCTGAATGCTTCAACCATACCCATCGCTTTCAGAATCTGCCCGAAATCGACCGACGACGATGCATTGAACTTCGGCATCGACAATGCAACATGTTCATTATCAAGACTATCAACCACGCAACTAACAAAATCCGATGTGAGTCCAGATTCAAACTTGCCAAACTGCCCATCAACGGGCATGACAATGAGCATCGAAAAACGGCCGCCTTCGTATGGCATTTCAACGGCCTTAAAATCAGCAGTTTCACAATAATCGAAATCGCCAGTTTGCGACATGAAGGTTATGTTTTTGGTGGTTCCGTCGATTGAATAAAAATCTTTACCCGAACTGTTTTTCGGCTTGAACTTACTCATCCACTGACATTTGAAGTTGATAGCGTTGACCAGAACCATCCGCGTGTTGGCGTTCAACATATTATCGTTGAGCAGGTTAGTGATTTTTCCGTTGGTTTGTCCAGCCACCCAACGGTTGACTTCGGCGCACGCCAGACGGCAAGCCCGCCGTGTGGCAAAGTTCAACTGTCCGCAAGCCGCGCCGTAGCACAATTTCAGAGTATCGACAAACGCAGGCAACAAACCATAGCCCTTCGCCACCCAAACCGAATTGGCAACGGTCAGGTCGCAAGCGCCATTGCCGTTCAAACTTGCCTGATACCGCCGCACATTACCGCCAATCTGCTCTGCACCTTCGGCGGGGTTCAGCACAGCCGCCATTTCAGCAACAGTGCTGCCGCGCGCACCTTCTTCAACCATACGCATTGCAAAATTCAGGCTCAACGGCGAAAAGACAAAGTTGTCGCCCGCTTCGGCCAGCCGAGCATACGCACCCATCGCGAATCCGTTCACATCGCGCGACAGCGGTCCAACCCACTGCCCGCAAACCGACGCTGATGTCGCCACTGTCAGGCACAATGCAATTATCCATCTCATAACGAAAACGTTTTGGTCATTTCTTCTTCAACTTCGGCAATGGTGGCGGGAATGCGCTGCTTGCCCAGACGGCGGGCGCCATCGGCGGTTATCAGCAGGTCGTCTTCGATTCGGATTCCGCCAAAATCGAGATATTTGGTCACTTCGGCGTAGTTGATAAACTGCTCGTGAAGGTGCTCGGCGCGCCATTTCTCAAACAGTTCGGGAATGAAGTAGATTCCAGGCTCGTCGGTCACAACAAAGCCAGGCTGCAACTTGCGTCCCATCCGCAGCGACGACGTGCCAAACTGCTCAATCGGGCGCGTCTCATTGTTGTACCCCACATAAATCTGTCCCAAATTCTCCATATCGTGAACATCGAGCCCCATCATGTGGCCCAACCCGTGCGGCAGGAACAGCGCATGAGCGCCCGCGGCCACGGCTTCGTCAACATCGCCGCGCATCAGCCCCAAGGCCTTCAGCCCCGAAGCAATCGTCTTGCAGCACTCAAGGTGCACGCTCTGATAGGTCACGCCAGGGCGGGCCAGTTCAAGCGCGCGGTCGTTGGTGTCGAGCACAATCTGATAGATATCTTTTTGTTGTTCCGTAAATTTACCGCTAACAGGGAACGTGCGAGTGAAGTCCGACGCATAGCCCATCGGCGTTTCGGCGCCTGCGTCAACAAGCATCAACCGTCCAGGTGTTATCGGCTTGTCGTGCAAATGGTTATGAAGTGTTTGCCCGTTCTGCGTCAGAATTGTGGTGAACGATGTGGTGCCACCATATTTTAATGGTATGCTGTCGACAATGCAGTGAATGTCGCGCTCGCTTGCCGCCGTCTTCACCAGCCGCATGGCCGCCGTGTGCATCTCGTAGCCAATGGCGCACGCGCGCTCAATCTCGGCAATCTCTTCGTCCGATTTCACGGCACGTAGGTCGATGACGGCCTTAATCAGTTCGAGCGAGCACTGCTGCCCCACTTCCGATATTTTTTTGTCGAGAAGCGTTGACAACCATAGCATTGTGTCGGTGCGATAAGGTGGCAGATAATGAATTTTGCGCCCCTTCCCCACCAGTTTCGACAGCAAATTGCCCAAACCCGACATCGGCTCACTGTGAGCAACACCGCACGTTGCGGCAAAATCGGCCACCGACGGCAGCGGACCTGTCCACACCACATCGTCAATGTCGGCGTCGTCGCCAAAAAGCCACTCATCGCCCGACTCAAAATCGACAACCGCCGCCAGATTCGGCTTACGCAATCCGAAAAAATACAGGAAAGTGCTGTCCTGACGGAAGTTATAAGTGTTGTCGGCATAGTTCATCGGCGATTCGGCATTGCCTAAAAAAAGCCCAACGCCGTTGCCCATTGCCGCAGCCAAAGCCGCGCGACGGGCGATATAGGTCTCTTTTGAAAACATTTCCATAACTGTATCTTAATTTTGTTTGGCACGAATTTAGCAAAAAAACATAGCGGGGATTTTTTTATTGAACAACTGACGACACTGTTTTTGCCGCCCGCTGTCCGAAGTCTGACGTCCGTAGTCCTAAAAATGTTACTTTTGCGCCCGTTTAAAAATGAAGCAGAAATGGAACCAATTGAAATTGTAGGCTACGCAGCCGCCGTGCTCACAACCATCTCGTTTGTGCCGCAAGCCGCAAAAATCATCAAGACCAAAGACACCAAAAGCATCTCGCTCGGAATGTACGCACTGTTCTCAATCGGCGTGCTCGGGTGGCTCATCTACGGCATTATAACACGCACATTGCCAGTGGTTTTGGCCAACGGCGTCACGCTGTGTTTTGCCAGCGTCATTCTCACGTACAAAATCAAGTACAAGTAAGTTTCGGCCGATACATATATTATATGGTATGCCGACTGACAACTGCCCGACGACAAAAAAATCCGTTCGGGGCCGATTTTGCCGCCGAAAAGACCCTGACAAATGCCGCATCAAGTCGATTTTGCGCCGCGGAAACAGAAAAATCGCCACTCAAAAAACAACTTGGAATGCAAAATTTGGCTGAATGTCAATCAATAGCCGCACATAGGCACAGCATCGTTTTCAGTTGCGCTAAATATTTTTTCCACAAAACTTTTTTATTTACAAAAATTACTACTTTTACAAATACGGTCATCGCGAAAAAGATGGTCTGTGAAGGATTAGAATGAATATTGTATGGTCACAAATGAAGATGCAGCGAGATTAATTACAGCCATCAAGACATCGTCTACTTACGATTTCACGGACTATTCTGACAAATCGTTCTGCCGAAGGATTGAGAAAATATTGTTAGACAACAATATGGACCTGAACCAACTCATCCACAAGATTGGCAAAGACAAAGATTTCCTTGAGCAGATGGTCAAAGACATCACCGTCAACACCACAGAGTTGTTCCGCAACCCCGAAATGTGGCAAACCCTTCGCTATCACATACTTCCGAAATTCAAGAAGAACCGCTCGATATTCATTTGGCACGCAGGCTGCTCTAGCGGTCAGGAAATCTACTCGATGCTCATCCTGCTCAACGAGTTGGGAATGTTCGACCAGGCCAAAGTGTTCGCCACCGACATCAACACCGACATGCTCGAAGCCGCCAAAGCGGGACAGTACAAATATCGCTTCAACTTGGGCTATCTCGACAATTTCGACAAGGTGATAAAGGAAAACCCCTTCAACTTCGAAGACAAGGTTGACGTGCCCTACGAGAAATATTTCGACATCGACAAGGTGAAAGACACCATCCAGATGAAGCCGTTCCTGCGCGAGAAAGCCGTTTTCCGCAAGCACGACCTTGTGAAAGACGGCAACGTCTTCTACTCAAAGTTCGACCTGATTTTCTGCCGCAACGTGATTATCTACTTCAACAACAAGTTGCAGAGCCGCGTTATCGATATGTTCAACGGCAGCCTGAACCGCGACGGATACCTGATTCTCGGCTCGCACGAGAGCATTTTGGGCGCATCGGCCAACAACTTCGAGCGCTCTAAAGGATTTTACAAGAAAAAACAGATGTAGTTATGGTTGATAATATAGGCATAGTAGACACTCGGAATATTATCAGTGCTGTAACTGACACTTACGGCATTGATTTGTCGGATTATACATTCACGATACTCAAGCGGCGGCTGATTCACGCCATAAACACTTTTGGCAGCCACTCGGCCGACGACTTCGCCGACAAAATCCGCAAAAAGGCTATAACAGCCGATGATTTCATTTACACCGTGTCATTGGAAGTGACCGAATTCTTCCGCGACCCGTCGCTGTGGCGCGAGTTGCGCGACCGTTATATACCAGAAATCTGCCGCGCCACCGACAGCCGAATCTGGCTGCCCTGCGTGACATCGGGCGATGAGTTGTTTTCGTTGGCAATAGTGCTCAACGAGGCCGGGTTTCAGGGCAAAACGAAAATCGATGCCTTCTGCCCGTCACACAAGCACGTGGAACTTGTGAAAAAAGGCGGCAACTACGACCAGAAGAAAATCGAGGTGAGCGAAGCCAACTATACGCGCTATGTGGGCAAGACACAGTTCGCGTCGTACTACACACTTAACGACAACCGCGCCGAAATGAAGCCCTCGCTGCTCAACAACGTGTCGATTGACGTGCAAAGCGACATTCTGAACGCCACCGTGACCAAGAAATACAAGATGGTGATTTACCGCAACAAACTGCTGCAATTCAACATCCCACTCTACGACAAGGTGATACGCAAACTGGTCGACAGCCTTGAGATTGGCGGCTATCTGGTTATAGGCAACATGGAGACGCTTGAATATTCAGAGGCAAGCAAAAAATTGCAAATTGTGAACGCAAACGAGAAAATATATAAAAAGAGGGTTGACTGATGAACGATTACAAAGCCATAATGATTGGAGGTTCGGCCGGTAGTTTTCAGGTAGTTACCCGAATAATTGCAGCATTACCGGCCAACTATCCGCTGCCGATTCTGATGTGTCTGCACCGCTTGAAACACATCCGTTCGGGATTCGTCGAGGCACTGTCGATAAAATCGAAACTGCCGATTATCGAGCCGCACGACAAAGAGCCGCTCAAAGCCGGACGCATCTATCTGGCCCCGGCCAACTATCACATGTACATCGAGTTGGGCAACCGCTTCTCTCTCTCGACAGAAGATGTGGTGAACCACTCGCGTCCGTCAATCGACTTGTCGTTCTTCTCGGCATCGTACAATTTCAAGCGGAAACTGGTGGGCATCATCCTGAGCGGAGCCAACAAAGACGGCGCGCTTGGACTGAAGAGCGTTACCGACAACGGCGGCCTGACCATCGTTCAGGACCCCAAAGAATGCCAAGTGCCAACAATGACCACGGCATCGATGAACGCCACAAAAGTAGATTATGTGTTCAGCACGAAACAGATTATCGATTTTTTACTTAAATTAGCCTGATTTATGGACGAACTTCTGAAATACCGGCAAAAAATAACAGGATGGACGATTTTCCTGATAGCCATCAGCGCCGCAGCCATAATAATTATGCTGGCCGCAGCACCAAACTTTGGCAAAAACAGCTATGCGCTCATTCTGCTGCTGATTATTGTGGCACAGATACTTATCGCGTCGAAAATTGGGATGATGGGGACAAAAGTCACATCAGCTTATATGAAGGCCGAGGAAGAACACGCCGCTGCAAGCCAAATCAACGATGACCAGTACGAGAAAGAAGTCGACCAAAAGATAAAAGAAGCTGCCGATTCGGGATTCGACCTGAAAGCCCTGCTCGACAAGACTGGCAAAAACAGCGACTGGAAAAGTTTCGGCGACGCTCTGCTTTACGCATTATCGAAGCAAATGGACGTTGCCGTCGGCATTGTGTTCCAAAACACAGACGATGTGTTCAGTCCCGCTGCAACATTTGCCTACTACAACGACGAAATGCCGCAATCGTTCAAAATTGGCGAAGGTTTGTCGGGACAAGTGGCAAAAGACCGTAAACCAATGTTTTTGAATAACTTACCAAGCAAAAGCCTGATGATTGTCTCTGGTTTGGGACAGATAGAAGTTAACAATTTGGCAATAATTCCAATTTTAAAGGACGACAATGCTGTTGGATTAATAGAAATCGCTACCTTTAAGCCCTTTGAAAATGGGTTTGTAAATAAAATAGACGAAATTTCAAATGCAATAGGCGGCGTTGCCCCGCTATAAAGAGTGAAGCACAATGGAAACGTTTATCGATAAAATAAAACGGATATTTGTATATAAGGTGAACAACCGGATAAACTTCACCCCCACACTTATTGGATTGGGCGTGATTGTCCTTGTTCTGTCATGGATAATTGGCTTCATGAGCAGCGGTATCGACGCTTCGTTGAACAGTCTTGCTGAGTTGCACAAAACATCGCCGTCGTATTTCATCATCGACCTTCTGCCCGTGATTTTGGGCATTTTGGGCTTTGCCTTCACCAAATCGCAGCAAGAAACAATCGACACTCTTGAAACACAAATTTCGGAGAAAGACCATGTCATCAACATGAACGCGCTTTTTGCCAAGAAAATTGGCGAAGGCGACCTTGCAGCAAACGACGCCGAAATTAATGACAACGACATTCTGGGGCACTCGCTGAAAAAAATGCGCGAGAACCTGGCACTGACCAACGAGAAAGAAAAAGAACAGAACTGGATTGCCAAAGGAAAGGACACTATTTCCGACATCCTTCGTCTGCAGAACGATTTGGGCAACCTTTCATATCTCACATTGGTTGAACTTATTAAGTATATCGACGTTATCCAGGGCGCGTTCTACATCTACAACGAAGAAGACAAGACACTCGAGAATACAGCGACATACGCCTACAACCGCAGAAAATACATCGATGCAAAATTCCAGATTGGCGAAGGTCTTGTAGGCCAATGCGCATACGAGATGGATGTGATTTACCGCCGCGAGATTCCCGATGAATTTGTTACCATCACAAGCGGCATTCTGGGCGACAAGAAACCGAACTCACTGTTGCTGGTTCCACTTATCACCGACGAGAAACTGCAAGGCGTACTCGAATTCGCATCGTTGAAAGACGATATCAGCGAGCTGAAAATCAGATTCTTGAAAGAGTTGAGCGACATCATCGCCCGCACCATCTTCAACTTGAAAGTCAACACCCGTACTGAGAAACTGCTGAAAGACGCGCAGGAAATGACCGAAGAGCTTCAAGAAAACGAAGAAGAATTGCGTCAGAATGCCGAAGAGATGCGCGCCACGCACGAGGAATTGGAAAAAACAAACTCGAATCTGCAAACTCAAATCCGTGCCGTTGAAAACGCACAGAAACGTCAGCACGCATTGCTTGAAAACGCATCCGAAATCATATCGATATATGATGAAGAACTGAAACTCAAATACATCAGTCCTTCAGTGGTGAACATCTACGGATACACCATACAGGAAATGATTGACGGCAAAGACATCGACCGTCTGACCGCCAAAGGCGTGAAAGAATTTACAGAAACACTGCGCAAGGTTGCCGAAGACGCAAGTTCGACAGCCACCATTCAATACACCTACATGCGTAAGGATGGCCAGAAGATTTACATTGAATCAACCTGCCGCAACCTGCTCGATGATCCCGCCATAAATGGTCTGATTATCAATTCACGAGACATAACCGAACGTAAACGAGCCGAGAAGGAAGAACGTATGAAGAGTAAGATGCAATCTCTTTCAGAGAACTCTCTCGACTTGATTCTGCGTATCGGCATCAACGGACAATTCTTCTACGCTAACCCGATGGTGAAAACATTCACCGGTATTGAGCTGACCGACATCATCAACAAGAACATCACCGATGTGCCATTTGAACCCACCATCAAAGATTTCTTCAATGAGGCCGTCAAGACCGTTAAAAGCACCAACAACAAGCACGACGCAGAAGTTACATTCCCGACACAATTCGGCGACCGCATCATGCAAGTGAACGCCATCCCCGAATTCAGTGATGACAACAAAGAGTTGGAAACCATTTTGTTTGTTGCTCACGACATTACCGAGCAAAAGATGGTTGAAATTGAGATTCAGGAAAAAAACAAAGCCATCACCGAAAGTATCAACTACGCAAAACGTATTCAAACAGCCATTCTGCCGAATACCAAGTTCATTCAGGAGTTCCTGCCGAAATCGTTCATCTTCTACAGACCAAAAGACGTGGTCAGCGGCGACTTCCCTTGGTTCTTCAAGAAAGGCGATGATTTGTTTATCGCGGTTGTCGACTGTACAGGCCACGGTGTGCCAGGTGCTTTGTTGTCATTCATCGGCTACTTCACTTTGAACAACGTTGTCGACCACTACGACAATATTGACGCAGGTGTGATTCTCGACAAACTACATGAAGGTGTCCGCACCACTCTGAAACAAGACAGAATCGACACCGATGCACGCGACGGTATGGATATTGCACTCTGCAAAATAAACTTGAAGAAAAATATTCTTGAGTTTGCAGGTGCCCACAGACCACTTTACTTACTGAGGGGCAACGAGTTAACCCAGTACAAAGGTAGCCATAAGGCTATTGGTGGCATACCATTAGGTAAAAAACCTGAAGCGGATTTTGAAAATCATTTAATAAATTTGAAGCCCAAAGACAGAGTGTTCTTCTTCTCTGACGGTTTACCAGACCAAGTCAGCGGTGAAACAGGACGGAAATATCAGGCAAGCCGTATTCGCGATTTGCTTGTAGAACACTATGATGTGGAAATTTACGACTATGAGAAAATCATTTACGATGATTTCATGGCATACAAAGGAGACTACAAACAGGTCGACGATATATTATTAATAGGAATTGAATTTTAAATTAAATAAAACGACATGGCTATGGATGGGAACAACGAATTTCTAGAGTTTGTCTATAGTTTTAACGAGTCGATGGAGAGCAAGAACGTTAAATTAGTCTACAAGGGGGAGATAACCCACCAAGTGACCAAAGCTTTCACATCGATCACAGAAACCAATATGATGGTTGAAGAGGAGCCTAACTCTGTTCAAAAGAAGGTGTTCCATGTGATTGTGGAATTTCTGCAGAACATCAGCAAGCACGCTGATTACATGACTAACGAAGAAAGTCATGAAGAAGGCAGCGGTGTGTTCCTTATGTGTAAAGACGAAGAAAACTACGTCATCACAACAGGAAACATTCTGCTCAAAGAAAAAGAAGGTGCCATTGCAGATGTTTTGGAAAAAATCAACTCTCTCGACAAAGAGGGGCTGAAAGCGTTGTACAAACAACAAATAAAAGAAGGCCGTCTGTCGGAAAAAGGCGGTGCCGGCCTTGGTTTTATCGACATTGCAAAAAAGACTGGAAACCCATTGGATTACAAATTTGTTCCCATTAACAATGAGTATTCATTCTTCATTATATCGTCGACTATTTCGAGAACTCAAAATTTTGATTAACATATAATTAAACTGACTATGGAAGTTATAAAAATTGTTGGAACGGATGATACGCCAAGTGTAACTCTTGATGTTGCGAATGAGATATTTGAAATATCTGGAAGATCGCTCCCTGAAGATGTTGCTGTATTTTACGAGCCTATTCTTGACTGGATTGACCGTTACTCAGAAGAGGCAACTGGCAAAACCATCTTCAATTTTAAACTGGTGTACTTCAACACTGCATCGTCAAAAATGATTTTGGACATCCTTCTGAAACTGGAAGAGATGCACGAAGCAGGTAAAGACGTGCTTGTAAGATGGCACTATCCTGAAGATGACGAAGATATGGAAGAAGCAGGTGAAGAGTATGCCGACATTGTTGACGTGCCGTTTGAGCAAATCAGCTACTCACTTGACTAACAGACAAAAAGGAAAAGAGTTAACACAAACCACTTATAGATGAGTGAAGAGATTCTGAAAGCCTTAATGCAACTCTTTGCAATCATTGCAAAGCAGGACGGAGGCGTAAAAGACAGCGAAATTGACTTTGTCGAGAATTTTCTAACTTCTCAACTTAGCTCAGACTTTGTTGAAGAGTATTTGGCCTTGTTCTACAAACATGTCGGCATAAAGGATCGTTATTCACTACATGATAATTCCGAGGAAGAAGTCAAACTTACTTCAGTTAAAGACTCAGTTAAAATTCTTGGCATCTGCAAGAAGATCAACAAGACTTTGACGCAGCAACAGAAGGTTGTCGTTATGGTTCGTTTGTTTGAGTTGGTGGCCGCCGACAGGCAGTTCACCGATCAAAGAATGGCCATTATCAACACCGCAGCCGAGGTATTTAACATCTCTCCCGAAGAATTCAAGAGCACCGAGGACTTTGTTGTTAAAGAGACTGTCAAAGAGCTTGACATTCCCAACATCCTTATCATCAACGACAAAGAAATCGAACTTGAACAAGCCAAACACATCCAAATCGAAGAACTTGACAAAGAACTTGTCATTCTTCAAATTAAGAGTGTCGACCTTTACTTTACGAAATATTTAGGCTCACACGAGCTGGTACTCAACGGCCTGCCAATAAAAGGCAACAAAATTTATCTGTTCGCCAATGGTAGCGCCATACGTTTCCCGAAAGGCAAACCGGTGTATTACAGCGATGTGGTGTCAAAGTATCTGTCGGACATCACGTCAGCGAAAGTCACCTACAACGTCAACGACCTCGAATTCAAGTTCAAGAACGGTGCCATTGGTTTGAGGAACATCAATCTATCGGAGGAACAAGGACGCCTTGTGGGCATTATGGGTGCGAGCGGCGCGGGAAAAACCACGTTGCTCAACGTGCTTACCGGCAACGAGAGCCCATCGAAGGGTGAAGTGCTGATTAACGGCATCAACCTACATACCGAAAAGGAAAAGATGGAAGGCGTCATCGGATACATTCCGCAAGACGACTTGCTAATTGAGGAACTCACTGTATATGAGAACCTTTATTTCAACGCCAAGTTGTGTTTCAAGAACATGACGGAGGAAGAGATAAAGGAACGTTGCGAGAAAACGCTCGCAAACCTTGGCCTACTTGACAGGAAAGACCTGAAGGTAGGCTCACCGCTGCACAAAACCATCAGCGGCGGTCAGCGCAAACGACTTAACATTGCGCTGGAACTTATCCGCGAACCGCCAATTCTGTTTGTCGATGAGCCGACATCGGGTTTGTCGTCACGCGACTCTGAAAACGTGATGGACTTGCTCCGTGAGCTTGCCATGAAGGGCAAACTTGTGTTTGTGGTAATCCACCAGCCATCGTCGGAAATCTACAAAATGTTCGATAAGATGGTGATTTTGGACACCGGTGGATACCTTATATATTATGGTAACCCGGTTGATGCAGTAACATACTTTAAAAAGATTGACGGCCAACTTAATGCGGATGTCGGTGAATGTCCGTCGTGCGGTAACGTTAATCCGGAGCTTATATTCAACATCATCGACGCCCAAGTGGTGGACGAGTTTGGTAAATACACCAACAAGCGTAAGGTTACGCCACCTGAATGGGAGAAAAAACGGGAACAAAGCATCATCAGCCAAATCGATCCGAAATTCCTTGACAAATATGCCGATGAGCAAACTCGTATTGCCAAAGGCGATGAAGAAGCCCAGGAGAAAGTTAAGGAGTTGGAGCGTCTCGACTTGAAATTCCATGAGAAATATAAAGAATGCGTTGACAAAATCAAACTAAAAGACCTGCACGAAACACCACCAAAATCATTGGATATTCCGGGTTGGTTCCAACAAGTTAAGATTTATTTCAAGCGCGATTTCCTTGCCAAAATAAGCAACACGCAGTATTTGGTTTTGAACATACTCGAAGCACCCGCTTTGGGCCTGATCCTTTCGTTCTTGATCAGATACATCGCCGATCCGAATTCCGATGTTTATATTTTCTATGAGAACGCCAACATACCAATCTACATTTTCATGAGTTTGATTGTGGCAATGTTCCTTGGTTTGATGGTGAGCGGCGAGGAAATATTCAAAGACCAAAAGATTCTAAACCGCGAGAAATTCTTGAACTTGAGTCGTTCAACATACCTTGTGGCTAAGATTTCAATTCTGTTCATAATATCGGCCATACAATCGATTTTGTTTGTATTGGTAGCGAATTCAATACTAAGCGTTAGAGGCCTATGGTTTGAGTACTGGTGGGCGATGTTCACTATAGCCACATTCTCGAACCTTGTTGGTCTGATATTGTCATCAACATTCAACTCGGCGGTTACCATATATATTATGATTCCGCTTGTGATGATTCCGCAGATGGCATTAGGTGGCGCTATGTTCAGTTTCGACAAATTGAACCGAGCCATTGGCAGTATCGAAGGTGTGCCGCCTGTATGCGAATTTATTGCTACACGTTGGGTATATGAGGGATTGATGGTCCGCCAGTTCAAAGACAACGAGTTTGAAAAGAAATTCTACGATCTAGATCAACAAATCAGAGAAGGCGACTACAAAGCGGCACACTATATACCAGAACTAATAGATAGAATTGAGTATTGCTCGTCGACAAAGATTCAAAACCTTGAGTCGCAACAAGATATCGAGGATTACAAATGGAAGTTGGCCTTGCTTAAGAATGAACTTTCAAAAGAAATGGTTCGCGTTCCGGACATTAAGTTCGAATACATTGATTATCTGACTGTTGATAATTTTACACCAGAAGTTGGTTTGAATACCAAAGAGTACATTGAAAAGTTAAGAAAGCACTACGATGATATGACCAACGCGGCCGACAACAAAAAAAATACTATCATCAACTATTGGGATGAAAAAAATCCCGGGGCATATAACCGTCTGCGAGAGGCCTATGGAAACGAGGCTGTTGACGAGATCGTAAGAAACGTATACGCAAAAACAAACGTAAACTCGTACCGCGATCATCTTATACAGATAAAAGACCCGATATTTGAAATGCCGTGGGTTAACAATATTTTCGACTACCGCGCGCAGTTCTACTCGCCAAAGAAATTCTTCCTTGGCCATGAGTTCGACACCTTCTGGTTCAATATGTGGGTTGTTTGGCTGATGACCGCTTTCTGCTACGTGGCATTGTACTACGATTGGCTGAAGCGTTCGATGGATTTCTTCCCCGAAGTGACAAGCAATATGATGAAAAAGATTTCTGCGGTGTTCGGCAAATTCGCAAAAAAGAAAGACGAACCGGCAGAGAAAAAAGATAACAATTAATATAACTGAATAGCAAAAAAGATTACTTTTATCGCGCTAAAAAAACTAGTTTCATGAATAGGAAAATTACAACAGTATTAGCAATAATTATTGCTGGTGGTTCACTGCTGATGAACTGCCAAAGTGATGGAAACAAGTCAAAAAAAGATGACTTTGCAATTCCTGATTCGATTTTCAAAGACAAACCGCTGATGATATCGAAAGAAGCTATGAATGATATCATCGACAACATATCGTCGCCAGTGGAAATGGCAGCCTTGATAAAATCGACAGGCGTGCCGTTTAATCAGAAATTCCTTGCGTCAACTAAAAATGTTGACAACTTGAGCACTGATTTCAAACAGGCTCTTAACCTTGGCATCTATGGTTGCGACCTTGGCTATCTCAATATGTATGAGAAAACCGGTTCAATTCTTAGTAGTATGCAGGCTATCAAAAAGTTGGCTGACCAATTGCGTATTGGACATTTCTTCGATTTCAACACTATCAAACGTTTGGCTACCAACAACGAGAACATCGACTCATTGATGTACATATCGGTATCGAGTTTCAACAATATGGACGAGTATCTGCGCGAGAACAACCGCAGCGATATCAGTTCTCTGCTTGTAACCGGCATGTGGATTGAGGGTATGTATCTGGCTTGCCAAGTGGTAAAAGAGAAACCAAACGAAACCCTACGTGAGCGCATCGGCGACTCAAAAATCGTATTGGCCGACTTGTTGCTGATTCTCAAAAACTACAAATCGAACTCATCATTCGCCAATTTGGTAAAGGAAATTGAAAAGATTAAAAAAGAATACGACAACGTTACAATTAGCGTCATTCCTGGTGAGCCCGAGATGGTTGAAGTTGATGGAATGCTCATGTTCAAATCGAACGAGCAACAAATCATTGACATCTCTGACGAGACATTGGCAAAAATTATTGCTTCCATAGAAAACGCACGTACAATGATAATCAACCTGTAATCCATGAAACACGCTCTAAAAATATTATCAGTTCTGCTGCTGACACTGACCATGAATCATTCTTTCGCACAGAGTGACGAATTGGTGAATGTGTGTGCATTAGGAATTGGCAATGCAACCTATTTGAAAGACTTCAAAGTTAAATTACCAGCCAACTCGCCTGCACAAAAGTTCAGTGTGATCCTGACCAAAGGCTTTGTTTACAAGTTTGTTGTGTGCAACGCTGAAGGTTACGAAGGCAAGGCTGTCATTCAACTTTCTGAAGGAAACAACGCACTTGTCTCGAACTTGAAACCCGATGGCTCGTTTGCTGAGGCAGTTGGTTTCTCTTGCCAGAAGACTGGTATGTACAACATCTTCTGCTCATTCAAGAACAACAAAGAAGGTGCGGCTGTTATAATAATGTCGTACATAACAAAATAAGTGCATAAAACACTGACAAATAAAAGGATGTCAAAAGCATCCTTTTTTTGTTTAAGCTTATAGTGAGATGGACATTTCTGAAATAAAACGGATTATTGAAGACTCGATTGCTACAAAGCAAGCTATTGTTAGCGGACAAACACTGATGCAGACCGCGAGCAAAATTGCCGATGCCATAACCGCATGCTACCGGAATGGCGGCAAAGTACTGTTCTGCGGTAACGGCGGCAGCGCTGCCGACGCTCAACATTTGGCAGCCGAACTCTCCGGCCGTTTCTACTTCGACCGTCCACCACTCGACGCCGAAGCTCTGCATGTTAACTCATCGTACGTGACAGCAGTTGCCAACGACTATACATATGATGAGATTTACTCGCGCTACGTGAACGGCGTTGGTAAAAAAGGCGATGTGCTAATTGGTATCTCGACTTCTGGCAACTCAGAAAATATTTTGCGTGCTTTGAAAGTGGCCAAAAGCAAAGAGATGGTGACGGTGGCCATGACTGGCGAATCGGGCGGCAAAATGAAGGATGTTGTTGATTTTCTGCTTAATGTTCCATCGACAGACACACCGCGAATTCAAGAAGCGCACATAATGCTGGGGCATATTTTCTGCCAAATTGTGGAAGAAGATTTATTCGGCAAAAACGCAAATCCGCAAAAATGAAGCTGGACGAATTCTGCAACCTGAACCCCGGTTTCGATTCCGATGCAATAAGGAATGCTATGGAATACGCAGCCGACTGCCACCTTGGCACCAACCATAAATACGACACCCACCCCTACACTATCCACTTGAAAATGGTGTACGACTTTGGCTGCAAACATGCCCTCCTGCTCAACGCTGACGAAGTTGAAACCGCCCTTGCAGCCTGCTGGACTCACGACACAATTGAAGACACCCGCCAGACATACAACGATGTTAAAAAACGTTGCGGCGAAGCGGTTGCCGAAGCTGTTTATGCCGTGACCAACGAGAAAGGCCGCACACGAGAAGAACGTGCTAATGACAAGTACTACAAAGGCATACGCGAGAACGAGATTGCGACTTTTGTAAAACTCTGCGACCGTTTGGCCAATGCCACCTACTCGCTCAACAACAATCAAAGAATGCTCGACACCTACCGCAACGAAATGCCGCACTTCTGCCAAACCATTTACAACGAACGGTTTAAACCGATGTTCGAAGAGTTGGAAAGGTTATAGCAATTTACTGACGTTATTTTAGTGCCATAATGGAAACGAACACGCAACATGCGTAAAAAATCAAATAATTGATTAAATTTGCAAAAATAACATTATAAATAATTGATTATTAAATCGTTATGACATGACAAAAAAAACACTCTTCAAAACCACAATCGCCGCATTGGCATTTATAGTGTCTTTCAACTCATGCAAGGAAGATGAATTCAAACTGCCCGAAGAAACCATTAATGCTATCAGAATAAAAAATGGTGCTGTAGTTGAAGACACCTTAATAAAAGACTCATACCAACTTAGAGCCGGAACTTCCGTTCACGATAATATATTAATAGGCACTTCCATTGATAATTTGGAGAGTTTATATGACAACTACAAGTTAAAGCCCTACACAAAATATTTCTGGAAAATTGTTGTGACAGATGGCAGCAACAGTGCGGAGACTGACATTCTGAAATTTTATTGCGTACCGAAGTTCCCTGTTGAAGTTAAAAATGAGGACGAAGATGATTGGTCGGCCACTGTTAAATGGAAGAAATACGAACAATTCGGCGACACCCGGATAACCTTAGTCCCTGACAGCGAATGCGATTACGACAAGGCCCCTATTGCTGTTACCAAAGGAAAATCGTTGTGCCGCATTTCAGCAGGACCACTTCAAACTCCCAAATATGCAATCTATCACCAATGGTGGGATGATTCGAAAAGACAGTACTACGAACCTGTTATCTACGACTTTACAGTTAATGCCGATTGTGAGTTCGATGACACTGTAATAACCGCACAGTCTACCGCAAAAGGCATTTTTCTCAACAAAAGCGTAGCCGTGGCCGACAAGCAATACAATGTATATAAAATAGGAAAGATTGGCAACAGAGTGTGGATGCTTGAAGACCTGCGAGGAACAATAGACGCTTCCGAATGGAACATTTACAAGGAAGGCGATTTTTGGAGTAAAACATTATTTGTACCAGGTAATGGCTGTGGTATAGTAAAAAACAACGCAGGATATAAAAGTGTAGTGTATTCTTTACGTATGGCTCTCTACTTTGAGGGATTTAAAGAACTGATACCTGAAGGATTTCATTTGTCCACCGATGATGATTGGTTAGATTTGGAGGCCAATTTTGGTATGCCCTTAGAAAAAAAGAATTATTATGATCGCGATTATGGCTCAATATACGTTCCATCTTTTTATGCTTATGCTCCTGATTATGATGTAATATCAAAATACCCTGGCGGATATTTCACTGACAGGGATATGTCAAAAGATACGATTATATATAAGGGACAAAGTGTAAATATATTAAACCAATTGATATCTGATGGAGAATGGATAAATCCGTATAATGGTGAAACACTATCGGGTGTTGGAGAATTCAATATACGGCCATTTGGATTTTATAGGTTGGATGTGCAAGAATTATCGATAGAAAACGATGATTACAATACACTTGATTTTGAGAAATGCGGCATAGCAAAAAGTGAAGCCGCGGCATATTTGACTGCATCAGACGACTATTATGGCGAGCCGATAATTCGTTTATTATGGGCAGGAACTAATGGAATAGGACGGGCAAGTATATGGGGCCAGAAAGAGTATTATGATTTTAAGATAGCGAATACAAACAGATACTCAGATGATTTCGTTCAGATTAGGTGTGTAAAAGATTGAAAGATATGGCTATGAAAAGATGAGCCGTATCTGGGAAACGCAAATAAAGCCATGGCAGATTTTACGTCTTGATGTAACAAAAAAATATGTATCTTCAATGCTTTAATGTGCCATTGTGTTCATTGGCGCACTATGAAGATAAACACGCGGAAAATATTGATTTCGATAGGCTTACTGATTGCTTTTGCAGGTTGGCCGCAATATGGTTTTAGCGAATCTATTACAATCAGTTATAGTGATACTTTTAACCCAACGTTTCCCACATCAGGTGGCAATACAGATGCAACCATTCACACCAATGGTCATCTCGAATTTGGCGAGGCTGGAATATACAAAGGTTCAAGTGCAAAATACCTAATGTTTGTTTCTGGGAAAGGCTATCTATATAATACAGAAAGCCTTGGAACTATTGACTCTGTCATTATAACATACGATTCTGGGGTATCAACTAAAGCAAAATATGGAGTTTATTTCGGAAATAGCATATTAAATAATTATGACAACTCTAAAAATAAAAGCATAGACTACACAAACCTTAGCGACACAGCAATTAATACCACAAATAGTTTAGGATATTTTCAAATATCAGTTAATGGTTACAATTGTAGAATAACAACCATCAAAATCGTTTACACACAAGGTGATACGCCATTAGAAGACGTTACCCCGCCAACATTTTCGACCAATTACCCCAAAACTGAAAATGCAACAAAATCAAGTTTCGACTTGATGGTAAAAGCCAACGAACCTTGCACAGTTTTCTATCAAGTAGTGGCAGAAGGCGGAACTGCGCCTATGAAGGATGATTTGTTGGCATCGGTCAACACAATAACTATTGAAAATGGTAACACAGAATACTCTGCAACAATTTCCGAACTCGAGTCGGAAACAACCTACAACATATATCTGATTGCAAAAGACACAGCCGACAATGTGCAGGAAAACGTGACAACCATCAGTGCCACAACACTCTCGGCTGTGCAGAAAATCATCACTTTAGGCGAAATAAGTGACAAATATTATTGGGGCGAAACGGCCAACATAAAATGGACAACCGAAAATATCAGTGCCGCTACCGAACTTGACAGCATAATACTGTTCAAAGCCAACAAAAAGATTTTCAGCTATCCAATTGATATTACAAGCGGTGAAGCCGACATTCTGATTGGCAACGGCACAGCCCCCGATGGAAACACATACGGGACTGATTATAAGCTTAAAATTATAAGCGGAAATGTTGAAAGCGAATTATCTGCGAATTTCACAATCGTTCCTACCATCACAATCAACCGACTGCTGACAGACACAACAAACAAAGGCGCCCCTAATTTCAAGAATGTAAGGGTCAAGGGCATTGTAACAGGCACAAAATCACAGACATTCACAATTCAAGACGGCTCGGGCTATTTTTGCGCCACTTATGTAACCTATTCAAACACAGGTGTTGCTATTGGTGACAGTGTGTACGCTGAAGGGGTTATTGGCTCTACAAATGGGATGGTAAAAATGGGAAGCAACGCCGCCCCCACAATTGTTAGTATTATCAATTCGGGAAATCAACTACCTGAACCCAAAATTGTTACATTACCCGAAATCAACACAAACAAAGGGCTCACAAACCTTATTGTAAGAATCGACAGCGTAATCAACATAAACCGAATATTTTACAAAGGAAAAGACTCTATTGTATATGCCAACTATTTATTTTCAAACACAAATAATTTGTTAAAAGAAGGTAGAAAACACAACATTACGGGCGCTGTTGGAATTGGCACAAAAGGAAGAAAAGAAATTTGGCCGCGTTCGGAAGTTGAAGAAGATATTTATCTCTACAGCAACGACACCACCTTGGCTAACTTTGTAATTGACGAGCAAAATGGATTGAATGCCGACACATTGTTTTTCAAAGATTTAACAACACCAAAACGCATTTCTGTTGCGACAAACGACAATAAGGCAAAGGCAACAGTCATGATTAATAACAACGTTGTTGATACCGCTGATTTACAATTGTTTAATCCGCTTGATTCGGTATTTGTTACGGTCAGAGCCGAAGACGAATCGGAACACCGCTATAAGGTTGTAATTGATCAATTTACAGTACAATCAACATTCTGCACTATCGGACAAATCAAGCATAACAACAGCAATTCCAATCCGTACATCGGCAAATTTGTAACCACCAATGGAACTGTCACTTTTGCCAACTCAACGGCCAAAAACACTGAACTTTACATTCAAGACAGCGCCGGAATGTGGTCGGGAATTATGGTGATTGATACGGATAACAAATTCGCAGGAAACACGAAGATTGGTGACAAAATTCAAGTTACAGGACGGGTGACCGAATTTCCGAACAGCATACGAATTGAAGAACTTGAGAGTCTAACCATCACTCAATCAGGCGGTAAAGTAATAGCCGACACAATTATTGCTGAAGACGCCATATCGGTTTCCTTCCAAGACGCGATTGTCACCATTGACAGCGTGGTCTGCACTGACGGGTTTGATAACATTTTTAAAGTTTTGGACTCAACCAACAGCATTCTCGTCTATAACAAATACAGAATCAGCGACTTTGCTCTCGAAATCGACTCAATGTACCGCATCACGGGAATTGTGTACTACACATCGGCCGACAACAGTTACAGGCTGATTCCGCGTTCGGCTGACGACATTGTGAAACTTGTAAGGCCAATCAAACAATCGAAACCTGAAGAGCAAAAGCCAGAGGAACAGAATCCGCAAGAGCACGACACCACAACGGTTACCATCATCGGCTCTGCCAACATCGGCTTGACCGCCTACACAACGGACCGCACCATTGTTATTGAAAACGCCGACGCGCCTGTTGCTGTGTACGACATCGCCGGAAGGCTGATTGCCACTGCCCGCCCCGCCCGACGTATCGCGATAAGCGCGCCACACAGCGGCATTTACATTGTTGGCACGCGAAAAGGCTCGCTGAAAGTAATGGTTAGATAGCCGCACACGCATTATTTTGCAAAATAGCGGCTCAATGAGTTTACAAATTGATACTTTTGCACAATTCAAGAACAGTAAAGATGAAAAACAAAATCAAATTTTCAATTGTGATTGCCGCATTGGCCATTCTACTTGGCGCGACATCGGCGCAAGCGCAAGACTGGCAGCCGGTTAAAGGTATGAATGTCAGCGTAAACGAACTGTTGCACGATTTCGGGACTCACCCACAGTACACCAAAACCGAATTCGAATTCCAAATTCGCAACGACAGCACAGAAACCTTTGTGATTAAGGATATTACAACATCGTGCGGCTGCACCACGCCAACCTACTCGAAACGCCCTGTGAAAAGCGGCAAAATAGCAACCGTGAAAGTTGCCTACGACGCTTCGCGAGTGGGCATTTTCAGCAAGACAATTTATGTGTACACCAACTTCAGCACCGAGCCTATCGAACTGAATATCAAGGGTACAATGGAAGAAACCGAAAACAAAGAATAACAATGCCAAAAATATCAGAACGCGGTATAATTATGCCGTCGTCGCCAATCCGCCGATTGGTGCCGCTTGCAAACGCTGCAAAAAAGAAGGGAATCAAGGTTTATCACCTGAATATCGGCCAGCCCGACCTTCCAACACCTGAAGTGGGTTTGGAAGCGATGAAGAAAATCGACCGTAAAGTATTGGAATACACCCCCAGCGAGGGACTTTTGAGCCTGCGAGCGAAGTTGGTGTCGTACTACGCCAAATTCAACATCAACGCCAACGTTGAGGACATTATCATCACCACGGGCGGCTCGGAGGCGGTGCTGTTCTCGTTTATGTCGTGCCTTGACCCAGGCGACGAAATTATTGTGCCCGAGCCTGCTTACGCCAACTATATGGCTTTCGCGATTTCGGCTGGTGCGGTCATCAAAACCATTCCGTCGAGCATCGACGACGGTTTTGCGCTTCCATCAATGGACAAATTCGAGGCGCTGATTACCGAACGCACAAAGGGCATCCTAATCTGCAACCCCAACAACCCGACGGGCTACCTTTATACCCGCAAGGAAATGAACCAGTTGCGCGACATTGTAAAGAAATACAACTTGTTCCTTTTCTCTGACGAGGTTTACCGCGAGTTCTGCTACACGGGTGCGCCCTACATTTCGGCGTTCAACCTTGAGGGAATTGAACAGAATGTAATTTTAATCGACTCTGTTTCAAAACGATACAGCGAGTGCGGTATCCGCATTGGCGCACTCATCACAAAGAACGAAGAGGTCCGCGCGTGCGTAATGAAATTCTGCCAGGCGAGGTTGTGTCCGCCGCTCATCGGACAGATAATTGCCGAAGCGTCAATCGACACGCCTGAAGATTATATGCTCAACACCTACGACGAGTTTGTTGAGCGCCGTAAGTTCCTGATTGACGGGCTGAACAAGATTCCAGGCTGCTACACGCCGATACCAATGGGCGCGTTCTACACGGTGGCAAAACTGCCCGTGGACGACATCGACAAGTTCTGCGAGTGGCTGCTGCGCGACTTTGAATATGAAGGTCAGACAGTTATGTTGGCCCCCGCAAGCGGATTCTACACCACACCCGAACTGGGCCGCAACGAGGCGCGCATCGCTTACGTGCTAAAGAAAGAGGATTTGGCGCAGGCTCTCAACGTGCTGGCCGTTGCGCTTGAGCAGTATCCGGGAAGGACGATTTGAGTTAGGATTTAGGAGTTAGGAGTTAGTAATTAGAATAAAATACGGGCGGCGCATTGCGTTGGCCCGTTTTTTATTGCCCCATCATCGGCCACAGCCTTCAAAAAGCATCGCCGACAAAGCTGTTGAACTAAACTAAAAGTATCGCCTATCAGGTGGATTTTAAACAACTTTCTAAAAATTCCTGCACACAGTCCAAAACGCATTTTCCAGCTACAGATTAAATACCGGTTTGAATCGGATAAAATCGGTTAGAGAAAAACATATCCGCTTGAGGATTTAATTCCGTCCGTTCAGTAGTTATAAAAATGTAAATTTGCCACTATACAAAAACTGCGGTATGGATGCGCGAATGTTAGACAAACTCAAGATTCTGGCCGAGTCGGCAAAGTACGATGTGTCGTGCTCGTCGAGCGGGACAGTGCGCCGCAACAACGGCAAGGGCGTGGGCAACACCGTTGGCGGCGTGGGCATCTGCCATAGTTTTGCCGAAGACGGGCGCTGCATATCGCTGCTGAAAGTGATGCTCACCAACTACTGCATTTTCGACTGCGCCTACTGCGTCAACCGCCGCACCAACGATGTTCCGCGAGCCACATTCACACCCGCCGAGGTGGTTGAGATAACAATGGAGTTCTACCGCCGCAACTACATTGAGGGGCTCTTTTTGAGTTCGGGCGTGCTGCAAAACGCCGACTACACAATGGAACGGCTTGTGCGAGTGGTGAAAGACCTGCGCGCGCAGCGGTTCAACGGCTACATCCATCTGAAAAGCATACCTGGAGCCAGCCAGCAACTGATAACCGAGGCGGGATTGTATGCCGACCGAATGAGCGTCAACATTGAGATTCCGACCGAGAGCAACCTGAAAATGCTTGCGCCCGAAAAGAGTTACGAGAGCATATTCCAACCGATGAAAATCATTCATCAGGGCGTGCTCGAGAGCCACGAGGAACGCAGCCGACACCGCTCGGCGCCGCGTTTTGTGCCAGCGGGACAAAGCACGCAGATGATTGTCGGCGCCACCAACGACACCGACAAAGACATTCTGCGCTTGTCGTCGGCATTCTACCAGCGGCCGTCAATCCGGCGCGTCTATTATTCTGGATATGTGGCTGTTAACACCTACGACACCCGTCTGCCTGCCTTGAAGCAACCGCCGCTTGTGCGCGAAAACCGCCTCTATCAGGCCGACTGGCTGATGCGGTTCTATAAATTCAAAGTGAACGAGATTGTCGATGACGCCAATCCGAACCTCGACCTCGATGTTGACCCCAAACTGGCTTGGGCGCTGCGCCACCCCGAGTTTTTCCCGGTCGATGTGAACACGGCTTGCTACGAGCACATTCTGCGCGTGCCGGGCATTGGTGTGAAATCGGCGATGCAGATTGTGGCCTCGAGGCGATATGGCGCACTTACTTTTTTGCAACTCAAGAAGATAGGTGTGGTTCTGAAGAAAGCGAAATACTTCATCAACTGCCGCGAACTGCCCATAATGGGCACCATCAACGAGTTAAAGCCCGAAAATGTGCGTTCGCTGCTGGTGGCCAAACCCGCCAAAAAGGGATTGGTCGGCCAACTTGAACTGAACTTTGACCAACCCGTTCAACTTGTAACACCTTATTGATGAGCGATTTTGCTGAATCGGCATTTGTCTACGACCAGACATTCGACGGCTTGCTGACGTGCATTTTCGATGCCTACCAGCTGAAAACATTTCCCACTCACCTGCTTGCCGCCAATGAGCCTGCGCCGTTGTTTTGCACTGTGGCTCACACGGTTACAACCGACGAACAAAAAGCCGAGCGCGTGTGGACGCACCTTGAGCGCAAAATGTCGAAAATGGCTCTGCATAGCCTAACAGTCAGTTGGCTTGCCGATGGCATTGACAATACTGACGAATTGATATTCAGATACATACACAAGATGATTGACGCAAAGCAATCAATTGAGACTAATTTTGGCGACCCCGATGTGCTGCGTCTGGCGCAAGTGTATAAGCAGGTCAGCTATGAGGCGCACCGAATGCTTCAATTCGTGCGTTTCCAAAAGACTGCCGACGGCATTTACTTCGCCGCCTTCGAGCCGCGCCACAACGTGCTTCCGCTCACTCTCGACCATTTCAGCGACCGTTTTTCCGACCAGCAGTGGATAATCTACGACCTTCAGCGCCAATACGGATATATGTATGATTTACACGACGTTAACCGCGTGACCTTTGCCAACGACGCTAAATTCGGCCGCGACGGACGCCTCGACGCAAGCATTATGGATGCCGATGAGCAGCTTTTCCAGTCGCTTTGGCGCACCTATTATAAATCGATAGCCATTGAATCGCGCCGCAACCCGCGTAAAATGAAACAGGATATGCCCGTCCGCTATTGGAAGCACCTGACGGAGAGACAATAATTGAAGGATTGAAGGATTGAAGGACTGAAGGACTGAAGGATTGAAGGATTGAAGGATTGATTTTTTCAGTTTCCGTTTTTGTCTTCAGCCTTCGCTTTCAAAAAGCAACGGCGGCAAAGCGGCTCGTAACTGTCGGTTTCGCCAAGAAGCACCAACTTGTCGGTTTTGGCAAGGCGGTGCGAGAATTGTGCCAGCGCTCCGCACCTGACGCACACGGCGTGAACCTTCAGCACATCGTCGGCAATGGCCATCAGTTTTGGCATCGGGCCGAACGGATTGCCTTGATAATCCATATCGAGACCAGCCACAATGACGCGCACGCCACTGTTAGCCAATTGGTTGCACACATCAACAAGACCATCGTCAAAAAACTGCGCTTCATCAATTCCGACAACCTGCACATTGCTGGCCAAAAGCAGAATGTTCTGCGCGCTCTCGACGGGTGTGGAAGGAATTGAGTTATCATCGTGCGAAACCACATCGACAGCCGAATAGCGCACATCTACAGCAGGCTTGAAAATCTCGACACTCTGCCGCGCGAACTTTGCCCGGCGCAGACGCCGAATCAGTTCTTCGGTCTTGCCCGAAAACATTGAGCCACAAATCACTTCAATCCGTCCGCCATCGGCGTTGCCATTTTCAAAAAACATATCCGTCAACAAAAAAATTGGTGTGCGACAATTTGATTTAACATCAATCGTTATTTTTGGCAAAATAAATCTTTATCGAGAGCGATGCAAACAAAAAATCTTATCAAAATAATCAAGGCCGAGGCGACGGTTCTTGTATCAATGATTGAAAGTCTGCCCGACGATGGTGATATTCAGCCATTTGCAATTGAAATGCTGCAAAGCAAAATTCGCGATTTGAACAACATTGCCGTTCATTTATCGTCAGCTGGGGCAGATGCCGCAAGTGATGACAACGCTGCCGCGATAGCCGCCCAGAAAGCCGCTCGCAAGGCCGCCGAAGAGGAAGAAGCCCGGCTCTTTGCCGAAGCCGAAGCCGCAAAACGCGCCGAAGAGCTCGAAGCCGCCCGGAAAGCTGCCGAAGAAGCGCAAAGAATTGCCGCTGAGGAAGCTAGAAAAGCTGAAGAAAATGCGCGCAGAATTGCTGCCGAAGATGCCGCTCGCAAAGCCAAGGAAGAGGAAGCTCGAAGAATTGCCGAGGCTGAGGCTGCACGAAAAGCCGCCGAAGAATTGGCCCGCAAAGCCGCTGAAGCCGAAGCCGCAAGAAAGGCCGCCGAGGAAGAAGCCAAAAAAGCCAAATCGCTGGCCGATATGTTTGCCAACAACACAGCGGATGTTGAACAAACTTACAACGCTGAAGATGAGCAGCAACCCGCAGCATCGGCGCCGACCGAACCAGCCAAAACCGAGAGCAAACCAAGCACTCTGGCCGACCGATTCCAGCAGAACACGCCATCGGTGAACGATGTGCTGGCCGGGCTTGAGAAGAAGGCCAATCTGGCATCGCGATTCAACAGCCGCCCGATAACAAACCTTCGCAAAGCCATCAAAATCAACGACCGCATAAGGTTTGTGAACGAGCTTTTCGACCGCGACAGCATCCAATACGAGCAGACGATTGATATGATTGAAAGTTCAGCCAACATCAACGAGGCTTTAGACAAACTTTTCAGCAACCGCAACTGGAACCAGGAAGACGAGACTACTGTGGACTTCCTTGAGCTTGTATATCAACGTTTTAAATCGTAAAACGATGGGCAAACTTTATCTTGTGCCAACGCCGGTCGGCAATCTCGAGGACATTACGCTGCGCGCGCTACGACTTTTGAAAGAGGCCGACTTCATAATGGCCGAAGACACTCGCACATCAGGTATCTTACTGAATCACTACGAGATAAAGAACAAGCTCATCCCCTACCACAAATTCAACGAGCACCAACAGGTGGCGCATTACGCCGATATGGTGGCCGCCGCAAAATCGGCCGTGCTCATCAGCGACGCAGGCACGCCAGGCATTTCCGACCCTGGTTATCTACTTGTTAAACAGTGCATTCAGAACGACATTGAAGTTGAATGCCTGCCTGGCGCCACGGCTTTTGTGCCTGCGCTCATCAATAGCGGATTTGCCAACGACCGTTTCTGTTTCGAAGGTTTTCTGCCGCAGAAAAAAGGCCGCCAGAAGCGCATTGAGGCCGTGCGAAACGAGGAACGGGCAATGATTTTTTACGAATCGCCCTACCGTCTGCTGAAAGCGCTTGAGCAGTTTGCCGAGGTTTTCGGCCCCGACCGCAGGGTGTGCGTATCGCGCGAAATATCTAAAATTCACGAAGAAAACTATCGCGGAACCATCAGCGAGGCCATTGCCCACTTCACCGAAACAGGTGTGAAAGGCGAGATTGTGATAGTGGTTGAAGGAAATAAAACGCGCGACAAAGGTGCGGATGAAGAAATTTAATTTATCTTTAGCCGCTTTTTGGGGGAAAATGAAAACGGATATTAAAGTTGTGATTATTGATGACGAGGCTCACGGTGTTGAGTCAGTCAAATCGTTTATTGCAGATAACTATCCGTCGTTCAATATTTTAGGCACGGCAAACAGCGTTAAAACGGCCGTCGATTTGCTGTCGGAAACCGATGCCGACCTTGTGTTTATGGACATTGAACTGCCCGACGGCAGCGGGTTTGACATTCTGGAAAAACTCTCGAAACGCGATTTTGATGTGATTTTTGTCACCGCGTTCAATCAATATGCCATTAAAGCATTCAAATACAGTGCAATAGACTATCTTCTAAAGCCTTTCGACTACGATGATATGGATGCCGCAATCAAGAAAATCATCAGTCGCGGCACCAATAGCAAGCACGAGGAACAATTCAACGCCCTGCTGCAAAACACCAAACTCGACAAGCCCGAAAAAATAGTTCTGGCTACAGCCGAATCAATTGAGTTTGTGAACGTTAAGGATATTATCCACATCCAATCGGACGGCAACTACAGCACGCTGCACATCAAGGGCCGCAACGATTTGCTGGTATCGAAAAACTTGGGTGAGTTTGAGAATATGCTCGAAGATTATCCTTTTTTCCGCACGCATCAGTCGCACCTGGTGAACCTGAATTTTGTGCAGAAAGTGTCGCGTTTCGACGGCGATGTGATAATGGAAGGCGGTTCAACAGCCATCCTATCACGCCGCAAACGCAACCAATTCCTTGAAGAGATGGCGTCGAACATTCAGCGGAAAAACTAACATTCGCAAAATCCGCGTGTAATTTTAAACATACAGGTCGCATTTTTATAAGCAACTTTTTGGCATTTAATTGAAAATTACAGACATTTGCGCTTTGAAATTTCAAAACCAATGACGAACAAATTTTTAGGCATTTTTTGCGCTATCACACTGATGCTCGCCCTTGCATCTAGTAATATTTGCGCCCAAAACATCAAAGGAAATGGCAAAGTTAAAACCGATGTAAGACAAGTCGGCGGATTTAACCGTGTGGTTGTACAAGGTTTGGTTGAACTGTTCCTTTCACAAGAATCAACAGAAAGTGTTAAAATTGAATCGGAAGAAAATCTGATTTCTTATTTCAAAACATCGGTATCCGATAGCACATTATATGTGTTTGTCCCATCTATCAAAAAAGCCTTAAGGCTCAATGTAACAATAGCTTATAAAGATTTAAAACAAATTGTGCTACTTAACGAGGTTACACTGAATTCAGAAAAAGTTGCAAATTTCGATAATATTGAAATCATCTGCGGCGGTTCATCAAGACTGAATTTTGAGTTCAAAGCCGCAAATAGTATGATAAAGGTTCTTGACAACAGCAATGTTTCGCTGCGCGGCTACACAGAGAATCTGACCATTGAGGCGCACGATGAAACCGAAGTTAATGCCTTCGACTTACAATCAGACTATTGCACTATTATCGGTTCGGGCTATGCAGAAATTTCAATCAACGCTAAAAAGAAACTAGGCATTACTATGTCGGGCAGCTGCAACTTGTACTATATGGGAGAAGCCAACATCTGGCAGCGCAACTTCACAAGTAGCGGTCTGATTACCAAGCGCAAAACCGGAGCAAAATAATTACGCGGTACTTTCTCGTTTTCATTTTTGCCTGTCGGATTATCGTCCGTCAACAAAATCCGTTATATTTACGTGACTTAACGCAAAAACAATGAATCGCGAACAATATGACGGACAAGCCGACGAACTTACCAAGAAGCAAGATTATCTGAACCTTGTCCTATACAACGATGACTTCAACACCTTTGAACATGTGATTGAAAGTCTAATAGATGTGTGCCATCACACACCAGAACAAGCAGAGCAGTGCGCCATTATTGTGCACTACAAAGGCCGCTACGAGGTTAAATCGGGCAGTTACAAACGGCTGCTGCCGATGAAAAACAGCCTGATCGACAGAGAACTAACCGCCACAATTGAATAAATATGTCACTAACAGGTATTGTTATAATATTGCTGATAGCTCTGTCGCTCATCTTTCTTGAGATTTTTGTGCTACCAGGCATCAACGTGGCCGGAATTTTAGGTTTACTGATGATGATTGCCGGAATATATTTGGCATACAGCCAGATAGGCACGCCAACGGCACACTACGTTTTGGCCGCAACTCTGATTTTGGGAACGCTAATACTGACTTTCGGTCTTCGCTCATCCACCTGGCGCAAAGTGTCGCTTGATACCGCCATTGAGGGCAAAGCTTTCGGCAATGTGGCTGAAAGCGTGAAAGTTGGTGACCGCGGCACCGCCCTCACCCGCCTTGGCCCCATTGGAACCGTGCAAATCAACGGAATGACTTTTGAGGCGAAATCGGCAAACATCATCGATGCTAAAACCGCGATAGAAGTAACCGAAATAGTTGGTAACGAAATAATTGTCAAACCTTTAAAATAAAACGCGATGGTACTTACATCAACTACTGCCTTGGTAATCTGCATAGTGGCCGGATTCATCGGCTTGTGGATACTATTCTATTTTATTCCTGTGGGACTATGGTTTACGGCTCTCATCTCAGGTGTTCACATCTCGCTGTTGCAACTCATTCTTATGCGTTGGCGAAAAGTTCCACCTCAGACCATTGTCCGTGCGATGATTGAGGCTCATAAGGCTGGCCTTCAAGGAATTAAACGCGATGACCTTGAGGCGCACTTTCTAGCTGGCGGACACGTTGAAGCCGTTGTCCACGCATTGGTTTCGGCCGAGAAAGCCAACATCGACCTGAACTTCAAAATGGCCACTGCCATTGACCTTGCTGGTCGCGATGTTTTTGAGGCCGTGCAAATGTCGGTAAATCCAAAAGTTATTGATACACCACCGGTTACAGCTGTAGCCAAAGACGGTATACAACTTATCGCCAAAGCCCGTGTAACGGTGCGCGCCAACATAAAGCAACTGGTTGGCGGCGCAGGCGAAGAAACTGTTCTAGCCCGCGTTGGCGAGGGTATTGTGTCGTCAATCGGCTCGTCGGCAAACCACAAGAGCGTGCTCGAAAACCCCGACAGCATCTCGCGCGTGGTGCTTGAGAAAGGCCTTGATGCCGGAACTGCTTTCGAGATTCTCTCTATCGACATTGCAGACATCGACATAGGCAAAAACATTGGCGCCGTACTGCAAATGGACCAAGCCGAAGCCGACAAGAACATCGCGCAAGCGAAAGCTGAGGAACGCCGCGCAATGGCAGTGGCCCAGGAACAGGAAATGAAGGCTTTGGCGCAAGAGATGCGTGCAAAAGTTATTGAAGCCGAGGCCGAAGTTCCGCGCGCTATGGCCGAAGCCTTCCGCGCTGGAAATCTGGGGATTATGGATTACTACAAGATGAAAAACATTGAGGCCGACACAGCTATGCGCGAAAGCATTGCCACCCCGCCGGCACAAAACAAACCGAAACAGAGCAAGTAAATTAGCGATATGGATAAAGAAATGGCGCATTTGGGAACAGATGCGCTATTTTTTATGATTACAACATATGACAATGAGAAAACTCGCAACTCTACATGCCACATACTACACTTGCAAGCGAAACAGCATGCATTGCTCAAGTTTGCAACGAAAAACCGGTGGTCAGGCTGCGGGCTTTCGCTTTAAATCATCAATTTATAATTGTCGAAAATCTTATCTACTATAGATTTAAACAATTCGGAATTATCGATTGATTTCAAGCGATCGAAAACGCCGGTGGGGTTTTCAAAGGCTTGTGAAAAATATTTCCATAGTTCCTTTTGGCGGCTCAGGCAACTGCTGGCACTGTGGTTGGCGTACCACTCTGCAATGTCAGCCACAAACTGCCTGAACGGCATTGCATTGTTGATTGGCAAGTTTTTGATTTGTAATCCTATATATGGATTGACGATTGCGCCGCGGCCAATCATATACCCCTTCAGGTTCGGTAAACTGATGTTGGCGTCGGCTGCGCAAGCGATGTCGCCGTTATAGACAATGGGATTGAGTGAGTTGCCAGCAGATTCGATGAACGCCTTGCGGTAAGGTTCGCCGTCGTATTGTTGCTCGGCTGTCCGTGCGTGAACAATCAACTCGTTGAGTTTGAATTTGTTGAATACTTCGATAATTGCAGGAAACTCATCGGGCGAACTGAATCCGATGCGAATCTTCACCGATAGTTCGGCTTTTAAGCGGCCGATGGTGCTATCGAACAGACGTTCAAGGTTTTCCAAATCGCGCAACAATGCGGCGCCGCGGTTTTTGCTCACCACAAACTTTATGGGGCAACCCATATTCCAATTCACTTTCGGGTAACCTAAATCGTTGAGAATGTTGGCCATTGCCACAAATGCGTCGGCATTGTTGCTCAAAAGTTGCGGCACAAGGTTAACACTTTTGCTGATGCCCGAAAATCGGCGGGCAAGCACTTGCGGTTTAGGCATAGAGCGCTCATCGGCAAGCATATACGGCGCAAAAATCTCTTCGAAACCGCCCACTTTGGCAATGGCGTTCATAAACGGCGCGTCAATCAGCCCCAGCATTGGCGCAAGTTGCACAATCTTCTCATCCATAGCGTTTTACGGATAGACAACGTTCACAGAGCCTTTGCGCTCAATGGTCTGGCCGTTTTGCAGTTTGGCCTTCAGATAGTAGAGATAGCCGCCTTCGGCCACCTGCTTGCCGCTGTGGGTACCGTCCCAACGGTTGTCGGGACTTGACGAAACAAAGACGCGCCCACCGTAACGGTCATAAACAATAAACTCAAAATCAACTATTTGCGCCGATTTCACCACGGGGCCAAAGTCGTCGTTCAGACCGTCGCCGTTTGGCGTGAAGGCGGTTGGCAGCCACATATCAGCCTGACGTTCAACGCAAACCGTGTTCGATTGGCTCAATCGATTCCCATCAGCCGCTTCAACACGAATGCAAAAATTCTGTGCGCGGTCATCGGCTATCTCGTTGAAGTTCAGTTCGATTGATGTGTCGGTAAAATCGGTTGCGACAGTTTTTTCCGCACCGCCGTCAACGCTGCAAAAAACGGTGTACTGCTCACTGTTTGAGAGCGAATGGTTCCACTTCACTTGCATAGATTCTACATCCGCATTGGCTTCTATCACAATAGGATAGACTTCGTTAGTTGTGAAAATAGGCTCGCCGCAAAAATTCAATGCACTCAGGGTATAGGCGGCATTGGCATTATCTGCATTGAAGATGAATGTAGGCTGTGAAAAGTCAGTTATCTGGCTGTCGCTCAGTTTTTGACCATCAGAAAATTGCTGAATGGAATAACCTTGCAAATCAGCATCAACGTCGATTCTGCAATGAAGTTCCACTGTGCCCTGACGGTTCACAATCGTGTCGATGCCAATGAGCGACTGGTCGGGCAATATAGGCTTGAAAGTCGTGTAACTGATTATGTTTGAGAGCGATTTAAGCCCGTTTTGCAGCGTGGCGACAACCATAAAATTATAATCGGTGCCGTCTTCAAGTCTGTCGGTGGCGAATGTTGTGTCAGCGGTTGAGCCAAACTCGCTGTATGGTTGCCCAATTTTGCGGCCCAAAACCGCGTAACTGGCAACATTGGCGCCAATGTATGCCGACCAATTGAGAATCAGCGAGTTGCTGCATTTATCATAATCGCCACTGCGCAAAAAAACCGTCTGATGGGCATCGCTCAATGGGGCATTGTGATCGCCTGCAATCGATGTCGATACGGCGTATCGCTCGGCGTGCTCAAACGGGTGCGCTTTAACATCTTGATATTCACGCATATTGGCAGGCAACGAATCGACAACCAGCACCCATTTGTCGTTTTCCCAATGATAAACGGCAAACGACTGTCCGTTTACCACTTCGGCAACATCCCATTTGATGGTGACGCGCCGCTCGCTCATCGTGTCAACGCTCACACTGCTGATTTCGGCATAGCGCCCGCCTTGTGCAAACGCCTGATTTGCAGCCAACAACAGCAATATGGCGAGCAGACGTCGCATCAGCGTTATTTCACAAGCGAATTGACAGCCGCTTCAACCGACGCAAAGTCGAACGATGCGCTCACTTCGGCAAACTTGCGGTCAATTTGGTCGTTACACAGGTTGCCGATGCTGCCTTCGTGGGTGTGGTTGATGTGCGTTTCGGGCACAAAACGGCCGTCTTTAATGTCGAAAGCCACCTGCTTGTAGGCATCGCGGAAAGGCACGCCCGACAGCACCAGTTTGTTCACCACTTCAACGCTGAAAGCCAACTGATATTTAGGCTCTTTCATAATGTCCTTGCGCACTTCGGTGTTCTTCAGCATCAGTTCGGCCAGGCGCAGGCAGTCTTTCAAATCGTTGATGGCGGGAATTATCTGTTCCTTAAGCAGTTGCAAGTCGCGGTGATAGCCCGACGGCAGGTTCGATATGGTGAGCGTGATGTCGGTTGGCAGCGCCTTGATGCGGTTGCACTTGCCGCGCACAAGTTCCCAAACATCGGGGTTTTTCTTGTGCGGCATAATCGACGAGCCAGTCGTAAATTCGTCGGGAAGATGCACAAAACCAAGGTCTTGCGAGTTGTACATACACATATCCATCGCCATTCGGCTCAGCGTTTGCGCCATTGCGGCCATTGCAAAACTCAAATCCTGTTCGGTTTTGCCGCGGCCCATTTGAGCGCATACCACGTTGTAGTTCAAATCACTGAAACCCAACAGTTTGGTTGTGAGTGTGCGGTTGAGCGGGAACGATGAGCCGTATCCAGCCGCCGAGCCCAGCGGGTTCTGATTGATAACCTTGTAGGCCGCGCTCAGCATCCGAAGGTCGTCGGTCAGGCATTCGGCGTAAGCCCCAAACCACAGTCCGAACGACGACGGCATAGCCACCTGCAGGTGGGTGTAGCCAGGCATCAGGTCGTCTTTGTGTTTGTCGCTCAAGGCGATAAGTGTTTTGAAGAGCGATGCCGCAAGGTCGAAAATCTGACGGACTTCGTGGCGCAGATAGAGTTTCATATCCACAAGCACCTGGTCGTTGCGCGAGCGGCCGCTGTGCACCTTCTTGCCCATATCGCCCAGCGAGCGCGTGAGCATCAGTTCCACCTGCGAGTGGATGTCTTCAACATCGTCTTCAATCTTGAGTTTTCCTGCGGCGGCCGTAGCGTAAATCTTTTTGAGTTCGGCCAGCAGCGTGTCCAGTTCGTTTTTCTCAAGCAGGCCGATGGTCTGCAGCATTGTGATGTGCGCCATTGTGCCCATCACGTCGAACGGCGCCAGGTACAGGTCCATTTCGCGGTCGAGCCCGACGGTGAACTGCTCGACAAGTTCGTTTGTGGCAATGCCCTTATCCCAAAGTTTCATTTGTATCTGTTTTATTGTCTGATAAATAGATGGACGCAACGCATTGCGCCACCGAGTTGTACGGCTGACAAATGTAGCAATTTAGTGCGTATTGGGCGCACCAATAAATAATGTATTGTGAATGTGCTGAATCAGGCAGTGGTGGTCGATGCCGATTTTTCGGCCAGCAGATGAACAAGTCCGCGGTGGAATCTTCGAATCAATACTCTGGATTTGCTGTAAACAGCGCATGAAAAATCAAAAATCGCCAGAAAAATCAATGCCAATCGAACTATCATCTCTTTCAAATTTTAAACACTGCAAATGTACGCAAGCATGGGCTGATGGTTAGTTTTATTTGACAAATAGAGTGATTTGATACGTGAGCGGAAAAGTGTTGCTGCAGCTAGCATACAAGCGTTTTTCACCATATTATTTCTTATTGTCTGATTTCTTGGAAAATATGGAAATCATATCAAAAAAAATCCCCGCCAGCCAAAAGCCGCGGGGATTTGTCAATATCAACCTCGAAAGAATTATCCGCCGAAGTTGTCGAAGTGAATCATTTCGTCTTCAACGCCCAGACTGTAGAGCAGGTCGAGAACGGTTTTGGCCATCATCGGCGGACCGCACAGGTAGTACTCAATGTCTTCAGGCTCTTCGTGCGCCTTCAGATAAGTGTCGCCCATAACCGGTGCAATGAAACCTGCGGTGTACTTGATTCCAAGTCCGTCGGCTTTCGGGTCGGGACGGTCGAGCGCCAAGTGGAAGTGGAAGTTGGGGTATTCCTTCTCCAGTTCCAGGAAGTCGTTCAGGAAGAACACCTCGTCGATGGCGCGGGCGCCGTAGAAGTAGTGCATTTCGCGGTCGCGGGTGTGCAGAGTCTTAAGCATATGCATAATCTGCGCACGCAGCGGGGCCATACCGGCGCCACCACCAACCCAAATCATTTCGCGCTTGCTGTCGAAAATCGGATGGAAATCGCCGTAAGGGCCGCTCATAATCACCTTGTCGCCCGGTTTCAGGCTGAAGATGTAGGTTGAAGCGATACCGCAAGGCACGTCCATAAAGCCCGGACCTTGGTCTTTCGGCTTGAACGGCGGTGTGGCGATACGCACTGTCAGCGTGATGATGTCGCCCTCGTCGGGATAGTTGGCCATTGAGTAGGCGCGGATTGTCGGGGTGTCGTTCTTCTGATGAAGGCCGAACAGACCGAATTTCTCCCAAGTCGGAACATAAAGGTCGCCAATCAGGCTGCGGTCAAAGTCTGCGTAGTTCAGGTCGTACTCCGGAATGCGGATTTGCGCGTACGAGCCCGGGATGAAGTCCATATGCTCGCCGGCCGGCAGTTTCACCTTGAACTCCTTGATGAACGAAGCCACGTTGCGGTTGCTGATAACCTCGCACTCCCACTCTTTGACGCCAAGCACCGACTCCGGCACCTTGATGGTCATATTGCTCTTAACTTTGGCTTGGCAGCCTAGACGCCAGTGGTCCTTAATCTGCTTGCGGGTGAAGTGGCCCTTTTCAGAGTCGAGAATCTCGCCGCCGCCTTCCAGAATTTGGCATTTGCACTGTCCGCAAGAACCCTTGCCACCGCAAGCCGACGGCAGGTAGATGCCCTCGTTGGCCAGTGTCGACAGCAGGCTCGAGCCCGATTCAACTTCAACTTCCTTGTCGCCATTGATGGTGATTTTCACCTTGCCCGAAACGACAAGGTAACGTTTTGCCACCAGCAGGATGGTCACAAGCAAAAGGATGATGACAAGAAACACACAGATGCTTGCCAATATTAATTTCATATCCATTGTCTTATCCTTTTAATTACATTTTTAAGCCAGAGAAACACATAAACGACATAGCCATCAAGCCCACGGTGATGAAGGTGATGCCAAGTCCGCGCAAGGGTGCGGGAACGTTGGAATATGCCATTTTTTCGCGAATGGCGGCCAGAGCCACAATGGCCAGAAGCCAGCCAATGCCCGAGCCCAGAGCGTAAACCACGGCGCTGCCAACCGAACCAATGTATTTCGGGTCGCTTGGTGCAAGGCCAATGCGCTGCTGCATAAAGAGCGACGCACCCATAATGGCGCAGTTCACGGCAATCAGCGGAAGGAAGATACCCAGCGAAGCGTACAGCGACGGGCTGAAGCGCTCAACCACCATCTCAACCAACTGAACAATGCCCGCAATCACACCAATAAAGAGTATGAAACTCAAGAAACTCAGGTCCACGCCCTCAACAAGGCAGTTTGGACCCAGAACCTTGGTCTGAAGCAGGTAGTTGACCGGAAGTGTGACCACCAAAACAAAAGTCACAGCAATGCCTAATCCCAGGGCTGTCTTAACAGTCTTTGAGACAGCAAGGTATGAGCACATACCAAGGAAGAAGGCGAATATCATATTGTCCACAAAAATTGAGCGGACAAACAAACTAATCAAACTGTTATCCATCTTTCTTTAGTTTTAATGGTTCTACTTCTGTTGCAAATCCTTGTTGTGCGCACGCTGCCACCAGATTATGCAGGCCACAATGATAAGCGCCATTGGCGGCATCAGCATCAGGCCGTTGTTCACATAGCCGGCGTTGGCAATGCAGTCGTAGTTCAGAACATTCACGCCGAACAGCGTGCCCGAGCCGAACAACTCGCGGAAGAACGCAACAATAATCAGTATCTTGGCGTAGCCCAGACCGTTGCCGATACCGTCAAGGAACGACGGCCACGGCTCGTTCTGCATTGCAAAAGCCTCCAGGCGGCCCATCAGAATACAGTTGGTAATGATAAGACCAACATATACAGAGAGTTGCACGCTAATGTCGTAGGCGAACGCTTTCAGAATCTCACTCACGATAGTCACCAGGGCGGCAACCACAACCAACTGCACGATAATACGGATACGCAGCGGAATGGTCTTGCGAAGGCACGAAATGACCACGTTTGAAAGGGCGGTAATGATTGTAACCGATATGCCCATCACGATTGCCGGCATCAGTTTGGCCGTTACAGCCAATGCCGAGCAGATTCCAAGCACCTGCACCGTTACAGGGTTGTTCAGCCCCAGCGGCGTCAGCAGCGCTTCTTTATTCTTTTTCGAACTCATATCTCAATCCTCCTACCTTTTTAAAAATTTAGTGTAATTGCCAAGGCAGTTTTTCAGCATTGCATCGACACCTGTTGAAGTAATGGTGCCGCCCGAAATGCCGTCAACCTCGTATTTGGCGTCCTCAACCTTGCCGTTTTTGACAACGCTGATTTTCACCGATGTGCTGTCGCCAACCAGTTTGCCCTCAAATTGTTTTTGGAACTTGTCTGATTGGATTTCAGCGCCAAGGCCCGGTGTCTCGCTTGCGTGTGAGAAGTAGGTGCCGAAGACGGTGTTCTTGTCGTCGTTCAGAGCCACATAGCCCCAAATGGCGCCCCACAGACCGGCTCCGTAAACCGGAATCACATATTTGGTCTGTCCGTTAAGGTTGCAGACAAACACGTGGTAGCGGTTGGCTTTGCCCTCGTTCTCGTAAAGTGTTGCGAAATCGCCCTTGTATTCAACGATTGTATCGCCTTTCAGAATCATATCTTTCACGTTTGCAGTGAAATATGCGTCAGCGTCAGCAGTCTCCACATTGAGTGAGTAGAGAATCTGCTTTTTGGTGTCCAGTTTGACGTTGGCGTCTTGTTTCGCGCGAAGCGATGAAGATACAAACGACAGCAGGAACGCCACAACAACCACCATCGCGGCAGCGTAGGCAAACGTGTATGCGTTGCTGCTTGTTGGCAGTTTCTTTTCAGCCTTCAATTCGACAAAGGCCGAAGCCGGTGCGTTGCACTGCGGGCAAGTTTCCGGTGCTTTGTCACCCTCGTGGATATATCCGCAGGTGGTGCATTTGAATTTCTTGTTAGCCATTGTGAATTATGCTTTAATTGTTACTCTTTTTTTGCGGCGGTTAATGTTCGCCTGAATGAAGAAATGGTCAATGAGCGGTGCGAAGGTGTTCATCAGCAGGATTGCCAGCATCATACCCTCGGGGAAGCCCGGGTTGAGCACGCGGATTACGATTGCCATTGCGCCAATCAGGAATCCGTAAATGAACTTACCGCCCTCGGTGCGTGCCGAAGTGACAGGGTCGGTTGCCATAAACACGGCGCCGAAGCAGAATCCGCCGTAAACCAGGTGGTTGTACCAAGGCAGTTGCGCCATCGGGTTCTCGGCCGAGCCGCAGGTGTTGAACAGCCAGCCCATTGCAATGCCGCCCACAAAGACAGAAAGCATTGTCTTCCAACTTGCCACGCCAGTGTAGAGCAGAATGAAGGCGCCAATCAGTATGGCAACGGCGCTTGTCTCGCCTACGCTGCCCGGAATCAGTCCGAAGAATGCGTCGGCAAACGAAGTGTAGTTGCCTGCGTTGGCCATTGCCAGCGGTGTGGCGCCCGAGAAACCGTCAACTGCGGCCTCGGCGCTGTAGTTGTAGTACCAGGCTGTCTCGCCCGACATTTTGGTCGGATAGGCGAAGAACAGGAACACACGTGCCAAAAGAGCCGGGTTCCAGAAGTTCATACCAGTGCCGCCATAAACCTCTTTGCCGAAGATTACAGCGAAAGCGGTTGCCACGCCAACCATCCAGAGTGGAACATCGGCAGGCATTACAAGCGGAATGAGCATTCCCGAAACAAGGAAGCCCTCGTTAACCTCGTGGCCGCGCATCTGTGCCGAAGCGAACTCAATGGCCAGACCAACGACGTATGAAACAACAATTATCGGCAGAACGGCCAGGAAGCCTTTGAAGAAAATCTGCCAGAAAGTGACGTCGGCCAACTCGCCCGTCATACGGAAATGCTGATAACCAGTGTTGTACATTCCGAAGAACAGCGCCGGCATCAGAGCCAATACCACGACAATCATCGTTCGTTTCAAATCGACGGCGTCGCGGACGTGAACACCACATTTGTTGGTTTCATTCGGTGTGAAAAGGAACGTCTCGAAGGCGCCGAATGTCGAACGGAACTTCGCGAACTTTCCACCCTCCTGAAATTTGGGCTTCACGTTATCCAAAAAATTTCTTAAAGCGTTCAATGTTTTAGATTTTTGGTTTATAACTAATTATCATCCAACTTCTTTCATCATCAGATTCAAGCCGTTGCGCAATGTCTTTTGGATTGCGATTTTCGAAGTGCAGACGAACTCGCAGAGCGCCATATCCTCCTCAACAACCTCGTAAATGCCCAATTGCTCCATTTTGTCGATATCCTCGGCCATAATGGCTTTAATCAGGTGTTCGGGGTAAATGTCCATCGGGAATACCTTCTCCATCTCGTTGCTGACCACAAAGGCGCGAAGTTCGCCGTGGGTGTTGGCGTTGAGTTTGTACTCGTGTTTCTTGCCTGTGAGCCACGAGAAGAAGGTGCGCGACGCGCTGAACTTGTTGAAACCGGGTGCTGCCCAGCCCATAAACTCGTACTCGTCGCCTTCAGGAATGGCTGTGAGTTGGCTGTCGTAGTAGCCCAGATAACCGTCGGGCTGAACCTGTGTGCCGGTGAGCACGTTGCCGCTGATAAGGCGGACGTGGCCGTCGGCAAGGTTGCCGTTGACCATTGTGGTGAGTTGCGCGCCGAGAATGGTCTTCACGTAAGCGCGTTTCTTCATCTCGGAACCGCAGAGCACAACCACGCGTGTGAAGTCGTGAACGCCAGTGGCAAACAGTTTGCCGATTGTCACAACCTCTTGCGGCTGAATGGTGAACACCTTCTCACCTGCGTTAATCGGATTGGTGTGGTTGATTTGAACGCCCACGCAGCCAGCCGGGTGCGGACCTTCGAAGGCGGTAACCTTCTCGCATTTGGCACCGCTGAAGGCTTTTGAGCAGCCGTTGTTGTGGGTGCCGACATAAACCGGCGCAATCTTCGACAGAACGTCGAGACCTTTTTGGAAGAACTCCTCGTTGGTGCTGACAATGAAATCGTAGTCAGGTGCCAGCGGTGCGCTGTCGAAAGTTGACACGAAGATAGCCTTCGGTTCGGCCGTAGGGTTGGCCACAATGTTGTAGGGGCGCTGCTTGAAGTAAGTCCACGCGCCCGACTCGAGCAGTTTGTCGACAACCTGCTGACGGCTCATAGCCGCGGGGTCGCTCTTGCCGAAGTCGATTGGTGCTGCCTTGCTGTCGGCCTTGACAACAATCTCCGTAATAACCCGTCTGTCGCCACGGTTGACGGCAACCAACTCACCGCCCACTGGTGAAACGAACTTAACCTCAGGGTGCTGCTTGTCGTAGAAGAGCACGCTACCCGCCTGCACCTTGTCGCCGACTTTTGCCTCCATCTTCGGGGTCAAACCCTTGAAATCAGACGGCTTAATGGCAAACAATTCCGGCAACGGAATTTGGGCGAAAACCGTTTCGGCTTTGCCCTGCAAACGAATGTCGAGGCCTTTCTTGAGTTTTATAACATCAGACATTTGTTAAGTATTAATAAAATTTTGAATTAAAAATTGTTCGGTTCAATGCAATAAACACTTCTCCAAAAAACGGTGCAAAGAAAATCAAACTCGCTGTGATTTGCGAATTTATTGGGTACGATTTTTTCGGATTTTTTAACAAAATAACGCGGAGCGGAATTTTGAACACTGATAACGCAGATTGAACTGATTTGAACAGATTTTTTCAAAAAAAACTACGCGAAATGAACGGGTATTTTGAGCAAAAAAAAGCCGCACCAAACGGTGCGGCTCCTACTATTAACCTTAAAACTTACAATCTATTTCTTCAAATCAACTTTTATCTGCAACTCGTCCATTTGCTTTTGGTCGATTTCGCCTGGGGCGCCGAGCATCACATCGCGGCCCTGGTTGTTCTTGGGGAAGGCAATGCAGTCGCGGATTGAGTCGAGACCTGCGAACAGGCTCACAAAGCGGTCTAAGCCGTAGGCAAGGCCGCCGTGCGGTGGTGCGCCGAACTTGAAGGCGTTCATCAGGAAGCCGAACTTGGCCTGAGCCTGCTCGGGTGTGAAGCCCA
>CAMKOM010000017.1 GCA_946414435.1 uncultured Bacteroidota bacterium
GTTTGACTTAACGAACGGCGAAAAAAAACAGTCAAAAAAGGGCTTTTCAGGGGTGTTTTCGGGGTGATTTTCAGGGCCAAAACGCGGATTTTTAATATTTTGGATGTAGGAATTAGGAATTAGCCCCGATAATTATCGGGATTTATCGCTTCGCGAGATTTTCGGGTATCGCTTCGCGAGAAATTTGAATAAAATTTATAAAAAATTGATTAATAATACTTTGTTCGATTTTTTGAATCAATTTTCTAAAAATTTCCGCCCGTCAGGGCGCTAACTTTTTATCGCTAACCAAACGAATCAGAATTAAGCCTAATGCCCACCGCTCAAAGCCTTCAAATAGTCTGAAGTCTGAAGTCTGTAGTCTTTTTTGCTCACCGCCTTCAAAAAGTCTGTTGTCCTAATAAATCATCTCTTCCATAATCTCATCGGAAACGAAGATGCCGCTGTGGGTGAGTTTCAAGTGGTTGCCGGAATATTCAAGTTTGCCATCGGCCACAAAACTTTCGGCCTGATGTTTCAGATTTTCAACCATCTGGCGCGGTTGCTCGCGCTGCAAGTAATCCATATCAATTCCCGCCGATGTGCGCAGGGCGGTAATCACATAATCGTTGAAAATGTCGGATGGCGACAGCGTTTCCGTTTCGCTCACGCAACTGCCAGCTCCGATGCCTTTAATGTATTCGGCCGTGTTGGCGGTGTTCCAGCTTCGGGTGGTGCGGTTGTAGGAATGCGCCGCAGGGCCAACACCAAGATAAATGGTTCGGTCCCAATAACTTGAGTTATGCCGCGAGCGGAATCCAGGTCGGGCGAAGTTTGAAATCTCATAATGCTCAAAATCGGCCGATTTGGCCCAGGCTGTCAGAATCTCAAACTGCTCAAGGCTCTCATCTTCCGACACTTCGGCCAGTTGTCCGCGCTTGAGTTTCAGGCCGAAAGCCGTACCTTCCTCATACGACAGGTGGTAAGCCGACAGGTGCTGCACGCCGAGCCCGGCAACCGTGTCGAGCTGCTGCCGCCAGTCGTCGGCCGTCATTCGGGGCAGGCCGTAAATCAAATCAACGCTGATGTTGCCGAAGCCCGCCATTTGGCAGTTGTGCACGGCATCGATGGCCTGCTGCGCGTTGTGGCGGCGGTTCATCAGCGTCAGCATCGCATCGTCGAACGACTGAATGCCGATGCTCAGGCGGTTGGCGTCAGTCTGCGCAAGTTGGCCGATGTAAGCCTGCGTCAGGTCGTCGGGGTTGGCTTCAACGGTAATTTCGGCATCGGGGGCCACGCTGTGCAGCTGCTTTATTGTGTCGATAACCGACTGAATCTCTGCAGGTTCGAGCAGCGATGGTGTGCCGCCGCCAAAGTAGATGGTCTGCACCGGCTCGTCGTTCAAATAATGCCGCCGCCCGTCCAGCTCTTTCTTCAAGGCTTGCAAATAGCTCGTTTTCAGTTCCAGCCGCGTGGTGGAATAGAAGTTGCAGTAGCCACATTTTCGCTTGCAGAACGGAACGTGAATGTATATGCCAGCCATTTTCCTAACAGTTTTCAAGGCAAAAATACCAATTAAATGTTTTCACAACCTAAGTAGGGATAAGCTTGGGTTAATTGTTAATTTTGTGAATACAAATATTAATGATGCGAAAGTTCATACTTGCCATAATCACCGTTTTCAGCGCGTTATCAGCATTTTCACAATCGCCCCAGCGCAATCTTGAGAAATACTGGCATTACCGCGACCGCTTGCGCGAAAGGTTTGTGGTTGTGAGCCAGGATGTTGAAGAAGAAGGCGTGAATATTCCGGCGGGCGAAATCTTTAACGATACTGTTGGCTGGTCCGATGGCAACTCGATAATGAGCCACTATCTGTCGCTGCTCTCAACCGAGCTCTGGCTGCTGAAAAACAATCATCAGGACTATTCGCAAACGCTGGCCGAGCTCTACTACGCAATGCTGGCTCTCGAACGGCTCGATTTATACTCGGAATCGCACTGGCGGCGGTTCGATGGCAAGCTCAAACTGAATACCAAAGACAGCCTGACCGCCATTCACAACATCGAGATTGTAAACGATTTAGGCCGAACACCGGTTTTGTCGGAACGCACGCCCCTGCCGTCCGACATCAACGGTATGCACCTGCGCGACGATGTGACGCCTGCCTTCTGGAACGAGCACCGGCAGCATTTCGGCGTAAGCGTGTGCGAAATGAGCGGCCGCCACCCGATGGAAGAAATCAGTCAGGATGTGATTTTTCACAACATTGAAGGTCTGACACTGGTGGGCAAACTTGTAGGAACAGAAAATATTGCCAATGTGCCTGTTACATTCAAAACCGACATTATTCCGCAGTATCTGGTAGAAAAAGGCATTTTGCGTGGCGACAGCGTCGATTTCGCTCTTTGGGCGGGCGATATTATCAGTCGGTATATTGCTTGTTTTCAGAGCAATAAGCCATTGCGGCTGCTTTTCAAGAAGAATCATTGGGTGCTGCGCAACACCGTAACCGGCAAAAAAGTTCAGCAGGGCTCGGGCGATGTTGGCTGGGACGCGTGGCTGTTTTACAACTACGGGCTTGTGGCCGTGGGGCGTGAGTTTACGGGCAGCGATTTGCGCCGCGTAAAAGGTTGCAAGAAAGGCTATTGGGCGTTTCAAAGCATTCTCACCGACGGATTCAACGCAACCATCGACAAAGCCGTTCTGTCAACACTGGCGCCAGGCTACAACCGTCGTGGCGTCAGAATCACCATCGACGTGCTGACAGCGGGCGTTTATGAGTTGCACATTCTGCTGATGAAAGGCGTTGCGGGAATCTGTAATCTAGCACTCGGCAACAACAACGACGACTACAAGGTACGCTCGCTGGCCAGCACCGGCAACTATCTGGGCGACAGCACTTACTCTGTACTGAAAAGCCGCCGCAGCTACGACACTTACAACTCTGGGCAGCCAACCATCTACGAGCATCTGCAACTGATAAATCTTGCGCTTTACGATTTGGACGGCCGCAACCTGCAAAGCGACAGCACTGAATATCGCTCAGAGCGAGCCATCTACGAGTCGTTGCTCAACGAAGCGCCGTTCTACGGCCCGTCAGGTGATGGCAATCCCGACCCCGACCGCTACGCCCGCAACTGGTCGGAAACATCGCGCTGCGTCTGGCCCGAAAACCTGCGGCCAAGCCGGCGCCGCCCCTGCCGCGACATTAAGTTCAACGGCATGGATTATATGATGCTCTACAATCTCTATCGCATCGCATTCTGCCGCGACGGATATGCGCAAACACAAACAAAATTCAACTTCTAACTTCCAACTTTCACTTTATATTTGTGTCCGCAAAAAACAAGCAAAATGAATGCCGAAAAACAACACCAGTTCGACCTGCGATACTTGCAGATGGCGCGCATCTGGGCCGAGAACTCATACTGCGTGCGCCGCAAGGTGGGTGCGCTGCTGGTCAAAGACCAGATGATTATCTCAGACGGGTACAATGGCACGCCGTCGGGGTTCGAGAACTGCTGCGAGATTGACGAGAACACCACGAAACCATACGTGCTGCACGCCGAAGCCAACGCCATCACCAAGGTAGCCAAGTCGAGCAATAGCAGCCTGGGCTCAACGCTCTACGTCACAGCGTCGCCCTGCATGGAATGCGCCAAGCTCATCATACAGTCGGGCATCAAGCGCGTGGTTTTTTCCGACAACTACCGCATTCAGGACGGCATTGAGCTGCTCAAGCGTGCCGGAATCGAGATTGTTCAAATCGAAATAGATTAAAATACAGATAATGAAGAAATTAGTAAGGATATGGCTGCCGCTTCTGCTTGCCGTGGCATTTGTTTTCGGAATGTTTGTCGAAAGCAACATCCTTCAGCGCAACACTATCCAGCCTATTGTCAAACAGCGCCACAGCGGTAAACTCGATTATCTGATTGGCAACATCCGTCAAAACTATGTTGATACTGTCGATGTGGCCGATCTTGAAGAAAAAGCCGCAATCAGTCTGCTCAAAGACCTTGACCCGCACTCGACCTACATCTCGGCCGAGGAGTTTGCCGAAATGAATGAGCCGCTAGAAGGCAATTTTGACGGCATCGGTGTGCAGTTCAACATTCAGAAAGATACTGTTTACGTGGTGGCGGTGATTGCCGGTGGCCCGTCGGAAAAGGTGGGCATCCGCGCAGGCGACCGCATCGTAACGGTCGATGACTCGCTCATTGCCGGCATCAACATAACAAACAACGATGTGATGAAGAAACTGCGCGGCCCGCGTGGCACCAAGGTGCGTGTGGGCATTGCCCGGCGCGGCGAACGCGACCTTGTACCGTTCGAGATTACACGTGGTCAGATTCCACTCTACAGCATCGACGCGGCCTATATGATGAATGCCGAGACAGGCTACATCAAACTCTCGAAATTCGCCCGCACAACCTATAAAGAGTTCCAGGACGCCGTGGCCAAACTGAAAGCTCAAGGCATGCGGAACCTAATTTTCGACCTTCGCGGCAACGGCGGCGGCTATATGGACGCGGCCATCAACGTGGTTGACGAGTTCCTGCCCAACGGCAGCCTGATTGTCTACACCGAAGGTGCTCACCGCGAGCGCAGCGAGTTCCACGCTTCGTTCCGGCAGTCGTGCAAAGACTTGAAGCTGGTCGTTTTGATTGACGAATTCTCAGCATCGGCAAGCGAGATTACCGCCGGTGCCATTCAAGATAATGACCGCGGCATCATTGTAGGACGCCGCTCGTTCGGCAAAGGCCTTGTGCAAGAGCCGATTATGTTCCCCGACAACTCGTCGGTGCGGCTCACCATCGCACGATACTACACACCATCGGGACGCTGCATCCAGAAACCCTACAAGCAAAGCGACGAAGACTATTTCCTCGACCTTGAAAACCGTTACGAACACGGTGAGTTTATGGAGCGCGACAGCATAAAAATTGCCGACTCGACTGAATACTTCACAACCGGCGGCCGCGTGGTTTATGGCGGCGGCGGTATCATGCCCGATGTCTTCATCCCGGCCGACACATCGGGAACATCGGAGTACTACAGCAAAATAACGCGAAAGGGCTGCGAGTACCAGTTCTGCCTTGAGTACACCGACCGCAACCGCGCCCAACTCTCGAAGTTGAAAAAAGCCGGCGAGTTTGTGAAATATCTGAAAGGCCAGAACATCTTCGACCAGTTTGTTGATTACGCCGAAAAGCAGGGAATCAAACGCGACACAAAAGGCATCCGCCAATCACGCAAGCTGATAGAAACTCAGCTGATGGCTCTCATTGCCCGCAATGTCATCGACAACGACGGCTTCTACCCCATTATTCAAGACATCGACAAAACACTGATGGAAAGTGTTGAAATTGTCGAGAAGAAATCACTCAAATCGCTATAAATCACTTTTAAACAATATTATAAATGGAAAAGTATAATCAGAATCTACCTTACAAGGTTAAAGACATGGCGCTGGCCGACTGGGGGCGCAAAGAGATTGAGCTGGCTGAGGCCGAAATGCCCGGACTGATGGCTCTGCGCAAGAAATACGCTGCAAGTCAGCCGCTTAAGGGTGCCAAAATTTCGGGCAGCCTGCACATGACCATCCAAACGGCCGTGCTAATTGAGACACTGACTGCCCTTGGCGCAAAGGTGCGCTGGGCAAGCTGCAATATCTTCTCAACACAAGACCACGCCGCTGCAGCTGTGGCTGAGCGCGGTGTGCCGGTTTTCGCCTGGAAGGGCGAGTCGCTCGAGGAATATTGGTGGTGCACCGAGCAGGCGCTGAACTTTGGCAACGGCGAAGGCCCCGACTTGATTGTTGACGATGGCGGCGACGCCACTCTGATGCTGCATAAGGGAATTGAGATTGAAGATAATCCGGCCATTCTGAACAATATGCCGAAAGGCGAAGATGCCATCCGCCTTTTTGAAAGAATCAAAGATGGCCTTAAAGACGACAACCAAAAATGGCACAAGCTGGCCGCCAAGGTGCGCGGCGTGTCGGAGGAGACAACCACCGGTGTTCACCGTCTGTATCAGATGGCCGAGGCCAAAACGCTGCGTTTCCCTGCCATCAACGTCAACGACTCGGTAACAAAATCGAAATTCGACAACCTCTACGGCTGCCGCGAGAGTCTGGCCGACGGCATCAAGCGTGCCACCGACATTATGATTGCCGGCAAAGTGGCTGTGGTTTGCGGCTACGGCGATGTGGGCAAAGGCTGCGCCGAGAGTATGCGCGGATTCGGCGCCCGCGTTCTGGTTACCGAGATTGACCCGATTTGCGCCCTGCAAGCCGCAATGGGTGGATTTGAGGTTACAACCGTTGAGGACGCTCTGCCGCAGGGCGACATCTACGTCACCTGCACTGGCAACCGCGACATCATCACCGCCGACCATATGAAGAAGATGAAGGACAAAGCCATTGTCTGCAACATCGGCCACTTCGACAACGAGATTATGATGGCTGACCTTGAGGCCGTTCCTGGAATCAAAAAAGTGAACATCAAGCCGCAGGTTGACCAATACTATTTCCCTGACGGACACAGCATTATAGTGCTTGCCGAAGGCCGCCTTGTGAACCTCGGCTGCGCCACTGGCCACCCATCGTTTGTGATGAGTAACTCTTTCACCAACCAGACTCTTGCCCAACTCGACTTGTGGCAGAAGAAATATGAGGTTGGCGTCTATCGCTTGCCGAAATATTTGGACGAGGAAGTTGCCCGTCTGCACCTTGAGCACGTAGGCGCAAAACTCACCACGCTCACCAAGGCACAAGCCGACTATATCGGCGTGAAGGTGGAAGGCCCGTACAAACCGGAGCACTATCGCTATTGATTGAAAGATTGAATATGTGAATAAAGAGAATCCCGCTGTACGCGGGATTTTTTTATCATCTTTTGCAGAGTTATGCAGACGGGCACTAAAAAAGCGGACTTTCGTCCGCTTTTCCATTTTTTGCAAGCAACTATTAATAATGAAAAAACATCTATTGTTTCGATATTGAACCGCCTGAACTTGAGGCGATGTTCACCATTGTGGGTGAACCTGAATATTTGATATGACCGCCGCTTGATGCCTTGGCTTTAAGTCCCGTAGCGGCATTGAGCTTTATCCCTGACCCACTCGAAGCTTCTGCAACAACATCGGCCGCCAGCAAGTTATCGGCTGCAATATGAGCACCACTCGAAGCCTCATATTCGGCATTTCCGGTTTTACCTATGATTCTTAAACTGGCACCACTGCTCGATTTTGCGTCTACCGATAACGCTTCAACCATTGTGTTTATCTGCGCTCCCGACGATGACCTGAATGTAAGGCTATTGCCCCGGATGGTGTCAGTAATGACCGTAGCTCCCGACGAAGCCCTTATCTGGTTCACATTACGCATGGGCACGGTTACTTCAACGCGGCGCGTCGATTTAATGTTAGCTTTCTTATCCCAGTGAATCATCAACATATCGTCTTTCACCTCGGTAATGATTTTGTCGATGATGTCTTCAGGAGCTGTCACTATAAGGCTGTCGGCATTGTCTGCCACGACGTTCACATTAATTCCCTGACCTGCGTCGATACCGGTATATTCACCCGCAAAGCGCTTGGTGGTTACCTCCTCGGCATTTGAGTCGAAAGAGTAGGTGCAAGCCGTCATAGTAACACCTACTGCAACAATTAAAATTTTTTTCATATCCATTTGTTTTAAGTTTCACCCTAATGACGCGGGAAACGCCAAAACGTTGCACCTCGACAAAAGATTTTTTTCATTCCGCTTCACACGATGCTTTGGCATGATATATTTGTAAAAAAAACAGCGATGGATTTTAGAACGCAAGTCAATGCAAAGACCGATTTCACAATTGGTTACTCCGACAAGATATTGATGCTGGGCTCATGCTTTGCCGAGAATATCGGATTGAAAATCAAGCAGGCGAAAATGGATGCGGTTGTCAATCCGTTCGGCATTCTGTTCAATCCCGAGTCGATAGCCATAGCTTTGGAACAAGCGCTGGCTGGCATAGCGGTTGGCGATGCCGATGTGTTTCAGTACAACGGTCTATGGTCGGGATTTGGGTTTCACGGCAGCTTCTCATCGCCCGACAAGGCTGAAGCTCTACACCGAATGAACATCGGGATCAGCCTTGCCCACCAACAAACCATCGGCTTGACGCGACTTATCCTGACTTTCGGTACGGCGTATGTCTATCGCAATATTACCGATGGCCGAGTGGTGGCCAACTGCCACAAACTGCCCACCACCAATTTTGTGCGCGAAATGTTGACCATTGAGCAGATTGTCAGTCGCTATTCAACTTTGATTGAACAACTTACGGAGGCCAACCCAAACTTGCACATTGTGTTGACAATCAGCCCGGTGCGTCACCTTCGCGATGGCGCCCACCAAAACCAACTGAGCAAGGCAACATTGCTATTAGCTGCAAATCAACTTGTTGAGCAATTTGGCAATGTGCATTACTTTCCATCCTACGAGTTGCTGATGGACGACCTCCGCGACTACCGTTTCTACGATGCTGATATGTGCCATCCGTCGGCTATGGCTATCGACTACATCTGGCAAGCGATGCGAGACAACTGCATCAGCCCGGCCGACAACGCCCTAATTGACGATGTGGCAAAAATTATGGCCGCCGCCAATCACCGTCCTCTGAACCCCGGAACTGCCGAACACAAACAATTTGTGAAACAGCAGCTTAACATTGCAGCTCAACTCACAAATCTCCATCCACAGATTGACTTAAGTGAGGAAATTGAAAAATTGAAAGGTGGATTATAAACTACCGCTTGCTGAAAACAATCTCCGAGTCGGAAATCTCATAATCCCAGTTCATTGCGGTTGCAATAATTTCGGCAACCTGCTCAGCTGTTGGGTGGTCGAAATGGCCGGTGTAGGCCACATTGCGTGCGTCGCTAGGCAGTGTGATTTTCTTGTTGAGGTAGGTGCCCAGTTGCGCTGAAATCTGCGACAGCGGCTTGCCATCGAAGTTGAACTGGCCTGTATGCCAGGCTAATGAGTTGCGATCGAGGCTGTCGGTGGGCACGAGTGCCTTGTGGCGGCAATCGAATGTGGCGTGCTGTCCGCGTGTCACAATGGTGTTGACTTTGCGGCTGCCGAACGACACTTTGCCTTCGACAACCGACAAATCAACATTCTTGGCATCGGCCAGCGCCTTCAGGTTAAACGAGGTTCCGAGCACTTTGGTGTAGACGTGCTGCGGTGTTTTCACCACAAACTCGTCGCCAGTGTGCCGCACATCGAACATTGCCTCGCCAATGAGAGCAACCGTGCGCGTGTGTTTCTGCTCGTTGTAACGATAGGCTATCTGGCTGTTTTTGTTAAGCCAGACGACCGAGCTGTCGGGCAGCACCACCATTTCGGGCGCATTGTCCGACACATACTTGAAGATATCGGTTTGAGTAGTGTTTCGGAATGTGAATATGCCTATCAGCAAAGCTACTGACGCAGCCATTGCGGCCACCCAAGTAAAGCGGCGGCGACCGATGCGGTGCTGTGTCAGCTGGCGGAAGCGCGTCCATTCGGCATCAACATCGACCTGCATCTCGTATTTGACGTTGCCGGCAGCTTCCCACAGACGCATAATCTCGGCATACTCGCCAGCGTTGGCGGGCTCCTGCAGCCACGTGTCAAGCTCTTGCTGTTCCTGTGCGGTCAGCTGGCCTTCAGTAAGCTTTTTTGCCAATATTTCCGAAATTGCGTCCTGCATAGTTTTATCGCATTACTCTATAAGAACAATTTTGCGAGCCGATACCCTACCTCGGTTAGCGAAAAAATTACAAAAATTTTTAGATATGGTGCCAGCGATACTCGTAACTCTTTGAGCGACTTGCCGATATGTTTTTCTACAGCTTTCACCGAGATGTTAAGATTTTCGGCAATTTCTTTGTTGCTCATTCCCTGGAACCGGCTCAGCGAGAACACCAGCTGGCACTTTTCAGGCAGTTGCTCTACGGCTCGCTTGACGGCTTCCTCAACTTCGCCTTGCAGGTAGTCGGTGCGGTCGGCCACCGATGCATTGTCGAGTTGCGACTGCGTGTACTCATCTTCGAGCTGAATGCGCCGGTTTTTCTGGAAGTGGTTGATGGCCACGTTGACGATGGTCCGACGCAGGTAGCCAGGCATGTTGTCGATGGTGTCAATCTCGTCGCGGCGTTCCCAAAGGTTGACAAATGCCTGTTGCACAATGTCGTGCGCCTGATCGCTATCCTTTACAACCGAGTATGCGAAATTGCAGAGGGCTGCAAACTGCCCGCGGAATAAAACCTCAAATTGTTGTTCGGTAACCATCAATCGCCTCGTTTCTGCCACAAATGTAACTTTTGATTTTCTATCTTTGTCGATTATGGCGGACCAATTCCACGATATATTGAAAAAATATTGGGGCTACGACTCGTTCCGGCCGTTGCAAGAGGATATAATACGCTCGGTTGCAAACGGTTACGACACGCTTGCGCTGATGCCGACGGGTGGCGGAAAATCCATTACCTTTCAGGTGCCGGCAATGGCCAAACCGGGGCTGTGCCTTGTGGTGACACCGCTCATCGCCCTGATGAAAGACCAGGTTGAGAACCTTCGCACACGCGGCATAAAGGCCTACGCCATCTACACGGGAATGACGCAGCACGAGGTGGGGCTTGCGCTCGACAACAGCATCAACGACCCCAACACAAAATTTCTCTACTGCTCGCCCGAACGACTCGGCTCGGCAATGTTCATTGCCAAAGTCAAACAAATGAATATCAATCTGCTGGCCATCGATGAGTCGCATTGCATTTCGCAGTGGGGCTACGATTTCCGGCCGTCGTATCTTGAGATTGCCAAAATCCGCAGCCTGATGCCCGAGGTGCCGGTGCTGGCCGTCACCGCCACCGCCACACCTGAGGTTGTCGACGATATTCAGGACAAACTTGAGTTCCGCAAGCACAACGTTTTCCGCAAAAGTTTCGAGCGCAAAAACCTCATCTACCTTGTGCGCGAAGTCGATGACAAACTGCGCTATATGCTGCGCATCATCAACAACATTCCGGGCACGGGCATTGTATATGTACGCAGCAGACTAAAAACCAAAGAGATAGCCGAATTTCTGCTACAGAACAACATCAGTGCCGACTATTACAACGCTGGCCTCACAACCGAGGAACGCGACGCTAAACAGACGGCCTGGAAAACCGGCGCAACACGTGTGATTGTGGCCACCAACGCCTTCGGTATGGGCATCGACAAGCCCGATGTGCGATTTGTCATCCACATTGATCTGCCCGACACGCTTGAGGCTTATTTTCAAGAGGCGGGGCGCGCCGGCCGCGATGAGAAACAGGCCTTTGCCGTGATGCTCTACAACCAGTCGGACCAGACCAAGCTCAAGCAGCGGACTGCTCAGACATTCCCGCCCATCGAAGAGATAAAAAACGTGTACGACAGTCTCGGTAACTACTGCCAGCTGCCCATCGGCGAAGGTCAGGGACGTAGCTTCGATTTCGACGTATACAAGTTTACAGCGGCCTACCGGTTCAGTTCGATAACCGTTCATAACTGTCTGAAAATCTTGCAGCAATGCGGCTATATCGATTACAGCGAGGATGTGAACAATCCGTCGCGCGTGCTGTTTCTTGTTGAACGCGACGACCTGTACCATTACCAGTCACATAACACTCAGGAAGACAGTCTTATAAAGCTGATTCTGCGTACCACGAGCGGGATTTTCACCGAGTACCGCCCCATCGACGAGAGTATGTTTGCCACCCAGCTGCAATGCTCGCGCCAAATGGTCTACGAAAATCTGCTAAAACTTGCAAAAGATAAGATTATCAGCTATATACCACAAAACTCGCTACCGCAGATTTATTACACCGAAGAACGGCTGCCGGTAAAGTCGCTCTACATCGGCCCGGAGCATTATCTCGACCGTAAAAAACTATATGTAAACAAGATACAGGCCGTGGTGCGCTATGCAGCCGAGCATGAGTGCCGTGTGCAGCAGCTTCTGCATTATTTCGGGATGGCCGACGTACCAATGTGCGGCACCTGCGATGTGTGCACCAGCCGCCACGAAACCGAAATGACCGAATTTGAGTTTCAGACCATCAAGCGGCTGATAATTAAACAAATAACAGCCGAGCCCACAACCGTCGACAGCCTGCCTGACAAGATAAGCAAGGCGCCCGACAAAGTTGGCCGCGTTTTGCGCTGGCTGCTCGACAACCATTGCCTGACAGAAAACGAATCAGGACATCTAAAACCCATCGAACAATGAAACAGAAACTTACAGCCCGCGACATACAATCCATTGTGAAACTCGTCCTTTGGGTGCTCGTCATCGCCTACTTGTGCTTTTCGTCGGGCGATCGCATTAACGAGTTTAAAATCAATTCGTTAATCCCGATTTGGTTGAAGCCGTATATGGACAAGATTGTGCATTTCTGTATGTTTTTCGGCTTGGCATTCCTCATCAAATCACTCTATTGGCAAAAAACAGTCAGCCTGCGGCCGTACTACATTCTGCTGGTGGCCGGTGTGGGCTACGCCGCGCTCACCGAGGTGGTTCAGAACTATTTCATCTATTCGCGCAGCGGCGATGTGTTCGATTTCTTCTGCGACCTTACCGGGATGACGTTGTCGGTGTTTGTGTTTCCCTACTGGCCAAAGGCTGTGCGGTGGTTTTTCGGCTGATTCAGGCTTTATTGGCAAGCCCCCCAACATACTCTTTGATTTGCGGAGCCGTCTGCTGCCACAAGTCGGCAAGCTGTTCCATCAACTCCGACACATCAGCTCCGTCCGCAGCCGACTGCCGCGCCGCATTGAGCTTTTCAACCGCTGTCGACATTCCCATGTACCCAAACGCCGTCTGCAAGGCGTGATGTTTCATCCTTATCTTTTCGTTGTCGCTCGAGCCATATGCCGCTTTCAGTTCATCAATATCGGACGGCATGGTTGTTAAATAAACATCAATCACCCGGCGCAATTCATCTATATCGTCGGCGCAAGCATTAATCAGCAGACTGATGTCGAAATCATGCTGCCCACTGGCTCCGTTGGCTGTCTTGATGTGTGGCTGCGCGGCCGGTGCGTCTAGCCCGGCATATTTGCAGATTTTTGCACACAGGTCGTCGGGGTCGAACGGCTTCATAACATAATCGTTCATGCCACTGGCGAGACAACGGTCCCGCTCCTCTGCAAAAGCGTGTGCGGTCATGGCTATTATTGGAACATTGCAATTGGGCGCCGGCAAACTTCTGATGGCACGTGCCGCTGCGTTGCCGTCCATCACAGGCATCTGCACATCCATCAGCACCACATCGTAGAGCTTTTTTTGTGCCTTTTCAACCGCAATCTGGCCGTTGGCTGCGAGTTCAATCTCGATGTTCGGATTCCACACCTTAAGCGTGTCGGTGGCAAGTTGTTGGTTTATCACGTTGTCTTCGACAAGCAGCACGCTCAGCTTCTCCAACTTAATCTGCGCCTCATTGCTTATGGTTTCAGCAATCGCGGTTTTCTCCGACTTCTTCAGAACCAAATTGAACCTGAATGTGGCGCCGCAGTTCGGTTCACTCTCCACCGAAATGGTGCCGCCGTTCATCTCAACCAACTGACGCGTGATTGACAGTCCGAGCCCGGTTCCGCCATATTTGCGGGTGGTGTCGACATTGGCCTGCGTAAAGCTCTTGAAGATTTCCGACTGACGTTCTTTTGGAATGCCAATGCCGTTGTCGCTGACTTCAAACCCGACGTTGATGCTATCACCATCAGCGTTCAACAAGTTTATTTTCAGGCCGATAATACAATTATTGCCTGTGAACTTCACCGAATTGTTTATCAGATTGGTAAGTATCTGGTTGGTCCGGAACGGATCGCCGACAACAACGGCTGGCAATGTGTCGTCAATGTCGATATTGATTGTAACTTTTTTCCCGTCGCGGCCAACACTCAAGGCATCAGCGCACTTGCGAACCAGATCGCGCAAATCGAAATCAATGCTTTCCAACTCCATCTTGCCCGATTCAATCTTCGACAAATCGAGTATGTCATTTATAATGTAAAGCAGGTTGCGACTCGATGTTTTAATATTTTCCAAATATCTGAGTTGCTGTTCATTAGGATTCATTTTGAGCAGCAGGTTTGTGAACCCGATAATGGCGTTGAGCGGCGTACGGATTTCGTGACTGGTGTTGGCCAAAAAGACCTCTTTCATCTTGTTGCTGCGGCTGATTTCCTCGTTTTTGCGCCCCAGCTCGGCATTCTGCTTGTTGATGGTGTCGATGGCCTGTTCAAGTTCGTGGTTCTGCTGCTCGATGCGGTACATCGCCTTTTGCAGCTGTATGTGGTGGCGGCTCGATTTTTTGAAGGCAATCTCAAGATTGGCGCGTTCGGCGTCAAGCTTTTCAATCAAATGCTGTGCTTCATCGTTTTTTGTGGCCAAATTACGCGTTTTTTCAAGCAACTCGGCCTCACGGTTCTTTGTATAAATCGTCTGCGACGTCACACTCACACCCCGCAACACCCCGTTGCTGATGAACGGCGAGAAAATAAGGTCGGTGCGTTTTATCACGTTGTTTTCAACCTCTCTTTCGACCTTGTAGTGAAGATTGCCGCGATAGCGGGCACAGGTTTTCAGATATACGGCCATATCGGGGTTCTGGGTATAGCTGCTGATATTGTCGCCCGTACGCAGACAACCCAATGCGTGGTCGCGGTTGGTTGTGTCGTTGTCCGACAGCAGGAATCCGTCCACATCAAAGTAGAGCGTGCTTGTCCGCTTCTGCATCAATTGGTTGTAATCGAACATTGTAGCATTCTTTGCTGACCACTTTATGTACATCACAAAAAACACCAGCACAACAAGTGTGAGAATCGAGATCAGGACTATCGTGATAACCATATCGTATTGCTCTAAAATGCTGCGCAATATAGTTTAAAATGTATTCGGAGGTTGCCCGATTTTGCGCCGCCAACAAAAAAACGGCAACCATTTCTGATTGCCGTTCTGCTCTGTAGCGAGGGCGGGGCATGATCCCGCGACCTCATGATTATGAATCATGCGCTCTAACCAGCTGAGCTACCTCGCCATTCCGATTAAGCGGGTGCAAACATACTGCCTTTTTTTGAAAATCAAAACAGATTGGGGATTTTTAGACACGTTATTCATAAATCGTGCAACCAGCTATTTGTCAACCTGATAGAAATATCGCCATAGAGGTGCTGCCATTAGCGCTTGCAGAATTTCGCCGCGCTGAAGCAGCCCAAACACATCGACGCGCGTGAGCAAGTGCACACTGATATCCTCTGTGGCGTCGAGGTGCTGCCCCGATATTTTCTCAACGCCGGTGGCAATAAACGTGTGGCTCATATTAGTGTTAGAACTTGGGTTAGGCGACAGCGACAAAAAATGTTTCCACTCGCCGCCACCGAAACCGGTTTCTTCTTGCAACTCACGCTTGGCGGCCGCCATCAAATCCTCACCTTGTTCAACCACACCGCAGGGCATCTCGTAACACGTCTTGCCCAGAGCGTGGCGATACTGACGTTCCATCACAAACAGTCCGTCAGTGGTGATGGCAATCACATTCACCCAATCGGGGTATTCGATGACATAATATTCGGGGTGGATGCGGCCATCTGGTAGCTGAACCTTGTCGCGTCGCGCGGTTAGCCACGGCCTGCGAAACAAATACTCGCTCTCAATCACCCGCCATTTGCCCTCTTCGTTGATTGTGCTTCCCATTTCTATGATATTTATATTTCTACAAGCTTCGGCCTTTTTCTAAAATAAAAAAGCCCGCAAAATCGATGTCTTGCGGACTTTGTCGGGGTAGCAGGATTCGAACCTGCGACCTCCTGCTCCCAAAGCAGGCACACTAACCGGACTGTGCTATACCCCGTGCTGAAAAGCGGTGCAAAGGTAAACCTTCAATTTGCATTTGCAAAAAAAATATTACGTTGTTTTTCTGTATTCTAAAATCTTAGTTGACAACAATAAAACGGCTATATTTGCGGCCTTAAAAACAGAAGATGAAAAAGCTACCAAAATTTCTACTTGCAACAAACAGCCAGCAACGGCTTGGCTATCTTTATGTTGTTCACACCGAAACGCCGCGCTTCATTCTCGAAGGCAGCGAAGACGATTTTGAGAACGACCGCCAGATTTATTGGATTGACAAACCTGAACTGCCTCAAATTGAGATTGATACGCTCATTGCCGAAGCCGAGTATTTTATTGACGATGAACTCGACTGCGAAGACAGTATGAGCGATGACGACGAAGAAGAATAGCAAGCAAGAATCTTAATAATCAAACGAATATGGATTTTAACGAAGAGATAAAACGCCGACGCACATTTGCAATCATCAGCCACCCCGATGCCGGTAAAACCACCCTGACCGAGAAGTTGTTGCTTTTTGGTGGCGCCATTCACGTGGCGGGTGCCGTGAAATCGAACAAGATTAAGAAAACCGCCACTTCCGACTTTATGGAAATTGAGCGGCAACGCGGTATTTCGGTTGCCACTTCGGTTATGGGCTTTGAGTACAACGGTGTGAAAATCAACATTCTCGACACCCCAGGCCACCAGGATTTTGCCGAAGACACTTTCCGCACCCTGACGGCTGTCGATAGTGTGATTGTGGTGATTGACGCGGCCAAAGGCGTCGAAGCGCAGACCGAGAAACTGATGAAAGTGTGCCGTATGCGCAACACGCCAGTGATTGTCTTCATCAACAAAATCGACCGCGAAGGCAAGGACCCGTTCGACCTTCTCGACGAGATTGAGCGGCAACTTCAAATCCACGTCCACCCGTTGAGTTGGCCTGTGGGTATGGGCCAGCGGCTGCAGGGCGTTTACAACATCTTCGACCATAAGATGTACTATTTCTCGGGCAACGACAAAACCAAAGCCGAAGAACCGCAGGAATTCAAAGACTTGAACGACCCTGAATTCGAGCGCAAGATGGGCCGAAACGCTCAGATTCTGCGCGACAATCTCGAACTCATCGAAGGCGTTTATCCCGATTTTGACCAAAATCTATATCGCGAAGCAAAAATTGCCCCCGTGTTCTTCGGAAGTGCGCTATATAACTTTGGCGTTCAGGAACTTTTGGAATCATTTATTCGTATTGCACCATCGCCGCAACCATCGCAGACTATTGAGCGCGAAGTGAAACCTGAAGAAGAAAAGTTCACAGGTTTCGTCTTCAAGATTCACGCCAATATGGACCCGAACCACCGCGACCGCATTGCTTTTGTGAAGGTTTGCTCGGGCAAATTCCTGCGCAACACCAATTATTATCACGTCCAACTCGACCGCCAGTTGAAATTCTCGAGCCCGACGGCCTTTATGGCGCAAAAAACATCGGTGGTTGAAGAAGCCTATCCTGGCGACATTGTCGGTCTGCACGACACGGGCAATTTCAAAATCGGTGACACGCTGACCGAAGGCGAAAAGATTCATTTCAAGGGACTTCCGAGTTTCTCGCCCGAACTTTTCCGATACATCGAAAACGACGACCCGATGAAAGCCAAGCAACTTGCAAAAGGCATCGACCAACTGATGGATGAAGGTGTGGCTCAATTGTTTACGATGACAATGAACGGCCGCAAGGTTATTGGAACTGTGGGCGCGCTGCAGTTTGAAGTGATTGAGTACCGCCTGCTACACGAGTACAACGCCAAATGCCGCTACGAGAACATCAGTATGTACAAGGCTTGCTGGGTGAAACCGAACGACCAAATGGAATGGGAAGACTTCAAGCGCCGCAAGTTCAAGGCAATGGCCAAAGACAAGTGGGGCCGCGATGTCTATCTTGCCGAATCGGCCTACGAACTACAAATGTCGCAAGAGAAATTCAAAGGGTTGGAATTCTACTTCACGTCGGAATTTGAGTAGATTTAGGAATTTGAACTAAAAGCAAAGGGGCGGGAACCAAATTCCCGCCCCTTTCTCTTTTATATCAAGCAACCAATCTCTCGCAATCAGCGTCTTATAATTGGTTTTGTTTTATATTTGGAAAAAGAATAATGTGATGCCTGCAGTGGTGTAGTAGGTTCGCAAAACGACAATGAACGATTATAAATATATAAATGAGCAGAAAAAATATAATATCAATATCGTTCAGAAAGAAATCGGTTCCAATGGAATTATATTTATAATAAAACGATAAATATATGTGGTTTAGGACTATTCTTATAAAATTATTATCATGCATTTTTTTTACTATTTTGCTATTCTTGTTTACAGATAAAGAACCTGTTGAAATAAAATTTCTGTTAGCCTTAACTTTCCCATTTATTCTTCAATTCTTTTGGGAATTGATGTGGGCGGGATTGTTTAAATTCAAATCTGCTATAGCAATGTACATATATAATTTATTCGGTATTGACACTGTAATCCTATTATTTGAAGCCATATTTTTGGATACTACGTTTAAGATATTGTTCTTCATTGTATTAATTTTAAAAGGAATATTTTGCCTATATTATCGAATTAGTGATGATAAAAAACAAAAGCCATAAACCATGCTAAACCTTAAAATCCGTCCGTTAAAGCAATGAAAGGCCAAAACATGCAACAAGGGCGCTTTTTTAACACTGCTGCCTGCAGAATTATGGAATGGGCGTAACGTGGAATGTCCTATAGCGTGGAGACGTGGAATATACGTAGAGACGCGGCGCGCCACGTCTCTACAGGCGGCGATGGCACCGCACCATTTGTGTTTCCGTATAAATCTGCGCCAATCCGTTAAATCCGTTCAATCTGCGTTCAAAAAAAATCGCCCCAGCATAAAAAAACAAAAAGGGCGGAAACCAAATTCCCGCCCCATTTTGTTTGTCATTTATTCTAAATTCTGAATTCTAAATTCAAAATTATCAATACTCCTGCCAACTCTTAATCTGAATGTCGCCCATTTCCTTAACGCAACTTGCGTGGATGAACGCGCTTGCCAGGCGGGCGTTTGTGAGCAATGGAATATTGTGGTCGATGGCCGAGCGGCGGATTTTGTAGCCGTTGGTCAACTCGCGGTGAGTGTGGTTCTTCGGGATGTTGACAACCAGGTCAATCTTGTGGTCCTGCATAAGTTCGGTGATGTTGGCGTCGCCAGTGTGCTCGTCGGGCCAACTAACGCGCTCGGCGGTAACACCGTTGTCGGCAAGGAATTTCTGCGTGCCAGCGGTGGCGTAAATCTTAAGGCCTTTCTCCTGAAGCATTTTGCACGAGTCGAGCAAGTCAACCTTGCCGCGAACGTCGCCCGACGATACCAGAACGCCCTTTTCAGGCTTGTGGAAGCCCACCGAGTAGAGAGCGGCCAGCAGTGCGTCGTTGAAGTCGGTGCCAAGGCAGCCAACCTCACCCGTCGACGACATATCGACGCTCAAAATCGGGTCGGCGCGGTGCAGACGGGCAAACGAGAACTGCGAAGCCTTCACGCCGATGTGGTCGATATCGAAATCCGACGAATCGGCCTTCTGAACAGGCTCGCCGAGCATAATCTTTGTTGCGGTCTCAATGAAGTTGCGTTTCACAACCTTCGACACAAACGGGAACGAACGCGATGCGCGCAGGTTGCACTCAATCACCTTAACCTCGTTATTTTTAGCAAGATACTGAATATTGAACGGTCCGCTGATGTTCAACTCTTTGGCTATCTTCTTGCTTATCTGTTTGATGCGGCGTGCTGTTGCCAGATAGATGTTCTGTGCGGGGAACACCAGCGTTGCGTCGCCCGAGTGGACGCCCGCAAACTCAATGTGCTCCGAGATGGCGTACTCGTAAATCTCGCCGTTCTTGGCCACGGCGTCGAACTCTATCTCCTTGGTATTCTGCATAAACTGCGAAACCACAACAGGATACTCCTTCGACACTTTGGCGGCGGCGTTCAGGAAGGTGCGCATTTGGTCCTTGTCGTAGCAGACGTTCATAGCCGCGCCCGAGAGCACGTACGACGGACGAATCAGCACGGGGAATCCCACCTCGTCAACAAACTTGTCAATCTCCTCGAAACTTGTCAGAGCCTCCCAGCGCGGTTGGTCGATGCCCAGTTGGTCGAGCATTGCCGAGAACTTGTTGCGGTTTTCGGCGCGGTCAATCGACACAGGCGATGTGCCCAGAATCGGCACGTTCTGACGGTAGAGTTTCATTGCCAGATTGTTCGGAATCTGTCCGCCCACCGACACAATCACGCCCTTCGGAATCTCAAGGTCGATGACGTCGAGCACGCGCTCAAACGACAACTCGTCGAAGTACAGGCGGTCGCACATATCATAGTCGGTGCTGACCGTTTCGGGGTTGTAGTTAATCATTATAGACTTGTAGCCCAGTTTGCGAGCCGTTTGGATGGCGTTCACCGAGCACCAGTCGAACTCAACGCTCGAGCCGATGCGGTAGGCTCCCGAGCCCAGCACGATTATCGACTTGTCGTTTTTGTAAGCGTAACTGATGCTGTGCTCCTGCACACCGTAAGTCATATAAAGATAATTAGTTAACTCGGGATGCTCCGATGCCACCGTGTTGATGCGGCGAACGGCGGGCAGAATATTGTTCTTCTTGCGGTGGTCGCGCACGCGCAGAATCTCCTTCTCCATTGTGCCCGACGGATTCTCAACAAAGCGGGCGATTTGGAAGTCGCTGAATCCCAGACGTTTCGCCTCGCGCAGAACGTCGGCGGGCAGGTCCTCAATCTTCTTGTACTGACCCAGAACCTTGGTGTAATCAACAATGTTTTTCAGTTTCTTGATGAACCAGACGTCGATTTTCGTCAACTCCTCAATGCGCTCAGGCGTGTAGCCCTTCTCAAGCGCTTTCGCGATGGCGAAGATGCGCATATCGGTCGGGTGGCTCAACTCCTTGTCAAGGTCGTCGAACTCAAGGTCGTTGTTGCCCACAAATCCGTGCATACCCTGACCAATCATACGAAGGCCCTTCTGCATAATCTCCTCAAACGATTTGCCGATAGACATAATCTCGCCCACCGACTTCATACTTGAGCCGATTTCGCGGTCAACGCCCACAAACTTGCTCAAGTCCCAGCGCGGAATCTTGGCGATGATGTAATCGACCGAAGGCGCAACGTAGGCCGAGTTTGGCGTGCCCATTTCGCCGATTTGGTCCAGAGTGTAGCCCAGCGCCAGTTTGGCTGCCACAAAGGCGAGCGGGTAGCCCGATGCCTTCGATGCCAGCGCCGATGAGCGGCTCAGGCGGGCGTTTATCTCGATGATTCGATAGTCGTTGGTCTGCGCGTTGAAGGCGAACTGAATGTTGCACTCGCCCACAATGCCGATGTGGCGCACAACCTTCTTCGCAATCTCCGAGAGCATATTGATTTGCTCCTCCGAAAGGGTGATGATTGGCGCAATTACGATGCTCTCGCCCGTGTGGATGCCCAGCGGGTCAACGTTCTCCATTGGAACCACCGTGAAGCAGTGGTCGTTGGCGTCGCGGATAACCTCAAACTCAATCTCTTTCCAGCCCTTCAGCGACTCCTCAACCAGAATCTGTTTCGAGTAGGCCAAAGCGTTGTTGCACAGGTCGATGAACTCTTTCTCGTTGGTGCTGATGCCTGAGCCCAGACCGCCCAGAGCGTAAGCCGAGCGAACCATTACGGGGTAGCCAAGCACGTGAGCCTCGTCAAGAGCGTCCTCAAGGCTCTCAACCGCCCGCGACGATGGTGTTTTGGCGTCAATCTCCTTCAGTTTCTTCACAAACAGGTCGCGGTCCTCAGTAATCATAATGGCCTCAACCGATGTGCCGAGCACCCGAACGCCGTATTTCTCCAGCACGCCCGAAGTGTAAAGCGCTGTGCCGCAGTTCAGAGCGGTCTGTCCGCCGAAAGCGAGCAGAATGCCGTCGGGGTTCTCCTTTTTGATGACTTCCTCAACAAAATACGGGGTGATAGGAAGGAAGTAAACCTTGTCCGCAACGCCGTCCGACGTCTGTATTGTTGCAATATTGGGGTTTATCAGCACTGTCGATATACCCTCTTCGCGCATAGCCTTCAACGCCTGCGAACCTGAATAGTCAAACTCACCCGCCTGACCAATCTTCAACGCTCCTGAACCTAACAAGAGCACTTTTTTTACTTCTTTCATATTCTTTATTTTGTAGTTATATTCTTTATATTCTGAATGTTATCTTTGTTTTTTTATTTTATTTTATTGGCGATTTCCGGAAAATAATGTGCAAAATCCTGCGCCACATTCGTGCCCGTGAAACCATTGCGGATTACCACCAGAATGGTGTCGTTGCCGGCAATGGTGCTTATTATCGATGGCATGTTTGCATCGTCGATAAGTTGCGATATGGGTTGTGCGAATGCAGGTACGGTCTTGATTACAAGCAGATTACCCGAAAACTCCATTGATAGAAATCCGTCCATTGATGATGGCGATTTTGGCGCAGTTGGTATTGCAACCGGCGCGTTTGGCAACGAATAATGATAACGTCCGTCGTTGGTGAAGCGCTTAAAGATTTTGAGCAGTTTTAAATCACGTGAGAGCGTTGCTTGCGTAACCGAGCAACCTTTTGAATGAAGAATTTGAAGAAGTTTTTCTTGCGAGTCAACATCCTCATTCTGAATGATTTTTGTTATCAACGCCAGCCTTTGGCTTCTATTTTCCATTAACGGATAATGTTTTTTTATTCATTCAGGGTGCAAAAATAATTCATTTTCGTTGGCATTTTGCCACGTTGATATATTGTGAAAAAATATAAGAAATACACTTATTGAAGACTATGGAAATCCGTCATGAAAGAGTGAGAGAGTGAGCTCCAATTTTGAGAAAGACGAGTTTTTCGCAGTACTAATTTTAAGGTATTCCACTCGTATTTTATAATGTTGCCCAACTTATATCTGTTTGCATTCAATAAAACACTACCTTCATCGCTCTAAAAATAGGTTTCAAATAAAAAAGCGACAAGTGTATGCGAGTTGTCATTCAGCGTGTTAAACGATCGAGTGTGACCATTGATGGTGAAGTGGTGGCATCGATTGGCTCGGGACTGATGATTTTGGTTGGCATTGAGCCTGCCGACACCAGCACCGACGCCGATTATCTATGTGGTAAAATAGCAAAGTTGCGCATTTTCGACGACGAGAACGGTGTTATGAACCGCTCGGTGGCTGATGTGGGCGGCGAGCTTCTGGTAGTGTCGCAGTTCACGCTGTTCGCGCAGACGAGCCACGGCAACCGCCCGTCGTATATACGCGCTGCAAGACCTGAACAGGCCATTCCACTTTATGAAGAGTTTGTCGGCAAGTTGGAAACCGCATCGGGCATCCGTCCGCAGACGGGCCGTTTTGGCGCAATGATGGACGTTGAGCTCATCAACGACGGGCCCGTAACCATCATCATCGACAGCCACGAAAAGGATTTTTAGTCTATCGGATTTGTTCCATCTTGCCCACCAACGACTCGACGAACTCTGTCAGCGGCTTTTTAACCATCACGCTCATCAGCGCGTTCACATCGGCGTCGAGAGTCACTTTCACAGCCGATTCGGTGTCGTGAAACTCCTTTAATTGAATCCACATCTTGAATTGCAACGGCGACTCCGCGCTCTCAATCTTCAGCAGTTTGCCGGGGTCGCGCTCGATGATGCGCATTCCGAACCGTCCCGCCTTGTCGATGGTGAACGTGCACGAGTCGGGCGTAGCCTCCACGTCTTTGATTTTGTCGTTTTGCGGCAGCATAGTGCTGTTGATGCGGCTGAAGTCCGATATCAGGTCGTAAACTCGTTGCGGTGTGGCATAGATGTGCCCGATTCTGCTTTCGATTCTCATACTTTTGGTTTTTCGGCAAAGGTAGTGTGTTTGCTGTTGTGTTTTCAGTTTGCCACAGAAAAAAACGGGCAGCCCCCGAAAGGACCGCCCGCCGCAACTAATTAAAAACCTTATGCGATGTTTTACCATCGTTTGAAAGACGTGTCTGACGCCATTGTGGTTGCGTACGCAGTTCTTTTTGTGGGCATAAATTTTGCAAAACCCTCCGGATACCGGATTTGCATCAACATATTCAACTGAAATACTGCAAATTATTAAATTTGCAATCAACTTGAACAACCCTGCGTAAAAATTTTCCAAAAACGCTGTTGCAATAATCATCTTATTGCAAATAATTATATTTTTGTCTACCAAAAAACAAGTTGTATCTACTAATTGAGTGTATTATGAAATCAATTAAATTATTAGCGTTTTTAATCTTGGGTTCTGCTGTGATTGCAGCTTGCAGCAATAGCGGAAACAAAACAAATAAAGCAGCGACTGCAGAAATCGACGATGTGTCTGTAGCACAGATCATTGATGACTTGGAAAGCATTCCAACTCCAACCACCGTCGAATTGATGTCGATGATTAACAAACTTGGCCTTGCCTATATGTTTGATGTTACCAACAGCCTGGCCAATCAAGAGAACTACCTGAGCACAAAACAGAAAGCTCTGAATCTGGGCGTCTATGCAGCCGACTTGAGCTACGATGTAGCCTATCAGAAAAAAGCCGAGACTGAAGAATATCTGCGGTGCATCATGACTATGGCAAGCGACCTTAACATCAGTATTGACGCCGATAAAATCTCTGACAAGTTCGAAAACAACATCGACAATGTCGACGGGCTGATTGCTGTAGTAAAAGACGTGTTTAAAGAATCACAATATATTCTGAACCAAACAAGCCAAACCGAGACCGCCCTGCTGTTTCTCATCGGAAGCTGGGTTGAGAGCGCTTACATCTGCGTTTCGGCATCAGATTTGGCAGCCAACAACATGGAGTTCCTTAAAGTTGCATTGAGTCATTTCGAGTATGCATCAACCATTCTCAAATACATCGAAAGCCGTAAAAACAATCCTGATTTCGCTGATTTTTACAACGATTTCACTGAAATCATGAAACAGGTTGAAGTGTACAGAAACGACATAAACAATTCTGAGAAATTCGACAGTGTAGCCAATGTTGTCAAGAAGATGCGCAACGCCATCGTTTAATTGAGCACACATATTTATAATATAAAAGCGGCCAAAAGCCGCTTTTTTTTATTGCGTGCTGTAGTAAAACTGACACACTTTTGCCCAAATAATGTAATTTTGTCAGTCTTAAAGAAAACAATATGGACTTACAGCAAGTCAAACAACGATTCGGAATTATCGGTAACGCCGAAGGGTTGAACCGCGCCATTGAGCGGGCCATCCAAGTGGCACCGACCGATTTGGCCGTACTGGTTACCGGCGAAAGCGGTACTGGTAAGGAGACTTTCCCAAAGATTATTCATCAATACAGCTCGCGCAAGCACGGCGAGTATATTGCCGTCAACTGCGGAGCCATTCCCGAAGGCACCATCGACTCGGAACTTTTCGGGCATGAGAAGGGCGCGTTCACGGGTGCGCACGAAGCTCGGAAAGGCTATTTCGAAGTGGCCGACAACGGAACCATCTTCCTCGACGAAGTGGCTGAAATGCCACTTTCCACTCAAGCCAGACTGCTGCGCGTGCTTGAGAGCGGCGAATTTATCCGCGTAGGTTCATCGAAAGTGCAGAAAACCAACGTGCGGGTGGTGGCGGCAACCAATGTGAATGTGCTGCAGGCTGTTGAGACTGGCAAGTTCCGCGAAGACCTCTACTACCGACTCAACACTGTGCCAATCAAGATTCCGCCTCTGCGTGAGCGCATCGACGACATTCATCTGCTATTCAGGAAATTTACCGCCGACTTTGCCGACAAGTTCCAGATGCCGCCCCTGACACTCACCCCCGACGCCCGCGCAATGCTCGAACGATTCCGCTGGCCAGGCAACGTGCGCCAGTTGAAAAATATCACAGAGCAACTGTCGATTCTAGAAGAAAACCGCACCATTACGGCTGAAACTTTGCGCCGCTATCTGCCTGAAAGCGAAGACGCTCACCTGCCAGCCCTTGTCGGTCGCGCCGACGAGCAGTCGTTCGCCTCGGAGCGCGAGATTCTCTACAAGGTGTTGTTCGACATGAAAAACGATGTGAACGACCTGAAAAAGCTGGTTCACGACCTGATGGAACAAAAAGGCGACCACGCACAATTCACCAAGGATCACGCCCGCATAATACAGAGCATCTACTCGGAACAAAAAAACGACTATGCCGACACCGACGAAACGCCAATGATTATCACACATCATGCCGGCACTCAAAACCATCACATCCAAGACACGGAAGAGTTTGTTGAGGAGTCGCTCTCGCTCGAGGACAAGGAGGTGGAAATGATTCGCAAGGCGTTGCAGCGGCACAACGGCAAGCGCAAATATGCAGCTGAAGATCTGGGCATCTCGGAACGCACGCTGTATCGAAAAATTAAAGAGTATAATCTTGAGTAGACATTTTTGATTTTTGAATTACGATTTACGAATTATGAATCACGAATACCGGAACTCATTTAACATTAAACATTTATAATTTAACATTAAACATAGACTTTACTCATTACACATTTAACATTACACCTTACTCATTACACTTTACTCAAACAAGAAAATGCGCAAACTGATAATACTCATATCAATCATTGCTATTGCGGCCGGATGCACCATAAAATATTCGTTTACAGGTGCTTCAATCCCGCCCGACGCAAAAACCGTCTTTGTGGCCGACTTCCGTAACGTGGCGCCGCTGGTGAACCCAGCACTCGCCAACGACCTGACCGAAGCACTGAAGGACAAGTTTGTGGGGCAGACATCGCTCAAACTGGGCGACGAAAATGCCGATCTATATTTCGAAGGCTCGATAACTGGCTACGGCACACAGCCGGTGGCCATCAAAAGCGGCGATGTAGCATCGCAGAACCGCCTGACGATCACCGTGAAAGTAAAATTTGTGAACAACAAGGACAAGAATGCCAACTTCGACACGTCATTCTCGCGCTACGAAGACTATGACAGCCAGTACAGCCTGACCGATGTTGAGGACCAACTTGTCAAGACAATTGTCGAAAGCCTTGTGGATGACATATTTACAAAAGCCGTTGTCAACTGGTAATATAGAAGAAAATGGACAAGAGCAAACTGATGATGTATATGCACAATCCCGAACTTTTGGGCGACCGCAATCTGCCTGAAATCAAGGAACTTGTCGATGAATACCCGTGTTTTCAGTCGGCCAGAATGTTGTATGTCAAGAATTTGCGCAACCAAGGCTACTCGAACTACGGCAAGGCTCTGCGCGAAACGGCTGTTTTTGTCACCAACCGCACCAAGCTTTTCTTCCTGCTCGACGAGCGCGTCATTATCAAGCACGATGCTGCTCCTGACCAAATTGAAGCCGAAGCTGAAGTGTTCGACTTTGGCAAAATGGCGGAATTGGCAGGATTCAAACCAGAGCAGTCAAAAGCAGAAAAGGTAAGGGCCGAACTCGACCAACTGATTACGAAAGGGGAAGTAACACCTTATTTTAGTAATTTGAGCGATACTGTCGACCTTGACGACTTCCGCCAGACATTCGGCAAAAAAAGCAAACCGGCAACCTCCCAACCGCAAACAAAAGAGGAACGCCACGCCGAGTTGCTCGACAATTTCAAAGAAATTAAAATCAGGCCTTCCGCGCCATCCGATAATGCTGAACCGGAAAAAGACAATATCGACCTTTCGATAAAAAGCTCGACCGCCGATGCTGGTCTTATGGAAACTCTGGCCAATACTTTCTTCAGAACAGGGAACTACAAACAAGCTCTGAATTTGTATGAAAAATTGCACTTGACATATCCAGAAAAAAACACTTACTTTGCGGCTCGAATTGACGAAATAAAGGAAATTATTAACAATAAATAACTTAAGAAAATGTTTACAATCGTTACAGTGCTTATTTTCTTCGTGTGCATCTTGATGATACTTATAGTATTGGTACAAAACTCTAAAGGCGGTGGTTTGGCATCAAACTTCAGCAGTGCCAATCAGGTTATGGGTGTTCGCAAGACTACCGATTTTCTTGAGAAAGGAACTTGGACTTTAGCAGGCGCTCTGCTTGTCCTTTGTATTATGGCATCAGCTTTCATTCCTCGCAGTGGAGCCGAAGTTGAAGGCAGCATGCTTCAAGAGAAGATTGAAGAGACTCCTGAGTCATTTATGGGCAACTTCCCAACGGCAGAGCCGGCAGCCGAAGAAAGCGCCGAATAACACTTTGGCACAAAAAACTAAAATGCCAACTTGCAAAATGCAGGTTGGCATTTTTTCATTATTTCAATTAACAGCAAGTCCTCTCACACCCTCACCACTGGCGCTTTTGACCAATCGATTTGCTGCTCGGCGGTGGCGACGTCGGTAAATGGGAAATCGGTGAGCCAGCGGCGAAGTTTTGCCTCGGCCCCCTTCAACCCAACGTACGATTTGAACTTGCGCTTGAGCGGCAGACCGCTGAGAAATGGCTGCCCGGCATCTAAATCGCGCGGATGAATGTACGACATCAGATATTCCTGACCGCTGCTCCACCGCTTAATGAGCGAATAAGGGAACAGCCGGAAATAACCGCCGCCCGTGAAAATGATATGGCGGCCGGCAATGATTTTTGTTGTGATAGGAAACTCTTTGATTGTGATCCCGTTACGACTGATAATGCTCGGTACTGGGCGGCTGTAGGTTGGCATTCCGCCGTGGCCGTGATGGGCGGGGAAAACAGAGCAATCGGTGGTGATGCCCAACTCCGCTAGAGTCTCGAACGCCCACCCTTCGCTCTCGCGAATTGAGAATCCCGGCACACGGAATGTGGTTACCTTCTGACCTGTCAAATCTTCGAGAAATTTCACGCTCGACTCCACATCCTCGCGAAACTCGGCAGGTGTCTGCTCCCAAATGAGTTGATGGTTCATTGTGTGGCTGCCAATCTGGTACTTCTCAGCAATCCGGCGAACCAAATCGGGGTAATTCTTTGCTATCCAACCCACTATAAAAAATGTGGCTCGCGAGTTTGTCTCTTCTAGAATACGGAAAAGCCGCTCCACATTCTCGTAGATGCGAACCTCGTATGTCCGCCACTGCTCCTCGTTGCGAGTCTCCTCAAAATCAAGGATATGGAACCACTCTTCGATATCAAAGGTTAGAATGTTCATAATATTAGTTTCTTACATATCTTCCATTGACAATCCTACCATCTTTACTTCCTGATTACGAAAAAGATGCCGCCGCATTATCTCAATTTTTTCTTTTAACCTCGACGGATTATATTTTTGTGGATTTCGTTTCACTTCATACGCTTCCGCCTCACCATCAATAGTTTCCGCCACAATGTCAATTTCAAAATCGTCTTTGTTTCCTTTTGCGTTTACTTCGCCACCACACCACCAACTGCCAATTGTTTTATAACGATGCGATTCAACCATTTTTTGCTTAAACCAACGCTCGAGACTAATACCGGAAAATGTCGGATAGTCGCTTAATATAATTTGTTCCAATGCGGGGAAATTTCCTATTTCAATCAACTGCGCGTAACGATTTATATAACGGAACCAAAATCGGAAGAAATTATCTTGTATTTCGTATCTCACCGTCTGGCTTCCGCTTTTTGCCCCTATTGGCCGTTTTTTGCGTATGATACCATATTTTTCTTCAAGCATTTTTAAATGCCCTCCTAAAACATTAACACCAAGCGACACTTCAATTTCCTTCTGTGTCACCTCGCCGTTTGCTATCTGGTCCAAAACGCTAAAATAAGTTCCGTAATGCTTCCCAAATTCTTGAATGAGAACAGAACGGCCCTCGTCGATAAAAAAGCTATTCCCTGCTGAACATACGTAATGAACCATCGCTTCGACATTTGTACAATTGTTGTTCATCAGTTGTTCTATGTAACGGGCAACCCCGCCTGTTATAGTCCATAGCGCCAACAAATCGTCGTTTGTATAATCGGGCTTGTAATCGCTTAATATTTCCCGCATTGTAGAAGTTGTGAATGGCTGCAAACGCAAGGTGCAATCGTCGCGGCCAAAAAGCGGTTGTCCCTCGTCTTTGAAAATCTTTTCCATCAGGCGGAAAATACTACCCGACACAATCAGGCATACGTTTGTCTCTTTCTTGTATTTATCCCAAAGTTCCTGTATGTCGCTGAATACGCCTGCGTTTACATTATCAAACTCCTGAAATTCATCGATAAACAATGTGAATTTTCGCCGTTTTCCTATCTCCAATAAAAGCTGCATCAATTCTCTGAAGGTCAGAATGCTTTCGGGTACAAATTCTTGTAATTTGTTTCGGACTTCATCGCAGAATGTTCTTACTAACGCTGTTTCTGTTTTCCGCCCGACAAAAAAATACAATCCTGGTGCATTATCTTTTGTTTCCTCCATCAAGCGATAAACCAAGCTTGTTTTGCCCACACGTCTTCGACCCGTGAGAACAACAAATCGAGAATAATCTTCATACGATTGTTGCTGCATGTCGCGCAACAGACGAATTTCAGCATCCCTGTTGTAAAATCTCTTCATATATATCGAAATTTTATGACCATGAATTTTACCGCCATAAAATTATGAAAAATTATTTTCTATATTTTGAAACTTTTTATGGAATACCGCGCCACTGCTCATCGTTGCGAGTCTCCTCAAAATCAGGGATATGGAACCACTCTTCAATATCAAATGTTAGGATGTTCATAGCGCTATCGTGTGCCAGATTTTGTTTTTCTGAATTTTGGTGAAAGTTGTTTTATGACATTCCCGAATGTGCCGAAAAAGAACGGCAACGGGTCGGAAAAACAACTGATATCTTGATAAAAAATGTTGCGACCAATGAATTTAAACCAATTGGGGGTTGTTTTGAAACGGTTTTTGCTGTAGAAAAACCACAAGGTTTCAAAACCCAAATGCCGCAGATAAACGTTCTTGCCTGATTGGTAACACTTATGCGGATTACCCAAATATTCACTCACTATTATATCCGCCCAATCGATTCCTGCGGCGAAAGGTGTTTTGACGCACGCAGGCAACCGCGGATTGATTTCCATTATCAGCAACTCGCCTGTGCGCGGGTCTTCAATTGTGTCGAAATCGGCAAAACCAACCCAGCCAATATCTTTCAATATTTGATAACAAATGCCAACAATCTTATCATTCTCATCCGAAGTGTTGCAGCAACTGCTACCACCATTTTCGGGGTACCAACGAATCTTTTTAATTACAGAAGATTGGACAAGTTCTTGCTTTTCATTTACATACAACTGAATTTTTACCTGGCTGCCACCTGACGGAATGAATGTTTGCAAATGACAACTGCCGTATTTTTCATATATGCCAGGAAACGACTCAAATAATTCTTCTTTGTTGTTAATCAGCGTCATACCTCTGCCACCGCTTGTTAGATTCGGCTTTATCAGTAACGGAAACTGCAAAGAATCAACGTCTATTTGTTCTATATGGCCATCCTCAACAATTGTCGTTCGCGGGTGCGGATAGCCCTTCTCCTGACAAAGCTGCATAAGAGAATGCTTGTCGTACGCCCTTAAAAATGTCTTGTAATCGGGCATCACGAATGCGGTGAATTGACGCAATTCGGTCGAGTATTTGCTAAGCATAACGGCGGCATCGTCGTTCATCGGGATAACCGCAACGTATTTCTCTCTTTCAAGTATCTGCCTGACAAACTGATAATACGCTTGCGAGTTTTCTACATCTGCAAAAAGAAACCTTTTGCTAATGAACCGTGACGGATAGCCGTAACTGAGCCGAGAAGCATAAACTCCCGCCAAAAAAAATCCTTTTTTGTGCAGCGAGCGGGCTACAGGCAAGGTTTGAGTGGCATCGGCATATAATAACAGGATTTTATCCTTTCTCATCGGTTCTGTATTTTAACACTTTAGCGGGCACTCCGCCCACTATGGCATATTCGGGAACATCGCGGTTTACAACGGCGCCTGCGGCAATTATCGCACCTTTGCCTATTGTTACGCCAGCCAGAATTATCGCACCGCCGCCAATCCAGACATCATCGCTAATAACTATTGGCGCTTCAACATAGTCTTGTTCCTTAGTCGGCACATCCTTTGTGTAAAATCCGTGATTGAATGCAATCATCATAACATTGGCGCCAGTGTGCACATAATTGCCGATTGTTATTGAGCCGTTGGCTGTTTTCCCAGCCTGTATCAATGCATTGTGGTTGATTAGGCAATTATCACCAATTGTGACAAATTCGCCTTCGCGAATCATAGCCGTGGGGTGGATATTTGTGTGTTTGCCGACTTTCATTTTTCGCCGTCCACGCACATAGTTGATTAAATAATAAGCCGTTAGCGAAAACAGCCATTTAATGTGACTCAACGAAAAAAATGTCGCAAGCAACTGCCCAATTCGGGTGAGAAGCGACGGTTTTGTATAATGTGTGCGTGTGGCGGGGGACATAGTTGTTAGTTTTTAAATAATTCGTCTTGCTTGAATTTCTTTCTGTTAGGCAATATGGCATCATCATCGCGCTGCACATTACTTCGGTCCGTAGAAACCCATTTGAACATACGGAACACTTCTTCAAATCTGACAAATACCAGCCTAATCATTCCAAATACGCCTTTAGTATGTATCAGATAACGTAATGTACTGAAAGTGTGTATTATCATTTCCTTTTTATATTGCCATTTGTAAAATGATTTGTATTTGTTGCCGTGCTTCTCAATTTTCATAGACACCGCACCAAAATCTTTCAGCATTCTTTCCGCTGTTTTTTTGCTTGGCGACACTGTTTCATAATTGTCATTTATTTCTGCTGGTGTCAAAAACCAATTTCGTACTTGGCAACCTTCAATATTTAATGTTAGAATGGCACTTCTGCGCCGCCTAAACGAATTTCCATCCATAACAAAATCGCCCAAACTGTGAAAAACAGGAATGCCTTTATACGTTTCCATTCCGCCCAAACAATGAGAATGAGCCGTTACAACACACCCTGCCCCACTTTCAATATAGCCGTGCAAAAACTCGCGTGTTGCAGGATTCGGGAATCTTGTAAACAACGCACCAATATGCGCATAAACGATTACAAAAAAACCTTTTGCTTTTAACTGGCAGATAATCTCATTAACTCTGTTTTCACCAACTCGCAAACATTGCCATTTGTTGCTCTCATCAAACTGAATGTTCATCATATCGGTAACCGTTACTATTGCAATTGATTCATTGCCAGAATTATAAATGTATGGTTGGTATTCATCGGATTTTTTAAATAAACCGTTATGGTTGAAGCCGTTTCGTTCCAATAATTCAATGGTTTCATCCATTCCTGTTTCTGCGGCATCATTAATATGATTGTTTGCCAACGTGAACAGATTCACAAATGAAAACTCCTTCAGAATTGGCTCACTTCCAACAAATTGCAAATGGTCGGCTTCTGAATCTTTAGTGACTGTTACAGGCGACTCCAAATTGGCAATGGTCAAATCGGACGATTTACATACATCTTGCAATTCCTGAGCGATAATGTTGTACGGCTGCTTGTCATACTTTGAGCCTATCATTCTGCCCAGCATCACATCTCCGATAAACGTTATCTGGCTACTCATAACTTTTCCGACGAATTAACCGCAAAATTATTATTTGCACGAAATAGTATGCCAAATAGAAACAACTTTGAAAATACCAATTCAAAGTGTTCCAAAGGCTGGTTTTTCTAAGCCAAATACCTGACAGCCCGAACTTTTTCGCTGCTTTTGGCACATCTTTAAATTCTCCTAATGCCAATCTAAACGCCCTGCCCACACCTATGCATACAACATTTGGCAAAACCGTTGACAACCGTTGATTGAATTCGTCTTGTTTGGGTGACCTCATTGCTGTCCAAATAGTATTTGCTCCACTGTCGACAAGCATTTTAGCAATGCCATCATAATCAAAATCATCAACATCAGCAAACGGTAATGAATATGCGCCCACAATATTGCAGTTGGAATCACCTCTATATTTTGAAACGAGTGCATCCAAAACATCTTGAGTATCGCCTAAAAAAAAGTGTTTCAATTCATTGTTACCGTTCCTCAATACTCTGTCCATCAATTCGAAACCCATAACCCTTGAAACATTTTTATAGCCCCACAACCTTCCACACCAAACAAGCGGCATTCCATCAGGAACATTAAGCAATGATTGCTCCATCAGATGGGTATACTCTGGATTCTTCCCGGCATATTTCACCATCCGCATATTGCTCACGCAAACATATCCGCCCTGTCCGTTCAATGCGGTTTCCTCGATGCGCATTTTAGCATCACTGGGATTGGTAACGGTGATGCGAACTTTGCCGATACGGTATTTTTCAGAAGATATTCTCATTTTAAAAGAATGATTTTTCTATATTAATAGTTACATTAGTTTTTGGATGCGTTGAGCAAGCATTCACAAAGATTACTTTCAAACTTATGCTAGACCATATTTTTCTCCTTGCCGCAGAAATACATCCAGTAACAATTTGCTTTGTAGCATGATGCGCTTGTATCACCCCCTATTAGTCATATGGAAACTTGTTCTGGTCAGTTGTTCTTTCTCTACTGCAGGAACACTGCTGTTGATACCAATGAAGCAAGTATCCATCGATCCTTTTTGTATATCATAGTTCCGGTTGTCCCCTTTATTGTAAATTTGACCGCCATCATACTATCCGCCCATGCCTTTCCCCCACCCGTTTGAAAAACGAGTGAAGTAGTTCGTATCTGCCCCATTGTTCAAAGAACGATAAAAACAAGCAAGTGTATGAAGTATTGATGACCTCCATCTCCCGTTGACACCAAATATCACCGCCACGTTGCTACCTCAAATTCTGTCTCCAAATCCTGAAGATGCTTCAATTTATGAAACGCAACCTCTTCTAAAGTCTGATTGATGGTATGTATCGGCATGCTAATCTCTTTTATTTCCTAAAATACAATACGGGAATAATAATTCAGCCATTGTTCTTAAGCCAATCCCACAACTCTTTCTTGGAGACGCCCCAATACCCATCCACTACTCTTGCATCTATTGCAATAACAATGATGGACAATGTTTTATAGTCTTCCTTGACTATATAGTTATATAACTGTTGTGAAGTGTTAAATTCAGACTTAACAAGGAACTCACAATCAGCTAAAGTATAATACTTCCCTACATTACGAATGCGGTCGTTAATTATTGACGAATTATCATCCGGCTTATATTTTACAAGATATGTTCTCATAAGGTCTCAAATTTAACTTTTAATACATCTATCATTTCTGTCTTTCTCATTTTCCACTCACCATTCCAATCTATGGTAAGTTTGAATCTCAAGTGTCCAATCTCATTGTTACTTATATAGTACGTTATCTCCCAAATACCCTTTTTCGAATAATTATCTCTCAATTTTATCCCATTCAGTTGTAGGTGGCAAGGTGTTTCTTGTTGTTCATCCGAAGCAGACGGCGTACCATAAGCGTTTGGCTTGTCTATTTTAAACAATAAAATCTGCTTCGGAATATTAATGGGGACGTCAACCTTGGGTGCATCCCACATTAGTTTCTTTTTCGACTCCATATCTAAAATATCTCTTAGTTTCTTTTCTTTGTTTTTAGCATATTGCACCTTTTCAATAAACACCTCACATCCTGTCGCTGGTACATTACCTTTGTTATTTACCTCAAGCAAGCCACGATATTGTGATGAGCTTGGGTTTTGCTGTTCTGAATCAACATCTTCAGAGAAGTATTTTTCATCTTTCATCAACAGAACAATTTCAGGATGGTTAAACAGCCGCATTATCTTCTCTTTAAATAAAGCCACAACAACTGCCCCAACCGTACCAAATGCCGCAAAAACGGAAGCCATATAATATATTATTTCCCAGATGCCATATTGCATATTAGGAGAATACGCAATCCACATGTTCTTATTACTAAGCCAGCCTAAAAACCAACCAGCAATGAGCACAAGTAAAATCCCTAAAATTTTTAGAATACTTAAATTCTTTTTTCTTCTCATATTATCTGTTTTAATTTCACAAAAATCTTCTTCCTATTCCCCCACCTAATTCGTTGCTACCTCTTAATTAAACTCTCCAATGTTTTCCTCAAATTCTTCTCTCATTAAAATCAATATTCTCTTTAATCATCCTTGCCAGATTCTTGACCACAATTGTGTTATCTAGCACATCTTTAGTTCCTGCTGAATCAGCTCCTACCACACAATAATTACCTATACGCCCCCTCGGCATAATTCTCGAGCCAGCACCAATAACTCAAGACCACCTTATATAAATGTCGCAAACTTCTCCTGTATAGTTTGTTCGAGTTTTCCCTTTCTTTATCGATATAAATATGCGCTTGCAATCTGTGACTTTAAATACTAACTCTTGAAACTATAAATATGCATGCCCTTAGCATTGATATCCTTTTTGACACATTTGTATGCAAAAGTCATTCCCCATCACAACCCGATTTTTCGTTTTATGGAACCAAGAATAACACTCCATGTCAAATCTTTATTTCCTGTTTTTTACCATTCATATTTTTCGAATTGATTGAGTGTTCTCTCGTCAGCAATTATTATATGGTCGTCACCATATAAATTTTGCAATCCGAACATTTTTTCAAGACCATAACCATCAAACAAGTGGCATTTTTTTATAATTGAGCGATACTGGTCTTTGCTTATATAATGTAATATGTAAGCTAAATAAATAAACTCAATTTCTTTGATAGACAATCCATTTTTTATTATGTCCATATAAATAGCATCACTTTTCGAATTATTTGTGTCAATCTCATCTTGAGCAATTTTAATGAGATAAAACAAACTGTTAAAATAATTATCAATATGGTCTCTAAAACCATTATATATGTCATCAAAAGATTTTTTAAAAGCATCTGCTTGTGAACGATTATCATTTACTTTACAACAAAATATTTCCACTACTTTCACAAAAAAAGATGTTCCGCAGATTTCCTTTTCTTCGATAACCACATTTCTGCGACTCCTTGATTTATACATCTTCAACTTATCCACCTTATCAAAATGAATTGACAACAAATGGAAGAAAACAGAATCGAAGCGTTGTTTTTCCATTATGTTAGTTTGAATTGACAAAATTTTCTTGGTTTCGTCAAGTTCTTCTTTCTGACTCATATATGTTTTGTATACAAGCCAACATGCAACACCAGCCACTAATGTGCCAATAACACCTCCAACAAAATCGCCAAAACCAGCATATCTATCAAGTTTTATATGCATGCTGAATGGCAATGATTCCAAAAAATCGTAAGGAAATAACAATGCCAATATTGCGAATAGAACCAATATGATTTTCTGTTTGTTGCTCATTTTATACTCTATAAATTTTCCCCATCTGCTTCGTTACAGCCTTCAAACTAAACTTTCCTTTTGCAAGTTTTAAAGATTCCGCACTCATTTTTTCTCGTAATAATTCACTTTGACCTAGAAACATATAATGACGTTCCAAATATTTCATCCGTCATATCCTCTCCAAGAATCTGCGTGATTGTAGAAGCTGACACAGCATAGTCATCTGGTTTTTCAGCAACCTCTAACATTGTTAAACCCTTATAGTTTCTCACGAATATCTCATCCCAGTCTGGCTCTATGTCACCATTGATATAATCCACTACTGGATTGAATATCATATCGTGTTTTATCACAAAATTATTAAGGTCTCCCTTTGTTGGAGCTATAATGATAATATGCTCCTTCGGAAACGTATAGAAGTCAAACTTCTCTCCTTGGATTCGCCATTCCCGTAGATATTCAAAATCATATTCGTCCACATCAAGTCGTTCCGTCCTCCATAGAAGGTGTTCAGGCATTTCTTGGTATTCACTCTTGCTACAGTATATTACATTCCTTGCCCCATAGTTTTGTACCAGCAGGTCCCTTGAAAACCCAATACCAATAGGTTGGTACATTGGTAATCCTGTTCTATATACCGGAGTTTCAAAGAATTTCTTTAGCGATGTTATAGGAGAAGCCGTGAAGCTGATATAGCCCTTCTTGCTGATTAGCGACTGAGATTCTATGATGCTGTACATCGCCTCACCTGCTTCCTGCATGGTTCCTTTGGTAAAATGAAACAGATATGGCGACTGATCCAACTTCTTCGTCCTAAACTTATCACTCAATACTGACATATGCCATAAAACTAACTACACTATGTACCTCTTTGCAATCTCATATCCTTTTTGCCCCATTTGCCTATGAAGGGCTAGGTTATGCGGAGCATGGCCATATTATAGTATAATTATTCTCACACCTATTTATTTACAATCAACTATACAAATTATTCAAATAGTCAAGATGTTGTTTGGTTTCGCCTTCAGTTGAGAATCTGTTCTTAATGAACTTTGCGGGATTTCCTCCAACAATTGTACAAGGCGCAACATCTTTTGTCACCACACTGCCTGCTGCAACAATGGCTCCATCGCCAATCTTAACTCCAGCAATAATAATTGCCCCATGGCCAATCCAGACATCATTCCCCACATATGTTTTTTGAGTATCACCGCGTCCTGAATTCCAAATGGTTTTTTCGGGGACATTCGTGATATGATCGTCCTTGCCAACAAACGCAACATTTGACGCGACAAGAATGCTATTGCCAAATTCAATGTCACATTGTATTCGACAATTTGGCCCAAATTGTACATTGTCACCAATAGTTATGTCCCTATGTGGTGACCAAATGTTTGTAGACTTTGGTATTCTCGTAAAACCGTTGGTTTTAATCCATGGATGTTTGACTTTAAGCATCCAAAAAGACCGGAAATAATTAGCCATCCGCCTTATTGCCGTAATTGTTTTGCTACGACCAGGAACCACATTGTTTTCAATATCCATTTGCGATAGTTTTTATTCCTTCAATAAAACGTTCACACTCTTTCTCTAATGAGAAATCTCCGAACATTAATTCTGATGCATTTTTGCCCATATGCTTCCAATCTTCATTGGTCTTGGAGCGAATGTATCTAACAGCATCGTCAATATTCTTGTAGATATAACCCGTTTCATCATTTCTTACGACATCTTCTTCTGCACCATCGGCATGGGTGCAAAGTACCGGCAATCCGTAAGCCATCGCTTGGTTGATTGACAACCCTCCAAGCCCAGGAAGAATGCAGAATAATGATATATTATAGTATGGCAATAACTCCTCGGGCCTTTTGTAGCCAAGAAATATGCAATCAATATCTTTAAAGATTTCTTTCAACGACTGCGTATATTCTTCTTTGCCGCTTCCGACTATCAATAAGGTGTATTCGCCATTTAGTTTGGTCATAATCTCTGCAAAGTCTTCAATACGTTTTGTTGGCAACAAACTTCCCACAAAAATGATATATTTTTTATTGGGGTCATATTGTTTAGCCATATCCTCCGGAAGTTTCTTTGAAGAACTTTCAATAACCTTTTTCAAGGTAGGAGTATCGGCTGTGTTATTTAATACCACAATTTTTTCAGAAGAAATGCCAAGACTCTCAAAATATTTCTTGCTGCTGGAATTATATCCGTAAATTAGTTTGGCATGATTAGCGATAGACTTATAAATCCGCATATAAATCCTTCTGCCCAAAGAATTACCAAAGTCTTGGTAGCCCTTTCCCAAATCCCATTGAATATATGGTACTCTGAACAATCTACTATACCACTTAATCTGAATATTATTAATAGTATTCTGTCCTCCTTCTGTTACAATCACGGAAGGTTTCTCTCTAATCAACTTCCAAAATAGGAAGGGAAACACCACAATGCCATCGTTGATATTAAAATGGAAACACTTATCAATATAGTTTACAAAAGCCACTTTGTCGGAATGAACCTTAACCCGTCCTCTTGACGTTGTGGAGTTTATTAGACTAAATTTCAGACCCATCTCTTGAAGACAATCAAATATGCCTTCACGAAAATTATAGTAATAACGCTGGACAATGATTGTTTTGGGATTGTTATTATTCATATCTTAAAACATTATCTATTCTTTCGTATGTCTTTCCATTATAAAGAGCCTCTACCTTCAACATCATCCTTGTCTGTATTGTCTATCAATATGTTTTGCTGTTAACCAATCACATTCATTTGCTTTAGCCAAATCAACTTTGCGCCCAAGATATTCATAATACTTATCCGTAAAATATCCATAACCAGTGCTAAATGTCAATTCTCCCACAATGGGGTTTTCATCCACTATATAAAAATCAACACGAACCTCCACAAATGGCTCTGATAAGGTTTTAGCCATTTCAATCATCTTTTTCAAACACTTTGGTTTTGGGACTTCTTTCTCATGAAATACGAAATGGCCATTCTGTTTAAGATTATCGTTAATTCTTTTCCATTCTATATCATATAGGTCAAGACTATATCCTGAATCATTGCGACCATAAACAACAAGAATGCTTTCCGGTATACCGTTAATACACCACACTTTATAGTCAACCATAGATTTAGGGGAAAAAGACTTTTGATTATCATCTTGGTGCAACAATTCCTCGGCTAAAATGCATGGTTTTATAGAAAGATAGTGAGTTTGCGCGCCCATATAACCAAACTTATACTTCAACCATCGTTTGAGTTCTTTTTTTAATCTCTTTTCGTTTATTGTACTTTTATCTTTAATAATTTTCACAGTACCGCAACCATTATTAGCTTTCATCACAAATTCATCGGGAAGTTGGTTGAAATCTATGTCATTGGGGTTGTCCCAATGGCCATAAAGTTTTGGCAAATGTTTTTCCAATCCACACTTCGCCACATATTCGCGCATCCGATACTTATCTGCGCAAAGTGTCCAAAGTGAAGTGTCAGTGTTCAATTCTAACCATGTTATCTTTTCAATAAGGCTTTTAGGCTTATCAATATTGAATTTGTCATGATTACCATATATTCTATCATACAAGGCTATTGCTGCTAAACGTGGATCTTTCTCATACAGCCTTTTGAATCGGTAATATAAGCAAATACCATGAAATCGTTTTAATAGTTTTTTTATCATGAGATTATAAATGCTTTTAGAAACTTTGTATTAATAAAAACTTATCGCATAGGCTCTAAAAATGAAAACAGGAAAATGTCTTTTTGTAGTATAAATATGGATTGAAACACAATCATTCTCTAATAGTATGAACGAGTATTATTTACTTTTTTCCTATACACCATTTAAATCGAAATGTTAACCACATCAATAATTGATGACCATATTGAATTAATTATGTTTTATCATATAACAAGTCCTCCCATCTATCAAGTACCATCTCCCGTGAGAATTGTTTAGCCTTTTCTTTGCATGCGAGAGACATTTTTCTCCTCAGTTCCAAATTATCCATTAAAAGACCTAATTTTCTCGAATACTGGTCAATATCAAATGGTTCTATTAAAAAACCATTCACATCATTGTCAATTATATCTGGTGCGCATGCATAACTATTAAAAGCTATTGGGACACAACCACAACTCATAGACTCAACCAAGACTCCAGGGAAGCCTTCGAACTTTGAAGTCATACAAAAAATACTCGCATTCTTGTAATACTCAAGTGGGTCTTTAAAACCTTCAAACGATACATTGGACAACCCTTTTTTAGCAACCGCATGCTCCAGAGATTGTCTTAATTCGCCATCTCCAACTATATAAAGGTTCCAAGATGGATGTGCTGGTCCAACTATTCCCCAAATATCCAATAACGCTTCAAGATTTTTTTGTGGGCAGAGCCGTCCCACAAACACCACATCATTTCTTTTCTCCAATTTATCTATATCCAAATCAAACTTTTTCAATGCGGGATTGGGAATGCTAACAAAACGTGAATCGGATTTCACTCCACTAAACCAAGACAATTCTTTGAAATACTGTGGTGACAATAACACCACATAGTCACTGTACTCTATGCTACGCTTAAATTTCCTGCCATATTTAATTCTAAACAACCTCCGCCATATTTTATCTAGCATAGGCTTTAAATGAAGTTTTCTTGAGACTATATTTCCTGATATGCGCTCATTGTTGCATGAATACATAGAGAAAAGGCTATTGTGATATACAGATATCCTTTTAACTTTTAATCCTTTACTCCATAGAATAGGCCATTCTGATTTATGTTCTAGTGCGTTCTGATTAATAATTACATCTATTTGCTTGTTTTTCACAAAATCAACGAACCACTGTTTGTTTTCTTCATTGCCATCATCCTTACTTTCAATGGGCAAAAAGTATTGATTTTTGCAAAAACCATCGGTAGCACGAGTGGCGCTTATGACATAACATAAATGGCCTCTACTCTGAAGCCCTTCCATAATGGTGTATGATACAGCAGCAACCCCTCCAAAATTCCTACTTACTGGTATATCATAACAAAAAAGTATGTTCATAATTATGATGTTGCGAGAATGCGTATATAATTAAGATTATTCTTTAATGACCATCTGTAATGCCAAACCGTGAACAAACGGCGTAAGACAATAAGAGATTTGACAAAGAGAAACTTGCATCGGGGTAGCGTCTTCCTCAAATATATGATATAACTCTGAGAAGTCATGCAAACCTTTCTATAACTGCTTTTTGAACTGGCACCGTCAAGATGAATAATTCCGTGCTCCGAAAATAAAACGGAACGTAGCCCGTGCTGCTTATAGCGATAACAGATTTCCATATCCTCGTAATACATAAAGAAATCAGGATCGAACAAACCATATTTCTCTGCAACCCAACGACGAACAAACATATCTGCACCAGAAACATATTCGACATCTTGCTGCGCCCCCTTGATAGACGTTGAATCTCCTTTCTCCGCACGAAAGCCAAACTCCCATTGCCATTTTGTGAAGAAACCATGAGAGAAACACGGCTGACGATTCCCGTGCACCAAAAGAGAACCTATACATGCCACATCATTTGGCATTGAGTCAAAATGATTGACCATGCGTGTTAGAATGCCGTTTTCAACAATGGTATCGCTATTAAGCATTAAGATATATCTACCCTTAGAATGTTTGAACCCTATGTTGTTAGCGCGACCAAAACCCAAATTATCTCCACTCTCAATAAATGTTATTCCATTGCAAGTCTCAAAAAAATCTTGGCTTCCATCGGACGAGTCATTATCGACCACTATAATTTCATAATCAATGCCGTTTGTATTACTACGCACACTATCGATGCAGGCCTTGGTTAATTCAAGAGTATTATAATTTACTATGATAATAGAAAGGTCCATTTTTAACTTTCATTAAGTGAATACTATTGGCTATTTTTCGCGTAGTCCAAAAATGATAGAACTATATTTAAGATAGGTACATATATCAATTCCATTGAAAGATTCATATAAGGGAAATATGTAAACCCTATCACAATTATTCTAATAAACAGACATATCCACACCAATTCGTAAAATGAATAATGTGTTTTTTGCTTTCGCAACAGGAAACTCAGTATTAAAAATATTCCAAAGAAGATTGCCAATGTAACATTAGGTCCGAAATCAATATAAAAGTCTCCAACTACCGTATAAAAAATATTCAATGGAATACCTGCCTTTGCAGAGACTTTATCCGCATCGCGAACCGTAGTTGGATTGTCTCCCATCATATAATCAACAACAGTCAGTGTATTTGAACCACCAGTTCTCCTTGATATATTCCACATATTACTACTAAAATTCAGCATTCCTTCTCCTGCATATAAACCAAAGGAAGTGGTTGCTTCGATATTAGCAGAAGAAGAGTTTGTCGTGGTAAATCGGAAAATGGAAATCGATATAAAAATAACGATAAAAAAAGATAATAATAAGGACCCAATGATTCGTATTCTGCTTCTAACATTGTCATCTATCGATTTAGAAAAAATAAAATATACTGCTAACAAATAAAGGAAATCAGCAGCAAAAAGAAATCTCGAGCCTGAATTTAAATTACCTAATGAAGGATTAAGAAACGCGCAAAATAACCCTATCAAAAGAAGTTTGTTGGGGTTGGGCCTTTGAAGAAAGTAAAACAATAATATTGGCGAAAATGTTCGAGCATACTTAGCGTATTTATTCAATATCGCCACGTTGCCTTCAAGTATTTCAACTTCAGTTTCATAATTTTCTGCAAAAGAAGAAAGCGACTCGCCTATATGATTTATCGCATAAACCAAATTCGCTAAAAATGGCGCTATTGAAATAATAACAATAATCCACGAAAAAATAGTTAATAAACTATAATCGGCATCTACTAAAATGGCAGACCTATCTTCGATACGCGTTAATGGAATAATGTAAAGCAGGATACATACAAATATAAAAACAAATGGTTGTAATGTTAGGTTTGTATATGTTCTAAATTCCCAATTATTACCATTAAGGCCATAAAAAACCAAGGAAAAAACCGCAGATGCGCACCATATTGCTGATACAAAAATAGAAAGTCGGGATTTCTTTTTCCTTATTAAATGTAATAATAGAAGAGCGTATGCTGCAATATTTATTATTAGTATTTGCTGTCCTTCCATAAACAAATATGCTAGGTATTCGCAATTGTTATTTGCTTAACCATATTTTCTGAGCCCGACTTATAATCGGCAAAACATTAGCCTGCAATATTTTATTCTTTAACAGATTGTATTCTATTATGAAACTATAAATGCAAACAAAGACACATCCTACAAATAGTGCTATCCAATTAGAAAGCAATCTATTTAACAAACAACAAACTGCTATTGATGGCATATATGCAAGTATTGAAAACATTATTTTTTTAATAGGCAACTTGTAGCCGGTGTATTTTGTCACAAAGTATTGGGCAATAACTAAAACAGTAACTTCTGATCCACACCAGACAATTGCAGAACCTACACTTGCTAAAATAGGAACCAATATAATATTCAGTAACAATCCAACGCCCGCGCCAACACATGAATTAATAAGAATGGCATTATCTTTCTTCAGTGGCATGAGCATTTGGATAATAATAATCTGTTCGTAGCCTATCACCAACATCAAAGGAACAACTATACGCATTGGCAAAACTGCCCCATCATAACCAATACCAGCAATTATTCTAATTATTTGTGGTGTGTATACCTCAAATAAAACTATAAGCGGCAAGCAAAACAGCAACAAGCAATCAATAGATTTAACTGTCATGTTTTTAAAATCGTCTGTTTTACCTTCCGCCAAAAGAGAACTCATCCGTGGCATCATCACTCCAGTGAAGGCTGTAAAAACAGACATGATTAAAGTATAGAGTCTTGTGGCTGTTCCATAGTATCCAACTTCAACGTCTCCGCATTGCGAGCCTAAATAAATGACATTAAACGACGTGTACATTGCTGTCAATATTCGATAAGCGCCAAGAATTATAAAAGGCTTGATATATTGTTGTAAATTAAGATTCCGAAAAGAAAAGTCGACGAACCGTTTAGAATAAACCAAATTAATAAACGAGTTTACGACAACTGCTAAAGTTGAAAGAAGGAAATATATAACAAAGTCATTTTCATCTTTAACGAATAGGAAAACAGACGCCACATATACACATCTTACCAAAATAGCCCTAATAGTTATAAAGCGAAAATCTTCCAGACCTTTAAAAAGCCATTCTATCAATAGTGTATTGCATAAAATCCGAGCCATACCGATATATAGCATCTTACTATGAGAGATAAAGGATGGAATTATAAATGTTAAAGCCAACAGAACGATAATGGCCAAAAACGTTGTTATAAGGTTAATTATAACAAGACTACTGAATGTTTGCGACAGTTTTTCACGATCGCCTTTTTCTTTGGCCACTTCCCTGATACCAATAGCACCCATGCCTAACATTGCGAAAATGCAGAAATACTCTATGGTACTATAAGCAAACTGGTAGTTTCCCAAACCTTCTACACCCAAAACACGTGTTACATAAGGGAACGTTATCAGCGGGAACAAGTAACCTGCTACAGTTAGAATAGAACTCCAAACAAAATTCTTTTTAATTGATGACATTGTTCTACTCAATCGTATAAATTCATCACTTATATGCTAACTCAAATAAAGAACCTCAACGGCAATATTAAAAATTCTTCTTTACCATATCCATGGCCGCACCTATTGCAACATCCATATTATAATACTCCCAGTCAGCAAAACGCCCGGTAAAATAGAATTTGACCGGTGCAAGTTTAGCTTTTAAAGACTGAATCATATTGCGTGTATTGCCATTTTGGATGGGATAAGTATACTTATTATACTGATGGTCGATATATATAGGATTGAATGGTATATACTTTAGATTCTCCAATATCTCTTCCTTGTTTATTTCATCTGTGAATTCGACTGTCGCTGTAATCCTATTTCTGCACATTATTTCCGCCGCGTTATTACTTTCCGAGAAATTACCTGTGCAAATAATACGATGACTTTTATGGCTTCTACTAGGTTGATATATCCAACTATATGGATTTTTATCAATTTCACAAAATACAGATGTGGTTCCATGATAATCTAAAGAATTAATGGCAGGTTTAAACTCATCAACATTTACACCTTTTATCATGTTTATCATATCTTTAATATTGCCACAGAACACAATTTTATCAAATGATTCACCCTGTATAATCCAATTTTTGCCATCAAAAACAATCTCAGCAATCCGACTATTATACTGTATGTCAAATCCTTCCGCCAACTTATCTGCAATATGTTGAGAACCATTTGTTTTCTCATACCAAAATGTGGAATGCACAAACTGTTTTTCTTCAACTCTTTTTGCGTTATTATCTCTCATTTCTTGAGTTGTGGGCATAGGCAATTTCCCTTCCATCCACGACATGGGAATCGTTGACAGGTTACATCTCCACACCTTTTCGTTGTATGGTTGGAAATACAAATCATAAAGGGTTTTGCCAAATCGCCATCGCAAGAAATCGCCGAAACTATCGTAGTCAGTAAATCCTGCATTCAGCCCTTTTATTTTATCTATTTCATTCAGGTCCTCGTAAAACGATTTTTGCGTTCTCTCATCCAATAAGTAAATATGGTTTTCTATGGGATATGGTATTTTATCACCATTCTCCATATACACCACAGCATTCCTATCAGCCTTGGTAAATTCTAATGTACGGTTAAACTTGCTCCAGAACCAATCAAGCACATCTTCTCGTTTACTATTGAATACGTGACCTCCACATATATGGAAAAGACTTCCATTGACCTGCTTGCATTTTATAAGGCCACCGGGCTTTAAATCTTTCTCAAAAATCTTTATTTGATATTTATTTTTGAGAAAATGAGCCGTGCTAAGTCCGGAAATACCTGCTCCAATAATTGCGATTTTTCCCATTATTATATATCCGTTAAGGCCTGTAGCAATTGTTTGCAGCGAACAGAAGTATAATGTTTTGTTAAATAATCGGAATATTGCTTCATATTCACTTCTGCCGACAGAGCATAATCCATTTTTTCTTCAAACTGACTATAAGTCAATATACTTGGGCAAAACTTATTTAACTCAAAATAATCTGTATCCGAGTTAGCTGGATAACGAGCAATTATATGGCAACCACATGCAATAAGTTCAAGAAAACGCGGCGTCAATTGGTTGAAGCCATTTGTGCGATTTTCATCATCGTCCATGCCAGGTGTGCCGTAAAGTCCCACTCGCCCACTTCGCATTAATGCCATGTACTTATCTCGTGTATCGATATCGCCAATTGCTTGTCCATCAGAAGTATAATAATCGAACCGGTCATTTTTTTGTATGCGATATACATAATTAAAGTTTTTATGACTGGCAGCATATCTCTTTACAAAATCCAATAACACGGGGTTCTGTCTCCCCATCATTACAAGGTCATACTTCTTTTCATAATTAGTTTGCTCACTTATTTGATATTTATCAGAAATACTTAGTGCTAAATGTTGAATATTCAAAGGACAGTTATTTGATTTTAAATAGTCGTAGACTTCCCTACTTGATACAAATACAATCTTGTTCTTGTTATACCTTTTGTAGAATTTATTAAGTTTTTCATCTCCTCTCAGATAGAAATCAACAATGCATGGTATGATATTGCTTTTATTATTTGCGTTGCTATTTCGTAAAGGGTTCATGTCAAATCTAAAAGCTGGTTCTGATGTTTGCAGCAATGATGGCATAAATGGAACACGTGCTATGTAGCGATTATATATATTCTTATTCTCATAGTAAAAAGGCAATTTGAGTGCCTGAGAAAACACATTTTCCCATTCAAACACTAAATCCCAAAATGGCTTTGTGTTATAGTTTCTAGATGTGATTATATATTTTAAATTCATTTACTACATCTTTAAATATGGTATACACCTTCCAACGGGCAAATATTGTGGCAATCCAATATAACCTTCCCCTTCAACTTGTCCCAATTCTGCTTGATATGGTCGTGCTTCACCATAATGACAACCATATCAACTTCATTCAGGAATTGGTCGAAGTCCAAAATCTGATTTTGGACAATTGCTTTGTTGGTAAAGAATGGGTCGAAGCATTTAAGCGGGCGGGCCAAATGGCGCTCTTGAATGTCGAGCATTTGAAGAGTAGGACTCTCGCGCACATCGTCAACATTCTCTTTGTAGGTTAAGCCATACAACCCCACTCGTCGATTATCAGTTATGTTGCGCTCTTTCATTATCTCATAAATGCGCTCCAAAACAAATGTTGGTTGGCTATCGTTGGTCTTCATACTCTCATCGATAACTTTCGCCAACTGGGGGTAGTCGCCGACCAAGAACCATGGGTCAACTGAAATGCAGTGGCCGCCTACTCCTGGGCCTGGCTGAAGAATGTTCACACGCGGGTGCATATTGCAGATTTTGATAATCTCGTATACATCCATGTTGTCATGTCGGCATATTCTGGCCAACTCGTTGGCAAATGCAATGTTCACGGCACGAAATGTATTTTCCACCACTTTGGTCATTTCCGCCGTACGAATATCGGTTACAACAATTTCGCCCTGACAGAACGTTGCGTAATAACTCTTGACTTTCTCGCCAATCTCCTTGTTATCGGCTCCTATGGTGCGATTGTTATGCAACAACTCGTAAACCATATTGCCTGGAATAATGCGTTCGGGCGCATGCACTAGATTAATATCTTCACCTATTTTGAGTCCATCGGCTTCAACAACTGGGCGCACAAATCTGTCGATAGTGCCTGGGCTAACTGTTGATTCAATTACTACGGTTGCACCCTTGGGGCATACCTTCATTATTTCTTTCACAGCCGCCACCACATAGCAAGCATCAACCTTTTTGCTGAATTTGTCATATGGCGTGGGCACCGACACAATGTACATATCGGTCTTCTGGTATTCGGTGGTGAATTTAATGCCTTTGGCAATGGCCGCTTGAAAAAGTTCGTCCAATCCATCTTCTTTGAATGTGGTCTTGCCTGCATTCAGTGTCGCTACCAACTCTTTATTGTAGTCTGTTCCGATAACATCGACACCATGCGAAGCCATCATTAATGCTGTGGGCAACCCTATGTAGCCCAATCCAATTACGTTTATCATATTAGTATTCTATTATTTCAATGCTTCAACAATTCTCTCACACGCCATTCCGTCCCCATAAGGATTCACGGCTTGGCTCATCTTATCGTAATAAACGGAATCATCCAATAGTCGGCTAACCTCACTCACAATCAAGTCATGATTGGTGCCAACAAGTTTCACTGTTCCCGCATCAAGAGCTTCGGGCCGCTCGGTGGTATTACGCATAACAAGCACCGGCTTGCCCAAACCAGGTGCTTCCTCTTGTATGCCGCCGCTGTCGGTAAGCACTACGGTGCTTTTCTCCATCAGATATACAAATTCAAGGTACTGCAGCGGCTCAATGAAAAAAAAGTTATGGTATACGGTCAAATCATCGCCAAACACTTCGTGAATGGGTTTTCTGACATTGGGATTCAAGTGCATTGGATATACAAAATCGACATCGGGGTATTTTTCACTTAAATCTTCCATGGCGGTTACCATGCTAATGAACCCATCGCCGAAATTTTCTCTGCGGTGCCCTGTTATCAATACTAGTTTTCGGCCATTGGCAAGTCGAGTTACATCGTAGCCTGCATTGGCAAGCACCTTTACTTGTTCGTCGGCAAGAGCCTTATCGCTCTTCAGTTTGTTCACCACCAAGTGTAAGGCATCGATAACCGTGTTGCCTGTCACATAGATTTTGCCTTGTGCTTTCTCTTCTTCAAGATTCTTTTTTGAAAGCGGTGTGGGTGCGAAATTGTAAGTGGCTATGCGCCCCGTTATCTGTCGGTTCATCTCTTCGGGCCATGGACTGTAAATGTTCCGTGTCCGCAAACCCGCCTCAACGTGCCCTACAGGAATCTGCTGGTAGAAGGCCGCTAAGGCCGCGGCTGTGCTTGTTGTGGTGTCGCCATGCACAAGCACCACATCGGGTTGGACTTTTGAAAGCACATCGCGCATTCCCGTGAGCACACGCGCTGTAACATCGTACAAGTCCTGCCCTTGTTTCATTATGTTTAGGTCATAGTCTGGTGTCACATCAAAAATGCGTAGCACCTGGTCTAACATTTCGCGGTGCTGGCCAGTCACACATACTATGGTCTCAAACTCTTTAGGGTGTTTCTGGAACTCTTTAACCAATGGGCACATCTTTATTGCCTCTGGTCGCGTTCCAAAAACGAGCATTATTTTTTTCATATTCAATTCGTTGCTTTTAGTAATTGCTTAGTGTCACTGTCTTTGCTATACGTTTGTTATTTGAAGCGTTTTCTATCATGAATGGTTAATATGATTTTGGAATGGTATAGTGATAATTTATTGGAGGAAGATGGTAGGGAATGTTGAGAGATTAAAGTGCTTAAATTATATTATAAAGCAAGGGTATATCTCTATTCCAATTATTATTTATTGTCATTTGCTTTTTCTACAATTCTATGTAAATCTTGTTTGCTTTTATATTGCGCCGTTAATTCATTTCTCTTAAATTCCAATCTATCTAATAAGTACTTGTGTCTCAATTCAAAATCATCAAAAATAGAACTCCAAGTTCGAACGAAAATATCATAATGTTGTCCAAAATCATCTACATGTTGTATTAAGTTTTTCTTTCCCCACGTTTTATTCGTGTCCATCTCCCTTTTTATATAACCACTACTGTCAAACTCATTACCTATGAGAATGAATGTCCATGATGCATCTGGAGAATTAAAACGAGGTTCTGAATATATCAAACTCATATAAGTTTTTATTTGGCTTACTTCTATTTCACCGAGTTTAACATTAGGTCGCTTAAGTTCCACAACAATGTTTTCAATTGTATTGCTAATCTTATTTTGTCGAAATGCGAATATATCCATTTCCTTATTGGCATCTGGATGTTTTATTTTAACCTCATTAATCTTGCTTTTACTAATACCTTTAACCTCTTTATTTATTTTTTGCAAATATGATTCCAATGCTTGTTGAAAATCCGGCTCTGCTTCAGTAACAATATTATAGTTTTCTCCAAAAAGCCAAAATGCAGATGACACCATCGCTTGAATGTCTGACACTTCGTATGCATTTAACGATTTGTCAAACACCATCGCTTTCAAAGCTGATACTACCTTCAATCTGCCTTGCAACATATCAATTGTATTTGTAATCTGTGATAGTTCTGTTGTTTCAAGAATTAGAGCAAGTTTATTTCTTTCCTCATCCGTCATTTTTGTAATTCTATCAAGTATGACCAAAAGATCATTACGTTTATTAGTCTGCAATAAGAGTTGCAAACATCCAATCAATGCTTTTGCCTGATCTTCTTCAAGATTAGTGAATATTCTAGGTTGCACCGAATAAATGCCTATCACCGTTTCTTTCAATTCAGTATATAATGGCATTTCGTATTCATTTTTTGGCTCCTCAACAACACCTTTTTTCACATATTTGTTCCAAAGTTCTATTCCTCCCACATCTGTAATGAATACCTTTTGTTTGTCTAATAGCCAATCTGAAATGATCTTCCATAAATCCTTAAATACCTTATCTTTGTTTGTTTTCTTGACTATGGATTCAGGAAAATCTATGCTAATCTGTAATTCGTTTTTATTATTTGCTTCTCGCAAAGGAGAAAAATATTCAAAATAAGAAGAAGATACATAAACACTATGATGGAAGCCTGTATCTTTTTTATTCAATTTCGTTGTTTCTTCGTATCGTTCAATTCCTTCATCATTCAAATAGTATACACAATAGTTCTCCTTCATTTTTTCATGCCAGCGAATAAATGTCAGTGTAAATTTTTGCCATACATTTAACTCCTCGTCATAAAGAGATACATCTTTGATATCAGTTTCTGCAATAAAAATATTGAAATCAATATATTCCCCATTAACCGATAGTGTATATCCACGGTTTTCATTAAGTTTAAGGAATACTGCAAATTCTTTTTGAAGATAGCTTAAGAAATCTTTTGACTCAAAGAATGCTGAATTCAATTTCACATTAAAGAATTTGACTTCTGTACCTGTATTAGTGCCATAAACTATTTTTAACCCTCCGTCATCTGCATGATCATTATAATGGTCATTATCATCACCGTTAATAGTTATAGTGTGCTGCAACAATTTGTCATTTTCTTTATAAACCGACACCCACTCTGCACCTGTTGCAAAACAATTAAAAGCATAGCGGCCCTTCCCTTTATTCCCCTTAACCTGCGAACTCCATTGAAAAGACTTTTTCTTTACAGAATCTTGATATCGGCCAAAGGTATCTGACAATGTAGAACGATTAATACCATCTCCATCATCTTTTATTACTAAAGACGTAATTGCACCTAACTCGGATGCCATATACTCCACTGATATATGCTTGGCATGCGCATCAAAGCCGTTCCAAATATATTCACAAATGGCTTTGTTAACATCACTCGTCACACCACTTTTGATGCTATTGTCTGTTACTGTCACTTTATTTTTAGCCATAACGAATTGCTATTATAAACTACTTTTCTTCAACGATTCCATTTTCATCAAATGGCACAATATCGTTTTTCCAAAATTCTAGTGGAGTCAAACTTGTTGAATGAGTTTTATAGTATAGCGTGAGAGCAATGGGGCTTGGGGTAATATTGGCATCTAATTTTTCGTCCGTGGCTATAAAACCCCCTCCGTTAGAAACTACGCTTCCTGTCTCTAGCAGCTCTATTGAACGCATATGATCCAACTCGCTATCTAGCCTATAAATATCATCTGTTCCTGCTATTACAACCAATTCTTCAAAAGATATTATCAATGTTTGTGCGGTAAGCAGGTTATTTTTGTATTGTGTTTTCTTACAATTACGGCATGCATAATCTATGATTCTTGCTTCAACACTACTCATGCGTTTTAGCAAATCTACAAAGTTCATGTTGCTATCATCGCGACCATCTGTTGTGCATGAGGAAGCGAACAGCCCCGCCCATAAGTTTTGAAGTTCATCATCATCTACTTGCGAACACTCCTCTATTATAGAGAGTCCAACTCGAGCATTTGCGGTAAGTTGAAGAGTCTGCCCGTCGAAATACATACGACCTTTTGCCTTTTCCAGTGTACGGATAATATTATTCAGACGCCATTGGCGAACCTTGTCCTGAAGGAGGTATCCAAATTCCTGTAGACCAGGCTTACACACTATCTCCAAAAATGAAGATACTCCTTCAATCGTTGCTTTTGTAACTTCAAGTCCTGCCTCAGCGACTGACTTTAGACCTAAAACATCCTTTATCTCCATATTCTCTTTTATCCTATAATTCAGTTCCAAAAATACTTTATGTAGAATATATTACCAGATTATTATATTGCACAGCACTTCGTTCCTTTAGATTATAAATATCTCTATTCCTTTATCCACAAGAATCCGTTCAACATCAATTTTGACAAATTCCTTAATCCGCTTGGCTTCTTGTATTAGTTTATCCTTGTATTCATCGCTTATTTCTAACGATTTACGAATAGAGGCACAAATATCAGAATAACAAAATTCGACCGCTTTGTCAATAATCTTCCTGTGAACCTTTCCTTGCGCCAACTCCTGGTCAAACGCATCTTTATATTTCTTCAGCACCACAGATTTAAACAAATCAACAATCATCTTTGTTGCTTGCTCCGTTGTTTGTTCTGCTACGGTATCCAACGCCAGCAAAACGCTTTCTTCAAGTATCTCTTGTTTTGTCATTATTATTGACATATTCCAGCAGGCATGGTTTGACAAATGACACCTTGAAGTGTTTTGCCATTTTTATGTTTGTTTCGCTTAATTCCGTCGCATCCCCATGTTCCCCATTGTTTGAAGAAAAATGCTTTTCCTGATAGTTCTACTTGTGTTTTGATATTTAGAACCCATTCTTCCTTCATGGGGCGAGCTTGTGTTCCACTTTCGCCACCAACAATAATCCAATCTATTCTTTCCAAATTAAGAAATCCCAGGTCTTCCAACAACGGCTCGCAAGACAAAAAGCGTATAGGTGCTCCTTGTATGCTGCGCAATGCGTCAATTCTCGGCTTTGAAGAAGATACGTCCACCGTCACACCCAACCATGCGTTAGTAGGCACAGTATGATTGGAGAAATACTCAGCCATACGGTCTGCCCTTTTTGTTAATATCTGATAACGATGATGCGGTGTGCGTTTTATAATAGAGAATACCTTGTCGATAAACTCAAACGGCACATCCTTATGAAACAAATCACTCATGGAACAAACGAAAATGGTTTTAGGTTTCTTCCATGCAAAAGGTTCATCAAGACAATCCTCATGTAATGTTACGTGGAAGCCATTTTTGTATTTATCAACTCGCATGGCACAAAGCCGTCTTGCCATCGTTTCTGCATAACAATGTTGGCATCCTAATGAAATTTTTGTACATCCAGTAACAGGATTCCACGTCGCATCTGTCCATTCTATTTTAGAAGCACTCATTTTTTATTGATAATATCTTGTGCAATTTCCACTGCAGTTTTGTTTTTTGCGGCAAAAACGAAATGGAAGATAGGCACATTTTGGTTATTATAAAGGACCATTGGTTCTTCCGTCACAAATGGGAATACATCCTTTAAACGTTTTACATACAACTGCGCTATCTTTCTTATTGAGTTTTCAGCCTTAGTAATAATCTCTTCTTCGCCAAAAAGAGTCGGAACACGTTGTTCAACATAGAAGAATTTCTTGATTTCTTCTGTCTGCATTCCAAAATATGATTTCAGTTTCTCTGCATGTGCCAAGCCTTTCTGTTGATTTACCTTCCGTTCAAGAAGACGATTGATAATCACACCTGTAGGAACAAGTATCCAAAGATCAACCGACAAATTCTTCAAAGACTCAATAGAAGCCCAGTCAATCTGCATTCCAAATGGGTCCAAAAATGCCAAAGCCTTACATTTACTATAATTTCGTAAAGTACTGGCAAGCATCTTTACTGCCTCATTAGCATCCTTAGCTAAATAATGCTTTTTACCTATTGTCTGATATTGCGCAAGTTTATCCTCAAGTTCTTTACAGTTTTCCTCTTTTTTATCCACAAAATAGTAGTGGTCAAAACTCCGCACCTCGCTACTTTCAATCTTCACTACACGCTCTGCCGCACCTTGATATACATTAAAATCCTCTACAGGAACCTGCTGTCCAAAAAGTTCATCTGCTTCAATGACCTCCGCTTTCTCCTCATCTTGGCTTCTCGTACCGCTTCCTGCAAATCCATCAAAATATAAAAGGTTCCAGCCATAAGCATCTCTATATTTGTTCATTATAGTTAAGTAAGCCTTCACATACTTTTCAAATGCATCCAGTTTTTCTTCTGTCCATTTTCCTCCCCAGCTTTTTTGGCTCTTCATATTCTATTTCAATTAAAATGTTTAAACAGTGTCATATACGCCCGAAGACCTTACATGGAGTTTTCTATCAGTGACTAATAACCATAACTACCGATTTTGCGCCTATCTCTTTCATTATTCTGCATACTCGAAAAAGCACCTACAATTAATATCACACCCATCAGCGCTCCTGAAATCGTATACTTCAATCGCTCATCTTTAATAGTTTGAACCATTTTGTCGGATGCATATCCAGGATTCATTTCAATTCTTCTCAACCTATTTTTGTAATACAATGCCATAGTAAAATTATACCCCATAGATATTCCTTGCGCTGCAACGTGAGCCCAAGAGTAATCTTGATTTGAGACCTTTGCTGGATTTGCCCAATTTGTATTTACCTTATTCATAACAATTCACTTTTTTTACTGTTAAACTGGCACAAATTTCATCGGTTTATTTATGTCGTGCAAGGAAAAAGCACTGCCAATTTTGTGCAGTGAATTTTGTCTGAAGTTGTGTGAGTTATGAGCAATCTTAAGCTGTATTCTAAACGAACTATTCCTCGTGCATATTCTGTGCATGACAAGCGTCAACTATGGTAACCGTGCTGCCGTCGAAAGTATAGGCAAAATACCATTTGTCGGTGTTCGCCATGTAATAACCGTTCCAACGAGTTATGGTTGGCTCACGGCGTAAAAGAGTTTGTTCAATTTGGTAAATGGAAAAGACTGCATCATGGACATTTCGTTTCAAATCGGCTTTATCATAAGTGTGGCGGTACTTCTTTGCCACATTCTGATAAAAAGAGAAAATTTTTTGTGCCGCACGTGGCTTGACGATATAATTCAGATTAGCCATTGGCGTAGATTGAATCTATCTCTTCCGAAATCACTCCATACAAACCATCAACCGTTATGTCATGTTGCAACGCAGATTTGCGGCTTTCTGATTTCATATGAGCATCCAACACATCTTGAGCCCAACGGCGTATGGCTTCCTTACTATCAAGGTCTGGCCGAACAGCCCTGATTGCATTCTCATCTATTTCTAAAGTTAATGTACACATAGCCACTATTTTCTTGTAAAGATATGTAATTTAAATCATTATTCGCCACATTCTAACAAAACGGGGAATATATTAGTAATAACCATCTTCGCCTTCAGACTTAACGCCTTTACACAGCTTCGCCACTGTCGGGTGCGGGTTTCGCACGACAATGACTTATCAAACAAATGTAGAAAAAAAGCGGAATGGATATAAAAGATTTATTGTTTTGCAGACGAGTTGCGGTTATCGCCAATAGGCAGAAATGAAAACTCACTTCAACAAAGATTCGATTTCATCGATGAATTTTGTCGCTTTTGCATAAAGTTCATCTACTTCTTCTGCTGTTGAGTATACAAATTCGTCATAATCACTGTGCTGTCGGCTGTCGAACAAGGCAGAAAAAGCCCGGCCGCTCTCTTTTGAGACCAATCCTTTTGAAACAAAATGCAACCCGAGCATCATTTTAACGCCGGCGTGTGTATTGGTTGTAATATGATTTTTAATCAATAAGGCTGAAGCTGCATAATAACAAGCATAATACAAGCGGTTGGTTGCAGTATTGTAATATCCGCGCTCCTTCAGATAAGGTATTTCAGCAAGAGTTTCATGTGCTCGGTCTCGACGATACTTCACCAAATCTTCATAATTGTCATCCGTCAAGCCTTCATTCATAATGTAATGCCTTCGCGTTTGATGTTGTTTTGGAATGGGGTTGCAAACGGCCGCTTTTCCCATTCCGATTTAGTGGTAAACAGTATACTGATGATGATTCCCGTATCGAGTTCAATATCGTAGAACGGGGCCATTATGCTATCTTTTTCATTATATGTCAAGCGGTTATTGGCATCAACCACCATCAGCAGGTCAATGTCTGAATCGGGGCGGGCATCACCTCGGGCCTCTGACCCATACAGTATTGTCTGGATTTTCGGCTTTATTTTGCCTGCCTCATATTTAATCCGTTTCATCACGTCCTCGCGCACCATTGTCTTTCCGCTTTTATATAAAACAATTATACAATTGTACGAAATATTTACAAATCAAGGGGAAATAAAAACTAAAGAATTCTGTAAAAGTTATAGTGGCCCACTCTTCCACCTTACCCTTTACTCTTTACACTCTCAACTCTACACCTTACTCTTTACTCTCTCAACCTTACACTTTTCCCTTTACTCTCCCCACCTTACACTTTACTCTCTTGCATCACCGTTCCATCTTGCGGTCCATCAGGCGGCGCATCAGGTCCCAGAAGCCTTTGCGCTCAACATGCGATGCCTCGCCAACACGCAGCAGCCAATTGTAAATGGCCGAATTGCGGCGCTGTTGGACTCTGACAAACTGATAGAACCCGAAGGTAACGAGCATAGCCAGCAGCAGAACAATATAGAGTTGAAGATTGATTGACGCGCCCAACTTGTACGACAGGAACCAGACAACCACCACCGCAAAGTCGGTGAGAATAAGGCAGACGGTGGTGCCCACATGCGAGAATCCCATCTCGATGAACAGATGGTGAAGGTGCAGTTTATCGGGACGGAAAGGTGGCAAGCCGTTGATTATGCGGGCAAGCATTACCCTTAACGTGTCGAACACAGGCACAGCCAGAACGGCCAGTGTGAACGGAATCAGACCCACACCTTTCAGCATCAGAGCGGTGCTGGCGGGGTTGGTTGTCAGAATCGTCATCACAAACAGCGCCATGATGGTACCCATAAGCAGTGTGCCGCCGTCGCCGATGAACATTTTCGACTTGCGGCCGAACACATTATGCAGGAAGAATGGTATGAGAGCGCCAGCGGCACCCACGGCGATTATCATCATTGTCTGATTTCCAAGAGCATAGAACATGACTGCGAACACCGAGCAGGCCATTGCGCCAAAGCCCGACGAGTAGCCGTCGACACCGTCGATAAGGTTGATGGCGTTCATGATGCCCACCGATGCGAACACCGTGAGCGGAACGCAAAAATAATCGGGAACGCTGCGAACGCCCCAGAGTCGGTAAAAATCACCTAACTTGATGTCGCCCAAATAGATGACATACAGCACAACACCTATCTCGAAGATGAATCTCACTGCGGGTGACAAGCCTTTGGCATCGTCGATGGTGCCGATAATCAGCATCACCGTCATGGCAATGACTGTGATTGTTAGCATTTTGGTGTCCAGAAAGAAAACGCCAAGGATTGTAACAATCAGAATGCCAACAAAAACGGTTATGCCGCCAAGAACAGGCACGGGCACGCGCTGCAGTTTACGGGCGTCGGGGTTGTCGACAATGCCATACTTGATGGCGAAGTTCAACACCCAATCGTAGATGAACCACGTCGACACAAATGCTGTTACAAATGATATGGCTACCTTCCAAAACATTGCGCTACATCAGTTTTTTCCACTGCAAAAATACACTTTTTTGTTTTTGGTTGTCATCTTTCTACAAAAATCGTACTAAAGTCGACCGTCAACTTTATCTTTTGGCAGCACACCCTTCACATCGAAAATTATGTGGTTCTTTTTCAGGAACGATTCAATGTCGAGCGCTTTGAACTCGTCGTGGGCCACGGCCAAAACGGCGGCGTCAAATTGTTGACTGTCAATTTTACTAGCAATATCTATGCCATACTCGCGTTTTGCGGCGGCGGCGTTTGCCCAAGGGTCGAAAATTGTGATGTTCAGATTGTACTCACGCAGCGACCGCACAATGTCGAAAACCTTGGTGTTGCGCACATCGGGGCAGTTTTCCTTGAAGGTGAAACCCAGAATCAGGATGTTCGAGCCCAGAACCTGAATGCCCTTCTTGAGCATCAGTTTAATCACCTGATTTGCAACATAATCGCCCATGCCGTCGTTCATTCGGCGGCCAGCAAGAATAATCTCGGGGTTGTAGCCGTAGCGTTGAGCGCACTGCGCCAGATAATACGGGTCCACACCGATGCAGTGACCGCCCACCAGTCCAGGCTTGAACGGCAGGAAGTTCCACTTGGTGGATGCGGCCTCGAGCACATCGTTGGTGTCGATGCCCATCCGCGTGAAAATCTTCGACAGTTCATTGACGAAGGCGATGTTGATGTCGCGCTGCGAGTTCTCAATCACCTTTGCCGCCTCAGCCACCTTGATGGTCGGGGCCAGATGCGTTCCCGCACTGATGACCGACGAGTAAACCTCATTGATTTTCCGTCCGATTTCAGGCGTTGAACCCGACGTCACCTTCTTGATTTTCTCGACGGTGTGCAGTTTGTCGCCTGGGTTGATGCGCTCAGGCGAGTACCCAGCGAAGAAGTCGACATTGAATTTCAGTCCCGAAACTTTTTCGATTACGGGAATGCACTCGTCTTCGGTTACACCAGGATAAACGGTTGATTCATAAACAACTATGTCGCCTTTTGCAATTACTTTTCCGATGGTTGTGCTGGCGCCGTAAAGCGGTGTCAGGTCGGGGTTGTTGTCCTTGTCAACGGGCGTGGGGACAGCCACAACGTAGAAGTTGCAGTCGCGAATCTGCTCAATGTCCGATGTGCAGCGGAAGCCATTCTTCAAAGCCGCCTGCAGCAGTTCGTCGCTCACCTCGAGCGTGGCGTCGTGGCCCTGCATCAAAGCATCAACACGCGCCTGATTCATATCGAACCCGACAGTCGGATATTTTGTTGAAAATAAGCGGGCAAGCGGCAATCCCACATAGCCCAGACCGATTACACAGATTTTTGTTTCACTCATATTCTTTATTTTGACATCAGACTACAGACATCAGACTACAGACCTTGGTCGGCAGTCATTGTCTTAGCCGTTGATTGTTTTTCTTAATATTCGTCTCTAAATATTTGATTAAATTACATATACCACTAATTATGGATGCAATGTCTGACTGCAATTTTAAGCGGGTTTCTTCGCTGCAATAATCCAAATCAGAACACAAATACAACATACTTTTTACTTCGGAACAACTTCCTTTTGAGATATTTAAGTACCGAATAAAAGTCGCATCGGAACCTGCCTCGAATCCCTCAGCAATATTATTCATTATGGAAACTGCAGCGCGTTGGATTTGGTCTTTGAACCCATAGTCGCGACATGAACTTAGTGTGCGATAGATGTCGCAAACCAATGTGCGGCTCAATTGCCAGACTTTCAAATTTTCCAATTTTCTTACGGCGTTTTCCATTTCTCTATCTGCCTATTATCTGTTGTCCGTTGTCTGTAGTCTGAAGACTTGAACCTGAAGTCCAATACCAAGCAGTTGCCTCCCTCAACCCCTCTTTGAAGAAAAATTTCGGCTCATATCCAAGCAGTTTCTTTGCTTTTTCAATCGACGCTAACGAATGTGGAATATCGCCCTGACGATTTGGACCATAAACAGGCTGAATGTCAGATATTTTGCTGTCATATTCCGACAAATATTTTTTCAAGTACCCGAATAGGGTGTTCAGCGTTGTTCGCTCGCCGCAAGCAGTGTTGTAAATCTGATTCACAGCCTGCGGATTGTCGGTTTGCATTGCCAACAGATTCATTTTCACCACGTTGTCGATGTATGTGAAATCGCGACTGTAGTCGCCTGTGCCGTTGATGGTGGGCTGCTCATGGTTTATCAACTTCTTGACAAACAGCGGAATAACCGCAGCATACGCGCCATTCGGGTCTTGACGGCGGCCAAAAACGTTGAAGTAGCGCAGACCGATGTACTCAATGCCATAAGTTTTTGCGAAAACATCAGCATACAACTCATTGACATACTTTGTGATAGCGTACGGTGACAATGGACGGCCAATAACATCCTCAACCTTTGGCAGAGTAGTAGAGTCGCCGTAAGTTGACGAACTTGCGGCAAAAATGAAACGTTTCACCTTGGCATCGCGGGCGGCGATGAGCATATTCAGAAATCCGCTGATATTCACCGCATTGGTTGTGGCGGGGTCCTTAATCGAGCGCGGCACAGAACCCAAGGCGGCCTCGTGCAGCACATAATCGGCACCGCTGACGGCCGTCTGACAGTCGCTCAAGTTGCGTATGTCGCCAACAATCAGGCTGAAACGGTCAGGAAAACGTTCGAGCAGCGGGTTGATGTTCTCGATGTGGCCCGTCGAGAAGTTGTCGAGACAGACAACCTTGTCGCCGCGCTCAAGCAGCGCCTCGCACAAGTTCGAGCCTATAAATCCTGCTCCTCCGGTTACTAATATTTTGCTCATCTGCAATCAAAATCGGCTGCGCACAATGCGCCTAACCAACCGACAAATATAGGCATTTAGGCTCATTGTGGCACCGAAAATTGACCACCGCGCATTAGGTGTTGACAATCAAACAACTTCCCACTCAAAGGCGTCAATCTACCATTGATTCCGATAGATAGTTGTCTCTCAATTTTTTAACCATCATTTTGCCTTTCAGCGTCACGTTCTCTTGCAGGCGGATGTCGACAGACGATGCGCCAATTTTCACGCTGAACGTGCCTGGAGCGATATTCCAATGGCGCTGGCCGTTGTTGCTGTAGTAGCCGAACTGCTCGGTGTGGAGTTTCACGCGCACAGTCTTTGTCTCGCCCGGTTTGAGCGATACGCGGGCAAATCCCTGCAATTGAATGGGACGAATATTCTGATTGTCAGTCGTTGGCGAAAGATAGATTTGTGCAATCTCGCCGGCGGCCACCCTGCCTGTGTTCTTCACATCAAACGACAAATTGACGCTCGGCGCACTGGTTGAGACTTCGCCGTCAATTTGCAGATTACTGTACTCGAAAGTGCTGTAACTCAAGCCGTAACCAAACGGCCACTGAACGCGGCTATCAGGTGTAGAGGAATAATTGTAGCATATTGGCTCATAAACTTCGGTATTGGGATAACTAACTGATAATTTGGCAGATGGCGATACTCGGCCATAGAGAATATCGGCCACGGCGTTGCCACCCTCCTCGCCCGGATACCAAGCCTGAATAACGGCAGAGCAACGTTCGGCCAAACCGGAAACCACTTGTGCGCGACCTCCAAAAATGACAAGAACAACAGGCTTGCCCGTTGCAATCAACTCATTCACAAACTCTTCCTGGTGGCCTGGCAGTCGCAGTCCCTGACGATTGCGGTTTTCGCCGCAGAGCATCACATTCTCGCCCACAGCCGCCACAATCACATCGCTTTTGGCCGCCAATCGCAACGCCTCGGCTTTGTCGGCCTTCTCGCCCGACTCAACTTTGCGGTGCAGAATCTCATAGTCCCAAGCGCGTTTGTCGCCGCCGTTCGATAGTTGGGTTTCAATGGTGTCGGTCCAGTCGCATCCACGCGAATAACTGATTGTCACGCCGTTGGGCTTGCGCGAGGTCATTCCTTCGAGCAGCGGCACCACGTGCGGGTGGTCCAAATCGGTGGTTATCAGTTTCCAGAAATAGGTCATCGCAGGGAACGCATAATCGCCGCACATTGCCCACATTGAGTTTGCGTTGGGGCCCGTTAGCAAAACGTTGAGTTCCGATTTTTCGGCAGATTGTTTCGCGCCAAGCGGAAGAATGCCATTATTCTCTAACAACACAACTGATTGTGTTGCAATCTGATATGAGGTTTGCCGCTCGTCGGGGGTGTCGAGTTCGATTTTGTCGGTTGAGTAGAGATACGGATTTTGGTCGAGCAGGCCAGCGTGCAGTTTGTGACGCAGAACGGCCTTCACGGCACGCTCAAAAGCCGCAGACTCAACAAGTCCGCTGTCGATTGCCTGCTGCAGATACTGATAGTTGGCGCCGTGCGGAAAATCGGCATCGCAACCGCCGTTGATAGCCACAGCCGCCTTGTGAACGGCATCGGGCTGGTCGGGAATTTGGTCGATGGCGGTGTAATCGCTCACCACCATTCCGTCGAATCCGAGATAATTGCGCAGAATATCGATAAGTATCTCATTGTTAGCCACACAGTTAGTCCCGTGAACAGCGTGGTAGCCAGGCATCACCACGCGGCTTCCTGCAAGGCGAATCATTGCCTCGTGGGGCAGCAGAATCTCCTCCATCAACTCTTTCTCATCGGCATCACCACCGCCGCCGTAGCCCAAATAGTGCTTCGAACAAGTGCCAACGCCCTGCTTCAGGTCGTCTTGCTGAAGACCTCGGGCAAAGGCCACGCCCATCGCCGCCGACAGGTAACCGTCTTCGCCATACGACTCCTCAAGCCTGTTGAACGACGGCGTGCGGCACACATCCACCATCGGCGAAAGCGACAGAACGCCGCCCATTTGGCGCATCACTTTGCCCGTCTGGCGCGTCTTGAGTTCGGCCAACTCGGTGTTGAACGAGCACGCCTGCCCAATCTGCTGCGGATAAATGGTGGCGCCGCGCGTGTTGACTCCCGACAGCACCTCCTCGTGGAAGAGTGCGGGAATGCCGTTTGGCGTGTTGGCCATCAGCCACTGCTGGACAGCGGCCACGCGGTCGCGCAAAACGTTGGGGTCCATCGGTTTCTGGCTGGCATACTGCGAGAAATGACCGATTCCGTAGGGTATCATCTGGCGGCAGCGAGCCGTATCGAGCAGCCCCTGCGCGTCGAAAAGCGTGTCCATATACATACTGCGCAGTTGCGCAATGCGCTCCTGCTGCGGCATTCGGTTGTAGAGTTGGTCGATTAGTTGCTCGTCGGCGTTTTTGGCTGTGCAGCCTGCGAAAATGGCGGCCAGACACAAGAGTTTTAGTGGTTTCATTTGTTTTATTTTTATGTGTTTTAATGAATTACGCCAATACTATCTGATTCTCATTCGAAACAAAAATAGCGATAATTAAATGTGACGCTCATTTCGATGGAAAGAAAAAATATAAATCATATATCTTTGTATGACAGACAGATAGATACAACTACTCGGTTTTCAAACATTCGATTTGTGACATCGTTGGCAACTTTGAAAAAAATGTGTGTTGCGAAATCTAAAACCATTGTGTAATATTGCAGTCCCAAAAAGCTGGGATTTTCGGACCCATAGCTCAGTTGGTTAGCAGCACCTGACTCATAATCAGGGGGTCGTTGGTTC
>CAMKOM010000018.1 GCA_946414435.1 uncultured Bacteroidota bacterium
ACGACTCGAAAGTGCGCCGTAGCGGATTCTATATTACCGGCCGCGAGTCGAAAGGTGGGCAGGAAGACTACCTGACTGTTGACGGCAAGGGAACAACCGTCTATGTCGACGCAAACGGTGAGGACAAAGTACGCCGCAGTGGATTCTATATCACCGGTCGTGAAGCCGACAAAGGTGTCGATGCCGATTTGTTTGCTGTTGACGGCGGCCAGACAACCGTTTACGTTGACGACATCAGCAATGGCAAAGTGCGCCGTAGCGGATTCTTGATCACTGGTCGAGACTCGAAAGACGGCAAGGGTGTTGTCGACATTACCGGTAACCGAACCAACCTGACAACAACAACGCTCTCGATTGCCAATGCCGGTGTAAACGAGGAGGATGCACCAGTCTCGGCCTTCCAAATCACTGAAGAGAACATTACAATGAACAGCGACATGGCCATGGAAGGTGGTGTGCGCCCGGCGCTCAGTGATGAGAAAATAGAAGAAATGGAAGAATACAGTATCTGGCTATCCGATTCCGAAACCGATGACGAGCCCGACGGGTACGACTATGCCAATTCATGGGGCGATTTCTACTTTTATAATCAATCATATTACTCGTGGCTTGGTGCATTCCATGACGATTTGGTTGTGCCGCTGTCATCGGAGTATTCGATGTTGATGTTCAACCGTGACGGAGAGGAGACGGCCATTGCCGAAGATGCTGTTGTGGTTGTATTTTATGAATATGGCGATATTAATGTTTGGCCACTTGCCGCTCTCAATAATTTTTCAGTCAGCTTTGCAATGACCGACTATCAGTCAACATCGGCATTCAGCGGAAGCGCAGAGGAGTATGCCCGATTCAATGTAACGCTCAATAATACAGAACCATACGCGGGCTGTTATGTCAGCATTGACGGCGAAATACCTTATACCGCAAAAGTCATCACATCTGAACGCTCGTTTGAGCAAGATGTTTTTAAAAATAGTTATGGTTATAGCGATGCCGAATTTTATGCTGTCTATGGCCAGGAAGTTACAATAGAGGCTACCAGCATACCAGCCGACAAGCTCTTCAACTATTGGCTCGTGAACGGCCGCCGTTACTACAGCAATCCGGTCACATTGCCGGTTATGTCGCCTTATACGAACGCTGTGGCTGTGTTTAAAGACGAATCGGAGAAACTGTGGGTTGACGGTACATTTACTTCGCCGGCTGAACCAACCGCACCAATTGGCTCTGAGGAAAATCCTTACATAACCATTGCCGCAGCTTTGGATTCAGTTGCAAGAAACGAAGATCCGAGGGTCGGTTACCGTATAATAGCTCAAAGCATACGTGACAGTATAGCTATAAAAGCCGATTGCAATGGCAAAGCCAAATATATAAGCATAGATATCGATGATAGCCATATATATCAGATAAAAGACAGCACCACAGTGCCGGTATATGTCAGAAATATGGATTTGCAGCCGCATAACTCCTATGGTGGAGATGTTGTGCAGGTTAAGATTAAAGATGCAAGTCTGACACTCGAGGGGTGTGTAATAGACGGAAATGGTGATTTACCAGGCAAAATGCATGGTGCGTATGTGAGTGCCGGCAATTTAACTCTGATTAATACAGCAGTTTCGAATTTCACAGCCGAACAAGGTGGAGGTGTTTATGTGGCCAGTGGCGCAACATTTACTGTCAAGGGCAATACAAACGACATGAAGATTTCGGGAAACACAGCCGAACAGGGTGGCGGCATTTATGTGGCTAACGGCGCAACGTTGAATGTAAGCGGAGGCCAGATTTCGGATAACAGGTTTGTCGATGAAGCAGCGAACCTTGCCGGTGCCGACATTTATCTTGCCGGTGATAAAGCAGTATTCAACCTTAACCCCAACTACCAGGGTTCCGATATAGGCAAAATAGGACTTGCAGGTGGCGCAGTAGTTACCGCCGTTGGCAATTATCCTATATATGAACGTTATCATGGTGAGCCTGAAGAAACACAGTGTGTCGCAAGTTTCGATTATATTGAAAACATTGAAAAACCACTTGTGAAACTTGGAGCAAACGTTCATCCGAACAACTTGGCCAAAATCAGCCAATGCTTCAGTGTGGTTGTTCGCGACCTTCTTGCTGAAGGTTACAGCAGCTCACTCAACTCTGAGGCAAAACTATTCAAGTATAACCGCGTTTATGCCACTAGCCAAATTGGGCTTGGATGGGGAAATAAATATACCTATATCTACTATACCTACTTCCGCAACGAGGATAACAATGAGTATCTGTATCTAAAATATATGGGGAATGATACCTGCGAGTATCGCAACTATTGGATTGTTGACGGCACAATCTATGGTGACACTATATATTTACAAATATCTGAAACAGAGGATGCTCAGCCTATTTATAATTATCAGAGCGCTTTCGAAAATGAAAATAGATGGAAGGAAAATTGGGGTGAAATCTTTATCAGCGAAAAGTATGAAAATGATATTAATCTGTTTGGTATCCAGCAAATTGCAGATGGATATGATGTCGGTTATGACTATGGCATGACTATATTCACGAACGATGGTAATGTGATGGCGGCGATGAAAGATAATGTTGTGGTAAGTAGCACTATGGACTTCTTCAAGAACGACGGCAATTTGGCCGTCTTCAAAAGTTTGATAGCACCATCGGTAAGCATTGAGGGACGTGGAGTAGATTTAAAAAATATTACAGGACTCGACTGGTTCGGCAGTGGCTATACACTTGTTGACAGCGAAGCAACATCCGATGGTATTGTGGAAATGGAAAACTATCAAGTTGAAGACGTAGATGCTTTCGTAACAGAAAAAGATGTACACAATTATTTAGGCGAACTGCGTAAACAAACGCTTGCCGAAGTGGAAGCAATGTTCTATGACTTGAAACACGGTTTCACCGTTACACTTGCAACATCGCTTGGCGGAAAAATCATAAATAACAACACAGACCTCACCGGCGACAACAATCAAATTACAAAACAGTATGGCGACACTATTAATTTGTTGGCGCGGTGCGATAACGGCTTTGTGTTCTCAGGTTGGAGCGACGGCGTGACCGATTCCATAAGAACGATTAATGTTTGCGGCCATCAGAATCTGACAGCAAAATTCTCGAAAGAGTTCTATGTGTCGTCCAACAGTGAAGTTTCAGATGAGGAACGGAACGGCACAGCCGAAAAACCTTATAAATCTATTGCTGACGCTGTTAGTGCAATCAGCAATATAAGCCAAAACTATTATTATGATATTATGGTTGCAGGTGTGCTAAACGAGCCGCAAACCATAAGTGGTGAATTCATATCGAATGTAATAACTATAAAGGGAATCGCCACACAAGCGTCCGGAATAAGCATATCAGGTGGCACAACAGGCACCGCTCTTACCATTGACGCTTCGGCTCCTATAGTTATTGAGAACCTGAAAATTAGCGGTGGAAACGCCCAGGAAAAGGGCGGAGGTATCTATTGCGCGCCGGGTAGCAATGTTACGTTGAATGCCGCAGTAAAAGTAACCGGAAACAAGGCATCCAAATATGGTGGCGGTGTGTATGTTGACGGAACAATCTCAGGAAATGACGCCATTAGAGGTAAACTTACAATGAATGAGGGATCAGTAATTAGTAGTAATGAAATTATTGATGATCAAGTTGATGGATGGAATGGTGGCATGGGCGTGTATGTTAACTGTGGTGAACTCATAATGAACGGTGGCGAAATATCAAGCAACAATGGTACAACACTTAATCAACGAGGAGCATTGCGTTTGGAAAACGCAATCTTCAAAATGAGAGGTGGAAAAATCACTAATAATACAGTGTCGCACATTGGCGCTAATATCTTTTCGGGAGGAAAAACTTTAATCGAAATGAGTGGCGGCGAAATATCGAATGGTAGAGTCGAAAGTTCTTCTGGCGTTTCAGGTGCAATCTATCTTAGCAGTAATACTGTAATGAACATGAGTGGTGGAGTTATAAAAGACAACACCGCGAGTGCTGCAAGTGGAATTATGCTTTGCTCTGGTGCTACGCTCAATATGTCGGGAGGCACAATAAGTGGTAACAAGGTTCAAAGTGGTACATCCGAAGGCGATGCCATTCATGTTAGTGGTACGTTCAATATTAGCGATTCGGCCTATATTGCCGCTGATAACGATGTTTTCCTGGCTGCTGGCAAGACAATCACAGTCACAGGCAGCCTTACACACGAAGCTCCTGTGGCAACAATTACACCGGCAAGCTATTCAGAAGAAGTTAAAGTGCTCGATGGCGATTTTGCCGATTCGCAAGGCGGAAAATTCAATGTAACCAAAGAGGGTGATAAACAATGGTTTATACATCGTGGTTATTTGACAGACAAATATGTTTATGATGCAGATATTATAAATGGCGATATTGTAATTCGCGATGCGTCAATACCATACATCATTTGTGGTTCTGGGAAATATACTGGTCAAATTGACGTACATGCTAATGAAAATAATAAAGAATACGATATTACATTATCTAATATTAATATCCAGCATTATGAAAGTTGGGATTGGAGTAGTGCGCTAATTTTATTTAATGAAGTAAAAAATAACAAAGCAGAGTTCAAAATAACACTTGAGGGCAATAACATATTGTATGGACGTAATCACAGTGGGTTCAAACTTGTTGGTGTTGCAGGAGCGGAAAGCAATGTTGTTTTTGATGTAAAACCGGGAACAGAGGCTACTCTTGAATTTAAAAACAACTATGCAGGAACTCCGTGTTTGCAGCTGTTGTACGGTGTCACAGGAAACTTCAGCCTTGCAGAAGGATGTGAATTTGTGGGAAAAATCAGTAAGGCGGAAATTTACTCTGATCGCATTAATAAGATTGATCGTGAAAATGACGACTTGTTTAATATATATGATTCTAATACATATTCTTCTTCCCAAGAAGCATTTAACGCATTTATAAATGATGCCCAGGTAAAAGATGGCCAGGTTGTAGTAGGACAATATTTGTTCATTATCAAAATAGAAAGGAAAAATTAAGAAATCGCCGGCACGGTTGTTAAGGCAATCGATGCCGAAGTAACATAATAATAAGCCCCGAAAGTTGGACAAATAACTTTCGGGGCTTTATCTGTTTCGTGCGGATGGTGTTTTTTTTGTGGGCATATGGTTGTTGGTATCGATAATTGACTACCTTTGCACCGCTTTTGAGGAAAGTTGCCGGAGTGGTCGATCGGGCCGCACTCGAAATGCGGTGAACGGGTAACTGTTCCGGGGGTTCGAATCCCTCACTTTCCGCAGCAAGAAAGAATAAATAATCTCAAAACCCTGACTTGCAATAAGTTGGGGTTTCTTGTTTTTTAGCTTGTAAGTCTGAATTTAGTCTTTTTGCTTTCCATATTTGCGACCATATGGTTTTAAAAATTGTGACCACTTTTTCTTTTGTGTTTTGAAAATAGCTTATCTTGCACATCGATTTATATCACTCTAAAATGCATTTGAAAATGAATAAAAATCAGATTACAGCCATTGCGCCGATGCTGCTTGCTGCGGCGTTGATGGCCGGTTGCGACAGCGACTCTAAAACACAGGCCATGTTCGACAACATTGAGCTTACACAAGCCTACAAGCAGCAAGCCGAGCACAATCCGCTCGCCACTCAGCGCTTCGGCGCCGACCCCTACGCTATGGAGTACGACGGCCGCGTCTATGTCTATATGACCAACGACGTGCTTGAGTACGACACCGCAGGCGTTGCCAAAAACAACTCTTTCCAGACTATCAACAAGATTTTCTGCATCTCGTCTGACGACCTTGTCAACTGGACCGACCACGGCGCAATGCCGATTGCCGGACCCAACGGCGCCGCCAAATGGGCGCAGTTTTCGTGGGCACCTACTGCCTGCCACAAGACCATCGACGGCAAGGAGAAATTCTTCCTCTACTTTGCCAACAGCGGCAACGGCATAGGAATTGTCACTTCTGACACTCCTTATGGTCCGTGGACCGATCCTATCGGGAAGCCAATTGTTTCACGTGAGACGCCAACCTGCGCCAGTGTTACCTGGCTGTTCGATCCGGCTGTTCTGGTTGATGACAATGGCGACGGCTACCTGTATGTCGGTGGCGGTGTGCCGTTCATTCCCGGCAAGGGCCCGCAATATGCCGACCCCGGTACTGCCCGTGTTGTGAAACTCGACGCCAGCCTGACCGGTCTCGACGGCGACCCGGTGGCCATCAATCCGCCGTACCTGTTTGAAGACGCCGGCGCCAACAAGATTGGCGACACCTATTATTACAGCTACTGCACCAACTTCAACAGCCCAGAGCTTGGCAACGGCCGCATTGCCTATATGACAAGCAAGAACCCGATGGGACCGTTCACATTCCAGGGCACGTTCTTCAACAATCCTGGCGACTTCTTCGGCATTGGCGGCAACAACCACCACGCTGTTTGCAAGCTCGGCGACGACTACTATCTGTTCTATCACGCTCAAATCCTGCGCGAGCGCATGGGCATCACCGCCGACGGCTACCGCTCAACCAATGTTGATAAGGTGACTATCACCGAAGATGGTAAGATTGAGCAAGTTACAGGCACATACACTGGCGTGGAGCAGATTAAAGCCTTCAATCCGTTCAACTACACCGAAGCTGAGACCATGGCTTGGCAGGGCGGAATTGAAACCCGCTACACCGACGGCACCAATCTCTGCGTAACCGGCATTGCCACTGGCGATTGGATTGGTCTTGCAGGTGTCGATTTTGCTGAAGGCGCAAGCCAGTTCACAGGCCGTGTGGCCAGCGACAGCCGCGGCGCAATCAAAATATGTCTTGACAAAGCCGCTGGCGAATGCGTTGGATATCTGACGGTCAAGAATACAAACGGCCAGTTTGCCAACGTAACCACACAACTCACAAAGCCGGTAAGCGGTAAGCACGATTTGTTCTTTGTCTTTGCCGGCGACCTTGAGTTCGACGGCTGGCAGTTCAAATAGCAATTATCAGCAATAAAAGCGGTTTCCCGACAGTAGGGGAGCCGCTTTTAATTTAGTAACCCAAAAATAGATTTTCATGAAACGCATTTTAACAATCGTATTTATCGCGATGTTTGCCGGACAAGCGTTTGCTCAGCAAACTACAACTTTCACTGTTGATGGTTTGACATATACTGTTATCGGGCACACAAATAACGTTGTAGTTTCCCAAGGCTCAACCACACTTACTGGAGCAATTCGCATCCCTTTAAAAGTTAATAGATATTACACAGTGACAAGCATTGGCAGCGCTGCTTTTTCTGGTTGCAGCGGTTTGACATCAGTAATCATTCCAAATTCAATTACGAACATCAGCAGTGGTGCGTTTGATGGTTGCAATGCTACTTTATATAGCGAATACAAAGAAACAGAAAAACCTTCCGGTTGGGAGTCTAATTGGAATAGCAACAGACCAATAAAATGGGGATGCAACGTAATTAAAATTGATGCTCTTCATTCTATGGCGTCAATAGTACATATTGATGGAACCAATTATATCTACAAGGTTGATAATGAAGAATATAAGGAGGTTTGGTTTTCGCCGGAAACAGAAAATGGAACTGTAACATTATCTGCAAAAACAGGCGTTGGATATCATATAGCTTGGGAAGACAATAAATGCTGGAATCCCTGGACATTTACAGTTAAAAGTAGCCACACATATAGAGTGGCATGTGCTATGAGTTGTGCTCGTGAAACAGACTATGGCGTGGAACCAACATGCACCACAGATGGCAAAACGTATGGTGTACATTGCAATTTTTGTAAAGCTGTTCTCGTTGAGTCAACGATAATACCAGCTCTTGGACACGATTATGGCGAGCCAACTTACAGTTGGAGTGAGGACGGTAGCACATGCACAGCAACATCTGTATGCAAGCGAGATGCAAATCATAAAGAATTTGAAAATGCAACAATCACCAACGCGGTAACCATTGCCGCCACTTGTGAAAACAAAGGCACAACAACCTATACTGCAAAATTTACAAACAATAGATTTTCAACGCAAACAAAGGCGGTAGTTGATGTTCCCGCTTTGGGCCACAATTATGGCACACCAAAATATGAGTGGGGTGAAGGAAACACAAAGTGCACTGCTACAAAGGTTTGTGTAAATAACAACAAGCACATTGTTACAGAGACAGCTTATGCAACTTCAGCCGTAACTGTAGCGGCAACTTGTGAAGAAACTGGCACAAAAACTTTCACGGCTGAGTTTGCGGATGAAAGCTTTGCAACACAATATACAACAGAATCAATTGCAGCCACTGGTCACACCGCTGCAGAAGCAGTAGCCGAAAACTACGCTGCGCCAACATGCACAATAGTAGGGGCGGTAGATTCAGTGGTTTATTGCACGGGTTGCCAAAATGAGTTAAACCGCAAAACAATTGAACTACCTGCCACCGGCCACACTGCTGCAGAAGCAGTGGCCGAGAACTACACTACGCCAACATGCACCGTTGCGGGAGCGGTTGATTCGGTGGTTTATTGCTCAGTTTGTCATGACGAGTTAACTAGCAAGACCATTGAGCTTGCCGCAACAGGTCACAAAGAAGTTGTGGATGCAGCTGTGGTTGCCACATGCACTGGCGTAGGTAAGACCGAAGGCAAGCATTGCTCAGCGTGTGAAGTTGTTTTGGTTGCTCAAGAGGAGATCGCAGCTCTCGGCCATACTGAAGTTTTAGATGCAGCCATTGCTGCCACCTGTACAACGGTAGGCAAGACCGAAGGCAAGCATTGTTCTGTATGCAACGAAACAATTGTGGCGCAAACGGAAATACCCGCCTTAGGTCACGAGTTTAAGTCCTACGTTTATAACAACGATGCAACCACCGCCGCTGACGGTACCGAAACAGCCAAATGCGAGCGCGGCTGTGGTACAACGGACACCCGAGTGGCAGAAGGCACCAAACTGGCGGAGACACCGGAGAAGGGCACTGCCGTTACCGAATCGGCCGCCAACGCCCTTAATATCTATGCCTATGGAAAAAACATTGTGGTTGAAAATGCCACAGAAGAAATTAGCGTTTATGACGCTATGGGCAAAATGATATGTAAGGAGGCGATTCATAACGTTCGCATGGAAATAAATGTAAATGCCCCAGGCGTTTACATTGTTAAAACCGGCAATACGGTTAAACGGGTGATGGTGAATTGAAAATAGATAAAATATTGATAATGTGTGTAGAGACGGTGCTTGCACCGTCTCTACTGCGTTTAGTTCGGATTCTATATCCGTGGAGAATGTGTCTGGTTCTTAAGAAGAATCTGTTTTGCCAGTGTAGTCCGTGCGAGATAACAATATGTCCCTTTTTTCAAAAATCCGCTTACCTTTGCCAAAAATCGTTCAAAAATGAACCAGCTTTACATTCATTGGCATCCGTCGCCCGAGATATTCAGCATCGGAGCCTTCGGGCCGCGCTGGTACGGCGTGCTGTTCGCCATAGCTTTCGTGGTGGGCTATTACCTTATGAAGCACATCTTCAAGCGCGAGGGCGTCAAACTCGACTACATCGACAACCTGCTGCTCTATTTCTTTATCGGCACCATTGTGGGCGCGCGGCTGGGCCATTGCCTGTTCTATGAGCCTGAGATTTACTTGCGCAACCCCATACAGATACTGAAAATCTGGGAGGGCGGCCTTGCGAGCCACGGCGCCGGCATCGGGCTGTTCATCGCCTTGGGGCTGTTTGTGCACAAATACAAGGTCGATACGCTATGGCTTTTCGACCGCCTGGCCATAATGATTGCCCTTTCGGGATTCTTTATCAGGATGGGCAATCTGATGAATTCCGAGATTGTTGGTTGCCCGACAACACAGCCGTGGGGGTTCATCTTCGAGAACAACGGCGAGGATTTCGCCCGTCATCCGTCGCAGCTATACGAGGCGCTGGGCTACCTTACCATCGGTCTGACGCTGCTTTGGATGTATTTCAAAACCAATGCCACAAAGCGAAAAGGGCTGATTTTCGGTCTTGCTATGGCACTCATCTTCGCGTTCCGTTTTATCATCGAGTTCACCAAAGAGACGCAGGTTGATTTTGAGAAGTCGATGACGCTCGATATGGGGCAGTGGTTGAGCATTCCGTTTGTGATTCTTGGCTTGACATTCATTGTGTTATCAATAATTCGAAATAAAAATGCAAAAGAGGTTTAAACTAGCACTCATTGCTGTTGCCGGATTAGCTGTTTTGACGGCTTGCGGCGATGGCAACGATCCGAAATACATCACCCCCGAGCCCTATCTGCCGGCTTATCCGGGTTCTTATTGGGACTACACCGACGGTACACGTGTGCGCGCCACAAACTACGAGTTGCACAACTACCGCCCGTCCACCACATCACCCGATTACACCGACGAGTGCTACGTGCCCATCTGGGACGGCCATTATCTGTATAAATACAGCATCTATCAGTCGTCGCCGCTCTATCCGCTGAAGGAATTGGTCAGGGCAAGGGGCAGCTCGGTTTGGATTGTTGATGAGAACAACGGACAGAAGCTCAAGCGCTCTGAAGAGCACGTTGATTCGCTGGCCGTTGGCGATTCGATTTACAAAGATGTCTATTGCGTGACCGAATTTCTTGAAAATCTTGATAATAAAAACCATTGGAACCTGCGCGAGTATTATGCGAAGAATGTCGGGCTGGTCAAGGTTGAGGTTAAAAACCCCAACGATTCGGCCAACTTCGTTGTGCAGAAAGAGTTGCGCAGCTATTTCATTAACAAGTAGATGGCACACAGGCGGCTGTTCCGTTATTCCGATTGCGTTGAGTTCTACAACTCGGCCAACCTTCAGTTGCCCGACGCTGAAAATGCGATAGGAGAGGCGCTTAACTTACAAACTGAAGGAAATCAGCCGCTTATCTACAATTGGCGCAAACTTTTTCTTGTGCCCACACCCATAAGCATCGATGTGCGAACCGAGCCGTCGATGGCGGTAGTCAGCTACAGTTTCAGCCTGAAAAATCCAATATTTCTTTCGGCAATGATTGTCCTTGCCGCTGTGATTGTAGGCGTAAACAACTTTAAAACAGCCACATACTTGCTTGCCGCAGTCGCAATTGCAGTTGGTTTCGCAGTGGCTTCGATTCAGAACTCATTCATTCGTAACACGATAGCCGATGTTGTTTGCCTTCCAGCTTTTGAAGGCGAGGCGCAAGTACAACATAATCAAATGGTTTGGATGTCGAACCCCGATGTGTGTCCAGCTTGTGGCGCCCCGCGTACTACGGATTCCACTGAATTTTGTCAAAATTGTGGAATAAAATTGCCGTCGCGGCAAACAACGAAAAACCTAAATAATAAATTTACATCGCAAAAAAGTTGTTGAACAATTTGGATAATTGCAATAATATGAGAAAGATAGCTGCGAACTTGGTTTATACGTGCATCGAAAGACCTATCAAATTTGGGCATTTGGTGGTTGATGACGACGGCACAATTCTCGACATTGTCGATACTGGCGGCAAACTGATTGAGGAAGAGGGACTTGAATATCACAATGGAGTTCTGGTGCCAGGTTTCATCATCAACTCATCGCAGGCTGAGATGACCGAAAAAAGTGTGCGTATGCGCTTTCTTGCCGGTGTCCAAATTGATTATATAGAACCTAACCAATTGGCGTACAGTTCAAAAGAACCGGTTGTGAACCAAATGTTCGGTTTGCAGACCGACGGTGCATCTTTCGACGATGCTTTGGCAAACGCCACTATCGGCGCAGCTCGCTCTTTGGGTATCGACAACGAGTATGGCTGCTTCAAAAAAGGCATCAAACCGGGTGTAGTGCTGCTCTATCCGTTTGATTTTGTAAACAGCAAAATGCGTCACGATACTCTGCCTAAGCGGTTGGTTTAGTTTTATTTAGGATTTAGAATGTAGGAATTAGGATTTAATCGCTGATTGCCACTAATTACTAACTTCTAACTTATAAATTCCAACATCTAACTCATAAATCCTAACTTCTAAATCCTACCTATCAATGACTCTCATTGCGCCACTCGATTGGGGATTAGGTCACGCAACACGTTGTGTGCCAATAATTAACGAGTGCCTGGCAAAAGGAGAGAAGGTTATCATTGCTGCCGACGGTGCTGCCGCGGCATTCCTGAAACAAGAATTTCCAAACCTTACCCATATCAGGCTGAAAGGCTGGCGGATGCGCTATTTCTGGCCGCTGCCGCTTGCTCTTGCACTGCAAATACCGTTCTTCGGCGTCAGCATCTTGTTGGAGCACTGGCGTTTGCAGCGGATTATCAAGCGAATGGGAGTGAGCCGCGTCATTTCCGACAACCGCTACGGTCTTTGGAGCCGAGACATCGATAGCACCATAATTACGCACCAACTCTACATTCAACTGCCGCAATGGCTAAAACTGTTCGAGAAGCCGCTGCACGCATTTACGGCCCGTCTGTTGTGCCATTTCGACCGCATTTGGGTTCCTGACTATGCCGATGCCCAAAAGTCGCTCTCTGGCGCTTTATCGCACGGTGGAGCGATGGATGCCGAGGTTGAGTATATCGGGCCACTCTCGCGCTTCACAGCCGACACGATGGACGAGCCGTCGCTGCCTGTACCGCAGGTGCTGGTTGTGCTTTCGGGGCCCGGAAGGCAGAAACGCCGATTTGCCAAACTCATTCTGAATCACCTTAAAGGTTCTGCAAAACGGATTCTGGTGGTGGGTGCGGAGCCTAATCTAAAATATCAAATTACCGATGGTGGCGTGCTTATAATAAACCATCTGCCATCGCAAGAACTGAACAGCCTTCTCAAACTTGCGCCGCATGTTATCGCCCGCTCGGGCTACACAACCATAATGGATTTGCACCGCATCGGCCGCTGCGCCATCTTGTTCCCAACCAAAGGGCAATGGGAGCAGGAATATCTAGTAAAACGGTGGCGCAACGGGCAATAATTGTAGAAATCGCAGCCATTCGCACTCTGTTTTTCTATTTCATAATCAGTGTATTACTTATTTTTCCACATTGTTTAGTAAATGGTGCAAAAACATAGCGCCCGACGGCAACTTCCTAACACTTTTTTGCATTAATTTGTCGCAACTAATTGAACTTATATGCAGAAACCAATACAGGGCTTCTCGGTCGGCTACACAATGCTGAAGCACTACTCGAGATTCTTCATCCGCAAGTTTTTCAAGACGACTACTGTTGTCGGGCTCGACAATATCCCAAAGGACCGGCCGGTGATTATCACGCCCAACCATCAGGACACGCTGATGGACGCGCTTTGCATCATCTACAACGTGCACGGACGGGCCGTTTTTATGGCTCGCGCCGATATTTTCGGCAAGTCGAAGTTGATAGCCAACACATTGAGATTCTTGAAGATACTGCCGCTTTACCGCATCCGCGATGGCGTGAAGGAGCTGAAGAACAACGATGCGTCGTTTGAAGAAGCCGTGGGCGTGCTCGAAAGCCGTCAGAAACTGGTTGTTCTGCCCGAAGGCTGCCACGTGGGCGAGCGCCGTCTGCGCCAACTGAAGAAGGGTGTGGCCCGCATTGCCTTTATGGCCGAAGAACGCAACAATTTTGAGTTGGGGCTCGAGATTGTGCCCGCCGGACTCGACTACACGCACTACATCAACGTCGGGGCGCGGTTTATGGTGCAGTACGGCAAGCCGATACCTGTTGCCAAATACAAGGATTTGTACCTTGAAAATCCGCAGAAGGCGATGGCCGCGCTGATGGACGACATCCGTGCCGGAATGCTGCCGCTGATGCTCAATCTGGACAACGAAGCCGAGTACAAAACTCTTGAAACTCTTGACGATATCTACATCAACGACCTTTATCAGGGCCGTCAGAGCCGCCGCAGCGTGAAACACACCGAGATACTTGCCAAAAAACAGCAGATGGGCGAGAAGCTGCTGGCTTTTGCTCAGTCGCAATCGGCTGAATACGAAAATGTTAAGCAGTTGGCCGACGAGTTCCGCACGCTGCTGAAAAAACTTAATCTGCGCCTTTGGGCAGTTGCCAAAGACAAGTATTCGGCTATTGGAATCTTCTTGAGCCGCCTGCTGCAACTGGCTCTGCTGCCGGTTTTCGTGGCCGGATTCGTGCCCAATATTCTTCCGTTCGCGCTTCCAATGCGCTTTTCGCGCGGCATCAAAGACCCACAGTTTTTGAGTTCGGTGCGGTTTGTGATTGCCGTGGTGCTGTTCCTGCTGTTCTATCTTATCTATTTGATACCGTTGCTGATATTCCTGCCGAAATGGTGGATGGCGATTGTGACACTGGTTGCGTTGCCGTATCTGGCCGCGCTGGCATTCCGCTACTATGTATGGTTCCGCAAGACAACGGCCCGCGCCCGCGTCAACCGTATGCGCCGCCAAAAGAACGCCGACTGGCTGCGCCTGACCGAGTGCCGCGACGCCATTCTGAACGTTCTGCGGAAGCTTTAGGCAGGAGAGAAGTGCTGAACAAGTTGACGGATGGCTGTATCTTTACGTTAATCTTATAGGTTAATCGGCGATAATATGTACTTTTGATGCGGAAATTTGCTATGGTGATGAGTGCGAATAAATCGTTTTTAGTTATTGCGACAGTTTTTGTGCTGTTTGCACAGATGGCTGTTGGTCAGGAAGAAACCGTCAAGAGTGCGAACAACAAGGTCAGCCTTAACGGAAAGGAGTATTACCTTCACATTGTGCGTAAAGGCGAGACTTTGAGCGCCATCAGCCGTGCTTATGACGTGGCTGTCGATTCAATTATTGCCGACAACCCGCAGCTCACCTACCAAATCCATCCTGACCAATACATCAAAATCCGTGTCAAGAAGGAAGAAAAAATGCCCGAGAATTACAGCTATCACCTTGTCACTAAAGGCGATACGCCATACAACATCGCCAAGCGCTACGGTATCAGCATCGACGAACTCTACAAGAACAATCCGGGTACCGAACTTGGCATTAAAATCGGCGATAGGCTGAAAATCAAATCAATAGTGAAGGAAGAAACGGCTGCAGCCGAAGAACATCAAGCCGACACAACCTTCATACTTCATAAGGTTGCCAAGCAGGAGACTTTGTTTGGCATTGCGCGGCAGTATCAGACCACGCCGGCCGAGATTGAGAAGATGAATCCGGAAATTGTCGGCCGCTCAATCCAAGTTGATGAGATGCTGCGTGTGCCTATTCAAAAGGCTGTGGCCGAAGAAGTTATCGAAGGCGATTTCGATTTTCATAAAGTTGAGAAACAAGAGACACTTTACGGCATTGCCCGCTCTTATGGCTTGAAAGACAAGGATTTGCTGAAAATCAATCCAAGCCTGAAAAAACGCGGTCTGCAGGAAGGTGAGCTCATTCGCATCCCGAAAGGGGCACAAAAAGCAAACCAACCGCAAGTGGTTGAAACACAGCAGCCCGAACCGAAAGAGCCGGTGATTACCGAAGCCGAGCGCGAGCGCATTGAAGCCTACGAAGCCGACAACCGCAAGATGCACACCGTGCAGAACGCCCAACTCGACAAGTCGAAGACCTACAAAGTGGCTTTCTTCCTGCCGTTCTACCTGAATATGAACGACACCACAGGGTGGGGCGAGCACAACGGAAAAATCTACGCCCGCTCAAAGAGTTTTATTGAGTTCTACGCCGGCGCGATGTTGGCACTCAATGAGTTACGCAAGCAGGGCGTGTCGTTCGATGTGAAGGTCATCGACACCAAAGGCGACAGCGTTTACATCACCAACTATATGCGCACCCACGACCTTTCGGACTACAATATGTTCATCGGGCCGGCGCTCAACAGCGAGCTGCAGGTGGTGGGCGACTACGCGTGGGAGCACCAAATCAACATTGTGTCGCCGCTGTCGGTCAAGAGCTCGTTCATCGACCACAATCCATACGCCTTTCAAGTGTGTCCGACGCTCGACATTCAGATGAAGTATATGGCCGAATTTCTGAATCAGATTGATACAAAGAACTTTATAGTTATCCATAACGGCGATTCGCAGGAGCAGGATTTCATTTCGGAATTCAAGCGCCAACTCTACGCGTCAATCAAGAACGACAACTTCGACCAAGTGCGCTACAACGAGTATTACTACTACACCAGCGGCGACATTTTGAGCAGTGCTTTCATCAAGGGCAAGGAGAACATTGTCATCATCCCGTCGACCGACCGCGCGTTTGTGACCGATGTCATCGGAAAGCTCAACGGCTACTCGTATGAGTACAACGTGACGCTGTTCGGACAGCCGCGTTGGGAGCGGTTCGAGAGCATCGACATCGACAATTTCCACAACACCAACACGCACTATCTGTCGAACTCGTACATCGACTACAAGAAGCCCGAAATCATTGATTTTGTGCGCAACTATCGCAACATTATGAACGTTGAGCCCGACCGTATGGCCTTCCAGGGCTACGACATCACGCTGTTTTTCTGTTCGGCGCTCAACAAGTTCGGCCACGATTTCCGCCGCTACATTATGTACCACACCGCGCCATTGCTGCAAACTGAGTTCAACTTTGTGCCATATTCTGACCAGGGCGGCTTCCAAAACACTTCGATTTATATTCTCAACTACGCTAAAGACTATAGTGTCAAAAAGATAGCCACTTATCCGGAGAAGTGATGGGCTTTAATTGCAGCCTTTTTCAAAATCCCCAATCATGTTGAACGATTGTGCAAAATCGTTAACAATTTTTTATCTCCGCAAAAGTGTATTAAACAAAAGATTTATCTAAATTTGGGGAAACACTTGCAACTATTTTGAGGAAGCGGTTTTCAATCTTGTGCGGGCTAATTATGACGGCTGTTTGCGCCAACGCGCAGAACAATGCCGCTATGCCCGTTTTCGACACCTACGAGCACGATTTCGGCACCATTAGCGAGGCCGACGGACCTGTGAGCCACGTGTTCCACCTGCTCAACAATTCCGACAAGAGCGTTGCCATTTCGCGCGCCATTCCTGGCTGCTCGTGCATAAACGCCGACTTTGTGAGCACGCCCGTTGAGCCTGGCAAGATGACCGATGTGGTTGTCACCTACTCGCCGTCGGGTGCGGTGGGCAACACTTACCGCACCATTGAGATTATGGCCGCCGACGGCCGCAGCCTTGGCACGCTCTCAACCAAAGCCAACGTGGTGCCCGCCGACCGCAGCATTCAGGAACGCTACTTCTACACGCTCGCCGATATGCTCTACGCCAACAAGAACACACTGCCTTTCGGCTATGTCTATCAAGGCAAAATGGCTCAAAAACAAGTGTTTATAGCCAACGCGTCGGACCGAGCGATGAACCTTGAAGTGCAGACAACACCAACGCCCGAACTGCGCGCCGTGGCCCCTTACAGGCTTGAGGCTGGACGCGAATCGGCCATAACAATCACCTACACAATGCCCGACGACAAATCGCTTTTCCGCACTTTCAACGATACTATCTGGCTGATTGTCAACGGACAGAAGGCACGAGTGCCTGTGGCTGTTTCGGCTGTCTGCCTGGCGAAAATCGACGAGAGCGCGACCGCGCCGCAGATGACCACCTATCCGTCGGAAGGGAAACTTGAAAGCGGCTGGCTGTCGAGCACCTTATCGGGCACTATCAGCCTGACTAACAACGGAAAAGCCGACCTTGTGATTCACGCCGTTGAGAAACCCGACGGCGTGCGGGTGAACATTGGCGGCGGAACGGTGGTGAAGCCTGGGCGGAAAATCGACGTGAAAGCCGAAACCGAACAGGGCGGGAAATTCAGCGTGAAACTCTTCACCAACGACCCACAGCGACCATTTAAGGAATTAATTTTTCAGTAACAATAATAATTAGGAAATGCAAATGAGCAGATTTTTCAAACCATTAGCACTGGCCGCCGTTGCGGTCACATTCGTATCCTGCGGGCAGAAATACGAATATCCGTTCCAAAACCCGAAACTCTCTATCGACAAGCGGGTTGAGAACCTTATCTCACTTCTCACACCCGAGGAGAAAGTGGGCTTGATGATGAACAAATCCATATCGATTGACCGATTGGGAATCCCGTCGTACAACTGGTGGAGCGAGGCTTGCCACGGCGTGCGTCAGGACGGCTACACGGTTTATCCGCAGCCTATCGGTATGGCGGCTTCGTTCAGCCCCGAACTGTTCTACAACGTCTTCTCGACCGTTTCGGACGAGGCGCGCGCCAACTGGAACCGCACCAACCACAGCGATTCGTCGCTCTTCAACGTGCCGATGGGCGTCACCTACTACCCTGGCAACCCCGAGTTGACCTTCTGGTGCCCCAACGTGAACATTTTCCGCGACCCGCGCTGGGGACGTGGTCAGGAAACCTGCGGCGAGGACCCGTATCTGACTAGCGTTCTGGGCGTTCAGACCGTGCTGGGAATGCAGGGCAACGACAAGCACTACTTCAAAACTCACGCTTGCGCAAAACACTACGCCGTGCACAGCGGTCCCGAGCCGTTGCGCCACTCGTACGACGCACGCGTGTCGATGCGCGACCTGTGGGAAACCTATCTTCCCGCCTTCAAGAAACTTGTGACCGACGCCAACGTGCGTGAGTTTATGTGCGCCTACAACCGCTACGAGGGCGTTCCGTGCTGCGCTAGCGACCGTCTGCTGCAGAACATTCTGCGCGACAAATGGGGCTACGACGCCATTGTGCTCACCGACTGCGACGCTATCAACAACTTCTACAACAAGAACCAACACGGCACCCACGACGGTCCGCTGTCGGCTTCGGTTGACGCCGTGCTGAACGGCACCGACCTTGAGTGCGGCAAAGTGTTTATGGTTCTGACTCAAGCACTTAACGAAGGCAAGATTACCGAGGCCGAACTCGACAAGCACTTGCGCAAGACTCTGCGCGGCCGATTCGAACTGGGTATGTTCGACCCTGCCGAAATGCTGCCGTGGGCCAATCTGGGCGAGGACGTTATCAGCAGCGAGTCGAACGACGCTCTGGCTGTTCAGGCCGCACGCGAGTCGATGGTTCTGCTGAAGAACAACGGCATTCTGCCACTCTCGAAAGAGATTAAGAGCGTGCTGGTTGTTGGCCCCAACGCCGACGACGCCAAACTGCTCGAAGGCAACTACGGCGGCTCGCCAACCAAAGAGCACACACACTCGCTTTTGGAAGGTATCAAGAACGCGCTGCCTAACGCAAATGTCAAATACTCAAAAGGTTGCCAACTCACTGACGACTACAACACATTCTATCACCTGCCCGATTTCAACGACGGCAAGGGCGTGAAAGTTGAGTTCTGGAACAACAGCGAGATGAAGGGCAATCCTGACGTTACTGGCGATTACACTACATTGAATTTCAGCACTTTCGGCGCTTACGGATTTGCCGAGGGTATTCGCACCGACAGTCTTTCTGTCAGAATCACTGGCACTTACAAAGCCACATTCAGCGGCCCGATGAGTTACACCATTTCGTCGGACAACGGATATGTGTTCAAGGTGAACGGCAAGGTTGTTGAAGACGCCAAACCTGGAATGGGTCGCGGCGGATTCGGCTTCGGCTTTGGCCGCCGTGGCGTCGAGTACAAGACTTTCGACGTGAAGGCTGGTCAGACCTACAATATCAGCATTGAGTACAAGCGCGGCGCTGGCCCGTTTGCAATGCTTCGCGCCGACTTCTGCGAGCGCAAATACGCCGATTTTGTCGAGGAAAAGAAGATGGCTGCCGATGTTGACGCAATCATTGTTATCGGCGGTATTTCGGCCCAACTTGAGGGCGAAGGCGGCGACAAGGCCGACATTGAACTGCCTGCCGTTCAGCAGCGTCTGATTAAGGCTATGCACGAGACTGGCAAGCCTGTTGTCTATGTCAACTGCTCGGGTTCTTGCATTGCGTTCGCAAGCATTGAGGACCAAATCGACGGACTCATTCAGGCCTGGTACGCAGGTCAGGGCGGCGCAAAGGCTCTGGCCGAGGTGCTCTTCGGCGACTTCAACCCGTCGGGCAAACTGCCTGTAACGTTCTACGCTTCGAACAACGACCTGCCCGACTTCCTTGACTACAGTATGGCGAACCGCACATATAAATACTTCACTGGCACGCCGCTCTACGCCTTCGGCTACGGCCTGTCGTACACCACTTTCGAGTACGGCGAGGGCAAACTGTCGGCCACAGAGATGGACAAGAAAGGCAGCGTAACTATCACTGTTCCTGTCACTAACACTGGCAAACGCGACGGTGCCGAGATTGTTCAGGTTTACGTGAAGGCTCTTGATTATCCCGAGGCGCCAATCAAATCGCTCAAAGGATTCCAAAAACTGCAAATCGCTGCAGGTCAGACTGCTACGGCAACTATCACGCTCAACGGCGAATCGTTTGAATACTACGACGCTTCGATTGACGAACTGTCGACACGCTCGGGCAAATATCAGATTCTGTATGGATGCTCGTCGCTCGACAAGGATTTGAAATCAATCGATTTTGAAGTGAAATGAATCACCGGACGGGGACTCGGCAACGTGCCCCCGCCCCATTCACAAATAAATATTTAACAACTATTAAACGTAATTGAGATGAGAAAATCAATTCTATTCGGATTTGCGGCGCTGACAATGGTCAGTTGCTGCAACAACAGCGGTTGCAACCTATCGTGCTGCGACAACTCAAAAAATCCCGTGCTGACCATTGAGGGCGGTCAGGTTCAAGGTGTTAAAACCGAAACCGAAGGCGTGCTTGTTTATCGCGGCATTCCGTATGCAGCAGCACCAATTCGCGATTTGCGCTGGAAGGCACCACAACCTGTTACACCTTGGGAAGGCGTTAAGGTTTGTGACCGTTTTGCCAACCCAAGTTACCAACACATTCAGTATAAAGGTGGTTACTACACCGAATGGGGCTATGGCGACGAGGCACCTTTCTCTGAAGATTGCCTTTATCTGAACGTTTGGACCAAGGCTTCAGGCAAAGTTGACGCAAAACTTCCTGTTGCTGTTTGGATTCACGGTGGTGGCTATCGCGAAGGTTTTGGCACAGAACCCGAATTTGATGGTCAGGAATGGGGCAACAAAGACGTTGTTCTTGTAACAATCAACTATCGTCTTGGTGTATTCGGATTCCTTGCTCACCCCGAACTGTCGGCTGAAAGCGAAAATGGTGTTTCGGGCAACTATGGCATTCTCGACCAAATCGAATCTTTGAAATGGGTTAAGAAAAACATTGCACAATTCGGTGGCGACCCCGACAATGTGATGATATTCGGACAAAGTGCTGGTGGCGGTAGTGTCCGCACAATCTGCGAATCGCCGCTTGCACGCGGACTCTTCCACAAGGCTGTCATTATGAGTGCTGGCGGTCTTGGCGGTATGGGTGGCGGCCGTATGCGTATGCCTGCAGGTTTCAACTTTGGCAATTTTGGCAATCGTCCTGCCGAGAAGAAAATTGCTGCTTACAAAGCACCACAAGCTCCTGAAAACCTTAACGCTCTTCAACGTGCTGAATTCAACACTAAAGTGATTATGGATTGGGCTGGATACAACACACTGGCCAAGATGCGTGCCGCTGAAACTGAAGTAATGCATACTGTTGGCACAATTTATTCGAATGCAACTGGCAACTTTGGCGGTATCACCGCTATGCCGATGGTTGATGGCTATGTTTCTCGCGAAAGTTTCGATGAGGCTGCTCTCGACGGCACACTTGCCGATGTTCCTTATATGATGGGTTACACACTCGACGATATGGGCGATATGTCAAGTGGCATTGCCGCATTTGGCTTAAACCGCGACAGCGTTGGCAACAAATGCTATGTTTATGAATTTGCCCGTCCGCTGCCTGACGACGGTTCACACCCTGAAGTTACTCAACGCTTGAAAGGCGCTTTCCACTCGTCAGACCTGTGGTTTGTATTTAAATCACTCAAACATTGCTGGCGTCCTTGGACCAAGGGCGACTGGGACCTTTCAGAGAAGATGCTGACCGCTTGGACCAACTTTGCAAAATACAGCGACCCGAACGGCCCGCAAGGCGGCGAATGGACTCCATACACCAAAGAGAACAACAAGTTTATGCTCTTCAAACTGAACGACGCTGATGTAGAAAATTCAGAGATGGGCGACCCGATTAAGTCAACCCTTGGTGGTGGCTTCGGTTTCGGACCAATGCCTGCTCCGGCTCCTGCTTCGGCACCTGCAAAATAAGGATTGAATAACCGATTAACTGAAAAGTTGATTGGTTGAATATCAAAATAATTGAAAAAGGCGAATCTTCCAGGGTTCGCCTTTTTTGTTGGATGAAGGACTGATTAATTGAATGGGATGACGACAAAAAAACGGGCTCATTTCTGAACCCGTTTTTGTTCATTATAACCTTTGTCTCATTTATAATTTCCCGTCACCACCAGATACTTTGCTGCGGCAATCTGATAGTTGCAGTTGGCTTCGGTTAGGTTGTCCTGGGCTTGCTGCAAAGTGGCTTGTGCCTCAAGCAGGTCCGACATTCCGATAACGCCCGCCTGATAGTTGTTCTGGCTGTCGTTGAGGTTGTCTTGTGCCTGCTCAACAGCCTTTTCCGACACCGAAATTTGGAATCCTGCCACATCGAGTTCGTCTTGAGCCTGCTGAATCTGAAGGCCGAGCAACTCAACATTGTCGTTAAACTGTGTCCTGGCCTGCTCAATCTTCAAGTTTTGCTGTTTTATTTTGTGGCTGCCGCCCCACCAGTCGCTGATAGGGATACTTAAAGTAACCATTCCAAGTGCGTTGGTCGAACGGTTGTCCATCATATCGAGCCAGTAGCCCGCGCCAATCACGGCCAGCTGCGGCAGATACTCGCCGCGAATCATCTTCTTTTGCAGTTCCTGCGCCTCGACATTCTTGTTAAGTAGCTGATACTCTTTTCGATTCTCGACAAGTTCGCTGGTTGTTTTGCCGCTTGCTTCAATCAGGCGGTCGAATTTGGCTGTTTCAAACTCAATGCTGTCGTTGTAAGCAATGCCAATATGTTGACATAGAGCGCGTTTTGTCAGGTTGATACCGTTATGCAGTTTGCGCTGGTTTGCCTCAAGTTCGTTCTGTTTCATCTGCACTTTCAGCAAGTCGTTTTTCTGTGCCAGACCAGCCTCAATGTAGTTGTTGACATCGCGGCAGAGCGTGTCAAGCAGGTTTTTGAAGTCCATCACCGTCTTCTCTTTTTCGACAAGTGATTGCAATGTCCAAAAGAGTTGCTCGGTTTTCAGCAGCACGTCATTGACTGCAATATCTTTCTGATACAGACTGACTTCGTGTCCCAAAGCGGCCAGTTTATTGCCGTTATTGATTCGCCCGCCGGCGTAAATGGGCAGGGCAACCGTAATGGCGGCTGTATTCATATAGTCGAGACTGTTCATTTTGCTTTCGGCAACTTCTTGAATGATAGGCATAAAGCCTTCCATTGCGCCCATCATACTCTGCATTCCTGTCAGTTGGTCGATAACGCCAGCCTGCTGAAGTTGTTGCAGTTGCTGAATGGCCTCCATATTACCGGCCTGCGCGGCCTGTTGAAGTTGCTGAACTTGCCCAGCCTGAGTCATCAGGTTGTTGTAGGTGGGGCTCGACGAGAGCAGACCTTCCTGCGACATATCCATCTCCATCAGCGGGTTGGCTGATTTCATAGCCAACACATTCGCGCTAACCGTTGGAAAATGCTTTGTGAAAGCCTCTTTTTTCTGCTGTTCGGCGGCCTCGACTGCATATTCCGAATCCTTTATTTTCTGATTGTTGGTCAAAGCGGCACGAATGCAAGAGTCGAGTGTAATCGGCTGTGCCTCAGCGCTGTTGGCGATTAATGCCGAAGCACCGACAAGCAACGCCACAACAGTGAATTTGGCGAATTTCTGATTGTAAGGCACGGTCCAGATTCCTGGTTTCTTCAGTTTGTCGTCGTACGAAACGTCGTACAGAATTGGCAGGACAAACAGCGCCAGCACCATTGAGACGAGCAGGCCGAAGCAGATGACCGTTCCGAGCGGTCCCCACAGCGGCGAGCGGCTGATAATCATTGGCACAACGCCCATTGCGGCCGCAGCCGACGTCAGGAAGATTGGGCGCATACGGCGCTTGCCTGCTGCAATGGCGGCCTCGCGCACCATAAGTTTCTCTTTGTCACGCAGTTCGCGCGCATAGTCGATTAGAATGATGCCGTTGCGCACAATCATTCCGCAAAGACTTGTGATGCCCACAAACGCCGTGATGCTGAACGGATAACCCGTTAGTTTCAAGCCAATTACGGCGCCAGGAATGGTCATTAGCATTCCCGACATTATGAGCAGCACCACTTTGAATTTCTTGAACTGGAACAGAAGCACGAAGAAAATGAGTAAAATGCTTAAACCCAGTGCAATACCCATTGGCACAAACACCTCTTCAGTTCCCTCGTAGTCGCCGCCGTAACTGATTGACGTGCCCACGGGCAGGTCCAAAGCGGCAATTTGCGGCATAAGTTCGTTCAGAATGTTCGAAGCCACGTAGCCCGCCTCCTCGTCAACGGCGATGGTGAGCGTTGGCACGCCGTTGCGGTGCACCACGGTGCCCTCGTTCCATTCGGGCCGCAGCGTGGCAATCGAGCGCAGAGGCACTGTGCTAAACGTCTTTGGCGACGCTATGTATTTGTTTTCCAGCGTTTCAATGCCTTCGGTCTCGCCGTCGTTCTTCATTGTCAACTGCACGTCGATGGGGTAGTCGCCTTCCCAGATTGTGGTGAGCGGCAGACCACCGAATCCCGCCATTAACGATGTGGCTATCAGGCTTTTCGATATACCGAGACGGTTGGCTTTGTCGCGGTCAACGTCGATGCGGATGTTCTGTTGCTTTTGGTCCCAGTCGGAGCGCGCCCAACTGATGCCTTCGGTGTGGTTGATGATGTCAAATATCTGAGCCTCAACCTTATGAATGTCGCTAATCGAGTCCGATGAGATGCGAATCTCGATTGGCGACGGTGTGAACTGCATTGCCAGAATCCGCCATTTGACGAATGCGTTCGGATAGCGGTTCGAATAGGTTGATTCATAATCTCTTACAATGTCTTTAGTGGCTTGGTTCGAGACAGTGTTCACAAGCAGTTGCCCGAAGTTCGGCGCTGGCATTTTGGGCGCGTAAACGGTGTGGAATCGTGGCGAACTGGTGCCGATGAACGTTGTTACTTTGGTCACGCGCTCGTCGTTAAGTAGCAGTTGCTCAACACTATCCACCACCGCTTCGGTCTGCGCAAGCGACGCGCCCGTTGGCAGATAAACCTCAACGGCAAACTGGTTGCGCTCAACCTTCGGGAACAGTGCCTGGTCGATGGTTGTGAATCCCCAGAACGATAGTCCGACAATGATTAACGCACTGATAATCACCGCCCCACGATGGTTGAAGGCGCGTTCGAGCAATCGGTCGTAAACGCCCTGCATAACGTCGAGGAACGAGCGGCGATTCTTCTTTTCGCCCTCCTCGCTGCGGTTTTTCAGGCCTTTCTTGATGAATACAAAATCGAGATAAGGCACTAACATTAAGGCAATTATCACCGAAATGATGAGTGCGATGGCAACCACGGGCGGGAAAATCTCCAGAAATTCGCCCGCCGAGCCAGGAACCATAAACGCCAGCGGCGCATAAACGCAGATGATGGCGATGGTGGCCACAATCACCGAGCCGCTCAATTCCTTGGCGCTCTTGATGGCCGAGTGCCACGGCGACAAACCGTGGTCAATCATTTCTACGTGGTTGTCAATCACCACAATAGAGTTATCGACAATCATTCCCAGAACCAGAATCAGCGACGCCAGCGACACCATTTCGAGTTCGATGCCGAAGAAGTAGAGCACCGCCAGCGTTATCAGCACCGATATTGGCACCGTGATGCCCGCCACTGAAGCCACTCGCAGCGGCAGAAGCAGCATTGTCACGCAGATGACGGCGATGATGGCAATCAGGAACTCGCGCATAAAGTCGTTCACCGACTCCTTCACGTATTTCGGCAGTTCCGAAATCTTCTCAACGTCAATTCCGTCAGGCAGTTGCGCCTTGAACGTCTCAATGGCCTTGTCCACCGCCTCGCCGTACTCCACAATGTTGTTGCCGTTCTGCATTTCGAGCGACAGCAGAATGGTCTTGCGGCCGTCCTGCTTGATGTAACTGTCGGGGTCGTCGTAGCGGCGCTCAATGGTGGCTATATCTTTGAGCCTCACCACGTTGCCGTCGGGGTCCGAATAGACAATCTGCTCGGCAAGGTCCTTTTCCGACTCATAATTCTCGCCAAAATGAAGGTTCAGCAGCGTCTCGCCGTCGTCAATGTCGCCCGCGTAGCCCACAAGCCCGTTCGACTGGAACGCGCCCAACAGCGATAAAGCCTTGATATTGTACTCGTTAAGTTTATCGGGGTCCACATTCACAAAAATCTTCTCTTTCTGCAGTCCCACGTTTTTCACCTTCGATGTGGCGGGAATCTTGCGCACCTCGGCCTCCAGTTTTTTCAGCCACAGTTCAAGGTCTTTGTAGGTGTGGTTATCGCTTGAAAGCGAGATTAATAGAGCCGATGTGTCGCCAAAATCGGAGTTGGCCACGAGCGCCAGCACGCCCGATGGCAACGACGATTTCAGCAGTTCCAGTCCGTGCTTGTAGGTTGACCAGAATTTTTCAGCGTCTTTGCAGTCGGCGGTCAGTTCCACAAACATATACATTATGCCCTCGCGCGAATAGGAGTAGGTGCCGCTCTTTTTAACTTCCTTAAAACCAAAGGTATAGTTCTCAACGGCGGTGGTCAGTTGCTCGGCCACCTGCTCCGACGATGCGCCAGGATAAACTCCCACCACAACTCCCTGACGCACAGTGAATACGGGGAATTCGTTGCGCGGCATTTTTTTCAGCGCCACAATGCCCACAACCATTAGCGTTAGCACAATGGTTATGACAATCTTGTTGTTGCGCATTGCGTGTTCGATGAATGTTGTTTTCATAATCAGAAGGAAATTAAGCAGTTGTTGGTCAGTTTGTCCTTTCCGTTCTTCACCACAAGGTCGCCCTCGTTCAGGCCCGATGTTATTTCCAGAAACTTGTCGTAGTAGTTGCCCGTTGTCACGATGCGTTTCTGTGCCGTATTTACCTTTTTATCAATCATATACACATATTGCTGATTCTCGTTGTCCCGCGTCACGCAGAGGTAGGGCACGAGCAGCCGTTTTTGGTTGTCGGCAATGTCGATGCGCACGTCGCAAACCATACCAGGCTTGAGTTCGCCGCCGCGATTATTCACCTGAATTTTAGCCTCATAGGTTCGCGACAAGCGGTCGGCCACAGGGCTGATGTTGGTAACTTCGCCGTCGAACTCCTTGCCGCCGAGCGCGCCCACCGTAAAGGTTGCCTCGGCGCCCTTCTTCAGTTTGCCAATCTCCTTTTCGGGAATCGATATTTTGATGTTAACCGTTTTTAAATCAACAATTTCGATGGGTGCGCCAGTGATTGACAGCGCCGACATTCCTGGCTCCACGTTGCGGCGGCCGACAATGCCGCTCACGGGCGATTTCAACTCGCACTTTTTCAGATTGTTCTCGGCAATCTTCAGCGACGAGTTGGCCTGCTCCAGATTGGTCTGCATTTCAATCCACTTCACCTCGGGAAGGCTGCCCTTCTCGTAAACCGATTTCAAGCGGTCGTAAGCGTCCTGCGCCTGTTTTTGCTTGGCCAGCGTCATTTCGTACATATTCCGCGCGTCGGTTTTGTCGATGGTGGCCAGCAGTTGGCCCGCGCTCACGGCGTCGCCAGCCTCAACCAGCACTTTCTGCACCGTTCCTGTCATTTCAAAGGTGAGCGGAATTGTCTGCCCAGCCTCCACCGTGCCGCTGAAATTCAATTTCTGCACAACCGACTGATTTACCACCGTTGCCGTTGTAACCTTGATAGGCGCGGACTCTACCGCTTTCTCGTTTTTGTTGGCACAGCCTGCAAGCAGCGCAAGCGCAAGTGCCGATGCTAAAATCCTAACTTTCATTTTGTTTTGTTTATTTATGATTTGTGAATTATGATTTCTGATTTTGATTGGTGAATTTTTGATTTTTCGCACAGATTACACTGAACACACTGATTGTCACAGGTTTTTCGATTTAGGATGCGGCACGCCACGTCCCTACAAATCCAAAACCCAACACCTAACACCTAACACCTAACACCACCTATGCCTTCCAACCACATTGTTCATTGTTAATTATTAATTCAACTCCTAATTCCTAACTTCTAACTCCTAATTCCTAACTATTAACTGAACGTTCGGTATCTTTGTTCGTTTTTAAAAAAAGTGTCATAATTTCAAAAGAGCGTACAACTGTTGCAGTTCGGCGCGCATAGTGTTCACCGTCTCCTCAATGCTGTAGTTGTGCATAATCTCAATCGCTGTGCCGATGCTTGTCGATACAATCTGCTTGGCAATCACTGTTGTGTCGATGTCGCCGCGAATCTCGCCGCTCGCAATGGCCTTAATCACCACGTTCTTAATCATTTTCGTGCATTCGTCGATTTCCTCGATTTTCCGTTTGTCGAATTCAGGATAATGGCGGAAAGCGTCGCTCATTAGCCCGATGAAACTTACGGGGTCGAACTTCATTCCCTGCGGGTTGAGGCTCCGCAAGATTTTCTCGCCGTAGGCCACGCTCATTTCAATCTGCTCCTTAAGCGTTTGCGCCTCGAGCTCCGACTTATCCACAAAATGTGGGAAATGCTTGTCAATCACCGCCTTGAACAAATCTTCCTTGTTCGTGAAATGGTGATAGAGCGCACCTTTTGTCAGCCCAATGGCCTCGCTAATGGTGCTTATCGAAACCGCCTCGTAACTCTGCTGCAGAAAAAGTTTGTAGGCTTCGTCGATAATGAAATCTCTTGTGTCGTTCATAATCAAGGGTTTATTTCGACCGCCAAATACTGAACGGTCGGTATGCAAATGTAAGGCGGTTTTTTTGTTTGGCAAGAGAAAAAATAGGGTAGGTGAAAAATTTTTTTCACAACAGTCCAAAGTCATCTTGACGACTGAAAAAACGTAGTATGGGACACCTATATATGATAAATACCGATAAAACATTTTCATTTCATGCCGAACATTTCTATCTTTGAAAGATTTTGAAAAAAAATAACGTACACATTGTAGAAACGCGCCCTGGCACGTCTCTACCGTATACAATGATAAAATATTAACATTCAACAAAATAATTTTAATATGAAACGCATTTTGGTTTTATGTTTTGCCGCAATGCTTGCCACCCAGGCATGGGCAGCAGCCACAACTTTTGAAGTTGATAATCTGAAATACACTGTTATTGAAGGCACCACCAATGTTTCAGTTGAAAAAGGCTCAACAGCACCAACTAATGAATTATCAATTCCTTCATCAGTTGAATATAATGGCACACCATATACGGTTACAAGCATTGGAAATAGTGCGTTCTTCGGTTGTAGTGGCCTGACGTCAATAACAATTCCGCAATCCGTTATAAGTATTGGTGACTATGCGTTCCTTTTTTGCGATAAATTAACAAACATAAGTGTGGAGAATGGAAACACAAAATACACATCGGAAGATGGTGTTCTATTCAACTATAATAAAACAACATTAATATGCTTTCCGACAGGGAAAAATGGTACATACACCATTCCAGAATCAGTTAACAGTATTGATATTTATGCATTCGAAAACTGCAAAGGCTTGACGTCAATAAACATTCCTAACTCGGTTACAAGCATCGGTCGCGGTGCATTTCAGAATTGTAGCAGTTTGACTTCTATAACCATTCCTGAATCTGTAACAAGCATCGGCGACAAGACATTCGAAAACTGTAGTGGTCTAACATCTATTGTCATTCCTGAATCAGTAACAAATATTGCCCATTCTGCGTTTTTTAGTTGTAACAATTTACTCAGTAGTTATGACAATGCCGTGTACTTAACCAACAATGATAATCCATATTATGCTCTAATGTATGCGTCATCATATCAAATAACATCTTGTATAATTAACAGCAAATGTAAAATTGTAGCAAATAATGCGTTCGAACAATGCGGCAAACTGACTTCGGTTACCATTGGCAATTCGGTTACAAGTATTGGTGATTGGGCGTTTCAAAGATGCTACGTCTTGACTTCGGTAACCATTCCTAATTCGGTTGCGAGCATTGGTAACAATGCGTTTCAAAATTGTAGCAAACTAACTTTTGTAACCATTCCAAATTCAGTTACAAGCATTGGTGACTATGCGTTCGAAAGATGTGGTTTAACTTCGGTTACCATTGGCAATTCTGTAACGAATATTGGTGACTATGCGTTCAGTGGTTGCAGCAAACTGACTTCAGTTACCATTGGCAATTCTGTAACGAACATAGGCGATTATGCTTTCTCTGAATGCCTTGAACTAGCATCGGCAACCATATCCAATACTGTTATGAGCATTGGCATCAATGCGTTCGATAGATGTAACAAACTAACGAAAGCTGATTTTGCAAGCATTGAAAGTTTGTGCAGAATATCTTTTGGCAGTAATTTTGCAAATCCTTTATACTTTGCAGAAAATCTATTCATAAATGGGGAAAAGGTTACGAATTTAATAATTCCCGAAACAGTTACAGGCATCGGTAAATACGCTTTTTCTTATGGCAACCTAGCTTATATAATCATTCCTAATACAGTTACCAGCATTGGAGAAAAAGCGTTTTATGGTTGCAAGAATACAACTTATTTATATTGCCAAGCTGCATCAAAGCCAACGGGATGGGACACAAGATGGGATTATGGTAGTAACGTATCAGTAAGATGGGGGTGTAAGGTAATAAAACTGAATATTAATAATACAGAGCACGGGATTGCGAAGGCTACCGGCTATTCTGTAAAAGCGACAGACGGCTCTATATGGTACTTAAACAATGCGCAAATAACACTGACAGCCACACCAAATGAAGGCTATCATGTGAAATGGGAAGATAACAGCACAAACAACGTTAGAACTTTCAGTGCAATAGAAGATAAAACATATACAGCAACATTTGAAGCACACGCAGAAGAGATTAATGCTGCATATGTTGCAGCAACTTGCACAGAAACAGGCCTGACCGAAGGTAAACGTTGCTCCGAATGCGGTGCAATTTTAGTGGCTCAAGAAGAAATACCTGCTCTTGGCCATAACTACGGCACACCAACATACGAGTGGGGTGAAGGTGACACAACTTGCACAGCTACAATGGTTTGTGTAAATGATAATGAGCATGTGGTTACGGAAACTGCCGATGCAACTTCAGCCGTAACTGTAGCGGCCACATGTGAAGAAGTTGGCACAAGAACTTTCACGGCAGAGTTTGCGGATGAATATTTTGCTGCACAGCAGACAACTGAAGTTATTCCCGCTATAGGCCACAACTACGGCACACCAACATACGAGTGGGGAGAAGGCAACTCAACTTGCACTGCCACAAAGATTTGTACAAACGACAGTGAACATGTTGTTACGGAAACCGCCGATGCAACTTCAACGGTAACTGTGGCCGCCACTTGCGAAGCCATTGGCACAAGAACTTTCACGGCAGAGTTTACGGATGAAGGTTTTGCAACACAGCAGACAACTGAAGAAATCCCCGCCACCGGCCATAAAGAAGTTACGGATGCCGCTGTGGCTGCAACCTGCACCGCAGCAGGCAAAACCGAAGGCAAGCACTGTGAAGTCTGCAATGTGGTTTTGGTAGCACAGGAAGAGATTCCTGCTTTAGGGCACGATTTCAAAACCTACAAGTTTGACAACAACGCCACCACCGAAACCGATGGCACCGAGACGGCTATGTGTGAGCACGGCTGCGGCACAACCGACACACGCACGGCTGCAGGCACCAAGATTGCCACAACACCAGAGAAAGGTACCGCCGTTGCCGAATCGGCCGCAAATGCCATTAGCATCTACACCTGCAACAATGTTATTGTGGTTGAGAACGCCACCGACGAAATCCGCGTTTACGATGCAATGGGCAGAATGATTTGTAGGGACGCGATTAATCGCGTCCGTGCAGAAATACCCGTCAACACCGCTGGCCTTTACATTGTAAGAGTAGGGAACGTGGCAAAACGGGTAATGATTAATGAATGATATTATGTAGAGACGTGCCATGGCGCGTCTCTACAAAAAATGAATAAAAAATTGCTTGGGGTGAAGAAATATTCACCACTTTATTTTATAACCGCCACCGAACACAGCACAATACGTAATCTACGCATACCCCTATGCAAACGTTAACTCATAATAGTGGGGCGGTTTTGCAACTGACGATTATCAGTTTTTAAAAATTGGTTTTCTGTAACCGCTTTAGCAAATAAATACGTAACTTTGCGAAACTTTTCTGGGAAAAGTGTGTAATACTTTTAAGGTGAAAACGAAATTCTTTTAAGTGTTAGAAACTGGATTCAACGAAATAATTGTAATTCTATAAAAAATAAAGCAATGGGATATTTGGAGTTTGACAAAACAGAACTTGTAAATCTTGAGAATTCCTTGACAAAAGAGGTGTTGCGCACCAACCGCGCGGGCTCGTATTCGCTCACAACGCTGATTGGCTGCAACAACCGTAAATATCACGGATTGCTGGTGTGCCCGCTGCCGCAGGTCGATGGCGGACGCCACGTGCTGCTCTCGTCGCTCGATGAGACAATCATTCAGCACGAGCGCGAGTTCAATCTGGCTTTGCATAAATATGAGGGTGACAACTACGAGCCAAAAGGCCACAAGTATGTTACCGAATTCTATACCAACCCCATACCGACGCTCATCTACGGTGTTGGCGGCGTGGTTCTGAAAAAGGAGAAAATCCTGGTCAAGAGTGAGCCGCGGATTCTTGTCCGCTACACTCTGCTCGACGCTCACAGCGAGACCAAAATCCGTTTCAAACCGTTCCTTGCCTTCCGCAACATTCACGCGCTGAGCAAGGCCAACCTTGACGCCAACACCAAGGTGAAGATGGTTGACAACGGCATCTCATCGTGTATGTATCAGGGCTATCCCGACCTTTACATCCAAACTTCGAAGAAGTGCGAGTTTGTGTCGGCACCAGACTGGTACTACAACATTGAGTACATTCTGGAGCAGAAGCGCGGCTACGATTTCAAAGAGGATTTGTTCGTGCCTGGATATTTTGAGGCGCCAATCAAGAAGGGCGAGAGCATCATTGTCTCGGCTGGATTGAGCGAGATTAAGACCAACACGCTGAAGAAGAAGTTCGACGACGAGGTGAGCGACCGCACACCGCGCAACAGTTTCGAGAACTGCCTGATTAACGGTGCCGCTCAGTTGTTCTTGAACGAAGGCAAGGAAACCCGCATTCTGGCTGGTTATCCGTGGTATCCCGCTCGCACCCGCGACGCGCTCATCGCTCTGCCCAACCTGCTCTACAAGAACGAGACACCGATGATTTACAAGAGCGTTCTCTCAACGCTCATAAGTCAGATAACCAATACTTTGGCAAGCGGAAGCACCAACCTTGACGATTACGCCGACTGCCGTTCCGACGTGCCGTTGTGGCTCGTTTGGTGCATTCAGCAGATTGACAAGCAATATCCGCAGTACGACGTCTGGAAGGAATTCGGAAAGGACGTTAAGAAGGTGATGAACCTTTATCTGGAGCACAAAATCAGTTTCCGCATCGACGAGAACGGTATGGTTTACAACACATCGGACGCAGTGGCCAACACTTGGATGAACGCAACCATCCACGGCCGCCCCGTGATGCCGCGCAACGGCTATGCTGTTGAGACCAACGCATTGTGGTATAACGCAATAATGTACGTTCTCGACAAGAGCAAAGGCGACAAGACCTTTGGCAAGAAATGGGCTGAACTGGCCGAGAAAGTGAAGGGCAGTTTTGTTGCCACATTCTGGAACGATGAGCGCGGCTATCTGGCTGACTATGTGACATACGACTATGCAAACACACAAGTCCGTCCGAACCAATTGCTGGCTTGCGCCGTTGACTACACAATGCTCGACAAGCATCAGATTAAAGCCGTTCTGCGTGTGGTTGAGGAGCAACTGATGACCGCCTACGGCATCCGCTCGCTCACACCTGATGACCCGCGCTACGTGTCGCACTACCGTGGCACCGAAGAGCAGCGCGAGAACGCAGCCTTCAACGGCTCGGTTTGGCCGTGGCTCTACGCCGCCTACATCGACGCGCTGGCAAAAATCCAACCGCGTATGATTGAATCGCTGGTCAACAAGTTTCTTGAGACCTTCGAGCCCGAGATGAGAACGGCTGGAATCAGTTGTATATCAGAGATGTATCACGGTGACCCACCGTATCACGGAAAGGGCGCCATTTCGTTCGCATTGAGTTTCGCGGCACTGCTTTATATGAAAAAACTGTCGAACACTTTCGCAGGCGAGACCGCTGTTGAGGCCAAACCCGCCAAGAAAGCGGCAGCAAAGAAAGAGCCGAAGAAATCAGAGCCGAAGGCAAAGGCAGAGCCGAAAAAAGCCGCAGCGAAGAAGGCATCGGTAAAAGCCGAACCAAAGAAGGCCGCAGCCAAAAAAGAAGTGAAGAAGGCGGAGCCGAAGAAGGCCGCCGCAAAGGCTGAGACAAAGAAGGCATCGGCGAAAGCCGAACCTAAAAAAGCAGTGAAGACTGAAGCAAAGAAAGCATCGGCGAAGACCGCCAAAAAGGCCGAACCGAAAGCCGCCGCAAAGGCATCGAAAAAGAAATAAAGAACAATAAAAATAACTGATAATGAAAGTCTTAATGTTTGGGTGGGAGTTTCCGCCGCACATTTCTGGAGGTTTGGGCACCGCTTGCTACGGCCTGACCAAAGGTATGTCGAAGATTGACGACCTTGAGGTTATTTTCGTCGTGCCAAAGGCTTACGGCGACGAGGACCAAGAGGCCATCAAACTCGTGGGTGCGGGAAACATTCCGCTGAGAGTCACAAAATCAGAGAGTTATTCGGGACAAGTCAAGAACCTTCAGTACATTGAGGTGGGCTCGAATCTGGTTCCGTACTCAACGCCTGAGGAGTACTTCGCGTTGAGAAACAACAAACGTTACTACGGCAAGCACATTGTTGAGGTGGGAGAGTCGGGCTGCATTCCGTTCACTGGAAAATACGGCGACAACCTGTTCACCGAAATCTACTACTACAGCCTGATTGCCGAGCAGATTGCCACAATGTACGACTTCGACATCATTCACGCCCACGACTGGCTGGCTTATCCCGCAGGAATGGCCGCAAAGCGTGTGTCGGGCAAGCCGCTTGTTGTGCACGTTCACGCCACCGACTTCGACCGTAGCGGCGGCCGCGTGAATCCTGCCGTTTACAACATTGAGAAAGCAGGTCTCGACGCAGCCGACAAGGCCATCACCGTCAGCAACCTGACGCGCGACATCGTTATCAACAAATACGGCCAATCACCCGACAAGGTGGTGACCGTTTACAACGCCGTGGAGCCCAACCTGAAAGCCATCGACCGCGAGAAACGCGGCTTCGACGAGAAGGTGGTGACGTTCCTGGGCCGAATCACAATGCAGAAGGGTCCCGAGTTCTTCATTGAGGCCGCCTACAAGGTGCTCAAGAAGATGGACAACGTGCGTTTTGTGATGGCTGGCAGCGGCGATATGATGAACAAGATGATTGAGCGCGCCGCAAGTCTGGGCATTATGGACAAGTTCCACTTCACGGGCTTCCTGCGCGGCGACGCAGTGTTCCGTATGTTCAAATACAGCGACGTCTACATTATGCCATCGGTTTCGGAGCCATTCGGCATTTCGCCGCTCGAGGCGATGCAGTCGGGCGTTCCTGTCATCATCTCGAAGCAGTCGGGTGTGAGCGAGATTCTGAAGCACGCCATCAAGATTGACTTCTGGGACATCGACAAGATGGCCAACGCCATTTACGCTCTGCTCAACTATCCCGCTCTTGCCCAAACCATTGGCGAGAACGGCTTGAAAGAGGCCAACAGCCTGCGCTGGGAAGAGTCGGCAAAACACGTTTACAACGTTTATAAATCAGTATTAAATCAGTAACCTTATAAAATTTGGAACTATGAAGCATTTATGTCTTTATTTTCAGGTTCATCAACCATTCCGCTTCCGCAAATATTCATTCTTCGATATCGGCAGCGACCATTATTACTACGATGACTATCTTAATGAGTCGATTCTGCAAAAGGTGGCACGCAACTGCTATCTGCCAACCAACGAATTGTTGCTCAAACTGATAGAGAAGCACGGACGCAACTTTAAGGTTACTTTCTCAATCACGGGCATCGCGCTCGACCAATTCGAACTCTACGCGCCTGAGGTGATTGAGAGTTTCCAACGCCTGGCCAAGACAGGGCAGGTTGAATTCCTTGCCGAGACTTATTCGCACTCGCTGGCTTCGCAGGCCAACATCGACGTGATGAAGAAGCAGGTGAAGGACCATTCAGCAAAGATTGAGAAACTTTTCGGTCAGAAGCCGAAAGTGTTCCGCAACACCGAGTTGATTTACTCTGACGAGGTTGGCGCCGCCGTTTACAAGATGGGCTACAAGGGAATGCTCACCGAGGGCGCCAAGCACATTCTGGGTTGGAAATCGCCTAACTTCTTGTATTACAACGCAAAAGAGCCGCAACTGAAACTTCTGTTGCGTAACTATACATTGAGCGACGACATTTCGTTCCGTTTCTGCGCAAAGCACTGGACAGCAGACTCTTACGCTGCCCGTCTGAACGAGGTTCCCGACAAGGAGGAGATTGTCAACTTGTTTATGGACTACGAGACATTCGGCGAGCATCAGGAGAAGGAGACAGGAATCTTCCAATTCCTTGAGCATCTGCCCGATGCAGTGCTGAATCAGACCGATTTCCGCTTTGCCACACCGTCGTCAATCATCAAGAACGTGCAGCCTGTGGCCGCCATCAATGTTCCTTACCCAATCTCGTGGGCCGACGAGGAGCGCGACATCACAGCCTGGCTGGGCAACAATATGCAGAACGAGGCGTTCAGCAAACTCTACGCCCTGACCGACAAGGTTGCTCAGGTGAAGGACCCGCAGATTCTGCAAGACTGGGAGTACCTGCAGACGAGCGACCATTTCTACTATATGTCGACAAAATGGTTCAGCGACGGCGAGGTGCACGCATATTTCAACCCCTACAAGACACCGTACGACGCTTTCATCAACTATATGAACGTGCTGACAGACTTCTCGTTGCGCGTGAACAAGGCTCTGCCCGACGCAGAAATCAGAACCTGCCGCGACGTTGAGAAACTGCAGGATATGGTGCTTGAGCAGAAGGCTGAAATCAAGAAACTGAAATCGAAAGCCAAAAAGGCATAGGCTGAATAAATTATCGTGATTATTAATTTGAAGTAAATGAGCGATTTAATTAAGCCAGCATTCTTATTTGAAACTAGTTGGGAAGTTTGCAACAAGGTGGGCGGAATCCACACTGTGATAACTTCGAAAATGCCGAACGAATATGCCGCTTACGGCGACAACATTATGTTCATCGGCCCCGATTTGGTTAGGGAAGAGGGCAATTCAGAGTTCACTGAGGACAAGAGCCTGTTTCCCGAATGGAAGGAGACGGCTGAGAAAGAAGGCCTGCGCATAAAGATTGGCCGCTGGAATGTGGCTCACAAGCCGCTGGCGGTGCTGGTCGATTATACAGTATTTATTCCGCTGAAAGACAAACTGCTGGCTTCGTGGTGGGAGACCTACAAACTCGATTCCATCACAGGCGAGTGGGAGTATATTGAGTCGGTGCTGTTCGGCTATGCGGCAGGCAAGGTGGTGGAGAGTTACAAAAACTTCTATCTGCCTGATGCGCCAGTGGTTGCACAGTTCCACGAGTGGCAGACTGGCTCGGGCGTTCTCTATCTCGACCGCGCCTGCCCGAAGGTGGCAACCGTGTTCACCACACACGCTACAGTGCTGGGCCGCTCGGTTGCGGGCAACGGATTCCCGCTCTACAAGAGCCTGGGCTCGTTCGACCCCGACATCCGCGCACGCGAACTTGGCGTGATGGCCAAACACTCACTCGAAAAGACCGCCGCTCAGGTGGCATCGGTCTATACAACGGTGAGCAAGGTGACGGCCAACGAGTGCAAGGTGCTCTTGAACAACGAACCCGATGCAGTTACACCTAACGGATTCGCACTCAATCACTTGCCGCATATGGACGACAATGTGACCAAAGAAGCCCGCAAGAAACTTGCCGAGGTTACGGAGGCGCTGACAGGCAACAAGTGCGACGATGAGACTCTGTTTGTGGCAATCTCAGGCCGCTACGAGTTCAAAAACAAGGGCATCGACATCTTTATTGACGCTCTTGGCAAACTGAACCAGCAGGGCGGTTACAAGCACAACATTGTCGGTTTCATTCTGGTGCCGAACTTCAACTACGGCCCGCGCAAATGCCTGCAAGACCGTCTGGCCGACAGCAATGTCCGCATACCCGACGAGCGCATCACAACACACTCGCTCAACCCCGACTACTACGACCCCGTGATGGACAAAACCCATCAGTTGCAACTGACTAATAATCAGGGGCAGCAGGTGAATGTGGTGCTGGTTCCTGTCTATCTGAACGGCAACGACGGCATCTTCAATATGTCGTACTACAACCTGTTGAGCGGCTTCGATTTGACGGCCTTCCCGTCGTACTACGAGCCGTGGGGCTACACACCGCTTGAGAGCATCGCTGTTGGCGTGCCCACAGTGACCACAAGCCTTGCGGGATTCGGCCAGTGGATGCTGAAAAAGACCAGCGGAATACAGGACGGCATTGAGGTTGTGACACGCACTGAAGACAACTACTGGGATGTGGTTGACGAACTGGTGAATGTCATCAACCGCGTTTACAAGATGTCGCCCGCCGACCGCGCCAAACTGCGCAAGCGCGCCAAAGAGCAGGCTAGCGAAATCAGTTGGGACAATTTGTTCCACTACTACGCCGAAGCATACAGCAAGGCGCTCACACTGTCGCTCGCACGCGTCGACGACCAAATAATGCATACGAACAATAATTTTAATAATAGTCAAAAACTTATGAGTAACGAACCAATTTGGAAGAAGATGATTATCCATTCAGACCTTCCTGAAAGGCTGAAAAATCTGGATAATCTGGCAAATAACCTGTGGTGGTGCTGGAATTACGAGGCAATTGAGATGTTCAAATACATCGACCCCGAACTATGGGCAAAGGTTGAGAAGAACCCAATCGCCCTGCTGAAAGTTGTTTCAACCGCCCGTCTGGCCGAACTTGAGAAAGACACAGCGTTCCTGGCCAAATTCGACCGTGTGTCGAAGAATTTCGCAGAATATATGAGCGTGGCACCGCGCAAGGATATGCCGCTGGTGGGCTACTTCAGTATGGAGTACGGCCTGACCGACAACCTGAAGATTTTCTCGGGCGGTCTGGGCATTCTGGCTGGCGACTACCTGAAAGAGGCCAGCGACTCGAATATGCCGATGGTTGGCGTCGGATTCCTTTACAAATACGGATATTTCACTCAAGAACTGACAGTTTCGGGCGAGCAGCAGGCAAGTCTGGTTCCGCAGAATATGGACAATCTGCCGATTTCTGCCGTTCTCGACGAGTTCAAACGTCAACTGACCATTTCGCTCAACCTGCCAGGACGTATGGTGAAAGCCCGCATCTGGAAAGTGCAGGTTGGTCGTGTGCCTTTGTATCTGCTTGATACTGAAGACCCCGACAACAGCGCAGAGGACCGCGCAATCACGCAGCAACTCTACGGCGGCGACTGGGAGAACCGTTTGAAACAGGAGATGCTGCTCGGCCTTGGTGGTATTCGCGCCCTGAAGGCGATGAACATTAAGCCGAATGTGTTCCACTGCAACGAGGGACACGCCGCAATGATTAACGTTGAGCGTCTGTCGGATTATGTTCAGCACGAGAATTTGACTTTCAACGAGGCTCTTGAGGCTGTCCGCGCATCGTCGCTGTTCACCACACACACACCTGTTCCCGCTGGCCACGACGCTTTCGACCAGAATCTGATTCGCACCTATCTGCGTCCGATTCCAGAGCGACTGAAGATTGATTGGGACACATTTATGAACCTTGGCCTTGCACCCGACGGTAAGTTCTCGATGAGCGTTCTGGCAACCCGCACTTCGCAGGAGATGAACGGCGTTTCGATGCTGCACGGCGATGTGACAAAGGATATGTTTAAGTATATGTGGCCTGGTTTCTCGACCAACGAGTTGTATATCAATTATGTAACCAACGGCGTTCATATGCCGACGTGGGCTGCCAAAGAGTGGCGCCGTCTGTATGAGAGCACATTCGGCGACGGCTTTATGCAAGACCAGTCGAACACCAAATATTGGGAGAAGATTTTCGACGTTCAGGACAGCGTCATCTGGGATTTGCGCAACCAACTGCGTAAGAAGTTGATTGACTACGTGAAGGCACGTTTCGAGAAGAGTTCGATTATGCGTCACGAAAGCCCGAAATATGTGGTTGAGACTTTGAGCAGACTTAATGAGCACACTCTGACAATCGGCTTCGCACGCCGCTTTGCAACTTATAAACGCGCTCACTTGCTCTTCAGCGACATCGACCGTCTGGCAAAAATTGTGAACAATCCGTCGTGCCCAGTTCAATTCCTGTTCGCAGGTAAGGCTCACCCGCACGACAAGGCAGGTCAGGATTTGATTAAGAATATTGTTGAGATTTCGCGCCGTCCTGAGTTTGTGGGCAAGATTCTGTTCCTTGAGAACTACGATATGGACCTTGCAAAACGTCTGGTTCGCGGTGTCGATGTTTGGTTGAACAACCCGACACGTCCGTTGGAAGCCAGCGGTACCAGCGGTCAGAAAGCCGAAATGAACGGCGTGCTGAACTTCAGCGTGCTCGACGGCTGGTGGGTTGAAGGCTACAAAGAGAAGGCTGGCTGGGCGCTTCCACAGGAGCAGACCTATCAAAACCAACAGTTCCAGAACGAACTGGATGCCGCCACAATCTACAGCATCCTTGAGAATGAGATTATCCCGCTCTTCTATCAGCGCAACAACTTCGGCATTCCGACCGAGTGGGTTCAGTACATCAAGCGTTCGATCGCAGGCATCGCACCGCACTTCACAACAAAGCGTATGCTCGACGACTACATCAACAAGTATTACTCACCGCTCTACAAGCGCAGCAGCAAGGTCATTGCCGACAACTTCAAAGTTGCCCGCGACCTGTCGCGCTGGAAGAACAAAATCTACGAGAACTGGGATAAGATTGAGGTTGTCTCGGTTGACTTCCCGAGCACCCTTAAGACAGAGTTCAAGGCAGGCCAGAACTATCACGGTGAGGTGATTGTTGACATCAAGAACCTTGACATCGACGACGTAGGAGTGGAGATGGTTATTATGGACCAGGACTGCACCAAACTGCTCGACCGCAAGGAACTGAAACTCAACAAGCACGTTGACTCGATGGCCTTCTTCGAAATCGACTTCAAACTCGACCATCCAGGCTCATACGACTACGGCGTGCGTCTGTTCGCCAAGAACGTCGACCTGCCGCACCGTCAGGATGTTCCACTCTTGCGTTGGGTTTAATCAATGAGTGAAGGATTGAAGGATTGAATGAGTGAAATTCAATAGAAAACCCCGAAAGGCACTGCTTTTCGGGGTTTTTAGTTTGCTGTGATATTGAGTGATTTGCTGTTATATATATGTTTAGATTGTCAGTAACTTTTGCAATTCGGAGAATTGGTTGAGTTGAAAGAGACGGCTGTGCTCGAAATCATCAATCACCTCATGTTGCCACATGACCTCGTAGGGGATGTGTACAGCCCAGGCTCCGATGTTCAGTGCGGGTAGTATGTCCGATTTGAGAGAATTTCCAACCATTAGCAATTCTTCGGGTTTAATGTCCAATGTTTTACACAAATCGGTGTATTGCTGCTCTTGTTTGTCGCTTACAATCACCACATGGTCGAAGTAGGGCAGGAGCCCCGACCGTTTGAGTTTGTTCTCTTGGGTGAGCAGCTCGCCTTTTGTAAACACAACCAGCTTGTAGTGCCCCGTGTTTTTGAGCATCTGAAGAGTGTATTCTACCCCTTCGAGTGGCGTGGCGCTGAGGCGCAGCAGTGAGCGGCCAAGTTCAATAATCCGGTGTATTTGACTGGCCGTCACTTTGCCGTGGCTCACTTTTATGGCATTCTCTACCAGTGACAGTGTAAAGGCCATAGCTCCGTAACCATAGTCTTCCATATTGGCCATTTCGGTTTCGAAAAGGCTTTTTGATATGGTTTGTGCATCGCCAAAATCCGACAGAATCTCGCACATACCTTCCTCAACCTCAAGAAAGAAGGTTTCGTTATCCCAAAGGGTGTCATCGGCATCGAAGGCAATGGCTTTAATGTCTTTCAGATTGGTCATGGCCTTTGTGAGGTGCTGTCAACAATATTTACAGGCTTTAACCTTTTATTTAGTTTTCTTGACGACTGGCCATAATCGCATTTGTAACATCTGTTGTTAGGCCGAAGGTGCCAACAACATTTCCATCGCTGTCAAACAACGGGTATTTCGATGTTGAAGTGTAGATTATTGTATCCAAACGGTGCTCTTTCTGGATTTGGTTCAATATTGGTTTTTTAGATTTAATAATCTGTTGCTCGTCGCTATAAAAGCGTTGGGCATCATCTTGATTGGCACAGAAATCGAAATCGCTCTTACCAATCACTTCTTCGTATGAGTTTGCCTTAACCAAATGCAAGTATGATTTAGATGTGCGTATGAATTTGCCATCCAAGTCTTTAAAATATATGTAATCATTAACGTTGTCCATGAGCGAATCCATCAGAACCTGTTCTTTGGCAAGTTCCTCGCGCATGGTGGTGTTCTCCTCCATTTGACGACGCAAATCTTCTTGAGTGGCTTGCATCTCCTCGAGATTTTGGCGCAACTCTTCTTCCTGTGATGTCAGGTCTTCGCGTTGTAACTGGCTGGCTTTTAAAAGTTTTGAAGTCTTTTCGGTAACTTTTACACTCGAAACAGTCGAAGCAATGCTCTCGCCAAGTTTTTCGACAAATTCTATCTCGTAAGGTTTCAACTCGTTGAACGATGCAATCTCAATCACGCCAAACATCTCATCGTTGAGGATGCAGGGCACGATCAGGATGCATTGCGGATTTGCGGTTCCAAGTCCCGAAGTGATTTTTACATAATTTTCGGGTACTTCGGTCAGGTATATTGTTTTCTTCTCGTATATGCAGCGTCCCACAAGACCTTCACCTACACGGATATCTTTTTTCATGTATTTGTCGCGGCCGTAGGCAATGGCCGTTACCATCGAATAGTAGATGTCGTTTTCGTCGTCGTCGTTTATGACAAACAGTGCTCCCTGGTTCACTTTCAGGTAGTCGATAAGGCTTGACATTATGTTGTACCCCAGCGATTTCATGTTGTCGAGGTCTTTGCGTAGAATTTCGCCGAATTTGGCGATGCCCTCGGTTGTCCAGTTGCGTAGCTCTTCTTCTTTTTTGCGTTCGGCTTCCAGTTTCTGGCTCTCGACAAGGCTGTCGCGCATCTGAATCAGTGCGTCGCCTAAGCGGTCTTTGCTGCTCAAAGTGTGGAAATCGGTTTCAAATTCGCCCTTGCCAATGCTGAGTGCGAATGTCTCTGATTTGCGCATTCCATCGACCACTTGGTTCAGCGATTCCGCCATATCCTCAAGCTCGTCATTTGTTTTTATGTTGAGGTCTTCGATGCTCTCGGTGTCGCCAACAGCAAGTTTGTGCAGTGCGTTGGTGGTGCTTTTGATTGAGCGTGTGAGATTATTTGTAATGAACACAACAAGAGAAATCAGAATCAGAAGGCCGGCAATTGCGATAATCATCGATGTGCGCAGTACGCCAGTCGCAGCCCGTGCCACATTTGCTACGGGGAACGTTAAGGCCAGCGACCAGTTGCAGCCCGGGCCAACGTTGATGGGAGTGAAGTACGTGCACATTGGCACGCCGTTTTGCTCAAACGCATTATTAATGTAGTCACCGTGGACAATTTGTGCGTTCATGGCGTTTATGGCGGCTGTGTCGCTATAGCCCAAGGTGAATTTTTTGTTTATGTTGTCGAAGATGCTCGAATAGATGACTGTGCCTTCTTCGTTAATCAAATGCTTGATAACCTCTTCGTTGAAGTATGCCGCCACTTTTTTTGCCAACAAATCGAAATCGCTGATTTTGAAAGGCTTGCAGACAAAACCACATATCTCGCCGTTTTGGTAGATTGGTGTGCTAATGTTCATCAGCCATTGCCCGTTGCTTTCGTACGGTTTGAATATTGTTGTGGCCGTGCTGTTCAGAACATCGGCGAATTTGCTTTGGATGGTGCTATTGTTGTCGTTCACGCTGATGTTTCCGTTGTCGGCTTGTAGAAGCACCCAGTCGCTGTCCAGATAATTGCTGTCGGCGTAGAAGGCTGCAGGAAGAATCAGCCAATATATTTGGTCTTTGGCCGAACAGAGCAAGGTTTCTTTAAAGAATTCACGGCTGGCTGAATCAAGCTCCGATTGGTTGCCCGATAGAATGTTGGCCAATGTGCGCACGTTCGACTGGTGCTCTTGCAGCACAATCTCGGCATGCGCCGCCGACCGTTCCGACAGCAGGCGGCTCATGTGGCCGTTGTCGAATTCAGACTGATTGGCGAATTTCACGCCGGTAATGGTAACAAGAACAATAATGTATACCGAAAGCGGAATCAGTATGAACATACTGATTTTTTTGCTGATGCCGAGTTTAATCTTCATATAACTGTGTTTTATATGCGAAAATTACAAAACGCATAAAAGTAAAACACCTCAGTTAAATATCCAAAAGGAATTTTCGGGAAAATGATGAGGATGGTTTTTATTGTCTCTAACCGATTTTGTCCGATTTAAACCGAATTTTATCCGCAAGTGGATATTTCGGGTGCCGCTGCGCGGGAATATATTGGAAAATGGTATTTAAAATTTATAAAAAGTTGATTTTAAAAAAAATATAGGATTTTATTTCCAAATTTTCTTTCAATTTCCGCCCGATAGGGCGCGGCATAAAACATGTAGAGACGTGCCACGGCGCGTCTCTACAAAAACAAATTATCAATTAATTATCAATCATTCACCATCACCCGTTTTGCCACGTTGCCAACCTTCACAATGTAAAGGCCTGCGGTGTTGACCTGCAATTCTGCGCGGACGCGATGAATCGCGTCCCTACCAACAAGGCGTCCCATTGCATCATAAACGCTGATTTCATTCGTTGCGTTTTCAACCACAATGGTGTTGCGGTGGGCGTAGATGTTGACGGCATTGGCGGCTGTTTCGGTGACGGGGGTGTGGTCTTCCTTTTCAAAGATTGCTGTTATTGTAACATTAGCGGCTGGCATTATAAATGAATTATCGCCCACAAGCCTAATATTTTTATCTGCTGTATCTTTTACACTGACTGATAAAAATTTATAGCCATTATCTGAATTTATATTAAACATCACAGTATCACCATAATGCGCAGTTTGGCCAACTATGATTTTACCATTTTCAGCTTCTGTTGTGATTTGATAATCAATCTGTTTGAATGTTGCCGAAATATTTACATTGGTCAATGGCATCATAAACTTGTTGTTTTTCAACTCCAATTTTTCGCCATCGGCGGTAATGGTGAGTTTGTCAATCTCGTAGCCCAATTTAGGTGATATTTTCACTTCGACCGAGTCTTCGAAATAGGCGTACTGCGGAACGATGACAGTGCCGTTGGTATCGGCTTTAACGGTTATTTCCGATTGCTTGCCGACAAATATCGCCGTGAGCGACAAATCCTTTTCCAAAGCAAACTCATACGGATTGGCAGTTGAGCCGTTGCTCCATTTCAAGAATTGGTAATTGGGTTTTGCAGTGGCAGTTACTATTGCATTTGTGCCGCATTCGGGGGCTTGCGTAATTGCCGTGGTGCCGCGTTTGCTGTCGCTCGACGCAACACTCAAATCGTAAACCATTGTCTCGACAAAGTTGTCGTTGCTTGTTACGTTTATAGTCCAACAATCTTTGCTGGTGTACAACTCTTTTTTACCGCAGGGAATATAGAATTTTGTATTTATAGACCCACCGTAGAATACCATAGATGGCAAATCTATCGCGGTATCGCATTTAACCACAACGGAATCGAGCAAACTGCAACCAGAGAAAGCATATGTCCACATTTTCTGCAATGTCGATGGCAGTACTGCGTATTTCATGCTGCTGCAATTGTTAAACGCTGCATACTCAATCTCTTTGACGCCTTCGGGAATCACAACCGACTCAAGGCTCTCGCAGCCATTGAATGCTGTGCTGCCAATCTTTTTCAGTGTTGCAGGCAGACGCACGTCTTTCAACGCTGTGAAATTCTGAAAGGTTGACGCATCGATATATGTAAATCCGTCTTCCATAAATACGTGTTCCACTTTGTCGGTCGGCAAATCGCCCCACTTGTAATCGCTATAGATTGCCAGCTCGCCATGGCCGCCAACGTGCAGCGTTTTTGTGTCGCTGTTGTAGTACCAAAAGGCATCGTTTTTTGGAATAATATTGATGTCGGCATCGGCAGGGGCGAAATAGGCGGTGCAGTGCCTGTCGCCGTAAACATCGACATCAATCTCAAAAGCACTTCTGCCATCGTCCCACATCACAAAAACATATCCATTGTTGGCCACCGCCTTGACTTTGGCAGGGGTTGAGCAATCAGGCATTTGAAGAATCTCGACGCTGCCCATTTCGGGGTAGTTGGCTCCGGTGGTGAACTCATACAGATAATCTTCGGCATAGGTGAAGTTTGAGTAACCGCCCCAATCCGATTCTTTGTAATAATCAGTCTGTCCACAGGGAACGGTTACCGTACAGCTATTGTTGCTGAAAGCCTGGTTGCCAAGAGTTGGCAGACCATAATCGTACGTTGCATAACATGTAATCTGCTTAAGGCCGCGGCAAAAACTGAACGCCTCGCTGCCAATGCTTGTAACCGAATTTGGAATTGTGACTGATGTCAGTTTGCTGCAATTATAGAACGCAGCGTCGCCAATGCTTGTAACCGAATTGGGAATGGTGACAGATGTCAGTCCGCTGCAATCACGGAACGCATAGTTGCCAATGCTTGTAACCGAATTGGGAATGGTGACAGATGTAAGGCCGCTGCAACCATAGAACGCAAGGCTGCCAATGCTTGTAACCGAATTGGGAATGGTGATTGTGGTCAGGCCGCTGCAATACCAGAACGCCTCGTCGCCAATACTTGTAACCGAATTGGGAATGGTGACAGATGTAAGGCCGCTGCAACCTTCGAACGCATCGTCGCCAATGTTTGTAACCGATTTAGGTATAGTGACTGATGTCAGGTTGCGACAATTATTGAACGCGTAAGAGCAAATTCTAGTTACCGTATTGGGTATTGAATACGCTGTATCCTTTTTCCCAGCAGGGTAACACGCAAGAGTTTTTTTATCTTTGGTAAATAGTATACCATTTTCAGATATGTATTTTGCATTGCTACTTTGCACATATATTTCTGTCAGATAGTCACAACCTTCGAATGAGCCATCGGTTATTTTAGTTACGGAATTAGGAATGACTACACTATATAAGTCTTTGCAATTCTCAAATGCCAAACCAGAAATCTCTGTAACCGTGTAGTTAACACCTTCATATTCTACCGTTTCGGGAATTACCAAATCTCCTTTTGGTCCAGGTCCATAATACCAAGGATTTCCCGACATTGTTCCGATTGTTTGACATGATACCTTGACTTCAGTGCTATTTATTTTGAGATAAAATAAAGTCTGTCCCGTACTACATACGGCAGAAAAATCAAAATTGTCTTCCGCCCACGCCTGCCCGGCAAGCATTGCGGCAAATAGAATTGTGAAAATGCGTTTCATAGAATCGTATTTTATTGTTTATTAATTTTTTGTCGTTTGTTTCTGTAGAGACGTGCCATGGCGCGTCTCTACAAGCGAACGTTCGTTATCCCAAAATTTTTCAAATATATGAATGTTTGCCATTAAATGAAATCAATTTTACCCAATAGGGTAGGCCATAACACAAAGACAGCCATTGCGGCTCATTACATATTCTGCATATCAAATGCCACCAAATCAAGTTTATACGATTTGTATTCGGGGTAAATGCTCAGGAAATAATCGGCATTGTCTTGCAATTTTGCCAATTCAAAGTTTTTGGCCTGCCGTTTTATATCCCCAATAATCAGCGTTTTGTTCAAATCGTTGGCAAGAATAATGTCGGTTTCGTGTTCACCGCGGCGGTTCCAGAAGTTGCCAATGGCTGTGTATTTTCGGCTCTCTTTTGCCTGTTGGCGGAAAAAACGTTCGAGCATCTGCCCCGAGAAAGTGCTGTAATCGCGCAGGAAAACCTGTTTCAGAAGGTCGATACTGCCAGCCTCAATGTAGTTCATATATTTGTAAATGAATCGAAACCAGAAGGTCAGCATATTATCGGCAATGTAGTAGCGCGTGATTTTGGTTGAAGGCTTGCTGAAAATCGGCCGCAGCGGACTGATTAGTCCGTAGTCGTTGATAAGTTTGGCCAGATAGCCGCCCAGCTCGCTCTTGCCAACCGCTGTCTCCAATTCGCCACGAGTATTAACTCCACGAGCCACACATTCGAGTATCGAGAAATAGATATTGTAGTCGCGGCCAAACTCCTCGATAAGCAGATTTTTGCCTTCGCTTATAAAAAACGAGTTTTCGCTGAAAATGTAGTCCGTCATCTTCTCAAATGTCGTCGCTTTAGCCTTCATCAGCAGCTCAACATACCACGCCACACCGCCAGTGAACGAGTACAGAGCCAGCAAATCCTCGGCTGTGTAATCGGGATTGTTGTCGCGTAGGATTTGTTTCAGCACATCTGTACGGAAGGGTTGCAGACGGATAATGTTCGACGCGCGAGAGAACAAAGGCTGTTTTTCGTCTTCAAAAATGCGGTGCATCATTGAGTACACACTGCCGCTCAGCAGCAGATTGACGCGGCTTCGGTCTTTGTTCAAATCCCAAACTCGCTGAATATCACCTATTACCGAGCGGTCGATATTCTCAAATTCTTGAAATTCGTCGATAATGAGCGTGAATGGCCGTTGGATTGAAATCCGCAGCAGGTGCTCGAACAAGTCGGCAAAACGGCTGTACTGCCCGATTGGAACGTCAAGCGCTGCCGATGCGATTTCGGCAAACTGTTGGCACAGAATGTTTTGGCTCTTGCGCGAAACAAACAGATAGACAGTGGGTTTCCCTTCAGAGAAACGCAGCAACAGTTTCGTCTTGCCAATGCGCCGCCGCCCTGTCAGCACGGTCATTTGCGACTCACTGCCCGACAGTTCTTCGGCCAGCCGTAATGTTTCCAGTTCTTTTTCACGATTGTAGAATTTCATATCACCAGTCTTTAAATTATAGTAACCATTATTACCGTAACCGTGGTTACTATTGTTTTGCAATGATAGTGAAATAATTGATTCAGTGTACAATCAGACACAAAAAAGCCTCCCGCACCGCGGAAGCCTTTTCAGTTATTCAATTATTCAATCCTTCAGTCCTTCAATCCTTATTTAACAAGTCCCGAGAATCCCATAAACGCCATTGCCAGGATGCCGGCGGTGACGAGTGCTATAGGCATTCCCTTCATTGCTTTCGGTGTTTTTTCAACGCTTCAGTTGTGGTTTACAATCCAAAGTCCGTTTTTGTCACTGCCAGAGCGGTAGATGGCGTTTTCGGCTTTGAGTTGTCGGATTATCTTTTTCACTCCGCTTTCCGAAAGACCAGTAACTTCTTGCAGTTCACGTATAGTAACCTTCGGATTGTCCTTCATTGCGTTGAGTATTTTCTGGTTACTTTTCTGGTTACTTTTCTGGTTACTTTTTCGCATTTCGTTCACAGCCTGCTTCAAACAGTTGAGCATATATGTAATGAATGATGTGCTGGAAGCCTCGCGGTCGCTTTGCGCAATGGCGGCGTAGTAATCTTGTTGGTGCTCTTTTACAATTGTTTCAACAGGAATCCAAGCAAGAATGGGGTTCCACTGCATCAGCAAAAGTGTTTGCCACATTCGCCCCATACGGCCGTTGCCGTCGGCAAAAGGGTGAATAAATTCAAATTCATAGTGGAAAACGCACGAACTGATAAGCGGATGCACTTTGGTTAGTTTCACCCAATGCAGCAAGTCGGCAATGAGCAAGGGCACGCGCTGTGCTGGCGGTGCCAGATGAATGCATTTTTCGCCGTCGAACACCCCAACGCCGCCTTGTCTGAAACGTCCGTTCTCGCGCACAAGGTCGGTCATCATAAGTTTGTGGGCGCGCAACAAATCTTTTTCGTTGTATGGATTCAGTTCGAACAGCAATTCGTATACGTCGATGGCATTTTTTACCTCTTGAATCTCGTTGGGCGGCCCAAGTACTCGTTTCCCTTCCAGAATGGCCGTTACTTGCTCAATCGAAAGTGTGTTGTTCTCTATGGCCAGCGACGATTGAATTGTTTTTATCCGATTCAGTTTGCGCAGTTGCGGTGTTGGCTGTGTTTCGGCAATGGCCGTAAGGTGTCCAATCGCTTCGGCAATGTCGGCCACAAGCGTTGTTATCTCATCACTCACCGTAAACGGCGGTACATAAGTCGGTTCACTCTTTTTTGCCATTGTAAAATGCAGTGCGTTGCTTTTTTTTTATCGGTTTGCAATTTAGTGTTTTTTCAGGGAAAATCGATGCCAAATCACCACAAAACCGCAATATCCCGAACACAAAAAAAGCCCTCCGCAGAAGGCTTTCTTTGTCATTTCGTATAGAATCCTAAACTTCTAAACTCTCACCTTTTATTTCACCAGTCCCGAAAATCCCATAAACGCCATTGCCAGAATGCCGGCGGTGACGAGTGCGATAGGCATTCCCTTCATTGCTTTCGGTGTTTCAGAGAACTCAATCTGTTCGCGCAAGCCGGCAAACAGAACCAGCGCAAAGCCGAAGCCGATGGCGTTCGAGAAGGCGTAGACAACGCTCTCGAGCAGGTTGTAGTCTTTCTGAATAACCAAGATGGCAACGCCAAGGATGCAGCAGTTGGTGGTGATGAGCGGCAGGAACACGCCCAGCGCCTGATAGAGTGCGGGCGACACCTTTTTCAGCACAATCTCAACCATTTGCACCAGTGCGGCGATAATCAGAATGAAGGTGATGGTACGCAGGTACTCAAGGCCGAACGGAACCAGAATGCAGGCGTTGGCCAGATAGGTCACAATGGTGGCGAGCACAAGCACAAAGGCCACGGCGCCGGCCATTCCGAGCGCGGTGCTCACTTTCTTCGATACACCCAGGAACGGGCAGATGCCCAGGAATTGCGACAGCACAATGTTGTTTACAAAAACCGCCGCTATAAACATTAACAAGTATTCCATAGTTCAGCCTTTTTTAAGATTTACGTAATTTGTTGACAATCGCAATCAGGAAGCCCAGCGCGATGAAGGCGCCCGGTGCCAGCACAAACAGCAGCATTCCGTAACTTTCGGGGTAGATGGCAAAATCGAAAATCTTGCCCGTTCCAAGCAGTTCGCGGATGCTTCCGAGCAGTGTCAGCGCAAGCGTGAAGCCAAGGCCGATGCCCAGTCCGTCGAACATTGACGGCACAACGCTGTTTTTGGCGGCGAAGGCTTCGGCGCGGCCCAGAACAATGCAGTTCACCACAATAAGCGGGATGAACAGGCCCAGACTCGCGTACAGAGCCGGCACGTATGCCTGCATAATCATTTCAACCATTGTCACAAAGGCCGCAATCACAACAATGTAAGCCGGAATGCGCACCTTGTCGGGGACAAGGTTCTTGATGAGCGAAATTACTATGTTTGAGCAGATTAGCACAAAGGTGGTGGCCAATCCCATACTCATTCCGTTAATGGCCGACGATGTGGTGCCCAGTGTGGGGCACATACCCAGCAGCAGAACGAATGTCGGGTTCTCCTTAATCAGGCCGTTCAGCAGTATTTTCAGATTATTGTTCATTGTTATTGCCCTCCGTTGTTTGAGTGGCGCCGCTGTTGGCGTCGGTTGGTTTCTGATTGTTGGCGGCCGCGTAGGCGTTGTAGGCCGTGCGAACGCTCTCAAGGAATGCCCTCGAACTGATGGTCGATGCTGTGATGGCGTCAATCTCGCCGCCGTCTTTCGACACCGTCATTTTGTTCACCGCCGGATTCTTGCCGATGATTGAACTCTGTTTTTCAGGCGTTTTCACCTCGTAGTGGAAGATGGTCTCCAGCAGGCTCTTTTTCTTCTCGGTCTGCGGACGGAACCAGGTCACCATTTTGGTGCCAAGGCCCGGCGTCTCTTTCTGCTCCAGAACCGAGTATTCGGTGATGCAGCCCTGAGCGTCGAAGCCCACCATAACTTTTATCTCGCCGCCGAAACCGTTTTTCGACAGTGATTCCACAGCCGCGCCAACAAACTGTCCGTCAGCCTTGTAGGCCTTGAAGATGTTGAGCCCGTTGGCTGTGTCGTTTTCAATCTTGTCAAATGCGGGCAGCACGGCCTTTATTGCGTCAACCGATTTCTGCTCCTTCGATTTCTGTATAGGCTCCGATGTCACGCGGTAGAGCGATGCCATAAGGCCTGCCGCGATGAGTGCTATCGCCGTGAGCGACAGCAACATATTCTTCAGTGATGATTCAAGTTTTGCCATTATTTTACCTCCCCGAATCGTTTTGGTTTAATATAAGTGTTGATGAGCGGCGTAACGGCGTTCATAATCAGAATTGCGAACGACATTCCCTCGGGGAACGAGCCGAAGTTTCTGATTACCACTGTGATGATGCCGATTCCGATGGCGTAAACCACCTTGCCGCAGATGCTCATTGGCGATGTCACATAGTCGGTTGCCATAAATATCGCGCCAAGCATAAGACCGCCAGCCAGCAGATGCGCAACAGGTGATGCAAATTGCGTCGGGTCAGCCAGATACAGGATTCCTTGGAATACAAACACAGTGACGAAAATCGTTACCGGAATGTGCCAGGTGATGATTCGGCGGAAGAGCAGGAATGCAAAGCCGATGAGCAGCGCAATGGCCGAGACCTCGCCAAGCGAGCCGCCCATTTGTCCGAGCAGCATATCGGTTGTTTCGGGCAGCGAGCCGAAGTGGTTCTTCATCATATTCAGCGCAGTGGCGCCCGTTTCGGCGTCGATGTAGTTGGTGCTGAAGCCTTTCGGAACAGGCCACGTGGTCATTTGCACAGGGAACGATATGAGCAGGAACACACGCCCGGCAAGCGCAGGGTTAAACAGGTTCTGCCCGAGTCCGCCGAAGGCCATTTTGCCAACACCGATGGCGAACGCCGCACCAACAATGATGATGCCGATGGGCAGGTTCGACGGCAGGTTGAACGCCAGCAGCAGGCCGGTCAGAATGGCCGAGCCGTCGCTGATGGTTGGCTTCTGTTTGAGCAGGAATTTCTGAATCAGGTACTCAAAAAGTACGCAACTTGCAACAGATGTGAGTGTTACAATCAGCGTTCCGATTCCAAAGTAATAAACTGAAACGGCCAGAGCCGGTAGCAATGCCGCTATAACCCCGAACATAAGGTTGGGGGTTGAAACACTACTGCGAGTGTGCGGCGACGGTGATACAACTAATTGTCCCATTATTGTTTTCTACTTCTAATTATTTTACCTACAGTGTTTTTGCCCAAACGCACATAGTCCAGAATCGGACGTTTGGCAGGGCACGAGAATATGCAGCAGCCGCACTCAATGCAGTCCATAATGTGGTTGGCCTCGTCTTCGGCCCACATTTGGCGTTGGCTGTATTGCATAAGCAAGTAAGGCTCAAGTCCCATTGGGCAGGCGTCCACACACTTGGCGCAACGGATGCACGGTCCGGCTTCGGGGCGCACGGCCTTCTCTTCGTTCAGCATTAGAATGCCCGATGTTCCTTTCGTCACGGTCGATTCCAGATTGGCCATTGCCTTGCCCATCATTGGGCCGCCGCTGATGATTTTGCCACTCTTCTCAACGTCGCCGCCGGCAGCCGCAATCAGTTCGGCCACAGGCGTTCCGATGCGTGCGCGGAAGTTCGATGGTGTTGCCACGGTGTCGCCTGTCACGGTCACAATGCGCTCAATGAGCGGTTTGTTCTTCTGCACGGCCTCGTACACGGCAAATGCGGTGCCCACGTTCTGAACCACGGCGCCTGCGTCAATCGGCAGTTTGCCCGATGGCACCTCGCGGCCCGAAACAGCGTTAATCAACTGTTTCTCACCGCCTTGCGGATATTTCAACTTCAGCGGAACAACCTCAATGCCTTGCTCTTTGGCGCACAAATCAGTCAGTTTGCTGATGGCGTCGGGCTTGTTGGCCTCAATGCCGATGTATGCTTTCTCAACGCCGATGGCCTTCATAAGAATCTTCACGCCCACAATCAGTTCGGCGCTCTTTTCGAGCATAAGCCGATGGTCGGCAGTCAGATACGGCTCACATTCCACACCGTTGATAATCAGGAAGTCAGCCTTTTTCCCTTCGGGGATGGCCAACTTCACGTGAGCGGGGAACGTTGCGCCGCCCATACCCACAATGCCGGCGTCTTTAATCTTGCCCACAATGGTTTTGGCGTCGTCTTTAATCTCTTCAATCAGAGTGTCGGTGCGGTCGATGGTCTCGAGCCACTCGTCACCCTCAACGTCGATGAACACCGCAGGTTTCTTGAATCCTGCAACGTCGACGGCCAAATCGACCTTCGACACCGTTCCCGAAACCGATGAGTGGATGTTGGCCGAAACAAAGCCGTTGGCCTCGCCAATCAGTTGTCCTACCTTCACCTTGTCGCCCTTCTGAACAACGGCGTTGGCCGGCGCGCCAATGTGCTGCGCCAGCGGAATGATGGCTGTTTTGGGCAATTGTGCACCTACTATTGCGTTGGCGGCTGATAGTTTGTTGGCTTCAGGATGCACACCGCCTATTTTAAATGTCTTGAACATAAGCAGATGACTTTATGCGTTAGTTTGTACAGGTTTCTCTTCGGTGGCCTCGGCCTTTGGCGGGCGGGGCGGGAAGTTCACTTCGTGGATGGCACCCGTCGGGCATTCGGCGGCGCACTTGCGGCACATCTTGCACTTTTCAAAGTCGATGTAAGCCACATTGTTCTCAACCGTGATGGCCTCGAAGGCGCACACTTTGGCGCACTTTCCGCAGCCGATGCAGGCTGCCGTGCAGGCCTTGCGGGCCACAGCGCCCTTGTCTTTGTTCACGCACGACACAAACAGGCGGCGGTCCTTCTTGCCGCGGTTACGCAGTTCGAAGATTCCCTTCGGACACGCCTTGACGCACGCACCGCAGGCCACGCACTTGCTGTCGTCGACCACCGGCAGCCCCGTTTCAGGGTTGATGCTGATGGCGTCGAAGCGGCAGGCAGCAACGCAGTCGCCGTGACCAAGGCAGCCGAAACTGCAGTTGGTGTCGCCAGCCGACAGAGTGGCGGCAAAGGCGCACGATTGAGCGCCGTCGTAGCGGTTCACCTTCGGGCGGTTTTGGCACGAGCCGTTGCAGCGAACCACAGCAATTTTCGGCTCACTCTCAACCACTTCCTGACCAAGGATTGCGCCAATCTTCTTCATTGTCTCTGCCGACGAAGCGGGGCATTTCAGTCCCGAAATGTCGGTAGCCGACACAAAGGCACTTGCCAGACCGCGACAGCCGGGGTAGCCGCAGCCGCCGCAGTTCGCACCAGGCAGCAGCGCAACAATCTCGTCAATGCGCGGGTCTTCTTGTACCTTGAACTTTTGAGCCACAACATACAGGACGGCGGCAAGCACCAGTCCCAGCAGGGCCAAAGCAATCACACTGTACAAAACAATTTCCATATTATTTAAAGTTAAAGTTTAGAAGTTTAGCGTTTAGTAGGGACGCACTGTGTGCGTCTCTTTTAAAGTAGCGTGCCGCGTCTGATTTGAAAATGTCAAAGGCAAGATTGCAGGGACGCTCAGCGTGTGTCTGTTGTCTGAAGTCTGTTGTCTGAAGTCCTGCCATATCAATCAATTTTAAAAACAAACGTCCGCTTGAAGTGGTCGCGCAGCAAAAATAGCACCAAATAGTAGGGTAGAAGCGAAAAAAGTGCGGCCCCGCCGGCCACTGCTTCCGCGAAACCTGCCATAATCATTCCCGCCAGCACCGCAATCACCAGCAGCAGTGGCGCAATGTAGCCCCAGAAAAGGGCTTTGGTGGCCAGTTGCTTCTGTCCGTAAACCCGAACCTGCTGCCCAACAGCGTAAACGCGCCCGTCGGGCTCAATGGTAATGTGCTTCACCGCCTTGTCGGTCGACAGGCAGACGTCTTTCGAGTGGCAGGCGCTGCAAGCCGAGTTGCAGTCGATACGGACGGTTATCGCGTCGTCGCCGATATGCTCAATAGTGCCCAGTTGTGAGAATGATATGTCAGCCATCTGCCACTTTTTTCGTAGTGCAAATGTATATTTTATTTAGGATTTAGGGTTTAGAAAATAGATATAGATTTTTAGGTTTTGGGTGTTTGGCGTTTTGTATAGTTCTGATAGCTATTGACTATTTATTATATGTATCGTTAGTGTAGGAGAATGCGTTTCTTCTTTTTAAAAGTATTTTTTTACTTTTTTCTCGCCGTTCCTCTTTTTTTACAAAAAATATTTTCATTTTTGTACAAACTAATACTAACGGTATGCGCAAAACAATTGTCATTCATTTGGTACTATTGGGTTGTTTCTCAGTGGTATCAGCACAGAGTAATCCTGAAAAATGGACCATCAACGGTGTCTGCACGCAGATACAGTTTTACACACCATCGTCGGTGCGGATTCTTAAATATCCCGATGGCGGACGGTTGCCCGAAAACAGCCTTGTGGTGACGTCAGCGCCTGAGAAAGTTGATGTGGTGAGAAAAGGCAACACACTGTCGAGCAGTGAGTTGACGGTGAAGGTTGACCCCAAGACGGGCGCCGTTAGTTTCCATACACCAAAAGGCGCGCTGCTTCTGCAGGAAAAAAACACAACGTTTGAGCCTCTGACCGAAGGCGGCGACAAAGGCAAGCTGCGAGTGACACAAAGTTTTAAGTTGAGCAAAGATGAGCCGGTTTATGGTCTGGGCACCATTCAGGACGGCGAACTGAACCGCCGTAACGCTCACATTCTGATGGAACAGTCGAATCTTGAAGATTTCCAAAACGTTCTGCAAAGTGTGAAGGGGTGGGGCGTGTTCTGGGACAACTATTCGCCAACACAGTTCGATGGCAATGCCGACGACATTGTTTTTGCGTCGCAGGTTGGTTTGGCCGCCGACTATTATTTTATGTATGGCCGCTCAGCCGATGGTGTGGTTGCACAGATGCGCCGGCTCTCGGGGCAGGTGCCGATGTTCCCCCTCTGGACCTTCGGCTACTGGCAGTCGAAAGAGCGCTACAAGAGCAGTGCCGAATTGCTTTCGATTGTTGACCAGTACCGCAAGCTGCAGGTGCCGTTGGACGGCATCATTCAGGATTGGCAGTACTGGGGCTCGAACTACCTTTGGAACGCCATGGATTTCCTGTCGGAAGAGTTTGCCGACGGTGCGTCGCTGGCCGAGCGTGTGCATCAGCGCAACGCCCATCTGATGATTTCGATTTGGGCAAGTTTCGGGCCGCAGACCAAAGCGTTCCGCGAGTTGAATGAGAAAAATCTGCTTTTCGATTTTCAAACGTGGCCGCAAAGCGGATTGTCGCACATCTGGCCGCCACGGCTCGACTATCCGTCGGGGGTTAAGGTTTACGATGCATTCTCGCCTGAAGCGCGCAGCATCTACTGGAAAAATCTTGAGACACTGCATAAATATGGTATCGATGCCTGGTGGATGGACTCAACCGACCCCGACTGCTTTTATCCGACAGACGACGACTATAATCACAAGGCCGGCACAACGGACGGCACGTGGCGGTCGTTGCGCAACGCTTTCCCGCTTATGACAGTGAAGGGCGTTTTTGAGAGCCAGCGTGCCATCGATAGTAGCAAGCGCATTTTCATAATGACACGCAGCGCCTTTGCCGGACAGCAGCGTTATGGCTCAAATATGTGGAGCGGCGATGTGGCGTCGTCGTGGGATATGCTTCGCAAACAAGTGCCTGCCGGACTGAATTTTACGCTTACCGGAAATCCGAATTTTAATACCGATATTGGCGGATTCTTCTGCAATTCATATAACACCAAGGGTAGTGGCTCGGCACCGCAAAATCCGCAGTATCAGGAACTTTACGTTCGCTGGATGCAATATGGGCTTTTCTGCCCCGTTTTCCGCAGCCATGGTGCCGACGCACCGCGTGAGATCTGGCAGTTCGGACAGAAGGGTGAGCCTGTTTATGATGCCATTGAGAAGACTATCCGCTTGCGTTACAGGTTGATACCGTATTTCTACTCAACGGCATGGCAGGTTACGTCAAACAACGGCAGTTATCTGCGACCATTGTTCAGCGACTTTGCCGCCGACCGCAAGGTGTGGACCATGGCCGACGAGTTCATGTGCGGAACGCAGATTCTTGCAACACCCGTTCTACAGGCGCAATACACTGAAGAAAAGATTATCAGGGAAGATGCAATGACGGGTTGGGACCGCAAGTCGGCTGATGATGGGGCGGCCGGCGCTAAAACCGATTTCACCGCGACCAAGAGTTGCGTCAAGTATTTGCCCGCCGGCACTGACTGGTACGATTTCCATTCGGGCAAGCGCTACAAAGGTGGTGCCAGTGTCACCATTCAGACCACGCTCGACTGCGTGCCGATGTTTGTAAAGGCCGGTTCGGTTCTGCCTTTGGCCCCCGAAATGCAGTACACTGCCGAACTGCCGTGGGACAATCTTGAGATCCGCGTCTATCCTGGTGCCGACGGCACATTCACACTCTATGAAGACGAAGGTGATGGCTACGACTACGAGCACGGTTTTTATTCGACAATAGTCTTCGCATGGAATGAGTCGGCCCGTACACTGACAATCGGCAAGCGTTCGGGCAGTTTCAAAGGAATGATTCAGTCGCGGAAGTTTTTGGTTGTTTTGCCCGACGGAAAACAGCAGACTATTGATTACAACGGCGAAGAAGTGAAGGTTAGTTTATAGGTTGAAATATTCTTGATAATTAGGTAAAGACGCGTCTGGGCGCGTCTTTACTTTTTTTGTGCTCTCATTGTTGAAAAAAACATGCCGTACTATGGCAATATTTGGCTATCCGTAGCCAAAAACTGTTACATTTGCCACTTGTAGCCTGAACCAATCCATAGATTTTGTTTGGGCTTTAAGCTGAAATTATTTAATTGATTAACACATAGCAAAATGAGAAAATTTTTCATGAGTGCGTTGGCGGTTGTGGCATTGGCCATTACAGCCACAGTGCAGACTGTTGCACAAGAGAGTTTCGCCTATCAGGCGGTTATTCGCGACAGCGAAGGAACCCTTATCACCGAAAAGGAAGTCGGGCTGCAGTTTAGTCTGATGCAGGGCGGACAAACCTACTACGTTGAGACCCAGAAAACCAAGACCAACCAGTATGGCAACATCACAGTTGAGATTGGCAAGGGCGAGAAAAAATCGGGCAGCTTTGCCGATGTACCGTGGCACACGCTCGATGTCACCTTGAAGGTTGAAGTTGACCCTGCAGGCGGGAATAAATACATCACTCTTGGCGAGACAAAAATATCGCCCGCGCCATACGCCATGTACGCGAGCAAATCGGGTGGCGTGGCCAAACCGAATGCAGCGGCCAAAGGCAGCGAGACGCTCTTTGAAGTCAACGACCGCAACGGCAATCCAGTTTTTGCTGTGACCGATGAGGGCGTCGTTGTGTATGTCGATGATACTGATGCAGGAAAAGTCCGCCGCAGCGGCTTCCTGATTGTTGGTCGTAATGCAACCAAAGAAGATCCAGAACCAGAATATTTTTCGGTAACTACCGATGGAACTCAAATTTTTGTTAACAGCGAAGACTCAAAAGTTCGCCGCAGTGGTTTCCTGATTGTGGGCCGCAATGCTTCCAAGGACGATGATGATAATCAGAAATATATGACGGTTGATGAAGAAGGAACACATGTCTATGTTGATGCAGCTGATGATGAGAAAGTTCGCCGCAGCGGCTTCCTTATTGTTGGACGAAACGCCACTAAAGACAGTTACAACGATGTTCTCAAAATTGACGGTAACCAGACAACCGTTTTTGTTGATGGCCAAGATAACTCGAAAGTTCGCCGCAGCGGCTTCCTAATTGTTGGCCGAAATGCTACCAAGGATGATCAAAACACATATCTGACCGTCACCACCGACAATACCGAACTCAACACCAAATCATTGGCAGTTACAGCACCTGGCGATTCCGTTATACCCATTCAGATGGAGAACGGACTGCTCTATTTCAGAGGCGACATTGCTCTCGATGGTGAACTGCGGCGCTGGATAGATTTGGAAGAGACGGAAAAATTCTCTTTCTATATGAGCGATACAGCTAACACCGATGACTTTAGTTATGATTCGTTCGATTATTCCGTAGTTGAAGACTATACAGGTTATGAATTGGAAGCTTTTGCAGAAGCGGAAATTGGGTATTCATATTACTACGATTTGGATGATATAGGTTACTATGACGATAATGATAATTGGCATGGACACGATTACGATTACAGCCGTTTGGCTACAATCAACGAAAAAGGACAGTTGATGCCATGCCTGCCTGACGGAATAATTCTTTTCGACATCAACGGTAATGAGACTCGAACACTCACTGACGCTGTTGTTATGTTGAAACTCGACTATTCGTGGAAACTGTACTTGTGGCCTTTAACCGCACTCACCGACTTCAATATGAGTTTTGCTTTGATTAACGAAGATTGGAACGGAAATGCCACAAAATACGAGCGCTACGATTTTGTTGTAAACAGCCGTCAGGCTTATGCCGGAAGTTATTTCTCGCCTGTGGCGCAACGTAAATACGACCCTAACACCGGATATTATTACGATAAATACACTGTAAAGATTACATCGGGTGACGATGAGTATGAATACGAAGTAATTGATAACTATGCTGATGATGCTGTTTCGGCTGTCTTCGGCAGCACCGTAACGCTGGAAGCCCTGAGCGCACGGGCACCGTTCCGGACCGCGCA
>CAMKOM010000019.1 GCA_946414435.1 uncultured Bacteroidota bacterium
GACCCACAGCTTAGAAGGCTGTTGCTCTATCCAGCTGAGCTACCGAACCATCATAGCCATTTTATGGCAGCGCAAAAATAAGGCTAAATCTTGCCTTTGCAAAAAAAATATCGAAAAGTTACGCCATTCCTTTGTAATGGGTATGGTGTTCCTAAAAAAAAGAGTCGTGATTTATTCACGACTCTTTTGAGAGTTGTTATTTGTTTTAATCGATATTCTTTTTGTCGATGCGCCAGCCCTCGCGTTGTGCCACGCCAGGGTTCTCGCCTTTGAACATTTGGGCTGCATCATCGTCATTGCAGAGTTGCCATTTGAGCCATGCAGTTGCCACAATGGCAAACTCGCCGCCATAAGGCTGACGGTAGGTTCCACCGTGTCCTACAGGTAAGTTGCAGGCAGCTACAGGCACGCTGTTGATGCGGCTGAAGTCGTCCATACCGTTCATGTAGGCAATGTCGGTGGTGTCGCCAAGCAGGTAGAGCACCGGAACCTTAATTTTCTGAAGGTCGTCTTTGGTGGGCATTGGCATTCCTGGGATGGCCGTGTTCGGGTCGATGAATGAACCGCTGTTGCAAATCATAATTGTTTTCAGACGCTCATCGGAGGCGTTATTAAGTGTTTGCAAACCACCGCACGACATTCCTGCTGCCGCAATGTTCTGCATATCAAGTTTTTTATAGTATGGACTATTTTTATCGGCGTTCTGAGCAATGGCCCAGTCAAGGCCTTCAATCTGCTGTTCGGTTTTCGACATTGGGCCGTGGTATGGCTGGTCGTCGACAGGGAAGTTGCCAATGGCCACAACCATAAAGCCGTGCGATGCAATTTCGTTCAGGAAATTAACGTGTTCCCAAGGAGAGTTTCCGCAAGCGCCATTGCCCCAAATCAATATAGGCAGAGGGTTCTTGGCGTTGAATGGCGATAGGTCGGCAGGACGGAAGATGGTGTGCTCTGCCAGCGAGGGTTCGGCTACCATAATAGCCTTGTAGTCGCCTGTACCTCCGTCTTCAAGTGTGCGCGATTGGTTGTAGGTCTCTGGTGTCGCTTTGTGCGACGAACAGCCAACAGCTGCAAAACTAGCAGCGGCTAGCAATAAACATAATCTCTTCATTTTAAATGTGTTTTTAATTTTTAACATACAAATCTATATAATTTCGTATAAGTTTGGTGTATTATTAGGATTCTAATTCCAACTGATTGCGTATCAGATTGTAATAATATCCCTTTTGCTCAATAAGTTTATCGTGGGTGCCGGTTTCGACAACATTGCCTTTTTCGAGAACAATTATCTGGTCTGCATTGCGTACGGTGCTAAGCCTGTGGGCTATGATAAGAACGGTACGGCCTTTGTAAATGTCTTGCAGATTGTCTGTTATCATTTTCTCATTCACGGTGTCGAGTGAGTTGGTGGCCTCATCGAAAAACAAATAATCGGGATTGGCATATATGGCGCGGGCAATGAGCAGCCTTTGTTTCTGGCCTTTGCTAAGTTCAATTCCCGCCATGCCGATTTTTGTCATAAATCCAATTGGTAGCGATTCAATGAAATCAAATATGCAGGCTGCCTTTGCTGCCGATTCAACCCGTTCGTAATCAATGTTTTCGCTCGTTTCGTTCATCACAATGTTGCGGGCGATAGTATCAGAGAAAATGTATCCGTCCTGCATAACGCAGCCACATAGCTTGCGGAACCGGCCAGCCGTAAGTTGTCCGTTTGAGGTGTCATTGATGTATATGCCGCCTTGTTGCGGTTTATAGTATTGCAGAATCAGTTTCAGAAGAGTGGATTTTCCACTACCGCTTGAACCTACAATGGCTGTTATTTTCCCTTTGGGGATATGAATGTTTATATTGTTGAGAACTAAATCGTTTGGCGCGGAATTATATGCAAACGATACGTTGCGTACTATAATTCCCTCGTCGCAGTTTTCAAGTGTGGAAATAGGTGCATTTTCGTTTTCGTCGGCTTTGTCGGTAACGTCGGCAATACGCTCAAGACTCAGCTTGGTGTCTTGTAGGCGGTTAACAAAATTCACCATTTGGTCGAGCGGACTATTCATCTGGCCGATAATGTATTGCACGGCAAGCATTGTTCCCAAAGTGAGTTGGCCGTTAATCACCATTGATGCTACAGCAAATGTCATCAATAGGTTTTTTGATTCGTTAATTACCATTGCGCCCAATTCACTATGTTGTTCAAGTCTAAGGCTTTTGAAGTTGACATCATAGACTTGTTCCTGCGCGCTGCGCCACTTGCCTTTGAAGTAGGCCTGGCCGTCGCGCAACCGTATTTCAGACGCGCCTTCTGCAATTTCAATGGTGTCAAGTTGCGTTTTTGACATTCTATCGAAGCGGGTGTTGTCCAAAACCCGGCGGCGTCTGACAAAAAGCAGAATCCAGCAAAGATATAATGCGCTACCAATCAAGAATATGGCGAATACTTTTAATGAGTACACCGCCAACACCGCACCAAATACAATTAGCGACACAATGGCAAACAAAAACGACATTGAGTATTGGGTTATAAAATCGTCAATACGGTCGAAGTCATAGATACGCTGTATAATATCGGATGTGCTTTTGGTTTCGAAGAAAGGCATAGGCAGATGCAATAGTTTCTCAATGAAATTTGAAATCATTGCAATGTTGATATGTGCGCTAATCTTGAGCGTCAGCCATTGTCGTCCAAAGTCGGCAATTGTGCGGCCCACAATCAGCCCTCCTTGAGCCAACAATATGGTTATCAAAAGATTGATATCTTTTTGCGCCACACCCATATCCACAACGGCTTGTGTCAGAAAAGGAATCAATAGTTGCAGAAGACTTGCCAGAACGAGTAACAGTGCTGCTTTCACAAACTGGGCTTTCTTACTTGTGGCATATAGTAGCAAACGTTTCAGAACCGATGTTTTGTTTGTTGTATCAGTTACTGTTGTTTTTAGGTCTGGTGGAGTCATCAGTAAAGCAAATCCTTCGTCACCATCGCAGCACCACTTTTGTTTGAATTGTTCGTGAGAGTAGGCGAGAAGCCCCAATCCCGGGTCGGCTACCAGAACCTTGCGCCGGGTTATGCGCCGCACCACAATGAAATGCTCGCTGTTCCAGAAAACAATGCATGGCATCTGTATCTCTTCGGCCCGTAAATTGTCGAAATCCAGTTGTACGGCTTCAGTCTTGAATCCCAATCTCTGCGCCTGTTCGTTTATGGTCAGCAAACTAACACCTACACGTGAAAGTTGGCACTGCTGCCGTAAATTGTCGTAATTTATAGGGATTCCGTACCATTCTGCAATCATGGCGAGGCTTGCCACGCCGCAATCGCCCGAGTCGGCTTGTAAAATCAAAGGGAAACGCAATCGCATATTTTATGTTATAATGTGATTAAATATTGAAGATAGAATACAACATGAATACGGTCATCTCAACATTCTATCAGTGTCTGTCATTTCAACATCTTTGGCCTTGAACCCTCCAATACGCCAAACAAGAGATGCGTTGAATATATTGTACAACTCCCGGTCAATTTTATTGTATTGATTATTGAATTTGATTGTTGCAGGATATGGCTCGTCGTGCTCAAAAAGATTCGACCATTTGGCTGTTAAAATCAAGTTGTCCAGAATGTTCCATCTCATACCAATGGCTACGTCATAAACGGAGTTTATATCGTAAATACCTTGTATGGTTTTAGACATATACATGGCATCTAAAGTGAATTTCAGATTCGGTTTTTCTTCTGACACGGTGAAAGTGTTGTCGATGGCTAATGAAATCAGGATGTTATCTCTGTCGAAAGGCAAACCGTGAAAGTCCGACATTTTGTCTCTCGTGTATATTAGGTATCCGCCTATTGTGGGTTCCCAAAAACTTATTTCAAAAGGACATTCCCCGCCGATGCCACATGTTAAGTCATAATCAAAATTTACTGTTTGATAATAGTTCTTTAGATTCTCGGCATCCTGATAAGGTAATTCGATCATATAGTCTTTCTCGTAAAAGCAATAAGCCTCGATTGTATATTTTTTTCTCAGAACATACGCAAGGTTGATGTCGTAGCATGTTGAGGGTTTCAGTAGCGGATTCCCGACAATGAATTTGTATGGGTTCATTTGTGTAATGTGCGGGCTTAAGTCCCAGTATGATGGATAGTTTCTATAGGTTGATACAGACATTTGTACGACATCTCGTTTGATTGGCCACATTACTGACAAGCTGGGATATAGACGCCATTCATCCCATAAAGTTGACTTTGTGCCGTTTTCGTCGTAATCTGATTTGAAATACTCAAGTTCTAGTGTGAGGTCGAGTTGAATGCTGTCGAACACGGTGTTGAAGGTTTCTGCAAAAACAGAGAATCGGCGCTCTTTTTGCAGATTGTCGCTATAGCTGCTTTTGTCAAGTTCATACACGTCATTTTGGGGGTAAAGATAGCTTACTTCGGTGGCTGATTTTGTCATTGTTCCTTGCACACCTGCGCTCATCTGCCAAATGTCGCTGAATTCCCAATCGTAACTCGCTATCAGTTTCAATTGGTTGATGTCCATTGTTGAATTGTTTTGATAATCAGCGGTTGTACTGTCATTTTCAAAATCCTTGTATGCAGATTCTATCTTGTCGAAATATGAGACATAGTCGGCAGTAATGTTTGCTCCGCCAAACGCGCCTTTTAGATTCACGTTATGAAGATAATTCTTGTCGTTTTCGTCATTGCTGCTGGTTACTAATCCGTTTTTCCCTGTGTGATATAGGAAATTTGTCTCAGATTTTATCGGTTCAAAATATTTTGAAAATTTGCTGTAATACATCATTGATAACGAATAGTCTTCGTTGAAGTTATAATCTATGGATGTCCGGAACACGTTCCCGCTGTTTTTTTGGCAGGTAGTTGATTTTTGATCAATAATGGTTTGAATATCATTGAAGTTATTTATCGAATAGTCATAAAGTTCGGATTTTCTTCTACCGTATGATGCGTTGGTTAGAACATCGAAATCGAGTTTTTCACCACGGAAGGCGATGTTTGCTCTTGAACGCCAGGCTGCATAATACTCTTGGGTGTATTCGGTTGCAAGTTCGGCTTCTAAAGGTGTTTCACGTCGCTTTTTGTCGGTTTCGATGTTTATTAAAGCGCCTTTTACACCATATTTTGCAGGCGCCTTATACATTACTTCAATGTTACCTATGCTGCTTGCCGGCATGGCTTTAAGAACTTCAGCTATCTCGCTGTTGCTAAGCATTGTGGCTTTCCCGTCAATTATCACAGTCAGTTGTGATGCTCCGGCCAGATTTATATCATTGTTGCGTGTGGTTACACCTGGTGTGTATTTTAGTAATTCGAAAGCATTGCTTACCGCTTTTTTCTCTGTAATATGTTGCGCATTATAAACTAATGCATTGTCTTTTACCATAACGTCTGGTGCTTCTGCTTTTACGGTTATACCGTCCAACTGGTTGGTTTTCTCGGTCAACACAATGTTTTTTATGGCAGAAAAGTTGCTGTTTGCAAAAGCAATTGTTTGGCTTTCGTAAGCCAAATGCTGCACAACAACCAAGCCGTTGCCAATGTTGATTTGCAAATTAAAATTACCTTCCGAGTCGGTCGTTGTTGCACTAATAAATGAAGAATCAGAATTTTGTAAAATTAGAACAGCGTTGGGCACAGGTTCGTTTCTTGTGTCTGCTATTTTCCCTGTTATGTTTTGTGCGTTTGATACTAATGCCGCTACTAATAATGCAAGTGATAAAATTGTTTTTTTCATAAATTGGTATATGCATGTAGTGTCACAAAGAAAAAGAAAAGGGAGTAAATCTCCCTTTCCTTATAGCAAATGGTTGCAGTTAATTACCAGCATTGTCCTTTCCCATACTTGGGAGGAAGTTTTTTCGATGTTTTACGATCACCGCCAATAACATTTGCTTGCAATTGTGCATTAAGAAATTTTTTCATAATGATATGAATTAATATTTATCCCTACTCACTAACGCTTTTCGGATTGCTCGTGCAACTACTAAAAAGTCCTATTTGTTTTTGCATTTTAAAATTAGAAATTATTCTGAAAAACGTCAGTTTTTTCGAAGACAAATTTATTAACATATGTGTTAATAATTGCGAGGTTACACTAACGGAATTCCCGGATTGCAACAGCTGTTATAAAAAAAGGCGAACCTTTCAGTCCGCCTTTTCTATTTGAATCAATGTCGATTACAATTTGTTGTCGCTACCCAAAACGTTGACAATCTTGTGGATGTACATTTTCTTCATATTCTCGCGGGCAGGTTTCAGATACTGACGCGGGTCGAAGTGCGACGGGTTCTCTGCAAGATATTTGCGGATAGCGGCGGTCATAGCCAGGCGAGAGTCAGAGTCGATGTTGATTTTGCAAACAGCCGACTTCGAAGCCTCGCGAAGTTGCTCTTCAGGAATACCGATAGCGGCTTCAAGTTTGCCACCATATTTGTTAATGGTTTCAACCTCTTCCTGCGGAACCGACGATGAGCCGTGGAGCACGATTGGGAAGCCAGGAAGTTTTTTCTCGATTTCGTGAAGAACGTCGAATGCCAACGGGGGCGGAACAAGAACACCATTTACTTTAGTGCACTGTTCTGGTGTGAACTTGTGTGCGCCATGCGATGTGCCGATTGAGATAGCCAGCGAATCGCAGCCTGTGCGAGTGGCGAAATCCACAACCTCTTCAGGTTTTGTGTAGTGTGATTCAGCAGCCGAAACTTCGTCTTCAACACCAGCCAAAACGCCAAGCTCAGCCTCAACTGTAACATCGAATTGATGAGCGTATTCAACAACTTTCTTTGTCAACTTTATGTTCTCTTCGTATGGCAGCGACGAGCCGTCAATCATAACCGATGAGAAACCATTGTCGATGCAGTCCTTGCAGAGCTCGAAGCTGTCGCCGTGGTCAAGGTGAAGAACAATTTGCGGATTGGGGCAGCCAAGTTCTTTAGCGTACTCCACGGCGCCCTTTGCCAGGTTGCGAAGGATGGTGCCGTTAGCGTAGTTGCGTGCGCCTTTCGATACCTGCATAATGACAGGCGATTTGGTCTCAACTGCGGCCATAACAATAGCCTGCATTTGTTCCATTGTGTTGAAGTTGAAGGCCGGGATAGCATATCCGCCTTTAACTGCTTTGGCAAACATTTCACGAGTGTTCACCAAGCCTAAATCTTTGTAGTTTACCATATTATTAAAATTGTATAATTAAAAATATACTTTTCTAAAACCGATGGCAAATATATCATTCTTTGTCATACTTGGGGCGCAATCTTTTCACTTCTTATCAATAAAAAATATCAGGCTTTCGCCGATGGCCGTTTTTTTTGGTGTAGGTGGCAAAATCGGTGTCCGACGGCGGTTTTTCGTGTCGCTTTAAGCGGTATTTTTGGATGAGCCTTTCGGGAAACCGGCGGCTAACGGACATTTGAGAGTAGGGTAGAACCCGTTTCGATTGTCTTCATTACAGAACTTTAAAACTGAAAAGCTATGTTGTGGAAAAAAACATTGGCCATAGTGGCCGGAACAATCACAATCTCAGCTTGCAGCGTCTATCACCCGCAGGCTGTCGACATTCCGCTTATGAGCCAGAGCGGCGAGACTAAAATTGATGCTTCGGTAAGTCTGTCGGGACACGTGATTCCTACAAAAATGGCACTCAACGCCACTGCCACCCACGCTTTCAACGATTGGATAGCCGGGCAGGCGCACGTCAATTACGGCAGTGGAATGGGTGCGGCGCAGCTTGCCTTTGGCGCCTACAAACCGCTTGGCGAGCACGCTGTTTTCGAAGGTTATATGGGTTTGAACTCGGGCTTTATGAGCGTCGATAACGCGTCGGTGAGCAGCGAAGAGAATGTCGATGGCTCTACAACCACCACTCGGCACGCAAAAACATACTCATACGATGGCCGATTCAACGTGCCGTTCAGCCAGGTGAACTTCGGTTGGCACGATTTGACACCTATTCATATCGATATTGGTGTTGGCTTTAAGGCCGGCTCTTACATTCCGAACCTTCATTATTACGAGTATGATAAGGATGAAGTGCGAATTGACGAGCGCACCGAGCATTACACCAAGCCGAATCTGCTTCTTGAGCCGCAAATGGTTCTGCGCTTGGGTTCGCAGCACGTGAAGTGGAATTTCAAGGCGGGCTTCTGCTATCTGAACGATATCAACGAGAGCCTTACGCACCTGACATACGACTTTTATAGCCTGTCAACGGGTATTCAGATTAATTTCTGATTTTTAATGAGTTGAATACAAAAATCGGCATTCTTCAGTGCCGATTTTTTTTGTTTTCAATTCTACCTGCAAATGGTCCGGGCGGTGGCGGCTCAGTCGGCTTGTGCTGTGTCCGTTTGGCTAGTACGTTTACCTATAACTGTCAGATATACAAGGCATATGGCGCCCACAATCAGGCAGAACCCATTGGTTGTTGAGTGGCTGATGAGTGCGAAAATCTTGCCGTCGGCCACCGGAATGCCGTAGAGCGCCAGCGTTTCGAAAACCATAAAATGCCACGGCCCGATGCCGCCCTGAACAGGCGCCAGCATTGCCAGTCCGCCCATAATGAACGCGGTGAGCGCGGCGCCCATTGAGAGCCCGGCTGTGGGGGCGAAACTGAAGAACGTGACGTAGAGCATTAGAAAGTAGGCCAGATAGATAAACACCGACTGCCCGACGAAAATCCACGGATGTTCAAGCCGAGCTATCGATTTCAGTCCGTCCAAAAACTTCATTATCAAGCCGATAATCGGTTGAAACAGTTTTATTTGCGCAATGCGGTGGCGCAGTTTCCAAAGCAGGACAATGACGCCAATGCCCGCCACGGCGCCGGCAATCCAGAACCACGGCGAGAAGAGAAACGCCACTTTGTCGAGCATTGCTTCGTGGCCGGGCGCTTCGAAAAACGTCTTCAGAAAATCGAGTTGGAAAAACACCATTACGGCGGCAATCACAATCATTAGCAGCGTGTCAACAGTGCGCTCGACCACCACCGTGCCCAGCAGCACGGCAAACGGCACGCTGTCGGTTCGGGCAAGGGCTGTGCAGCGCACAATCTCGCCGCCGCGCGGAATTATCAGATTGGTGAAATACATTGCCATTACCGAGCAGAACGTGCGGAACCGGCCCGCCGAGTAACCCGCCGACTGTATGAGCATATCCCACCGCAGGGCGCGGCAGATGTGGCTCATTACGCCAAACGCAAGCGATAGCGCAATCCAACGCCAGCGAATGCTCGAAATCTGACTTGCAAGTGCCTGTAATTCAAAGTCTTTGTAGATATAATAGAACACCGCCAGCCCGATGGCCAGGAACAGCAAATATTTGAGTACGCTTAAAAATTTTTTCACGACAATCTCTATTTCGATGTCGCAAATATAGGTTTTATATCGATTGACGAATGGTGTGAAAACTGATATTGAAATTGCGCAATCGGCCATAAAAACCACTAACTTTTTTTAGTTTTGCACCGATGCTTTCACGTGGCAACAATATGGTTAAATGGTTTTTCGACAGAACGCTCTCGCTTGTTTTGCTGATGGCGCTTATGCCGATTTTGTTGCTTGTCGCAATCATTATTCTGTTGGCAAGCGGCGCGCCGGTTTTCTATATTCAGGAACGAATCGGACAAAATGCCAAACCATTCAAACTCATTAAGTTCCGCACGATGAAGGGCGAAGAAGAGAGCCCCGTGGCGGCGGCTGAACTGAACCGCATTACGCGCGTTGGCCGATGGCTGCGGCGCACAAAAATTGATGAACTGCCCGAGTTGCTCAACATTTTCGTGGGCGATATGAGTTTCGTCGGGCCGCGCCCCGATGTGGCAGGTTACGCCGATAAACTCGAAGGCGATGACCGCCGTCTGCTGACGATGAAGCCTGGACTGACAGGCGTGGCGTCGCTCAAATACCGCAACGAAGAAGATTTGCTGGCCGCGCAGCCCAATCCGCAGGAATACAACGACAGGGTGATTTGGCCCGACAAGGTTCGGCTCAACCTTCTCTATATGGAACGGCAGTCGCTTTGGCTCGATGTCAAAGTGCTGATTTGCACTGCATTGGGCAAAACTGTGAAAGGCTTTGAATAGTTGGTGGCTGGCCGCAAAACATTGATTCAATGAGTATTGTAAAAAAAATATTCGGCAACACGATAATCAAGAACTTGAGTTATCTGGTCACAGGCACCGCTTTGGCGCAGGTGCTGATAATTCTGTTCCAACTCATTCTACGCCGCATTTACACGCCTGCCGATTTTGGCGCTTTCGCAGTGTATATGAGCATTATAGGCATTATTGCTGTGATTGCGTCGCTGCGCTACGAGCAGACGATTATCCTGCCCGCCGACGACAACAAAGCCTACAATCTGCTTTATCTCTCGTTTGGCATTGGGCTGATTGTGAGCGTTTTAACGGCAATTTTGCTTTTCGTGTTCAAGCAGCCGATAATGCGGCTAATCAATTTTCCCGAAAAGTATTCCTATTGGCTTGCATTTGTACCGTTATCGCTGCTGTTACTGACTATTTATCAGGCACTTAACTATTATCTGATTCGGCTGAAGCAGTTCCGCCTTTCGGCTTCGAACAAGGTTGAGCGCCGCATTGCCGAAGGCGTAACGCAAACAATTTCAGGCTATTGCGGCAATCAAACGGGGCTCGTTTTTGGCGACATTGCGGGGCAGTCGGTCAATGCGCTGGCGGCTGGGCTCAAGGTGCACAAGTTTGTCGGCGGCCTGAAGTTGTCGTGGGCCACCATAAAAAGTGTGGCGGCCGAATACAAGAGTTTTCCGCTGCAAAACAGTTTCGCGGCGTTCCTGAACGCATTGAGCCTGCTTTTGCCCACCATTTTCATAAACCGCCTGTTCGACGAGCAGACCACAGGCCTTTTCGACCTTGCGCGGATGCTGATGATTATGCCGCTCTCGCTTGTCACCACGTCGATGGGGCAGGTGTTGGTGCAGCGATTCACCGAGTTGCGCAACAAGCGTGAGTCAATCCGCCACGATTTTTGCCGCATTGCCGCACTGCTGGCCGTTTTGGCGCTGCTGTTCGCCGTGGTGGCCTTCCTTCTGGCACCGTCGCTTTTGGCACTTATTTTTGGCGAAACTTGGCGTGAATCAGGTATTTACGTGCGAATTATGGTTTGGGCGTTCGCGTTCAAATTTGTGGTGTCGCCGTTTAATATGGTGTTCACGGCTTTCGAGAAAATTGGCCGTTTGTCGGTTTGGCAGACTATCTATTTCTTGCTGATTTTCAGTCTGATATTCATTCCTGTCAGCGACATTTACGGCTTTCTGCGCTGCTATCTGGCGGTTGAATTGTTCAGTTACGCCATTGTCGCGCTGATGACGCTGAAAGTTGTCCGTGAGTACGAAAAATCAATAGCCGATTGATTATGAACGTTTTATATCTGACCGAAGATTACATTGGCTCACGGGTTCACCACAACTTGTGCCGCTCAATTGTCGATGCTGATAGTCAGATAGATATGACCGTTTTCGCATTCAATCGGCCCAATTATCCATTGCGCGACTTGCGCGGCACCTACAACGATGCCAATTATCGGCTGATTGAGTCTGCATTCGATGGTAATATGCTGATGTACAGAGCGTTGTTCCCGTACAAAATCAGATGCAAATACCGTCAGTTGATGCAAAAAGTTGATACTGCGAATATTGACCTTGTTGTGGCAAGCACCTTGTTTTCCGATGGCGCGGTGGCCTACAGGCTTTGGCGCGAGCGCGGAATCCCCTACGTGGTGGCGGTTCGCGGCACCGATGTCAATCTCTACCTGCGCTTGATGCCGCAGTTGTATCACCTTGGCCGTCAGATAATTGCTAATGCCCGCAAGGCGGTTTTCATATCGCCCGTCCAACGTCGGAAATTTGAGAACTCGCTGGCTTTCAGGTGTTTGGCCGCCAACTTACAGCCGAAATTGGTAACCATTACCAACGGAATTGACCAAATTTGGATTGATAATCAATATTTTGCCGACGATAATCGCAATCCCGACACCATATTATATATAGGTGTGTTCGACAAAAACAAGAATGTGGCAACGCTCATTGAAGCCTGCAAAATAGCGCGCGAGCAGAATCCGCGTCTCACGCTGAATCTGGTTGGCGGTGGCGGCGCGTGTGAACCGCAGATAATGAAGCAGATAGCGCAAAATGCCGACTGGATAAAATTTCACGGCCCCGTTTACGACAAGCAGAAACTGATGCAGATTTGCCGCGAAAACGCCGTTTTTGCAATGATTTCAAAATCAGAGACTTTCGGCTTGGTTTATCTGGAAGCGCTTACGCAAGGGCTGCCTGTTATTTATACTGATGGTCAAGGGTTTAGCGGCGTAATGCCCGACTTGAATGTTGGTTTGGCCGTCAATCCGAAAAGTGCTGCCGATGTGGCCGAAAAACTAAAAACAGCGCTTGTCAACAGAAAATCGATGGTGAATGATATACGGAAAGTGGATTTTGACGAATTTTGCTGGCCGAATAAAGCGCAAAAATGGTTAAGCGTCATTAAGTAGAAAAATGGTACAACTTTCCGTCATAATTCCCTGCCGCAACGAGTCGAAATACATTGCAAACTGCATTGAATCGATTGTAAATCAAGACTATCCGAAGTCGGATATGGAAGTGTACCTTGTCGATGGAATGAGCACCGATGGCACGCGCGACATTATTGCCGACTACTGTGCGAAATACGACTATATCCACCTGATTGACAACCCGATGTACTACGTTCCGTATGCGTTGAATCTGGGAATCAAAAAGGCTGTCGGCGATATGATTATGCGCCTTGATGTCCACACAACCTACGACGCCAACTACATTTCGGTGCTGGTGAGTAAACTCAAGGAACTCGACGCCGACAACGTTGGTTGCGTCTGCCGCACCGATGTGCTTTCAAAAACGCCTAAATCGTTGGCAATCAAGGCAGTATTGAGTAGCAGATTTGGTGTTGGCAATTCTGATTTCCGCACGGGCGTAGCCAATGTGCAAATGGTTGATACAGTGCCGTTTGGCTGCTACAAGCGTTCGGTTTTCGAAAAGTACGGATTGTTCGACGAGCGTCTGGTTCGCAATCAAGACATTGAGTTCAACAAGCGGATTGTGAACGGCGGCGGCAGTATCTATCTGATTCCGCAGGCGCTCTGCACATATTACGCCCGCGACACCTTCCGCGCAATGAGTCGCAACAGTTACAGCAACGGCCGTTGGAACATTCTTACCGTGAAGATTACCAAGCGGTTTAGTTCTCTGTCATTGCGGCATTTCGTGCCAATGCTGTTTGTGCTTTCGCTGATTTGTCCGTTGGCTATGATGCCTGTCGATTTGCGGTTTGGATTGCTTTCGGCGGCTTCGGTGTTTGCATACACAATGCTGACATTGATTATGTGTACAAAACTTATCGCACAGGGTAAAGACTTGAAAATAAAGCATTTGTTTGCTGCTTTTTTTGCTTTGCACTTGTCATACGGTTTTGGCTCACTGATTGGTCTATTCTCATTTCATAAGAAAATCAAGTAGTTATGGATGGATTGAAAAAAAGTCTCTTTTTTCTGACAATGCTTACATTAGCTATTGTCGCCTTCTATCCTGTATGCTCCGAAGTGGCTGTAACTCTGCTTTTTGTAGTTGGTATACTTGCGCGTCGAGGAAGCGTTTTGCCGAAAATCGGCAATTCTTCTTTGTTGCCGGTACTTATGCTTGCTTTCTTTTGTGTTGCGGCCATAAGCCTATTGCTTAGTTTCGATAAAGCCGAGGGTGTGACCAATCTGCATACCTATATACCGTTTGCCGTATTCCCAATTTTGGCTATGTATTACGATAACGATTTGCAATCTAACAAAATACGGCTATTGAAGATTTTGTCAGGTGGAATACTCGCGGCCTCGGCACTTTGTTTGATTTTGGCTATAATTCGTTCGTTCTACATAATCGATGGCCACTTGGTTTTCAATCCCTACATTAGTTACCGTAATCAGTTTGTATATACGTATCTATCAGTATTTCAATATACTAATACATTTGCCATGATGGCGGTATTTGTGGTGGCAGTAATGATTTGGACGCTAATGTTCCGCAATGTAAAACGGCGTAGATGGTTGATATATAGTGCAATAGCGCTATCGATATTGATAATTTTTCTGCTTTCGTCGCGAACCAACGTTTATGCGCTTTTCGCAGTGCTATACTATTCGGTCCTGATTTTCTATATTCGATATAAAAAATTGATACATAGTCTTTTATTGGCGCTTGGGGTAACGGGCTTGTTTGTCGTGTTCCAAACATGCAATTACCGCGTGATGAACCTTTCGCAAACTGTTACGAGCTATATTACCGAAGAAGACATTGTACTTGATAATGGTTACGTGGTGCAACATCCCGAGAGTATCGAAGGCGTGAACATCCGTTTCAGAATGTGGGAGACAGGATTAAACCTAGTTCGTCAATATTGGGTAACGGGTTGTGGTATAGGTGATTATAAAGTTGTTCTCCGCATTAACTATCTGCTCGATGGAATTGATGAGGCTTATCATAAATGTTACGACCAGCATAACCAATACATCGAGACGTTGGGCACGTTCGGAATTTTTGGTTTTTGCTTGTTCACGGCTATTTTGTTATCTGCTCTTTATCAGGCATATAAACGACGCAATTACTTATTGTTCTGTACATTATTGCTGCTTGCGTTCAATATGATGCTCGAGTCGATGTTCAATCGCTACAGCGGCAGTTTGTTCTTTGTGGTCTCGCTTTTGCTGGCGTCCGCTGTTGGCGGCGAAACTCAAAAAGTGTGCGACAACAATCGCAACGAAGCAATAACACAATGATTATTAAAGTGATATCGAAATGAGCAATCAGTACATCGAAATAAAGGGCGCGCGAGTTAACAATCTGAAAAACATCGATTTGAAGATTGAGCGTAACAAACTGATTGTCATCACTGGACTTTCGGGCAGCGGCAAGTCGTCGCTGGCGTTCGACACGCTTTATGCCGAAGGGCAGCGGCGCTACGTCGAGAGTTTGTCGGCATACGCGCGGCAGTTTTTGGGCCGCATCAACAAGCCCGAAACCGAATACATCAAGGGCATTCCGCCCGCCATCGCCATTGAGCAGAAGGTTTGCAGCCGCAATCCGCGCTCGACAGTTGGCACATCTACAGAGATTTACGACTACTTGAAACTGCTTTTCGCACGAATCGGCAAAACCTACTCGCCAATTTCAGGGCAATTGGTCAAGAAACATTCGGTACAAGATGTTGTGGATTACCTACTTACGTTTCCCGAACGGACAAAGGCCATCATTGTGGCGCCGCTGAATCTGGCAAATGGCCGCACCATCGCGAAAGCGCTCGAAATACTTAAGCAACAGGGTTTTAGCCGCGTTGAAGTGAATGACGAGATTGTTGCCATCGACGATTACAAACCCGCGTCAAACGATGTTGTAAATATTGTTGTGGACCGCATTGTGGTCAGCAACGAACAGGACAACATCAGCCGTATTGCTGACTCGGTGCAGACCGCTTTTTTTGAAGGGATGGGGGCGTGCACGGTGAAGGTTTATCGTGGTGAAACTGTTGTCTGTCAGGATTTTTCGAATCGGTTCGAAGCCGACGGAATGACTTTTGTCGAGCCAACCGAGCACCTTTTCAGTTTCAACACGCCGCTGGGCGCTTGCCCCACGTGTGGCGGTTTTGGCAGCACCATCGGCATAGACCCCGACCTTGTCATTCCCAACAAAAGCCTGTCGATTTACGAAGGCGCGATTGTCTGCTGGCGCGGCGAGAAGATGCAGGAATGGCTTAACAAATTGATTTACAATGCCGATAAGTTCGATTTTCCAATCCATAAGCCTGTCAACGAACTCACGCGTGAGCAATACAATCTGCTTTGGACGGGCAACCGTTACTTCCACGGAATCAATGACTTCTTTGAATTTGTCGAGCAGAATTCCTACAAAATCCAATATCGCGTGATGATGTCGCGCTATCGCGGACGCACGGTGTGCCCTGCCTGCCACGGGTCGCGGCTCAAGCCCGAAGCCGAATATGTGAAAATCAACGGCTACTCGATTGTGGATTTGGTGAATATGCCTGTCAATGAGTTAAATAACGTTGTCAGAAATTTCGAACTCGACGCTCACGAAGAGAAAGTCGCAGGCCGTCTGTTGGTCGAAATCCGCAATCGGATTGGGTTCCTGAAAGACGTCGGACTTGGCTATCTGACGCTTTCCCGCACATCGTCCACGTTGAGCGGCGGCGAGAGTCAGCGCATCAACCTAGCCACATCGCTCGGCAGCAGCCTTGTCGGGTCGCTCTACATTCTCGATGAGCCTTCAATTGGTCTTCATTCTCGCGATACCGAATTGCTAATCAAAGTTTTACGCAACTTGCAGCGCATCGGCAATACGGTGGTTGTGGTTGAGCACGACGAAGACATCATCCGCGCCGCCGATGAGATTATCGATATTGGCCCGTTGGCTGGACGGCTTGGCGGTGAAGTTGTCTTTCAGGGCGACCATACGAAGTTAGAGTCTGAAAGTCAAAGCCTTACGGCGCAATACTTGACTGGAAAAATGAAAATACCCGTGCCCGAAATCCGTCGCAAATGGCGCGATTACATCGGCATTGAGGGGGCTTGCGAGAATAATTTGAAAAACATCAATGTAAAGTTTCCGCTTGGCGTAATTACCGCTGTTACAGGCGTTTCGGGTAGCGGAAAATCGACTTTAGTGAACAAGATTCTTTACAACGCACTCGCCAAATACTTTGGCGGACAGAGCGATACGCCCACTGGCAACTTCCGTCGGATGTATGGCGACCTGAAGCGCATCAGTCGTGTTGAGTTTGTCGACCAAAACCCGATTGGACGCTCAACTCGTTCAAATCCTGCATCTTACATAAAGGCTTACGACGAAATCCGTAAACTTTATGCCGACCAACAGGCCGCCAAAATTATGAATATGACACCGTCGTTTTTCTCGTTCAACGTTGATGGCGGACGGTGCGAAGAGTGCCAAGGCGAAGGAAAAATCAAGATTGAGATGCAGTTTATGGCTGATGTTGAGTTGGTTTGCGACAGTTGCCACGGGCAGCGTTTCAAGCAGGTTGTGCTCGATGTGCGCTACCGCGATAAAAACATCAACGATGTGCTGAATATGACTGTGAATGAAGCAATTGAGTTCTTTGGCAGCGACAACAACGCAACCTGCCGACGCATTGTCGAGCGTCTGCAACCACTTGCAAATGTGGGACTTGGCTACGTCAAACTCGGCCAATCGTCGAGTTCGTTGAGTGGCGGCGAGAGCCAACGCGTCAAACTGGCGTCGTTCCTTGGTTCCGACGAGCCGAACGCGCCAACGCTCTTCATCTTCGACGAGCCAACTACAGGCCTTCATTTTCACGATGTTAACAAACTGATGGAAGCCTTCAACGCCTTGGCCGACCGCGGTCACACGGTGCTGATTATCGAGCATAATCTGGAAGTGATAAAATGCGCCGACTGGGTTATCGACCTTGGGCCCGAAGGCGGCGAAGCGGGTGGCAATGTTGTGTTTGAAGGCACGCCCGAAGATTTGGTGAAATGCGACGCTTCATATACAGGTAAATATCTGAAAGAAAAATTGTTATGATTGAGAATAAAGAGCAGTTGATTGTTGCCGTCGGCAACGCGATGGAACACTATCTCGATGAGTTTGCCGCAGGCTGGTACATCGATTACACCACGCAGGATGTGGTGATGATTGAAGATTATATTTTCGAACTCGATGACAATCAAAAGTCTGAAGTTCAATGGGAAAGCGATATGGCGGAAATTGTCCGCACTCATCGCCTTGAGCGCATCGACCCGCCTTCGGACGAAACTAAACGCCGCGTGATGATGGATTTTGCTGAAAGTCAGCCTAATAAAAATATTTGCGGCCACTTGAGTTTCTCAATTATTCAGCAGCAGGAATTCGCATCGTTCAAAAATGTTGTGCGCGAACTCGGGCTCGAACGTTCGTGGGCACAGTTTAAAACTGAAGAGTATCAGCGGGTTGCAAAAAAATGGGTTAAGAAAAAACGCTTCGATTTCGTCGACGGGCAACTCGTCAGGCGGACCGATTGAAAACAAACAAAAAACGCTTCAACCAATGGCTGAAGCGTTTTTTTTATTGATAACCTGAGAATTAGCAAGCAGGAATCTTGAAAATCACATTGTATTTGTTGCGCGGAACAATGCTCATAACAGGCACTTTCGAGCGGCTGACAATGCTCTTGGCGAACGAGCCGATGAACGAAGTCACAATCTCGAGCTGCTGGTGCGTGGTGATAATCACCATATCGCCCTTGTTCGCATCGATGAAATCAAGAACGCCGTCAACATTGTCATCAACTTTCAACAGTTTGCCGCTGCATTTGATGCCGCGGTCGGTTATGTATTTAACAACTTGATTCTGTTGCTGTTGCAGAGTTTTGTAAATCAGCTCGTCGTCGAAAGAGTAGGCCGAGACAACAAGAATTTCGGCATCGAGTTTGCGTGCGATGTCAACCGTGTCCACAACCTTCTCGCGAGTTTCCTTGCTGATGTCGAGCGGCAGGATGAGCCGTTTGATTGGGGCGCTGTCGGGCTCTGATTTTATGGTGATTACGGGGCATTTGGCTTCCGAAACCACGCGCAACGCATTGGTTCCGATAATCTTCTTTTTGATGTTGTCGGCGTGGCTGGTGCCCATCACAATCGCACTAGCGTTGAGCGACTCGGCGGTCTGCATAATGGTGTCGCAAAGTTTGCCTTTGGCAATCACGCAGTCGAAATCAGCACCGTCAAGGTCCGAATTCTTGGTTACAAAATTTTGCAGATGGCTTTTCAATTTTTTGAGCAGAATCTCGCGCTCAACATCGGTGAAAAATTCCGACCAAATTGGGTCAACACCTTTTATCACATTGATAAACGTGATTTTACCTTTGAGAACCTTGTTCAACTTTGCGGCGTATTTCAGCCCAAAAACCGACTTGTCAGAATAGTCGACCGGTACAAGCAAATGACTTAATGCAGCTTCCATTTTTTTTGTATTTTTGATAAATACAAATTTAATGTTTGTTGCTTATTTTACAACATAATTTTAACGATATGGCACAGTTTATTCCCGATTCAGAACTTATTTTGAATGCCGATGGCAGTGTGTTCCATTTGCACATTCACCCCGACGACGTTGCTGACAATGTGATACTTGTGGGCGACCCCGACCGCGCCGACCTGGTTGCGTCGTTCTTTTCAAAAATCATTGTCGATGTTCAGAACCGTGAGTTCCGCACCCGCACAGGGCTTTTCAATGGCAAGGGGGTCACGGTTGTGTCGACCGGCATCGGCACCGATAATATCGATATTGTTGTCAATGAGCTTGATGCGGCTGTCAACATCGACCTTGAAAAGCGTGTCGAGAAAGAGCAGAAACGCAGTCTTAACCTGATTCGCATCGGCACTTCGGGGGCGCTGCAGGCCGATATTGAAGTGGGGCAGCCGGTCATCTCTGAAATGGCCATTGGCTTTGACGGAATGATAAACTTCTACCGCGACCGCAACAACGTCAGCAATCTTGAGATGGAAGCAGCCTTCAAAAAATATATGAATTGGAATCCGTTGCTGGCTTCGCCTTACTTTGTCAACTCGTCGCCCGAGTTGCTCAACAAGGTCGGTTTTGATATGCGCAAGGGTGTAACTATTTCTGCACCTGGGTTTTATGGCCCGCAAGGCCGCGTTCTGCGCTTGCCTATTCAGGATGCCGAAATCAACGATAAAATCACGGCTTTCGAGTATAATGGTCACAAAATCACCAACTATGAGATGGAATGCTCGGCAATCTACGGCCTTGCGGCGATGATGGGGCACAACGCCATCACGGTCTGCAGCATCATCGCCAATCGATTGAACAAGAGCGCGACGAGCAGTTACAAAGGCTCGATGAAAGATTTGATTGAAACCGTTCTGCAACGATTAACTGCTTGATTATGAATCAATCGGAATTCGATTCGCTGATAATGCTGCTCGACGATACTGACCCGTCGGTTTCGGCGGCTGTGCAGCAGCGTCTGCGCAATGGTGGAGCCGACATTGTGGCCAATCTTGAAAAGGTTTGGCAGACAAGTGGTAACACCGCCATAACCAAAGTGCTCGAGCGGCTGATTCATGATATTCGCATCGACGGCATTGCCAGTGGCTTGGCTCTATGGAGCAAAACCGATGCCGAGAACTTGCTTGCTGGTGTCGCCATATATAACCGGCTGCTGTTCCCCAACGTTGAGCAGGCCACTATAAAGGCGAAGATTGAGAGCATTTGCCGCCCCATTTGGACGGAGTTCAACAGCTCGCTGACGGCGCTCGAGAAGGTCCGCATCATCAACCATTTTCTATTCAATCAGAATAAGTATACATACAGCGATGATTTCACCACGCAGTCGCATTTCATCAGCACACTGCTCAACACTGGCAAGGCGAATACCAACGTTCTGGCGGTTTTGTACGCCATTGTGGCGCAGCATCTGCAGCTGCCGGTATATTGTGTCGAGTTGCCGTCGGCACTCACATTGTGCTATGTCGATGAGTATGGAGGTGGTTTTGACAATAACGTGTTGTTTTACATCGATGTACGCAGCCGTGGAACGGCCTACGGCAGCAGTGAGATTGCCGATTATCTGCGCAGCACCAACACCGATGACGATGAAAAATATTATAAACCTTGCGGAAACTTGAATACGGTTAGATATTTGCTATATTCGCTCGCTCAATGTTTTAGACGTTTGAAAGATCCGCGCATGGCAGATTGCGAGCGAATAATTGATTCATTAACAATTAAATAATTTAAAGATGGAAGATCAAAAACAACCTATTGATTGCGATGAGCGTGAAATAGATTTAATTGAACTTTTAAGCCGGTTTTTCTTATGGATAGGAAGAGTTTGTAAATCAGCATTGAAGAGTACTATATACTTTTTAGTGCGAAATTTCTTCTTTTATCTTGTCGGTATCGCGTTAGTAGTTATTTTGACTATGTGGCAAGGGAAGTTCGTGAGCATGTATTATTACTGCGAAATGATAGTTCAATCAAAGGCAATCAATTCTACTGAAGCTGTAAATCTTGTAAATAATTGGAATTATATGTCTCAAATGCCTGATTCATTGGCGAATAATATTAGAAATATTAAGAGTACCTTTGTCCTTGATTACAACAGAGACGGGGTTGGAGACGATTTGGAAACTTATAGTGGGAAATCTCAAAGTGATACTGTTATACTTAATAGTAGATTGAGCGATGTATTTTGTGTGCAGGCACAAATTTATAATGCAGACAATCGTGCAATGCTCGCCGAAATTAAAAATGAATTGTTCAAATATCTTGGAAATGATAATTGGGTAATCATATGCAATAAGAATCGTCAGGAAGGAATCCAAGCAGTGATTGATAGAATGAACAAAGAGGTTGCTGTTCTTGATAGTCTGGAACTAACAGATTATTTTGATGCTGCCAAAAGATATCAGATGGACAAAAACGGAGCGTTGATGATGGTTAGTGAGAAAGATAAGCATTTGTACCATAAGGATATTATTGATTTGATGAAACAAAAACAGAAAGTTGAACGTGATTTCTATCCAGAGCCGTTTAAAATAATACAAGATTTTAGTACGCCAATGGTTTCCGTTAATAACACGCATAGCAATTTTAGAAAGAATCTTCTTTTAATCATGTTGTTAACAACATTGGTTGCCTTGATTTTCGACCAACGCAAAAATATCAAGCTTCTTATTCAAAAAGCGAAGGAAAGAGAGAATTGATTTAATTGAATATCTAAATAAATAGCCTGCGGTATTCCGTGGGCTTTTTTATTTGTGGTGAGCTACAGCGCCGTAAACATAGATTCTTATTTCTGTTATTCAGATATAATTACAAAATGTTCTTGTCGGGAATATACACGCAATCAACATTCTGATATCAGTGTATTAGAATTCTGGACAAGGAATGGCTTTGAATCGGTGTTTGCGTTCAATTTCGAACTTGTATGAGAGTGAAATCTCGTGGGCACCACCGGTTGATGTTACCAATCGTGATACAGTGAAGTCGTAACTATAACCTATGTTCAGGTCTTGGTAGTTGTAGCCAATCAGTACAGATATGGCATCGCGGCGGCTATAGTCTTTAATCAACGGGAGGTCGCGATACCAAACACCCAAAACTATTGGTGCATAACTCCAGTAAAGGCCCACATCGAGTTGGTCCGTTTTGCCTTGGTGACGGTAACTTCCTGCTATGGTCACGGTTTGACGCTTAGTACTTATCAAACGCTCGAGTTTGAACAATTTCACACCACCGAACAGATTGAATTTTACGGGATATTTGTAACCGAAATCGGTTATCGATATGTTTGGCCGCATCAAGTGGTCGGCAGTTAGACCAATCCAGCTATTGCGCATAGATAGCAAAAGTGACGCACTGCCGTCGAAGGCATAACGTTTGAAAATCTCTTCAGGCAGAATGGGCTGAATGTCGGAATCGGAATATAGTTGGCTGGCAAAAATCAATTTCTCTCGGTCGAGAGTGTGCTGCGTGTAGTAAAATCCTAATCCGGGACGCAAGTATGTCCGTCTGTTGATTCGAACGTTGTATGAGTATAGCAGTCCTATGTAAGTGTTGCTGTAGTTGGCCGAACCCGCCACATCGCGCAAAGCAATAATACCAACACCGCTGTTTATTTTGTCGAGATTGGCGTCGGCGGCCACGTTGATTGTTGTCAGAAGTCCAGGCATCTTGGGCCATTGGTCACGGTAGACGGCACTGACGCGGTATCCTGATATGGCTCCGGCAAATGATGGCGCCTGATAGAGCGGGTTTGAGTAGAACTGAGTGAATTGCGGGTCTTGAGCTTGAGTCCTTAATCCCGCTATCAAAAATATTGTCGATATTATTAAACCTATTTTTCTCATTTTCTTTTATCTGCGGATAAGGGTTACGTCACCGGCTATTTTAAATGGTACATTATTTTCGAATTTTCCTTTTGCTTTCCAGAAATAAACATCCTGACCGAGCTCGGTACCGTTGTTAGCATATCGGCCGTTCCACCCCACGTTCACATCGGTGGAGTGGAAGAGTTGTTCTCCCCAACGGTTGAATATCCAAAGGTCGTATTCTTTCACACCATGCCATATCGGATGGAACACATTGTCCACATCATCGGGGATGGGGTAGCTGCCGTCCTCGGGGCTTTCGTCCGACGGAATGAACGCGTTGGGATATTTAATATAGCCAGCGCCACTCACTTCAACTTCTTCGTATTTAATAATTGAATCGGTACACATTTGCGAACTGAAGGCAATGAGTTTTACATCATAGATGCCTTCTTTAGTGTACTGGTGGAATGGGTTGAGCTGCGTTGAATATTCTCCGTCGCCAAAGTCCCAAATGTAAGTGTTGCCGTTGCGTGTCGAGTTGAAGAACTGCACAGGTTGGTCGGGCAGCATCACATATTTTGGCGATGTGGTGAATTCTGGTTCCGGAAGCTCATATACGGTAATAATCTCGTAGTCGTAGTGCGAGCCGCCATCGCCTTCTGCAGTCAGTTTTACGTTATAGATTCCTGGTTCGGTGAATTCGTGCACGGGCTCGGGGTCTGTTGATGTCGTGCCGTCTTCGAAGTTCCATTCAAAGGTGTTGCAGTATTCTTGATTAATTTTGAACTGAACTGTGAGCGGAACACATCCTGCAGGTTTCTGGTTCAGAATCTCGATTCGCGGATATGGCGGTAGGATTGTAACATCGTGCGTCATTGTGTTTTCGCAGTGTTCTGTCTCAACGTGTAGCGTAACATGGAAGATGTTGTCATCTTTGTTGGCGCCCCATTTGCCGTATTTATACATAAAGTATTTCTCGTCGGTTTTCAGCGACTTGCCATCGCCAAAATCCCACTGATATGACCAAGGGCCGTCTTGCGTGTAGTTCTCAAAGTAAACCGTGTCGTCGGGGTAGCGTTGCGACGGTGTGTGTGCTACAAAGTCGACATTCGGATTGATGTAAACCGTTACGTTCTTTTTTATGGTGTCGGTACACTGATATTTCGACGAACCTATATATGTGATTGTAAGCACTTGGTCGTTGTCTGTGGTGTTGTAGTATGTGAATGACGGTTCATCGGCTACTGATGTGCTACCCTCGCCAAAATCGAACAGGTGGTTGGTTGTTGTTGTGGTCGACAAGTTTTTAACCTTTATGGTGTGCGGGCTGCAGCCAGCAGTGTCGAATTCAAAATCGACAATCACATTCGGGAAGGTGATCATTGGGTTCACCATGGTGTCGCGGCAGCCCAAATCTGACTCAACCATAAGCTCAACATTGAATGTTATCGGCTCTTCGGTGTCGTTCGAGTATTCCACCTTTTGGTTGTCTTTGCTAGTTGTACTTTCGGTTTTGCCGTTGTCGAAATTCCAATTGTAAGTTAGGTTGGTACCAATTGATGTGTTCATAAATTCAGCATCAAACGGAGGGCAGGCGCGGTCAATAAGCGGAATGAACCGTGCAAGCGGTTTGGCATACACTTCTATTTCCTTTGTAATCTCGTCTGTACAATTATACTCGGTTGTGGTCTTGAGATTTACGGTGTATTTCTTGTTGTTCTCGTAGTCGTAGTTGTGGAATATTTTGCTGAACGGTGGTTTGTCTACAATTGTGGATCCATCGCTGAACGTCCAGAAATACTGCGTTTTAGAGTCGACAACCGATTTGTCCACAAAATCAACAGTCAACGGCTCGCAACCGGTGAAGTTGCCATCGAAATCGGGTACTGAGCGCGGATAAACGGCAATAGTTTGCGCCGTATCATGATAGCATCCATGGTCGTTGGTAACCTTTAAGTATATTGTATAATTCTTGTTCTCAAGCGGATATGTATTATCATCGTTGGTGTAGATACGACTGCGAGGTTGGCGGTCGGTTGATGTCGTGCCGTCGCCAAAATCCCAATACCAAGTGCCGGCGTTAGTCAGTTTCGACGAGTCGGTTATTGTTACATCAAATGGTGTGCAACCGCCCAAAGTGACAGCAGCCGCTCCGTTTGCGCCTTCGGTAGTCTCATTGATGCCGAATTTAGCGTGAACGTAAGAGTATGTTTTGATATTCTGGCTAACATCTTTTACGCAGCCAGTCGCAGTTTGGGTTGTTGTCAGTTTCACGTTGTATACCACGTCGGTCAGTTTGAAGTGCTTGAACACGTGTTTCGGACTTTCTTCCGCCGACGATTGGCTGTCGCCAAAATCCCACAAGTAATCTGCCAAGCCGGTTGTCTGGTTTGTGAACTGTACTGTTAATGGGTTGCAACCTTCGGTAACATCTTGAGTGAACGCTGGTTTCAGTCGAGGATAAACTTCAATTGGTTTTGTTATGTTATCGGTACAGCCTGTGCTAAGGTCAGTTGATGTGAGAGTGATATTGTATGTGTTAATTGCATTCAGTTCGCTATTGTCAAATGTGTGTTTGAACGACTGTTTGTTGGTTTTAGTCTCAGCAGTAGTGCCATCGCCAAAGTTCCAAACAAACTGCGTACCATTGAGTGCGGCCACAGGATATGTAAATGTCACAGGGTAGGGGGTGCAGGCTGCATCCTTCTCGTAGGTAAAGTCAGCAACCACATGAGGATAGGCTTTTACCTGTTTTGTGATGTCGATTTTACAATTATTGATGTCGGTAACTGTCAGTTTGACATTGTAGGTGCGAGTTGAGGCAGCAATGTTGTCGAACGTGTGTGTGTGTGTTGCATCAGTCACTGCCGATTGTAGGTTGTCGTGGTCATATTCCCATTTGTAAGTCAGACCATAACCTTTCGATTGGTTAGTGAATGTGGTTGTCAGCGGCGAGCAACCTTCGGCGTTGTCAGTGGGTTCAAAAGCAGCAATCACTTTCGGATAGATGTCTATTGTTTTGGTTGCAACATCACGGCAACTTTCGTTGGCGCTGTTCATTGCCGTAAGCTCTATGACGTAGGTCGATATACTATTACCATCAGCGCTGGTATTCACATAGTTATGGCCGAAATTAGTCTTGTCGGTTTTTGTTTCATCTGCCGAACCGTCCCCGAATTTCCACACGTACTTGTTGGCATTCAACGAACTGTTTATCATTGTCGCCTCCACTTTGTCTTGCGAATTATAACATTCGGTCGCCTTTGCGTAGCCAAAAGCAGCTCTCACCTTCGGATATACGTCAATTGTTGTTTTTGCAGTGTCAGAGCAACCATAAGCTGAGGCAACGAGCGAAATGGTAAATGTTTTGGCATCGGTGCCGTCCTCGCCCGAATTGTTCCGGTACCAGTGTGAAACACTATTTGTATTGTCAGTACGAGTTGCTGTACCGTCGCCAAATGTCCACAGATAATCAGTCGGTGGTGCGAATGTGTGGGTTCCGGCAAATTCGCTGCTGTTTGTGAATATCACCTCAGAGCTGTCGCACATGGTTTCCTTGTCGCGTGTAAATGCGGAATTGATTTCCGGCTTAATTATAATCTCACGTTCATATTCTTTAGAACACTTCTGATTCCCGTTCAATGCATCTTCATATTCGTCGATAAGCTTGATTTTGATTGTTTTGGGCTCACCCGTTTGGTTTTCGAATTTCAAAACAGCCTCGGTAGCCAAGTTGCCGCTTTGCACAGCGTCTTGTAAGGAGGTGTATGTGCCGGTTGGGTCAGTGAGTTCCCATCTTAGTCCGGCTTTGTATGAATGAACGTGCGAGTTGTTTTTGATTTTCACTATCAACGGAGAGCAACCGGTTGCATCGTAGTCAAGCGTAAAGCTCGGATTCAAATACGGCATAACGGCAACCGTAGCCTTCGATACCGAATCGCTACAGCCATATTGGCTCACTCCAGCCAAACTTGATGTATATTTTTGAATTTCGGGTTCGGTATGCGAATAGATGTGTGCGAAATTACTGCTGCCTTTCTCGGTAGTTCCGTCTCCCAAATACCATGTGAACTGAGTTTTGTCCGACAAGTCAGTTGATAGATTGGTGTATGTGGCAGTCATTGGGTTACAACCGCGTAGCGGCGTCACTGCGTAGTCAACCTTAAATTCAGGGTATATCGTCAGTGAATCACGGTATTGGGTATCCTCGCAAGTTGTGCCATTGCCGTTAACTCTTACAACTTTTATGCCGATACCATGATAGACAATTGGTGCAGAACCTTTGTTCTCATAGGTTAGAGTGAAGTTCGCAGTTGATTCAGTCGGGTCAGTTGGCGGCGTGCCCGATGTTGGCGTGCCGTATGACCAGGTATATTGCATCTTTTGATTCTTATCTGGATCTCCCCAACCAATAGAGTTGTTTTTGAAGGTCGTTGTCAGGGGCGAGCACGAACTGCTCTTGTCAATAACATACTGCGCTTTCACATAACCAAACACTTCCACATCAAGTGAGTCCCAACTCTCACAACCATGGCCAGGCGTTTCGTCTATAATTTGTATTTTAATGCGATAAGTTGTGTCTTTTTTGCTGAAATTTCGGTATAAGTGATTGAATTCGAAGTTATCACCATTTATTGGATCGGGATTGTTTCTTATTATTTCCCGGTCTGGAGTTTGGTATGGATTATTTCCTCCATCGCCATAAAATATATTGATTCTTGTGTATGGACCTTTCAACAAACTCGAGAAGTTGACATTCAGCGGTTGGCATCGGCTGGTGGGTTGATTTTTAGAATCAGTGTCTTTGAATTTCAACGTTGCTTCAACATTCGGGCAGACAATAAAACTCTTGGTTGCTGTCGATGGGCAGTTGTACTCAATCGACGATTCGAGAGTAACTGTGTAATTAACGTCATGGGCCGTGTTGTTTACCAAGAACAAAGCGTTGCTGCTCTTGTCACCATTGACAACTTCTATAGTGCCATCGCTGTTGTTTGTCAATGTGTCGTTGCCGAAGTCATGCCCTTTTTTCACAATTGTTGTGTCACCATCGGTGATTCGCCAAACATAGTTTACTAGTTTGCCTTTTTCGTCGGTTTGGTTGGTTAGAACCACTTGCGACGGGCTGCAAGGTGAAGCTTGGTCTTTAAAACATTCCGCCGTAATCTTCGGGTAGCCTAATGCCCAAACGTTGATTGTAGTGTCAACGTTTAGTCCCAAATAGCATCGGCGCCATATTTGAACCTTGTATCGGTTGAATCCTTCAATAGGCTTGACCTTTGGCTCACGCTGGCTTTTCATTTGTTCCGATGTCAGTGTATTGGTCGAAATAAATGTATCGTCAGTGCCATTGTCGATGGTTACTCCGTCGGGTGGAATAAAACTCCATTGATATTTCCAACCGCCGGTTGATGAAAGAGTTACAGTGTCGCCTACACAGAAACGGTCATATTCGGAATTAAAATCATCGCCAGCCACAACGGCCTTACCCATATTGTTTGAGAAGTCAGAGAAGTATCCGTAGCGGCAACCAGATGTTGAACCTCCATTTATAATAGCTAAATGGAATAATCCTGTCGAGTTGCTAACTTTTACAACACTGCCAGTGTTTACTGAAGGAATAGAAACACCATTGCCAGAATTTGTGGATGAAAATTTAACATGTTCACGAACTAAATAGCACCATCCAGTATTTGGTATATCTTTAAACCATTCTGACGGTATATTGTAGTTTGAACCATTTACATTTATTGTAAAATCTCCTTTGTGTGCAACTTTGCACATTATGTTCAAGTAAAAATCTTCGCTTGTTGATCTGCAAACTGAAACATCGGTAGAACCAGTACAACCATTAATTGTTGGAAGAATTGCGCTTCCCACTTCGCAACCAAATCCAGCTATATGCATAACAATTATAGGATTGTCGGCAGATATATGTAGAGCATTGTAATTCTTTTTATCGAGTACGTTTACCAATTGATTGTTGAGTCGTATGTGCTTTATTTCTCCGCGTTTTGTTAGTGTAATAGGGCTAATGTTGTCATTGTTGTCTGTCGAAAAACTCACATTTGTTGTTCCGTCTTTTACAGCCATTATATAAACGAATTCTGCTTTCTTTTTTCCTGATGGTAAAGATTCGCCGATTTGTCCACGCATTACAATGTATTCGGTCCCGGCTAATTTCGTCGGCACTAATTGGTCTCCAATCACATCGTAACAAGTGTATTCATCTGGAAGGGTTGGTTGTTGAAGATATAGAGAGTCATCTTTCCATTGTACAGCAATGTAACCGTTAGCTGTGATTATAGTTCCGCCCAAATGTCTACTTGCTTCTTGTGATTTTGCTTGAAGCGAGAGTGTTTGTCCTTTTTTTAGTTTGAATGAGCCTTTATTGCTTGTTCCGTGTGGCCATAGAGAAACCAAGTCACTTCCTTTGTCTGTTAGAGTTATGGTTACGGTTACATCTTCAATAGCAACGATGTCGATGGAATTCCAAGCGTTAGGCGAGTTTTGTGAGTTACCACCAAAAGGAAAGTTTTTGAAGTCATTTTGTGATGGAACAATAAACTCTTTACCAAATGCATTTTTACCCTTCAACGCCCAAATGTCATCGTTGTTTATTACTCCGCGTTCAAGGTATGCGGTGATTAGTTCGTTTGATGTTATATGTATGCCTTTGTCTTTAATTTGACAACTCTCCCCATATAGTCCACTCTCCAATATGTTGCTCTCTTGATTGTTATCTTTCATGAAATCACCAGCGTAAATGGCATCGGCAGGAGGCGTTTTTCCTTTATAATTATATATTGTTGTGGCTTCGGCTTTTGTGCTGAACATAATGATTTTAGATGTTCCTGCAGGCACGTTAACGGTTATTGGAATAAAAGCGCTTTGTCGAGGCATATCAATATGCACAGTGGCATTGTTCTCAAAGGCAGTAATGACAAGTTTTGGTACATCCTTCTCGTGTTGGCTGGAAAGTTGCGGTATGCAAAACCAGAATTCCTTGTCGGTTTGGGCATTGGCTACAAAAGCCGACACCAAAAATATTATGCTTATTATTAGATATTTAACAGCCTTTTTCATAATCGGTGTGTTTTTTAAAGACACTTTATTTCAATCAGCAAAGGTAACTCTATTTTGGCTAATTGCGGCGTTTAAAATTGCTATTGGGCTATAAAAATAGGCTTTTGGTCATTTTTTTTAGTTGAGACTTTTGTCGGAATTATGTAATTCGATGGGGTATGGGCACAAAAAAACAACCTCTCGGTTGTCGTGTTTTAATAAAAAATGCTTGCTGTAAGGCAGTAGTCTAATATTATTCAACCAAATTAATTAACCCATGAAAAAAATACTGTAGCCCTAAAAGAAGAGAAAGATTATAGTCCCTTTAGACTTAAAAGAAGAGACCCTACAACAAGCATTTCAAAGAACTATAACCTTACCGACACAAAAGTAACACCATTTTCTGAAATACCAAACAAAAAATGCTTTTTATATGCTTTTTTTAAAAAAAAATACACGGACTCTGAATTTCATATATTTACAATCAATTATCATCTAAAAATATGCCGTTTTAAATTATTTTTACTGCCTAAATACACTTTTTGAAGCCCGTTAGACAGCAATATTTTGGTTTTAGGGGCTTAAAATTTACCATTACTCCAGAATTGATTGCTCAATTCAACGGCAATTGGGGAATCAACAAAAACATTGGCTTGCCAAACTTTTTTCGCACCATTATTTTTAGTGTAATACTAATTGACTACTTTTGAAATAAAATGACAGCAATATGAATGGACGTCTAGTTTTTGTCACGCTGTTGGCTGGTGCAATGCAAATGAGTGTTGTTTTTGCTCAAGACGGTACGTCGGCCAATGGGCAGATGAAGGAATATAATCGCAATTCGCTTACTATATTATTGGTGGAAGGTGGAAAGTATAGTTCCGAACTGAAAAACGCCATGAATACGGTGGTGGTGCCGGAGAAATTCGATAACAATATGCTCGACAAGCGTATTATGCCCGAATTGCCGAATTCAGAAGCTGTGCGCAAGCAACTCGAGACAATGAAGGTGCCGAACGATATTATCTCAAAATGGTTCTCGCGTTCCGACAATGGAAAATTCGATATGTCTGTAGTCTACAACCGCGGGCTATATAATGCTTCCGATGCTGATGTGATAAGGGCTTCGGCGGCAAAACTTGGTATGGCGAAACTGAAAGATGCCGGTGAAAAACTCATCAAGCAATCTTATGTTATGGTGCTTTGTTTTGGTACCATTAAAACAATGGACCAGATTTACGATGAGATGGATGCCGCTCGCAGAAAGACTGCGAAAGCACAGAATAAGGAATTCAAACCGGTGGCGCGCACTAAAAACGGCTACCGCGGTGAAGTGGCCGGATTCCTTTACCGTCTGTCGGATGTTCCGCAGGCTATGGACAATTTCTATTCAAATATGTGGATCTACGATGAAGACGCACCTGATGTTGTGGCGGCCAAACGCCAAATGTTCGACACCACATCGTTCAAACTTGTCAAAGTTACTCAAACCACGACAACTTACGAAGCTAGCCAATACAACACAGGCGAGCAGAAGAGCAAGTCGGAATTGTTCAGCATGTTGGTCAACGGCTCAGTACACAATCTGGTTAAGAGCTTTGAGAATTCGGTTGAAGAGTGGAAGGTGCGTACAGCACTCTACAGCGTGTTCCCGCTGCGGGCGAAAATCGGAACAAAGGAAAACTTGACTGTTGAGGACCGCTATTTTGTATACGAGTTCCGGATGAACCAAAACAATCAGGTTTATGCCGACCGCCGCGGTGTTGTGCGTGCTAAAAAGGTGGTGAACAACAGTCAGATGGCGCAAGGCAATACCAATGAGAATCTGAAGCAGACCACATCGAAGTTTTATCAGATTGCCGGCCACAAGCTTGAGCCGGGAATGTTCCTTGAGCAAAGCAATGACATGGGTATTGGTGTTACGATTGGTGGTGCGGGCGGCTCGCTAGGCGGTGCTTACATCAATATCGAAGGTCTTGTGGGACAATATGTTGGCATCACGCAGCTCAAGTTCTTCCTTGGCGGACACTTTGGGCTCAATTCTTATGAACATAATATGTGGCACGATGATGCTAATTTCATGTTCTATGGTGGCGAACTTGGCCTTTCTAAAGGATTTTTCATTATGCGCAACGTCTCGGTTTCCGGTCAGGCGGGAATAGCAATGGAATGGGGCGACGCGCTCGACAGCGATGTTAAGAAGCAATATCTTAACGACTGTCTTGTGCAGGGATTGTTCGGCTTTGCCGGGGCTCAGCTGGCTGTCAATATCAGGTATGATATTCAGCTTGTTGGCGGATTGAATTATTATGCCGAAATGGGCAACGCTTCGCTTACGAAAGATGCCGAAGAAAGCGATTCGAAAGATTTGGGCATTAAATATTCGGAATTGTTTGACGGACGTGCCGGAACAAATATTAATTTAGGTGTACGCATCCAATTCTGATGTTTGTGCGTCTAATATATGTGATGCCGGAACAACGGCAGTGACTAATTGGAATGTAAAACAAATTTTTAAAATTTTGAATTATGAAAAGATTGATTAAAACGGTGGCATTGAGTGCAATATCTATGTTGCTCATGTGTGGTACCACTAGCGCGCAGTCGCGCAACAAGGTTAGGAAACTCGAGTACAACAGCCAATACAACTATGAAGTTGCAACATTGGCTGTGGGTGTCGACGGAACAAAACTGGTAAAAGTGTGGGGTTATGGCAAAAAAGCCGAAGATGCCGTCCGCGATGCAAAGGCGCAGGGTGTGGCTTGCGCGATTTTCCGTGGGTTCCCGGCCGGCAGCAACGGTTCGGCAGCACCAACACCTGCCATTGTAACCGACCCCAATGCCGCAACAACTCATGAAGATTATTTCATAAAATTCTTTGAGCCGGGCGGAAAGTATCTGCAATATGTAAATCTCAGCACCGATGGCATTCCGACCGACCGTGTAAAAGTGAACAAAAAGACTTACAAAGTTGGAGTTGAGATGTCGATAGCCTACGACGAACTGCGCAAGGAGTTGGAACGTCAGGGAATAGCACGTAAGCTGAACAGCGGTTTTTAATTGATAATCAAAAAAATGAATCGTATGAAAAGAATTGGAATATTATCGGCAGCCTTAGTGTTGGCCGTTAGCAGTGTGATGGGGCAGGCTAAAAAGCCCACAATAATGGTTGTGCCAAGCGATCGTTATTGTATATCAAAGGGTTATATGACCAAGTTCGATAATCAAGATATGCCTGACTACAAGAAGGCTCTTCAGAACGATGCCGATTTACGCATGGCAATCTCAAAGATTAGCGGCATAATGGCCGATCGCGAGTTCCCGTTGAAAGATTTGGAACAAGAGTTACGCAACATCAGCAACGAATCGGCTGAAAGTGCTATGATAACCGGCGCCGGCGGCAGCAGTGTAGCTGAGTCGCCAGTTGATGTGCTCAAACGTACAGCCAAAGCTGATATTATCATGGATCTTGATTTCTCGGTTGTGAAGCAAGGTCCGAGAAATAGTATCATGTACACTCTCAACGGATTAGACGCTTATACCAGCAAAAACGTGGCAAGTTCGACAGGAGTTGGCAGTCCTAGTTCTGCTGCATCGGTTGAGTTGCTTATTGAAGAGGCTGTGTTGAGCCATATGGATGAGTTCACAGGCCGCTTGCAGGCTCATTTCGACGACATGTTCGCCAATGGTCGCGAAGTTAAGATTATGGTGAAAGTGTTCGATGGCAGCGATGTCAATTTGAGCGATGAGGTTGATTTTAATGGCGGAACTGATGAGTTGGGTATTTTTATCGAAGATTGGATGGCTGATAACACAGTTGGAGGGCGTTTCAGTCTGAGTGATGGTACGGAAAACTTTCAGCGCTATGAGCAGGTGCGCATACCGATGTATTATGAGCGCAATGGTCGCCAAAGAGCGATGGATACCCGCACGTTTGTCAACAATCTGAAAAAGTTTGTCGCCGAATCGTTCAATCTCGAGTCGAAAGTTTATATGCGCGGTTTGGGTGAGGCTTGGCTGATAATCGGCGAGAAGTAAAAAACCGAAGTTCAATAAATACAGTGTATTATGAAAAAGTTATTGTTGATGATAGGCGTTGGGCTGGCAACGGTGTTTGCCGCCGAAGCGCAAAACAATATGGGCAAAGCCGATGACGCGGCCCGTATAGCACTTGCGCCGGTGATTGACGACAATGCCATGCCGGCAAGTGCAAAAACAATGTTAGAGAGCAAGATACGCAAGATTTGCACTCTGAACGGTTTGGCAGGCGAGGGCAGTAATCCAATGTTTTCGATACGCGCCACTGTTGACGTGCTGAGCAAAGATTTGACGGCAACAGCACCGCCAATGCACGCTCTTAGCTTGACTGTCAATATGTTTGTTGTCGATAATGCAACAGGCAATGTTTTCAGCCAGACGTCGGTCGATGTTAAAGGTGCGGGCCAGAACGAAAGCAAGGCCTATGTGCAGGCAATAAAGAGTCTCGACCCAAAACGTGGCCAATTCAAAGCTTTTGTTGAGCAAGGCAAGAACAAGATAATCGAGTTCTACAACTCACAGTGCGATATGGTTATTTCGCGTGCCACAGCACTGAAGGCACAGGGTCGCGACGGTGATGCATCTGCATTGCTCTACTCGGTTCCCGAAGTTTGCAAAGAGTGCTACGACCGTTGCATGGAACTTGCCGGGCAGACGGGTGCTGTAAACCAGACACCAACCGTCAGCGACAGTATTAATGCTGAAAGCGATGTTGTTGAAGGCAAAGGTCTGACTTCAGAAATCGAAAGCGGTGTTTTTATGACATTCAAGGGCTGCAAACGTTATGGAAATAAAATCCGTCTGACATTCAGCATCGAAAACCGTAACACGAAAGATTACGAATTTGAGCTTTATATGAGCGATTTGCGATTGATTGACAGCGACGGGAACAGTGTCAAAATGGAAAACTGCAAAATGGCCGGAAAAGATTTCGCATGGCGCGAAACAGCCACAGTCATGAATGGCACGCCTGTTACGCTTGAGTGTGAATGCAATGCTGTTGACATTGTGAAAATGTTTGAGATAAAGAAAGATAACAAAACATACCGTATGCTGGTAAACACTGATTGCCAGTAAAAAAAAGTAATTTTAAAAAAGCCATCTTGCAAGAGCAGGATGGCTTTTTTTAGTTGTGTGTGGTATAAAGTTGCGGGCTTATTGCACCGATTTCCGATTTACAAACTCGTTGAAAATATCCTTGTATTTGTCGGCTACGGCAATGGGTTGGTCGTTGATAATCACGCAGTTGCGCTCTATTGATTTAATTGCGTCAAGTGCAATGATGTAAGAACGGTGGATGCGCATGAAACGGTCTTCGGGCAGAGTCTCTTCAAGCGATTTAAGGCTCATCAGAGTCAGAATGGGGCGAGGACGCGATTTCAGCCAAATTTTCACGTAGTCTTTCAGTCCTTCGAAATAGTAAATGTCGCTGTAGTCGATTTTAATCTGCTTGTAATCCGCCTTCACAAACATATAATCGTTTTGTACAACGGGTTGTTTGCCAGAGCGTTGAAGTGAGAACCATTCGAGAGCTTTGTTGGCGGCAATCAGGAACTCGTTGTAGTCGAACGGTTTGAGCAGATAGTCGAGAGCTTCAACTTTGAAACCTTCAAGCGCATATTTGTCGAACGCTGTTGTAAAAATCACGCGGTTTTTCTTGCGGAGTGTTTTCGATAGCTCAAGACCGTTCAGCCCAGGCATCTGAATGTCAAGAAACAGTAGGTCTATTTGCTCTTTTGCCAACAAGTCGAGAACTTCGAACCCATTGATACACTTGCCCTTGAGCTCAAGAAACGGTGTTTTGTTCACGTAGCTTTCAATCAAGTCGAGAGCCATAGGCTCGTCGTCAGCAATCAGGCAGGTTATTTTTTGTTCCATTTTGACAATAAATTATTGTTCGTGTCATTTTGTATCTATCGACAAATATGCGAAAAATTTATCGTTTTCGATGTGTGTCTTGAAAACTGATTTGCCGTTGTAGAGCAACTCTAGCCGTTTGCGGATGTTTTCGAGCCCGATTGACGAGCCGCCCGAAAGGTCGGGACCGGTTTTCTCAAAATAGGGGTTTTCGGTAGTGAAAATTACTTTAGTACCGTCGATATCCATTCTGAAAATCAGGTCAGATGTGCCCATAGGCTTAATGCCGTGCTTGAAAGAGTTCTCAATGAGCGAGATGAACAGCAGCGGGGCTACCATGATGCCGTTGGTGAGTGGTGGAAACGAGTATTCCACTTTCGTGTTGGCAGCGGTGCGCAATTTCATCAACTCAATGTACTTTGTCATAAAGTTGATTTCGCCGTCGAGCGGAACAAGTGCCGAGTTGGTCTCGTAGAGTAGATAGCGCATCAGCTTGCTCAGGTTGTGAATGGTTTCTTTGGCGCGTTCTGGCGAGATGTCAACCAACGAATAGATGTTGTTCAAAGAGTTGAAGAAAAAGTGCGGTTGTATCTGATACTCAAGATGTTTTAGCTCGGTTTGCAACTGTGCGTTGGCGCTTTCTTGCTGTTTGCGTTCCATTTGCTGCCAGCGCTCGTAGGTTTTGAAGGCGATGGCCAGCACCAGTGGTAGCACCATTGTCAGCATATCCATCAATATTCCATAGACAAAGAACATCGGGCGGTGCGGAATCTGCCACATAAAGTGGTGGAACAAATACGGTTTCAGTGTTTGGTCGAGATAGGCGAGGATGAACAGCAGTGCGGCGTTGCTCACAAAGAACAGCGTCTTCCTCTTGGTCAGAAATACTCGGTCGACCAATACTATGTAGTTGACATAGAAGATGACGAAGTAGAAGAATGTTGGAATCCAGGAGTGCTCCAGAATGAAAGTGAACTGGAAGTTGTTGTGTAGCGACAATAGTACTGGCAATATCAGTATGAAAATGCATACTGACGCGTGTACAAGCACTTTGTACAGCATTGTGTTGTTCTCTATTTTTTCGTTGTTCATAATCTTTGCTTTACACCGCCAAAACGTTTCCGCTATAGCGAATTACACCATAAATATAAGGACAAATATCCCAATGATTATTCTCTTTTAAAACAAATCATCGAAGAATTTTGGTTTTCGGACATCGAATAAGAGTTTTTTGGGGATGAAATTATTGCGATGCCGTGGGATTTTGATAGTGTTCCCAATCACTTGTTTTTTTCGCAAGGGCAGGGTGCGTACCCCTTGTGACGTTTCTTCTGCGTGGCGCACGAGCCTGCCATTAGGCACGCTATTAGTAGCAGACAGGTGATGATGGTGGCCGATGGTCGGAAGCGTTTAACTCTCATTTTGTTCCGTTGTTTTCAAAATAAACGCAAAAGTGTGCCAGACCGCACTCGGCGCATTTTGGCTTGCGGGCAGTGCACACATATCGTCCGTGCAAAATTAGCCAATGATGTGCAATCGGCAATAGTTCGGGGGCAATGTTTTCGACTAATTGCCGTTCTGTGTCGATAGGCCGTCGAGCGTTGACAGTCAGGCCGATGCGAGCCGACACACGGAACACGTGCGTATCCACTGCCAGCGCAGGCTTGTTGAACACCACCGACAAAATCACATTGGCTGTTTTGCGGCCAACGCCGGGCAACTGTTGTAGCTGTTCAAGATTGTCGGGGACGGTGCTGTCGAAGCGGTAGGTGAGCATTTGTGCCATACCGTGCAGATGCGCCGCCTTGTTGTTCGGAAACGAGCAGCTTTTTATCAACTCAAAAATCTCTTCCACCGAGCCATTGGCCATTGTTCGGGCGTCAGGAAATCGCTTGAAAAGGGCTGGAGTGACTTGATTCACGCGCTTGTCGGTGCACTGTGCCGACAGAATCACCGCCACCAGCAACTCAAAGGCGTTCGAGTAGTGCAGTTCGGTCTCGGCCTTCGGCATATTCTGCTTGAACCAGTCAATTGTTCGTGTGTATCGTTCGGAGAGTTTCAAGTTAAAAATGATTTAACTATGGCAATATCTTAATTTCTGACTATTTGAGCCGTAACAACTGCGGCACCAATTGCGGTCCGTGTACGGTGTGCTCGCCTTTGTAATAGATGTGCTCGAGATAGAGCCCGGCGGCCGGTGCGGTGAGTTTCGCGGGAAGCGACGAGTAGCTGTCGAACATCGTGTCGATATCGACCAACGTTATATTGCCGCGGCCGATTTCAACCAGAATGCCCACCATCCGGCGCACCATCTTCCATAGGAAATGTGATCCGGTTATGTGGATGGCAATCAGATCTTGAGTTTCGTAAATCTCTATGCTGTTGATATATACGATTGTGTTTGGTGTCTCGGCGTCTTTGTCGGTGAATGATGCAAAATCGCGTTTCCCGGTCATTTCTTTGGCTGCTTTTTTCATCTGCTCAACATCGAGTTCATCGCGAACCCACCACACGTTGCTCTTGCCGAAAGCCGTGCGGCGTTTGGAAATCAAGTAGATATAACTGCGCTCAACGGCATCGTAACGAGCGTGGAACTTCGGATTCGCTTGTTCAACGGATAGCACGTTAATGTCGTATGGCAAATTGTCGTTCAGGCTCAACATCAAACGCTCGGTAGATATTTTGCTATCCACTTCAAGATGAGCTACTTGCCCAAATGCGTGCACACCGGCATCGGTACGGCCTGCGCCGAAAAACTCGAACCGTGTCTCGCCAAAAATCTTTTTGCAGGCGTCGAAAAAAGCGCCTTGAATGGTGCGCTCGCCCTTCTGCACCTGCCAACCGGCGTAGCGGCTTCCATCGTATTCAATAGTCAGTTTGAATCGCATAACTTATTATATATGAATTAGGATTTAGAAGTTAGGATGTCCGAAAGCTTCTTGCAATCCATTTTTTTGCAAAGTTAAGCAGAATTTGCGGTCTTTCCGCCAAAATCAACCTGTCGTCCGTCGTCCGTTGTCTATCGTCCAAAATTATTACCTTCGCGCATATTTTCAAAGCAGATGAAATACGATGTTGCGATAATCGGAAGCGGACTTGGCGGATTGCAGTGCGCCTATATTCTGGCTCGTAAGGGGTTGAATGTGTGTGTGTTGGAAAAGAACGCGGTGGTTGGCGGATGCCTGCAGACTTTCCGCCGCGGACAGTCGGAATTCGACACGGGCTTCCACTATGTTGGCGGGCTCGACGATGGTCAGCCGCTGAATGCTATCTTCCGCTATTTCAACCTGATGGGCCTGCCGTGGCACCGCCTTGACAACGACGCTTTCGACGAAGTGCGCATTGGCGGCCAATCGTATTTCTTTGCCAATGGCTATCAGCATTTTGCCGACACCCTGGCCGCGCAGTTTCCGCACCAGCGCGATAATTTGAACCGCTATGTGGCTATGCTCAAGCGCGTTGGCGACGGCCTGAAGGACAGTTTCCGTCCGCGCACCGACACCGACGTTTTCAGCACTTCGCTCTTCACGCGGTCGGCCTACGAGTTCCTGTGCGAGACCATTACCGACCCGCTGCTGCGCAACGTTGTGTCGGGCACGTCGCTCAAGATGGAACTTTCGAAGCAGACGCTGCCGCTCTACGTTTTCGCACAAATCAACAGTTCGTTCATTCAGAGCGCCTGGCGGCTCAATGGCGGCGGCCAACTTATTGCTGATGAACTTGTTAACGGCATTCGGCGGTTGGGCGGAACGGTGCTCACCAATGCCGAAGTTGCCGAACTTGTTGAGTGCGACGGGCGGCTGTCGTATGCGGCTTTGGCCAATGGCGAACACATTGAAGCAGAATGGTTTATCTCTGACGCTCACCCTGCCGCCACGCTCGATTTGATAAAAGAGAGCACGCAGGTACGCAAAATCTACCGCCGCCGCATTGGCAGTCTGCAAAACACCTTCGGAATGTTCACCGTGAACGTTGCACTGAAGAACGGTGCGGTGCCGTATCTCAATCGTAATCAGTATGTTTACCGCACGTCCGATGTCTGGAATCTGTCCGATTATCAGCCCGAGCAGCCGATTGGCGGCATACTGCTCTCGTACCGCGCGGCAGCCGATGGCAAGTCGGCGGCAAACGTCGACATTCTCACGCCGATGTACTGGCCCGAAGTTGAGCGCTGGGCCGACACGCAGGTTGGCCGTCGTGGTGCTGACTATCAGCGGTTTAAAGAGCAAAAAGCGCAAGAGTGCATTGCGTTGGCCGAAGAAGTGATTCCTGGTTTCGGCGCAGCCGTTGACAGGCAGTTCAGCAGCACGCCGCTCACCTATATGAACTACACCGCCACGGCCCAGGGCGCGGCCTACGGAATCCGCAAGGACTACAACAACCCGATGCTCACGCTGCTCACGCCCCGCACGCCCGTGCCAAATTTGCTGCTTACGGGGCAAAACTTAAATTTGCACGGAATTTTGGGTGTTTCAATGTCGTCGTTCTTCACCTGCGCCGAGATTTTGGGAATGGAGGCGGCAACGGAAGGCCTGAATTTTGATAACTAAAAAGAAAGAAATCGAAAACTTAAAACTTAAAACTCAATAACTTATAACATAAAAAATGAAGTACGCATTAGTAACAGGCGGAAGCCGTGGAATTGGCCGCGCAGTGTGCGTCAAACTGGCGCAGATGGGCTATCAGGTGATTGTAAACTACGTGTCGAACGACGCCGAGGCGCAGAACACGCTGAATTTGATTGAGGAGGCAGGCAGCAACGGCGAACTGCTGAAATTCGATGTCTCGAACCAAGAGGAAGCCGCCGCCAAACTGGCCGAATGGCAGAAGGCGCACGAGGGCGAATATATTGAGGTTCTGGTAAATAACGCTGGAATCCGCAAAGACAACCTGCTCTTTTGGATGGAGCCGCAAGACTGGTACAAAGTGCTGGGCATTGCGCTCAACTCGTTCTACAACGTCACTCGGCCGCTCATTCAGCCGATGCTGCGCAAGAAATACGGTCGAATCATTAATATGGCGTCGCTCTCGGGCCTGAAGGGACTACCTGGCCAAACCAACTATTCGGCAGCCAAAGGCGGTGTGATTGCCGCCACCAAAGCACTTGCGCAAGAGGTTGGCCGCAAGGGAGTTACGGTGAACGCCATTGCCCCTGGATTCATTAAAACCGATATGGTTGAAGGCCTTGACGAGGCCACGCTGAAGGCGCAGATTCCCGTCGGGCGGTTCGGTTTGCCCGAAGAAGTTGCCGACCTTGTCGGATTCCTTGCGTCACCCAACGCAGCCTACATTACAGGCGAGGTAATCTCGATAAATGGAGGACTTTATAGTTAGGATTTAATAATTAGGAGTTAGGAATTTTGAATTCAGTCCCGATAACTATCGGGATTGGAATAAATTGTTAACAATTAAATATTTGCAGATATGAGAAAATTGTTTTGGGCAACGATTGGCGTTGCATTGATTTCGATGGTGTTTGCAAATTGCAAAAAAGAAGATCCCACCTATTCGGTTCAGGTTACAGCCACCGAAGGCGGAACCGTTGAAGGACAAAACGGCGAGTACAAAGAAGGTGAAAAGGTTGTATTTAAAGCAATTCCTGTCGATGGCTATTACTTTAGCCAATGGAGCGATGGAAAAACAGACAACCCATATACAGTAAGTGTTGGCACAAGCGATATTTCCCTTAAAGCCGAATTCAGATTGGATGCTTTAATTGGTGATTTGGGACTTTCAAGCGGCACTATATGGGCAACTCGCAATGTTGGCGCAGCAAATCCTTGGGACTATGGTGATTATTATGCTTGGGGTGAAACTCAGACAAAATCTGATTATAGTTGGAAAACTTATAAATATTGCGATGGCTCGGATACAACGCTTACTAAATATAACAATGCCGCGATATGGGGCGCGATTGACAACAAAAACACACTCGAACTTGCCGACGATGTTGCCACCGCTGTATTAGGCTCAGATTATTCAATGCCAACCAAGGCCGATTGGCAAGAATTGGGCAATGAATGTTATTGGTTTTGGACGTTTGACTATGGTGGTCAAGGTATTTCTGGTTATATTGTATATAAATCAAAAGCGGACGCCGATAAAGGTACAATAGTATATGATGGCAAAAAAACGTCGGCGTCTTACTCTCTATCTGATGACCATATTTTCCTTCCAGCGGCAGACAGTTACATGGGTGCCGATGTTGATGCTGGTATATTTGGCAGTTATTGGTCGGCTTCGCTCGACACTCTTCTCACGTACGATGCTTGGGGATTGAGTTTTGGCCCGAACTATGTCATTACAGACGATTACAACCGCTGCTTGGGGTTCTCTGTTCGCCCCGTCAAGCGGCCATAAATCCTTGTGACTTAAAATTTTAAACTTCAAAAACTTATAACTTGCAACATTCTATGAAGCATTTCCTTACAACAATAATCCTTCTCGCCGCCTTCGGCTTTGCCAATGCGCAGAAGGATGCCGCCATTGATAAGATTCTGAAAGCCAACGAGAAATATCAGACCGTCAGTTGTGATTTCACGCAATTGAAGACAATGGCAATGGTTGACCAGAAGATTGAGTCGGCAGGAACGCTATACTTCAACCGCGCCGACAAACTCAAAATGGACTACACGAATCCGAAGGGTAACTTGCTGCTAATCAGCGGTGAGTCGCTGCTGATGATTCAGAACGGCCGCAAAAACGACTTCAACACCAAGCAGAACGCGCAGATGCGCAACCTGAAAAACACTCTGCTGTTGAGCATTGCTGGCGATGTTGCCGCAGTGGCTGCCGAGAACGGTGCCGAAATTGAGTTCACCGAAACGGCTGATTATTACACATTTGTGCTCACCCGCACCGACAAGCACGTGAAAAGCCGAATGTCGAAACTCGAGCTGAGTTACAGCAAAACCGACTGCTCGCTCTGCGTGATGAAGATGGAAGAGCCCAACGGCAACAACACGGTTTACAACACGCCTGTCAAGACGTTCAACCCCGAAATTCCCGCAGGAACGTTCGATAAGCCGAAGAAATAGGAGAAAATGATTTTATGGCAAAATATTCGGTAATAGAGTTATCTATAAAGCGAGGTGAACTGCTTGATTATGATTGTTTGAGCAACAATGAGAAAAAGGCATTGGAGCTGAATAATGCCATCTATATATACAGGGGTACACGATCAAAGAAGGTTTATATCGGTCAGACTATACATTTCATCGAAAGACATAAGCAACATTATAACGGAACGGAAGAGAAGTTTAATACGGCGGATTTCGATAAAGTTCTTGTTGTTTTTTCTGTTCATTTCAATCGTTCTGCTCTTGATGATGTTGAGAGTCAGTTGATCACATATTTTACTGCCGACAATTCTAAAAGAGCGGGTGCGGTGTCTTTTGACAATGATGATGTCATTAATAGAACGGGAGGAAACAGTGTCAACGAGTATGTGGGAAGAGAAAATGTTGCTACTGATGTAATTCTGCCTGTGTGGGAGAAAGAATTGTATCCAAGAGAATGGGTTAGTACTCCTACGCTTGATGAGCTTAGAACTCAAGCCCTGGTTAAATATAGTCCAATCAAGCAGTTGACAGCAGAACAAGGACGGCTGATCTCCGAGATTATCAATAACCCAAATAAGAATTATGTCATAAATGGCGATGCCGGAACAGGAAAGACCGTTTTGCTTACGCATCTTGTGGCCAGTATTCTTAAAGACCGACCACGAGCAAAAGTGGGTGTTGTTGTTCAGCCCAATTGGGAAAAGACCGGAGCGAATATTTTCAAGATATTCGGTATGAATAGCAGCCATCTTTATGTAAAAACAGCCACAAAGATTATTGAGGAAGGTTGCAAATATGATGTTATCATTGTTGATGAGTCACATAAGCTTTCACGCAGGTATGGTAAGCAGCATCCTTCTTTTGGCGAGGTTTATAAGATACCCGGATTCAAAAAATGTAATTCCCATCTTGAGATACTTCAGAAGATGGGGAAGCAGGTAATACTCATGTACGATGTGCTCCAGGCAATCAGACCGGCAAATGTTACCAGAGATATGTTTCAGCAATTAACAGCCGGCTATGAAAAAAGATTTTTGAAAACTCAGTTCAGAATACAAGCACCCAAGGGAAAGTCATATACTTCGGATGATTACGTGAACGGAATCAAGTATCTGCTTTACAAGGATACGGGGCTTCTTAGTTCGAAACTGACAAATTATAATCCGAATTTCAATCGCGAAGTATTTAGCGACAAATCTGCTGATGCATATTTCGGCTATGTAACGGGGAAGCCTATGAAGAAACTGTTTGATTGGGTGGAAGAAGACAGAAACTTTAATCCAGAGCATATCAACAGGGTTCTTTCTGGTATGTTTTGTTGTGACACTGTCGATAAGTGGGCTATTTATCATGGAAATGATCCATCGATAACTCATTTTCACGAAGGTGAATTTCATAGAAGATGGAATTCTACTCAGGAAAATTGGATTAACAGTAAAGACGATGATGCTGAAGATCAGATAGGCTCTGTTTTTGCCGTTCAAGGAATCGATTTAAATAGAGTTGGTGTTATGATTGGCCCCGATATTACGGTGAATGATGAAGGAAAACTTGAGGCGGACCCAGACTGCCATAACAATACAAACAACAAGTTTTCGGTAGAAGAAATGGACGATCCGAACAATCGATATGAATTTACCCTCTTTATACTGAATCAGTATTATGTTCTGCTCACTCGAGGAATCGACGGCATTCGTGTGGGATTCTGGGAAAACAATGCCTTTAGAAAATATATGGAGAAAACGCTTGAGATAGAATGATGACAGATTATAACAGAAACGGCAACCACTCGGTTGCCGTTTTTCATTTATAGCTATAAAACTAAACTTCTAACCCTCTAAACTTTTATTTAAACTTCCTCTTATCCAGCGCTCGTTTAGCCTTGCCTTGGCTGCGCTCAATGGTGTTTGGCGCAACGGGGCGGATGTTCGGTTGGATGCCGACAACGCTCTGAATGGCGTGAGCAATCTTCTTGCGCAGTTTTTCCATCTCGCTCATCATATCAGAATAGAACTCTTCCTTCACCTCAACGTCGATGTCGAATGTGTCGGTGTTGTTGACACGGTCGACAGTGATGAAGAAGTGCGGCTCAACCTCTTTCAGAGTGCAGAGCACGGCCTCGACTTGCGACGGGAAGACGTTCACGCCGCGGATGATAAGCATATCGTCGGTGCGGGCAAGGATGCGCGACATTTTGGCCAGTGTGCGGCCGCAGGCGCAGCGCTCGTGAGTGATGCTGGTGATATCGCGGGTGCGGAAACGGATGAGCGGCATTCCCTCTTTGTTGAGCGTGGTGAAAACCAGCTCGCCCTCTTGCCCGTCGGGCAGAACCTCGCCCGTTTCGGGGTTGATGATTTCGGGGTAGAAAAGGTCCTCGCTCAGGTGGGTGCCGTTCTGGCACTCGCACTCAAATCCGACGCCAGGGCCCGAAATCTCGGTCAGGCCGTAGATGTCGTAAGCCTTGATTCCCAGGCGGTATTCAATCTCTTTGCGCATTTCCTCGGTCCAAGGCTCGGCGCCGAAGATGCCCACTTTCAGTTTTATCTCGTTGCGCGGAATGCCCGATTTCTCAAGCGATTCCGACAGATAGAGCGCGTACGATGGTGTGCAGGCCAGGGCGGTTGTGCCAAGGTCGTGCATAAGCAGCAGCTGCTTCTCGGTGTTTCCGGCCGATGTTGGGATGGTGACGGCACCAATGTTCATTGATGCATCGTGAGCGCCAAGACCGCCAGTGAACAGTCCGTAGCCGTACGACACCTGAATCACATCGTCCTTGCCAAGGCCGTAAGCCGTCAGGCAGCGGGCGCCCGCTTCGGCCCAGTCGGCAATGTCGTTGCGGGTGTAGCCAACCACAATCGGCTTGCCCGTGGTTCCCGACGAAGCGTGAATCTTCACAATGTCCGACAGCGGCGAACTCAACAGTCCCCACGGATAGTAGTCGCGCAGGTCTTTCTTCGAAGTGAACGGCAGTTTGCAAATGTCGTCAATCGATTGAATGTCAGAAGGTTTGACGCCTGCGGCCTGCATACGCTCGCGGTATGGCTGGCAGTTGTGATAGACGCGGTCAACCACACGTTTCAGGCGTTCGGTTTGCAGGGCACGCATCTCGGTGCGTTCCATACACTCTATTCGTTGGTTCCAATATCCCATAACGATTTGATTATTTAGTAGTTGCGTAAAATGCTTTTATGTTCAAATCAACCACTTCCTGGCCTTTTGAGCCGAACAGGTTGCCAATGGCCCACTCAAAATCGGCGTTGCTAATGCCAATGAACCGCGCTGCGGCGCCCAGCATCACAATGTTGTACGATTTGGGGTTGCCCAACTCGTTGGCAATCTTTGTGGCATCAACAAACACCACGTTCTCGGCCGATTTGCGAATGGTGTCCATCACCTTCTGCTCGTCGGGGTAGTTGCCAATGTTTTTGAACGGCTCGTCGGAAGTTACAATTGCGCCATCTTTCTTCAGATAAGGCAGATAGCGAAGCGACTCGAGCGGCTCAACCGACAGAATCAGGTCGGCTTGGCCCATTGGAATCAGGTCGGAGAAGATTTGGCCGTCGGCAATGCGCAGGTGAGTCTGCACCTCGCCGCCGCGCTGGCTCATTCCGTGCACCTCGGCCTGCTTAATGTTCAGCCCCGCGTGCATTGCAGCCATATCCAGAATTGTGGCAATGGTCAGAATTCCCTGTCCGCCAACGCCTGCAATTATTATGTTTCTTTCCATAGTCTTTATTTTATTGGTGAATCGGTGAATTGTTTAAGGTTTAGTCGCTTCGCTGTTGAGAAGTTTAGTCGCTTCGCTGTTGAGAAAACTAACCAATCTAAACTTTCACCTTTTCATTGTTAACTGTTAATTTCCAATTGTTTATTCATTTAATCTGACGCGATTAATCGCGTCCCTACATCTAAATCCTAATTCCTAACTATTTCTTCGCCGCTTTTTTCTTCCGTGCCAGTGTCTGCATACACTCGCGTTGTGCAAGAATCACTGAAACGCCCTTGTAATCAATTTCTTTCTTAATGATTTCGATATTCTGCTCAAGGCGCGGTTTGACGGGGACAATCGTTACAATATGTTCAGGCTCAACGCCCAGGCCCTTGCAGATATCCACCATTTTGTTGGTTCCTGCCGAGTCCTGACCGCCAGTCATTGCGGTTGTCGAATTGTCTGAAATAATGATAGTTACCTGCACGTTGTCGTTGACGCAGTCGAGCAGGCCCGTCATTCCCGAATGGGTGAAGGTTGAGTCGCCAATGACGGCCACAGCAGGGTGCACGCCCGATTCGGCGGCGCCTTTGGCCATTGTTATCGACGCGCCCATATCAACACACGAGTTGATTGCCGAGTAGGGGGGCAGAGCGCCGAGAGTGTAGCAGCCAATGTCGCCGAACACGCATTTGTTCGGATAATTGGCCAGAACGCTGTTCAGTTCCTCGTACAGGTCGCGGTGGCTGCAGCCCACGCAGAGTGCGGGCGGACGGTTCACCATAATGTCGGGAACAGGCTGACCCACAACGGGTTTCACGCCAAGCGCGGGTGCCACGGCGTCGGGCGAGAGTTCGCCCATTCGCGGCAGAGCACCGTCAAGGCGGCCACGGAATTTCTTGTTGTCAGAGAATCCGCGAAGCAGTTCCTCGTAAATCGGGTAACCTTCCTCAACTATCAGAATATCATCGTATTTATCGATAAACGACTGCACCATATCTTTGGGCAGCGGATATTGCGAAATCTTGAGAACGGGCAACTCAAGGTTGTTGGTCTTGCAGACTTCCATCACGTAGTTGTAGCCAATGCCGAAGGCGATAACGGCCTTCTTGCCCTTGCCCTCGACAACCTTGTTGAACGGCGACTCGGCCGACGATTTCTCGATTGCCGTCTGCTTGTCAATCAGCCCTGCGTAGTTCTTTTTGGCGATAGCGGGCAGCAGAATCCACTGACGCGTGTTCACATCGGGGTTGAAGGCGTTTTGGTCGCGCATCGCTTTACGCTCAATAACGGCGCGCGAGTGCGACATACGTGTTGTAAGACGCAGAACAACAGGCAGTTTCACTGCTTCCGACAGGTCCAGTCCAAAGCGGACGGCGTCGTAGGCTTCCTGTTGGGTTGCGGGCTCAAGCAGCGGCAGCATCGCAAAGCGTCCGTAGGCGCGCGAGTCCTGCTCGTCTTGCGAAGAGTGCATCGACGGGTCGTCGGCAACCACCAGAATCAGGCCGCCGTTGACGCCCGTAATGGCCGAGTTCATAAACGGGTCGGCGCAGACGTTCAGGCCCACGTGCTTCATACACACAATGCTGCGCTTGCCTGCAAACGACATTCCGAGCGCGGCTTCGTAGGCCGTCTTCTCGTTGGCCGCCCATTTCGAGCGGATTTTGCGGCTCTGCGCGTCCTTCGATTTCTGAATGAATTCTGTTATTTCTGTCGACGGCGTGCCAGGATAGGCGTAAACGCCAGAAATGCCCGCATCGATTGCACCCACGGCAACCGCTTCGGCACCTAATAGTAACTGCTTGTTCATTTTATTGTAATTCAAATTGATATGTTCAAAAACTTTTGAAATTGGCCAGCCAGCAAAGTGACACCGCAGCCAATTTCACAATTCCGCAAAACTAACTTTTATTTGTTATAGGTGTACCCGCCGCGGCTTTTTACGTGAATTACGGAATGGGGCGGGATGGGACGGATGGGAGGAATGGGACGGGATGGGACAGATGGGACGGATGGGACTGGATGGGGCGGATGGGACAGATAGGACAGGATGGGACAAAAGAGGCTATGGGGATGGTGAATTGCGAGCCATGGTGTTTGACGGAAATGGAACAGTGTGAAGGAATGGGGAGACAATGGATTGGCAATAATGACAAAAAGGTGTGCGAGCACACCTTTTTGTTTTTCATAGTAGTTGTACGACACGGTTATGCAGACTCGTTGTAGAGCGTGGAGAAGACAAATCCACGCAATGTTGAGTTTTGGTTTTGCAAAGCGAACAAGGCTTCCCATTGCGCACGTTTTTCGGCATTGGCAAGTTCTTCGGAAACCTGCCGCTGCACATTGGCAAAACGTTGGCGTGCGGCTTGCTGCTGGGCGGAGTTACCACCGTCGTACTGTTTATAACACTTGGTAAGGCACCCCTTACCGTTACGTACTGAAAAGTAAGAGCTATCGCTCTTGCTTAACTTCCCCTGAACGAATTTTACAGGGGTTTCAAAAGTAATTTTTGACATAGATAATTTTTTTTTAATCACAGGCGACATTGCCGGTGACTGGACAAATATAGGATGGGACAGTGGGCTGATGTTGGATTGTGTTGGATTGTGTTGAATAAGGTTGTTTTCTTTCGGATAAAGTTGTTTTGTGCGGTTTCCGGTTGTTTCCTTTCGGATGCGGTTGTTTCCGGTTGGAAAGTTTGCGATAACCCCGCGAGGGGATATTGAGGGTATATGGAGAGGATATGGAGATGATTACTCGGAGATACGAGGAAACGGGAATGGCTGAGGAATAAACACGCGACCTAAAGGCCGCGGCACGAAACGGGAATGGCTGAGGAAATAAAACGACGTAACGCGATTGGGAAATTGCGATTTTATGATGGATGATTTTGGAACTAATAGGACAAAAAGAGATTGATGAGAAGAATGGGAATGAATGTGAATGATGGAACGGATGAGACTATATGGGAATGAATGAGAATGATGGGACTGAATAGGACAAGATGTGACAAATAGGACAAATGGAGAGGAATTGAGGAAATAGACGAAGGCTTTGGATGGGACTGGATGGGACGGATGGGAATGAATGTGAAGAATGGGAGAAGATGAGATGAATGTGAAGAATGGGGGCGGAAGAGATGGATGGGAAGGACGGATACGGTTGATGTGAATGGAGGTGGCGGAGGATGGAATGGTGGTAACGGAATGGTGCGTGTGTTATTGGTTTGGAAGGCTACTTTTCAACATAAAACGTTGGAATTTGACCCCATTTATGGCTCAGGGGAAGATATGGTGGCTGGGTGAATGTATTTTACTTTAAATCAAGAATTTGTGATTCTAATATATGGGGTCGACAAACAAAAAATGCATTGGAAAAGCTATTATTGGGGTTGAAAAAAAGTATTGTAAATATTTGATTATCAATAGTGACTAAAAGATGTTGATAACTGAGGTGAAATAGTGTATGTCCCCCAAATTTTCAATTGTATTTTTGCAATAGATTATAATTGAACAAAAAAAAGAATGGAAAGTTAACAGATGAATGGGCGAAAAAAATCTCCTGTAAATCTTGGCGGACGGACAGGAGACCAAAGTTTCGGTGACCGATTACAGAACTTTCGTCCTTAAAAGGGTTCCAAAACTGAAAAGGTTTGCGAAGATAATGGAAATAATCTTTGCTTTAACACCCGCAGATAAAAATCGGTAGAAATAGTTGTTGCCATCAGTTGTAACTCATTTGGTTACGAATGAAATTTTTTTTGTCATTCCCCGTCAAATTGCGACAGGGGTGTTGGGGATTAGATATAGTATTCGGGCGTTTTGTTGTGGATAGAGAAATGGGAGAGAACGGTACGAATGTGAATTGATGTGAAGAATGGGAATGAATGTGAGGAATGAGTGTGATGGGAATTGATGTGAGGAATGAGAGTTATGGGAATTGATGTGAGGAATGAGAGTGATGGGAATTGATGAGAGGAATGAGAGTGATGGGAATTGATGAGAGGAATGAGAGTGATGGAATAATGAAAATATTGAGAGAACTATGATAATAAGTATGAACAATTTAAAGCGGGAAGGAGGTGAGTTATGGGCGCGCGCATTATCAAAGCAATAAGCAAGAGTGATTTGGCTGAGAAGATAGGAATCTCAGCTACTACACTGCGTAAATGGTTAAGACAATGCGATAGGGCGTTTAAGCGTATGGGCGTGAGCCGGAACGCGAAGATGCTACCGCCGTGCGCTGTGAAGCATATATGTGAAAAATTCAGTATCGACCTGTATGAGGACGAGCTGTAGGCGCAAGGCGTATCGCAGGGGACTCGTAGATTTCTACATAAAATGCATTATACCACAATGTGTTAAGAATTAGAAACAACGAAAAAGAAATTACAATGTCCCCGAATTTTTAGCCGCGGCACTTCATTGGCGTGAAGGGTTGCGGCTTTTTTGTTGGGGGAATGAGGAATGGGGCGGAGGCAAAAAAAAAGCCCCGTTGAGGACGAGGCAACCTAATGTTTTCACAACGGAATAATCCTTATTGAAAAAAAACTGCCCCACGGAGTACGCGGGGCAAAGAAAATCTTCGGCTTATAGCCTTATTGTGAAAAGTCTTTCAAAATTGTGCCCCAAATGTAACAATAATTTGTATTTTTAAACCAAATATTTTAAAACAAAATTTTATGGAAAAAGTTGTAGGACTTGATTTGGGAACAAATTCGATAGGTATATCAATCAGAAACAGTGAAAATGGGAAAAGCATAATAGACCAATTGGATTATTTCAGTTCTATTATTTTCAAATCTGGTGTCGGAAATAGTAAAAGTGGTGAGTTTTCTTACGCAGCTGAAAGAACGAAAAAACGTTCGACGAGACGCTTGTATCAAGCACGTAAATATAGGATTTGGGAGACTCTAAAATTGTTGATTGAGAATGGTTATTGCCCATTAAGTATTGAAGACTTGGAAAAGTGGAGCAAATATGATAAAGAAAAAGGACTGAAACGACAATATCCTGTTGACGCAGTTGAATTTGAGCAATGGGTTCGCCTGGATTTTAATGGCGATGGGGTTGCCGACTATTCAAGTCCATTCCAATTAAGAGCGGAACTTATAGAAAAGCAATTTGATTTCTCAATAGAGACCGACCGTTATAAATTAGGAAGAGCATTGTATCATATTGCGCAGCGGCGCGGTTTCAAAAGTAGCAAAGGAGAAACGATAAAAGAGCAGGAGGCAAGTGAACTGAACGATGCGGAAAATGTTGATATAGATGTCGTCGACGCTCTAAAAAAATCAGAAGAGAAAAAATCGGGAAAGCTGGTTGAGTTTATGAAAGAGCACGGGTTAAAAACCGTCGGAGCAGCTTTTTATGAGTTGGAAAAAACAGGCATTCGAGTTCGGAATAGTGAATATCAAGCCGTACGTTCTCAATATAAGGAAGAAATCAAACAAATTTTTGATTTTCAAAATGGGTTGGACAGCGAAAGCGATTTTTATAGGCGTCTTATCAGTGAGAAAAAAGGAGAAGGCACCATATTCTACAAGCGGCCACTTCGCTCGCAAAAAGGTTTAGTTGGCAATTGTACACTTGAACCAGGCAAACCACGCTGCCCAATCAGTCATCCAGAGTTTGAAAAATTTAGGGCTTTGTGTTTGATAAATAATATCCGATTCGGTGAAGGCTTGAAGGAAACATTGACTACGGAACAGAAAAATCGGCTTTATAATGAGCGCTTTTTGTTGACTAGAACAAGTTTTAAATTTGAAGACATACAAACTTGGATTGAAAAGGAAATCCATAAACAATTGTCATATAAAGACAAGACTATTAACTACAAAGGCAACACAAATATAGCAGGATGCCCTGTTTCTGCGAGATTGAAAAAACTTCTTGGCGATGATTGGAAATCGTGGAAGATTGAATCAAATGAGACAAAAGCAAATAAAAAGACAGGCGAAGTAAAAAATGTCACGTACTCAGCGCTTGATTTATGGCATATATGTTTTTCATTCGATGAACCTGATTTTATCGAGGAATTTGCTCAGAAAAAGCTGGGATTCAATAATGAACAAACAAAACAGCTTGTTAGAATATATGGAGCTATTCAGCAGGGTTATGGCTTGCTGAGTTTAAAAGCAATCAAAAACATAAATCGCTTTTTAGAGAAAGGGCTTATCTATTCTGATGCGGTTCTTTTAGCAAAGTTGCCAGATATATTTGGTGATAGGTGGGCACAAGAGGAGGAAAACATAATTGAACAACTTGACACCCTTATTGAAGAAAATCGCCATACAAAACAATTGTATAACATTGCAAATTCATTGATTGCTGATTATAAATCGTTGGATATCAGTGAACAGTTTGCATATAAAAACCAAGAATACAAACTAGACCAAAGCGATTACGATGACATTAGAAAAGCAACTATTGGCAATATTGGAGAAAAAACGTGGGCTAAGAAATCGGTAGAAGAACAAGAATCCATTGTGGCACAAGTGGCAGATTTGTATCAGAATTTCTTCTCTTCACAAAAGCGTGAGTATTATATACTGCCTAAGGTTTCAGATGCTTTGGCAGGTTATTTGAGTTCAAAATATGAATATATAAGGGAAAAGGATTTGAGAAAAATCTATCACCCGTCAATGATAGAGATATATCCACACGCAAAAGACCAACGAATAGAAGATGGACGGAATATAAAATTGTTAGGTAGTCCTGTTATCGGCGCACTTAAGAATCCAATGGCTATGCGGGTTTTGCATACTTTGCGCAAACAAATGAATAGTCTGCTCAAAGTAACTGACGAAAACGGGAATGCTTTGATAGATGAGAACACGCGAATAGTTGTTGAAACAGCCCGAGAACTTAATGATGCCAATATGCGTTGGGCGATAGAAGCGTATCAGCGGCAACGAGAGGCAGAAAATAAGGAGTACGAGAAAATCATACGAGAATACTACCCAACCAGAAATGTTAATGATGATGATATAGATGAAGTCAGATTGTTGTGTGACCAGCACGATGTACTTGATTTGGATGCTGTATCAACAAATACGAAAAAACATAAAGCAGACAAAACTGATACTTATTATAAAAAGGATATTACCAAATACAGATTATGGCTTGAACAGGGTTGTCGTTGTTTATATACAGGCAAGGTGATAAACATTAAAAATCTTTTCTCAAGCAATGCCTTTGATATTGAACACACAATTCCACGAAGCATTTCGTTTGATGATTCGTTGGCTAACCTGACCATTTGTGATGCGCATTTCAATCGAACAATAAAAAAGAACCAAATGCCGACACAACTGGCCAATTATGAAGAAATAGAACAACGGTTGCAACCTTGGTTCGAAAAAGTTGAACGTTTGAAAGAAAATGTTGCATTTTGGAAAGCACAATCGAAACGCGCACAAGATAAGGATAGAAAAGACCAATGTATTCGCCAGCGTCATTTGTGGCAAATGGAACTTGATTATTGGCAAAACAAAGTTGACCGTTTTACAATGACAGAAGTCAAATCAGGTTTCAGAAACAGCCAGTTGGTTGATACTCGTATAATCACGAAGTACGCTTATCACTATCTTAAAACCGTTTTCAACAAGGTTGAGGTGCAAAAAGGCAGTGTAACCGCCAATTTTAGGAAGATGCTTGGTGTTCAAAGTGTTGACGAGAAGAAGTCGCGTGACAAACATTCGCACCACGCAATCGATGCAACAATGCTGACACTTATTCCTGTGGCGGCTAAGCGCGATAAAATGCTTGAACTATTCTATAAAATTCAAGAGAAAGAAAAGCAAAACGAAGATACAACTTGGTTGAAACAGGAACTGAGTAAAGAAATAGAAGGCTGCGGTTTAGGTGGTAATATTTCAGAAGTAGCGCCTTTTATTGAAAATAACATTTTGATTAATCATATTTCGAAAGACCAGACGCTTACTCCTTCGCATAGACGCAAGCGAATTAGAGGCAGAATTGTACCTAAACGAGATGAAAATGGCAATGTTTTGTATGAGCTTAATGAAGACGGAACTTTCAAGTTAGACAAACTTGGTAATAAGATTCCTCAAGCAAAAGAATGGATTACTGGTGATTGTATTCGAGGACAATTGCACAAAGACTCGTTTTTTGGAGCGATAAAATATCCGAAAACAAACGAAAATGGGATTCCAATTAAAGAGAATGAACAATTTGTTTATGATAAAGATGCAGAAGGTAATGAAACAATTACTATGGTCATACGTGAATTGATTGGGAATTTTAAGAGAGAATCTGATTTGGAGAAGATAATAGACCCGTATTTGCGAGAATCAATTAAAACTACTGTGGCCAAACGTAAGGAACAAGGCATTTCCTTTGAGAATGCAATAAAAGAACCAATGTGGCTTTTAAATAAAATGGGAGAGGAAATAAAAGAAGATAAAAACGGACGCCCGATTTTACCAATACGCCACGTCCGTTGCAAAGTGGCAGCGGGAAGAGGCTTCTTTACCAAAGACAAAGCTATAGAAATAAAAAAGCAAACTTATGTATCAAAGTTTGATTATAAGAATTCATTTTATGCACAAAACGACGGTAACTATTTGTGCCTTTTGTATGAAGGTATAAAAAAAGGAAAAGTCGAACGTCGTTTTAGATTTTTGAATTATTATGAAACAGTAGCATTGGGAATCAATGATGAATTTGAATTGCAGCAAGAAAAATATTTTCAAAAGATTGAAGAAAAAAACACGATTTTGAATCTGACAACCATTCTAAAAGCTGGAACAAAAGTGCTAATGTGGAATCAATCACCAGACGAATTATTGGGTATGACAGACGAGATGTTAAGCCAAAGATTATATGTGGTTTATAAATTCAATCTTAAAGGAGCTAATTGTATTTACTTACAAAATCATATTGAGGCTCGAAACGAAATTCCTAAAGAAGAGGATTATACCGTTTTTGATATTAATAAGTATCAAGCGAGGTTAACTCTTGTCGCAAATGGATTCAATTGTTTAATTGAGAATAGAGATTTTAAAATTAACGATTTCGGTAAGATTGTTTTTTATGAGTAGGAGGTATTGACTGCATATTTTTATTACGGAATGCGATAATATGAAGTTGAACAAATAATTGTCAATCAGTATGATTAAGCGCACACTCTGTTTCAGCAATCCAGCGTATCTGTCGCTGACCAACAGCCAATTGGTGATTAAAATGCCAGAGGTTGAGAAGGCCGATTTGCCCGAATCGTTCAAAGAATCGACAGTCAGGACAGTCCCCATTGAGGACATTGGCGTGGTAGTTCTCGACAACCGCCAGATAACCATAACGCAGGGCGCCATTGAGGCGATGCTCGAAAACAATTGCGCAATAATTACTTGCGACGGCTCACACCTGCCGGTCGGACTGATGCTTCCGCTTTGCGGCAACACCACCCAAAGTGAGCGTTTCCGAGAACAGATTGACGCGTCGCTACCGCTCAAAAAGCAGTTGTGGCAGCAGACCGTGCAGTGCAAAATACACAATCAGGCGGCTGTGCTGAAACAGACACGCGGCGCGGTTGTCAAAAATATGCTTGCGTGGGAGAACGATGTTCGCAGTGGCGATGCCGACAACCTTGAAGGCCGCGCGGCCGCCTATTACTGGAGAAATATGTTCCCCGATGTTGCCGATTTCACACGCGACCGCGACGGCGTTGCGCCCAACAATCTGCTCAACTACGGCTATGCAATACTGCGGGCTGTGGTGGCGCGTAGCCTTGTGGCGAGCGGACTTATGCCCACATTGGGAATCCACCACCACAACAAATACAACGCCTACTGCCTGGCCGACGACATTATGGAGCCGTACCGCCCATATATCGACCTTCTGGTGACCAGTATTACCGCCAAATTCGGCTATCCCGAGGAACTCACAACCGAATTGAAACGTGAGTTGCTCATTATTCCTGTGCTTGATGTTGTCATAGGCGGCCAGCGTAGTCCGCTGATGACGGCTGTGGCTCAAACCACGGCTTCGCTCTACAAATGTTTCAGCGGCGATGCCCGCAAGATTGTCTATCCTGTAATTGAAGTTTGATGGAACGTTTCAGTGAATATCGGATTATGTGGGTGCTTGTTTTGTTCGATTTGCCGACCGAGACCAAGAAGGAGAAGAAGGCATACGCCGATTTCCGCAAGAGGCTGATGGCCGATGGTTTCACAATGTTTCAGTTCTCGATTTATCTGCGCCACTGCCCGAGCGCCGAGAATGCCGATGTACATATAAAGCGGGTGAAGAGCATTATGCCCGAGTTCGGGCAGATAGGCATTTTGCGCATAACCGACAAGCAGTTTGGCGAGATGGAGATTTTTTCGTGCAAAAAGCCCGTTGAGGCCGCTCAACCAGTTCAGCAGTTGGAGTTGTTTTGAATCGAAAAAATGGCCGTATAAAGCAAAAAATCCGACTCAAAAGGGTCGGATTTTCTGTTTCTAAAACAGGGTTCATTTTGTTGTGAATCAGCGCGATTCGGATAATCTCCTGTTTTCGCGCCGAAAAATTACAATTTTGAAAGCAATTCACAACAACAAAACGCAATGCGCCCTTTTCGCTCTCCCTGTTTTCGCGCCGAAAAATTACAATTTTGAAAGCAATTCACAACGGAGATAGAGAGTGCATCTATGATAGATGGCCTGTTTTCGCGCCGAAAAATTACAATTTTGAAAGCAATTCACAACTGTAAACAATTAGGCATCAATGGCCTCTTTCCTGTTTTCGCGCCGAAAAATTACAATTTTGAAAGCAATTCACAACTGGCGTAAACCTTTTGCAATTTATTACATCCTGTTTTCGCGCCGAAAAATTACAATTTTGAAAGCAATTCACAACGACAGGGCGTTGTTTTGCTACGATAGATTCCTGTTTTCGCGCCGAAAAATTACAATTTTGAAAGCAATTCACAACAATAGCGATTGCTTGTTTCCTACCGACAACCCTGTTTTCGCGCCGAAAAATTACAATTTTGAAAGCAATTCACAACTACGGTGTATTGCTCCATTGTTTCCATTTTCCTGTTTTCGCGCCGAAAAATTACAATTTTGAAAGCAATTCACAACCAATGACCAACGATGGTTGCACCATCCAATCCTGTTTTCGCGCCGAAAAATTACAATTTTGAAAGCAATTCACAACAGCCATTAGTTGATACATCAGGCATGACTCCTGTTTTCGCGCCGAAAAATTACAATTTTGAAAGCAATTCACAACAATAATTTTGGTCGGTGTTATCTTTCATTTCCTGTTTTCGCGCCGAAAAATTACAATTTTGAAAGCAATTCACAACCTATAGATATATATCGTGCAGATTTTCATGCCTGTTTTCGCGCCGAAAAATTACAATTTTGAAAGCAATTCACAACGCTCACGTTTCCGCTGATTGGGTTTTCAACCCTGTTTTCGCGCCGAAAAATTACAATTTTGAAAGCAATTCACAACATTATTAAACAATGAACCAAAAAAAATGCGCCTGTTTTCGCGCCGAAAAATTACAATTTTGAAAGCAATTCACAACACTTGCGCTTGTTCTTACGCTAACGTCGCGCCTGTTTTCGCGCCGAAAAATTACAATTTTGAAAGCAATTCACAACTTTTGCCGTAGGTTTGCCTTTGACCTTTCCCCTGTTTTCGCGCCGAAAAATTACAATTTTGAAAGCAATTCACAACTGACGTGACGGGATGCCACCATTTGACGAACCTGTTTTCGCGCCGAAAAATTACAATTTTGAAAGCAATTCACAACGATGCATCGGCATATTGCTTGGCAAGCGTACCTGTTTTCGCGCCGAAAAATTACAATTTTGAAAGCAATTCACAACTGAACTCATCGATGATGGCAAGGGCGGAAGCCTGTTTTCGCGCCGAAAAATTACAATT
>CAMKOM010000020.1 GCA_946414435.1 uncultured Bacteroidota bacterium
CTTACCCTGCTACCCCTTGCATCTGCTCAAAAAAATTTAAAATGTTCAGAAGAAATAAAACCAGAGAAAGGAGGCTTAAAATGAATCTCAATGTTAATGACCGCTGGCAAAATGTAAATGACATCTGGAGGAATGATAACGAACAGTATTCGAACGGTATACCCTCAAGTGTTGGCATGTTTGACGTTAAAACTGCCAACCAGACCATAATTGAAGCCAAGAAACGACCAGACCCTGAAAAGCTTTGGAAGACATTATGGTACGAAGGTGAAGTGTGTTGTTTGTTTGCTGATTCAAATGTTGGTAAATCGATTTATGCTGTTCAGATAGCCACGGAAATAGCGAATCGGAAAAAGGTATTGTACTTTGATTTTGAGTTATCAGACAAGCAATTTCAACTACGATACACCGATTCTAACGGCAATCTTTTTACATTCCCAGACAATCTATACCGTGTATCAATCAATAGCGAAAAATTCGACGTTACCAATTTTGAAGATGCAATTATTCAAAATATCGAGAAAACTGCTTTAAGAACGGATGCGAAAGTGCTAATCATTGATAACCTAACGTACTTGTGCAGCTCGGCAGAAAAAAGTGATTTGGCAGGTATCTTGATGTTGCGCCTAATGGAGTTGAAACGCAAATACAGCTTTTCGATATTAGTCTTGGCACATACACCCAAACGTGATTTGACAAGACCAATAACTCAAAACGATTTGGCAGGTAGCAAGAAATTGTACAACTTTTTTGATTCTGTTTTTGCTATCGGGAAAAGTGCAAAGAATTCTGATTTGCGCTATATAAAGCAGTTAAAGGTCCGTTTTGGCGAGTATACATATGACTCGGATAATGTTATTGTTTGTACAATCGAAAAAGATGAAGCGTTTTTACAATTCAAAGAAATCGCCAATGGCCACGAGAAGGAGCACCTGAAAGACCGTTCGGACAAAGAGTTGGAGCAAGAAATAGAGAATGTAAAGAAGCTGCAAGGCGAAGGAAAGTCAATCAGAGATATTGCTAAACAATTAGATATGAGCAAATCAAAAGTCGCAAGACTTCTGAAAAAACAGACTTCTGTCCCATGTGTCCCACACTCCTAATGTTGGGACAGTGGGACATTAATCAAACTATAATTCCCCGTTGCAAGAATTGATAGAAGATTTTGACTTCAGGATTGACAAAGACTAAGAATACTTGATTTACGCAAAGTGTTTTGTGTTCTATAATGTGTGTGGGCGAGGGCTGTTCTATAATAGAGCGGCCCCGCTTTTGTTTATAGATGAGGATATCACTCTTGTTTTATAATCTCCCAATGGCCGTTTTTATCACTGCCGACACGTTGAATGAATTTGCCGCGCAGAAGTGCAATGTGATAATTTACGGTACGAACAGAAATGTCGAGGTTTTTGCTCAAATCTTCAATGGTCGCATTGGGGTTCTCGGCAATTGCGAGGAAAGTCCTCTGTGCAGATTTCGGCATTTCTCCGTGCAATTTACTGTGCAATTTACTGTGCAATTTACTGTGCAATTCTTCAGAATTGTCTTCAGCGGAATCTCCTTCAATTTCAAATGCGAATGGTATGGTTACGCGCAAAAAATAATCGAGGAACTCAAAAGCACTGCGGCTGTAACGCTCGGTTACCAAAGGAATGCCGTAGCCTGTCTGTTCCATCAAATCGAGACGGATAAACAACCGTGCAAGTTCCTCGTTGACTGGCTTTGAAACACCACGGAAGAAATCGTCTTTCGACAAATTGGCAGGAAGTCCGCCTGTTGAGATTATCTCCATTCGGTCGGTGAAGATATAGATTGCTGGTGGCGTGCCATCTGCCCAATTGTTGTGCAGGCAGGCGTTGAACCACACCTCGCGGAAAGCGTCACGGTCGAAAAGGGGCTTGTCGTTGCGCACGCCGTTTGTGAAACTGGTGTGCGTCTCGTTGATTACATCGGCACAATAATCATAGGCTTGCTTCATAGCCACAACAAGGCATTTCTCGCCATACTCGTTGCGAATGGCAATACCATCGGATTTGTTCTTGCCTTTGAACCGCACAACCTTGATTGAAACCTCGTTCTTGTCGGCCAGCAGTTCGGCCATTCGGTTGTACTGACCGCCACTTGTGAGCAGGTGAAAGTTCTCGGCAAAGGTGCTTTCGTTTACATTCAGGCCTTTCTCGGTAAGCAGAAGTTTCAGATATTGGAACGTTGGATTCTTTATCCGGCTTGCTATCTCGGTGATTTTCACCTTTGAATCGAGAAATCGGTTGTGGGCGAGATTGATTTGCTGCTCGGTCATTGAGCGGCTTGTGGAACCCACACGAATAAAACAGCCTTGCGAACTGCGTCCATATTTCCTTATGTAATAAAGGTCGAAACCGCGCTGCACTTTTATCTCGATAACGTGCTTCTGCTCAATGTATTTGGTATTGAGTTCGACAAACTGACGCGGGTCGGGCAGAATCTGGCTTTCGAGAATGTCGGCTATTTTCTTCAGCGACTCGTCGAGGTTGGTGACACCGCAAACACTTCCATCGTCGTTCACACCAATGTAGATTGTGCCGCCATCGGTATTGAGGAATGCCACAATCTCTTTCGGAAGCGAGTCGGCAAAGCGTTGCTTGAGTTCTGTTTTCTCTGTTTCTGCGAAAGTCATAGGGCAAAGGTAAAAAATAAATTAAGGAATAGCGAGAGCGTAAAACTCGAAGGGTGGTTGCTTTTTCATAACACATCAAAATTCTGCCAAAGGTAGAAACAATGATGATGAATTTGCGGCAAATCTAATGTGAGTTTTACACCAACTCAACAGACCAACCAAGGTTCAATGAGTTTGAAATTTGTTTGAGCATTTCTGCTTTTCTGTCAGTTGATATGTTTGTAAAACAGAACCAAATACCTTCAACGAACTTGGTTGTGGCTGCATATTTGGGATTTATATGTTCCTTTGAAACAATAAGATTGTCGTTAGAAGCTATAATATGCAAATTATGAACTCTTTCTGCACCAGCAAAACGAATTGCCTCAACAAAAGTATTAGATACTATATTGTGGCATATAGACTTTCCTTCTGGGAATGTGACTTTGATTTTCTGACGGACTGGATTCTTATTTGGTGAATTGCCAACTTGCGTTGAGCCTGTGGCATTGGCTGAAGCATCAACCTGCTCGGAACTATCAACTGGAACCAATTCAATGGACAAACCGAGACCTAAAGTTTCTGAAATTTTCTTTAAAAATGCGATTTTGGTATCATTATTTAGGCGTTCAAATAGATATACACCATCTATTTTCTTCCAATATTTCTCATTATTTCCTTTACTGTATGATACAATATTGCCACCATCACGAACTATGCCAACAGATTGTACCTGAGCATAACCAATTTTCTTAATACAAGCTCTGTATGTATTTATCGCATTTTTCTCAAAAAAAATTGTGCCGTCAGGAAATATAACTTTAAAATCGCCTCGAATGAATTGTTTTTGTGGCTGTTGTTGTTGCGTGACAGACATTTTTTCAGCCTTGACTATTTCCTCAAAAAGACTTTGTATTTGCTTGAGTTGTGCTTTCAATAATTTGTCAACTGTTCCGTCTTTGTTACTGCTTAATTTTGCGATAGACAGTTCTGATAAAATAATATTGAGTTTTTCCTGAAATATTTGGATTTGATTACTATTCAATGGCAATTCTTTTAGGGCACTGATGGCCTTTTGATGATAATCAACGATTTCCATATAGCGTTCATCCTTTGTTATATCAAAAATATCTTCGTGTTTTTCAATAAAAGCACGAACAATTTTACCCCATTCCTTAAAATCCATCAAGGGATACGAATCGTTAAACTGATTCATACAATCGGCAATAATATCCAGTGAAGATTTCCCATTACCCAACAAACTAATTACGCGGTCAGTTACAATTTTGTCGTCTTCAACAGAAAGTAAAATGTCCTTAACATCTTCACAGAACATTTCATCTTCGTCATCATCATTTACTGGTTCTAATGATGCATCAACCAATTGCGGGAAATACCGTTCAATTCTTTCGAAGAAATTAGGAATGTCGCAGCGTTTGAAAAGAGCATAAGAATCGCCATTGGTGAGATTCGCCAATATTATATTATCTTCTGTAACCGATTGTTGAAGCGGTTTGCGACTAAAAAATGAGACATAACGGCGTTTGTTTAATCTGCTTTTTGCCTTTACTGGGTCCCAGCATACAAACACATCATTTTCAACATCATATCCTAAAAACAGGAATCTATCATCCGATTCAATTATTTTGTCAAATTCTTGGTTTTGCGGCAATTGTGACCTGGTACGGTCTTCTGGATAAGACTTTCCCGCATAGCTTACGCATTTAAAGTATATATCATATACTATACCCTCAAAATCTACTGATAATAATGAACCTTGCTTTGATTTTATCAGAAACCTTGAATCAATAGCGGACAGGAATATTTCCAATAACTCTTTACCTTTAGGGTATGTTTTATTCTCATTCATTTTACAAACATTTATGTAGATTTCCTGTTAATTCTGCTTTATCAACTGTTGCCACGTTTGTTAAATCACTTTGGAAATGAACGTGTAAAACATTTTCGGGTATGACTGTCAATGGAATAGAAGGGATTACACGGTAATCATAAAAACAATACGAATCAACAGCTTGATTATAGTCGAAATACACATCCTTGATGCGTTCCCAATTGTCCCCAATGGTTTTTATTACCATACCTTTAAGCAAATAAATAGCCTCATCATTATGGATGAGTTTATTTGTAATTCTATCTACTAAATCAATTACACTGACGCCAATCCCTGTCCTGATTGTAAATATTGATGCTATCACTAATTTGGCATCTTCGTTAGGGTTTAGTTGCTCAATTGAGAAATTATGAATCCGAGTATCACGAGATGTTGATTTGACTTCAATTTTATCAACGCCATCGTTAAAATCAAATTTGTCACTTGCGCTGATATGCCACGATTTTATTAGATAAACTGGATTTTGTGATTGTTCAATTACAAACAATTCTGCCCATAATCCTTGTATGCTAGCTAATGATAATTCTGCTGATGGTAGCAAGAATAATTCAGCAAGTTTGTTCACTTCCGATTTCAGTTCATAAACAGATGGCAGCTCGGACAGTTTTTCCAATACTATTGAAAAAACATCAAGAAAACATCTTATTAAATCTGCATTTGTGGTTTTTAATATTACGATATTATATGTACACTTCTCCACAAGTTCACCTGTTCGCAATGTGCATTCTTGGTTGAATCGGACTTCGAGTTTGTCAAGAATTATATTGTTTAAGAATTCTTCATCAGAACATTTGACAAACAATAACGGAAAACCTTCTGCGGAACACCCTATTTTGTGTTGATTGCTTATAGGTTCTACTCTATATGAATCGCCATCAACAAAATTGCTGTTGAGATGAGAAAATGCTTCGTATAACAAACTTTTTTCCATAATCAAGCCTCTATTCGTCATCGTCATCTTCGTCGTCGCCTTCTACAGCTATATATCCCTCTTCAAGTTTTTCAGGGTAGTAAATGGCAATGTTATAGAATGGCGATGGATTATAAGTCGCCGATATTCCAGGTTTTAGTTTTAGTAAGTGCAGTTGGAAACATATTACATTTTCATCGTCATAACCGAACTTATTCATCAGTATTTCTTTATCACCTATATAACTTTTATTGCGACCTTCTTGCAAATTACCTGGAAGCCCATTGGTCAATGTTCGTTCGCGTAGTTTTGTGGCTGCATATGACATTTGAAACACATAAACATACGGCATCTTTCCCGAATCGTTTAGATAGTCCAAATATTGAATAGTAGCAATTTTACGAGTAATATTTGGCATATCCTGATACTTGAATTTTCTGAAATAATCAACGAAATCTTCAGTGGGTATCCTCACAAATCTATGATTCTGCACATCTGTACCAAAATCGTGGTATAGTGTAAATGAGTTTTTGTCAAATGAGTTTAAGAATTCTAACGTGAGTTGATAATTCTCTTCCATACAGTCAACAGAACGCATTTGTCGCCAACCAACCATTTTGTTCTTTACAATTCGAGATGTGAGAATATTAATGCGGGTTGGGCGTAATATCGGGCTCATCACCATAGTTTTCGCATTTTGTCGAAATTCTTCTAACGAATGGCATTCCTTTAATGCCAAATGCAAACTTTCTTCGTGGTCAACATAGGCGTTGAACTCATCGATACTTTTTTGTGGCAAGAAAATTCTGATTACATCGCTGTAGGCTTCCTTGTAACCAAAAAAGCGACAACGCTGCTCAATCGTATCGGCTGTAGATTTGCCCTTGTTGGTGCGAGGCATATAGGTCATTGACAATTTTTCAACAGTAAAACCACGGTTAAGCATATCAGCACCAACTAAAATGTGTGATTTTGCATCGTCCCAATCGACTTCATTGTCACTATTCCCTTGAATCAGATATACTTTATTGAATAGAATTACTTTCTTCAAGATTTTGTATACTTCTTCGAAAGAAGGCGTTTCCATCACATATTTCGATATTTCTTCGTATGCATCCGAAAGGCATTGCAAGAAATATGGTTTCGCTGGGTCAGAGTCAGAGGATACCAGTAGATTATGCCACTCGTCAATGGCAGCATTTGTCCATCGTTCAAACTTCTCGTTCGATTCCCTTTTTCCATCAATGTGAATCATCATCGAAAGGTATTTCTCCCGTTTCTGAATAAAAACCACAATGGCTACACTTATGAGGAATTGCATCAAGGCGTTATCGAGCGATTTTGGTCGGTCGGCAAGAGAATTGCGTTTGTAATGATAGACCTCATCGTCTGGAATTTCAATGGTATATTTACGTTCTTTACTTTTAAAGAAAAATTTGCCTCCCGTATAACCCTTGCCTGGCGTTAGAACAGTATGATATTTAGGTGACAAAATATCTTCATTATCAATTAATAATGCTGCTTGTGGTGTGGCAGTATATTGAACATAAGAATGGCAGGGAAACGTTTTTTTTAGATTATTAATGCTTTCGTATGTGCGGCTATAATCGTCTTGTTCCCAATCTTCTTTGCCTGCGTTTTTTCTTGCGTATGTATTAAAACTAGATTGGTCAGCTTCATCATCAATAATTAGGATTGCCATATCTTTCAGCAATGGCATTATTTGAGAATCGTGGAATAATTTGGCAAGTTCGTTTATGTGATTGTAATGCTTAAGAATAGGGAATAGTAAAGTGCAATCTGAATCTGTTATGAAATTCTTAACGCTATTTACATCAGCTGCACGGTCCGCTTTTATTCCGTCTTTATATAGTTTGTAGTAATCGCCGCTTTCCTCAAGACAGAACAAATCTTTTCGTAACCGTTTGTATGTTTGGTCAGCCAAATTTGTTTTTGTGCCTGTCAAGTATATAATTACGCGGAAGCCGTTATCGGCTGCCATTGCTGACAACACTGTGAATGACATTGTTTTGCCACTTTGCACATAACCGACAGCGAGATTCGTTATACAATTATTATCACCAGGGAAAATGCAATGGCTTAAAACATTTTGAGCTTCACTTATAAGGTTATCACGGCTATCATCATCAATTTTTGTGAATGATTGGACAAGGCTCAATGTTCTTTTACCTACAATAGGAACTCTTTTAGATTCCGTTTTTGGGGATATTGTAATAATCTGATTGTTCATAGCATTTTATATTTTTCCTAAAAAGTTATTGAAAAGGTCGCGGAATGCTTTTGCTTGAGTTGCATTTCCATTGCTGTTCATTTTTAACTCTGCGGCTATAAGGGTTTGAACAATATTCAACAAAGAATTTTTCCATTCTTCGTTGTTTAATAATTCACTAAACCTTTTAAAGTATTGCCCATTTATGTAAATATCAGATACATAATGTTGCTCATCTTCCATTTTTAGTGAATACAAGCCCTGCTGTTTATCATCGTCAATAAATTGAAAACGAAGATTGAAATGAAGACCATCGATTGTAATGGTTGCGTTTGTATTTGTTATAACCTTGTTTTCTTCAGCCAACCCTGTAAAAATATTTATCTGTTGCGGTTTCGCTGGTGCAGACGGTACAGGCGGGACTATTGGTGTGGTAGTTATTTCTATATGCTGGTTAACTTTCTCGGATAATGATTTTGAAATCGTAGGCAAACTTTTTTTGCTGATTTCCACAGGTTTTGTGTAATACTGTGCTTGCCCGAATATATCGAAGTTTTTATCTCTTTTTAAATCATCGGCAAGGCAATTGATAAACTCTTGAAATTGGTCGTCTTCATTAAAGGAATTCTTCGTAAAAGACACATCAAAACCTTCAATCTCTAATTCTCCAAACACACGCTTATAGCGTGGTGAGCCCACATCGCCGCATAATGCTTTGGGACGATATTTGTCTTCACCGCTTGTTCCGATTGTACGCCCTCGCCTGAAAAGTAAGAATCCATTATTTTCAGACGTGCTCATTGTTTCCAACAATGCCACAAAACCTTTTACTCTATAAACATCACCATTTGGCTTAGGAGCCTCAAAACCAATTTCCTTTTTCCAACAGATATTATCACTGCCATTCCTATAATATGGTGCTTTCAAAACTTTTAATTCTTGAAATTTTTGCGGTTCGTTATTAATGTACAAATCAAGAATTCCTTCACGAAGGAAAGATGTGTAGATGCTGGTTAAGTGTTTTTTTAAAGTAGCTAATTGCTTTGGACGATTGGCAGACAGTTTTTTTAATGTAACAATTGTGTAATGTTCGCTCTCATCGCAAGGTTCTTCGTCAACATCAACCATTGTTTTTTCGCCATTTACAACATCTTCCAAATCGAAAGCAAATGTTTTTTTTACGTTTTCACCATAGGCAGTGGAAACAACAGTCCAATAATTTGAAAACCATATTGAAGAAACCTTCATGCCCATACCAAACTCGTTCAGTCCTTTTGCGTCTAGGGGTATAGCGGCGAGTTCAAAAGCTCGTGAATAGCATTCTTTTTCAATGCCGAAAGCATTATCTGAAATGCGAATAAAATCATCGCTTATCTCTATTTTAACTGTAACCTTCCCATTTGGATTGATAGGTTTCAATATATCAATATGTTTTTGAAAACTTGCAATTGAATTATCGACATATTCTGCAAGAGCATAATGAGCCTTGTTGTTTATATATCTAAAAGTTTGATATACTAAAGGTTTGGTCGCAATAGATACGGTCTCTTTCATTCTTTCAATAAGTTTTTAGCTATATGTTTGATTATAGTGACATTAACAGCATTTCCCAAAGCTTCGAAAATGCGAGTTGTGGACAATGAAAAACTGTCATCACCGAATACCAAATCCTGCATACCTTGCAGTTTGGCTGCTTCTTTTACGGTCATATATCTTCCTTTTTGCGGCTCGTCTGCAGTTGAATCGGATTTTGGAAGTTTAACCCAAGGCAATATTGGCACTTGAGTGCCAACCAAGTTTAAAGTTGGTGAGAATGTTGGCAATTTGACACGGATGCCAGAAGCTCTAAATTGGATAATGTTGTCGTACAAAAATGGCCGCGCTGACGGTCCACAATTCCATTCAAATTTCTGATGGCTGTTGTCGAAATGCTTGATTTTCTCAATCCAACCATCGAGCCACTTTTTGTGCTTTTCATAGAACGCCCGATTCTGCTTTATGTATGAGATTTTCCACTTCGGGAAAACTTTAGTTTTGTCGGTTTGAGAGTAAACGGGCAAGCAATTCAAACATTCCTCAATTGTGTTGCCCTTAATGGTGGCACCAAGTTTGCCTTTTTTCCCTTTCAGTTCCTTAACCGTTTGGTATGCTGGGGCAATATTCTCGTATTCGTAGTTGGCACCAAATTCCATTGCCCAAATAGGAAAGCGCGGAATTTTATCGCCGTTGGCAACGGTTTTATCCAAAAACTCTTGCCACACTTCCAACTGATGCCTCGTTTCGGGTTTGATTGGCATTATTTCCGTATCATTCTCGTCAACAATACGTTTAATATCACAACCTCTTGTTGTTGGATTAGGAAAATCGAAATGGTCAAGCGTCCCTTGTTCGCTGTCAACACAAACAATGTAAATGCGTCGGCGGTGTTGCGGAATGGCAAATTGATGCGGCGAAAGAATTACAGGGGTTGCGACAAGGTATTTTGCTGCTTTAAGTTCGTTATGTATGGTTTCCCAAGTTCTGCCATGGTCGTGATTGCGAAGGGTGGCAACATTTTCAAGCAAAATGTATTTAGGGCGACGAGCTTTTACAATATCAAGGATATTATAGAACAAATTGCCCCGTTCTTTTTCATCGTTGAAGCCTTGCCGTTTGCCAGCCTGACTGAAAGGTTGGCAAGGGAACCCTGCACACAGAATGTCGTGCTCTGGCACGTCCTCAACTTTGACTTTGGTAATGTCACCTTCAATTATTGGGGTTTCTGGGAAGTTGATTTTGTAGAGTTTCCGTAAATCTTCCTTGAGCTCGCTTGCGAACACACATTCACAGCCCAATTGTTTAAGAGCCAAATGGAACCCGCCAAGACCAGCAAACAAATCAATGAAAGTGTATTGTTTTGACACAGAGAAAAATCTCATTTTCCTCGTCCGCCAAACACCCTGAATCGGACTATGTTACCAATCTGTTATTCTATAGCCACATACAAAAAACGTGGGTATCTGTACCTTCATCCGTTCACTGTTGTGGTGTAGGAAACCTTTGAGACTAAACGAACAAAGAGATACCCACGCTGCGTGTATATAGCCCGAAAAGCGTGCAGGGCAAAAATGCCCAATGCACACCCCCGGAATGTATAGCACACCCGTAGCATCGTCTTTTGCATTGTTCTTGAGTCTCTTTTGAAAGTCCTACGTTCCAACAGTCAAAAACAAGCATCAGGTGACGCTTTATGTATATGTCTGCCGCAAGAGCTAAAATGGCACAAACGGCAAAGGACAAATGTAGAGAATTTTGGGAATTTTACGGTCGAAAAAATCGGTCACAAATCTAGTTAACATTCCAATTTTGCTGTACACAAGTGACTTCCAAGTTACTTTTTAGTATCCAAATAATTGTGCTTCATTCTTATTAGGAATATCGGAAGTCTTTTGAAGAACATCTTCATTTATAATACTACACTCATTGAAAATTTGTTGGTATTCTGGTTTAAGCCAGTCATTATTCCACAACTGAACATTTGTGTTATTGGCTGCGATTTGGCAGAGTTTTTCATCTGAATTTTGTTCTTTATCCCTGTAGGTTTTAATTGTAAGACGCTGAAACCAAACTTTCCATTGGCCAACATTCGGCTTGTTGTTGAATTTTACTTCAATTAACCTGCATATCTCATCTACATCCGTTTTATTCGGTTCTAATGACAATATCTTTCCAAGACAAACAATCACTGATGAATAAGTCCTTGGATTATTATAAGCTATATCAACTAGTATGCTGACAAGTACTCTTGTCGATTCTTCCTTGATTTCTTTTAGTGTGAAAATTCTATCAATAAAAGCGCTCATTGCAGTTGATATGCTACCTGAATTTGGATACTTTTCAGCCAATGAATGAATTAGCAACAAATGCTTTTGCAAGGTCTTTTCTCCATGCTTTGCTTCATTCCAATACAATTTGTCAGGTTTTATGACATCTCGTATTATATTATCGGAGACAAATGTTTTCTGGGTATTAAGCCTTAAATTGATATCTGATAAAACTTCAGAAAGCATTTTCGCAATTTTGATGGTATCTTCTTGTGTATTAGCAAAAATTCTATAATCATCACGATATCGCAATATCGTATAATCACCAACCTTAGTGTCTGCATCACTAATTCTATCCGTCAACATACTATCAGCATAACCCAAAACCATTTCAGCAATAAAATCCATAAGCACACTTCCTTGAGGAATGCCATTAGTCTGTCTATAAGACATTGCTTGAATGATGTCATCAATAATACAGCCTATCAATGTGGACGGTGAGTCATTCCGATGTTTTCTCGAAATTTCCTTTCCATGTAAAGCCCACCCAATAGTATGAGTGTAAATGGAGCCATAACAATCGGTAATATCAGTAACCAATACACTCTTATACTTTAATGCGAGCTCGATGGATTGTTGTTCGATTTCCTCCCACCAATTAAGAATACTTGCAGAAGCATCTGTTTTTAGCTGGTTATCACTTACCTTTGTAATTAATGGCAAACTATAACATTTAATATTTTCGTTTTTTTGGAAATATGCAAATCTGTTCTTTATTAGTTCCCAGTTATCACTTTCAGTTATTCTATTGATTAAACAGATATAAACAGCAGGATTAATTATTTGCATTGGTCTCCAAGCAAAATTGCCATCTTTATTTGTGAGGAACCTGTAATTAACAAATTCACAATCATTTGGTTTGTTATTTTGAATATCAAATAACTTTTGATTACCAATTATTTTTTCAAACTCTGTCAATAATGGCTGGAAATCAAAATATTTAGGCAAATCTATTGCGCAATATTTGCTTGCTTGTAAAAAAAAGTCACGAGCTTCTTTATTGGTTGTTTCAATAATCTTTTTTTTCATAAAGTCCTTTTTTGATTATACCATATCATATAACCATCTTTCTCTTTAGTGTGATTTCGCATCAGAGATTCTTTTGATAGCTTGGATGTTTTTAGTTGTTATTCGGTTCCCTTTCCCATTCTTAACTTGAAATACATAAATCTTTCGCCAGAGAATTCATACACGACAATAAAGAACCCTGGAATAATTATTTCTTGTTCATTTCCTTGTTTTTAGACACCAAAAATAAAAGAATGCTCTCGAAATTATACCGAAGGGCAACAAAAGTTATCATCACCCGATGAAATGAACTACTTTTGGATAATTAATAAATAGAGACGCATAAAGTATGAATCGCATTGTTCTGATAGGCAACGGATTTGATTTGGCTCACGGCTTGAAAACCAGTTATAAGGATTTTATAGAAGGGTATTGGCAATATAGGTTTAGTAAGTTTGGTCAAGAGCAATCTTGTATTTCAAAAGATTGCTTATGTACATTTGAACGATTGGATAGATTCTCTTGGTATAATTTTTATCAAGAGATTATGCGAGGTTTCTTAAGAAAAACTACAGGAAAAGAGGTTGTTGATTATATACTTAATGATGACCAAGACTTTGTGGTTACATATTCGCCCTTCTTCAAAGAAATAGTAAAAAGTATTGAAACAAAAGGGTGGGTTGATATAGAAAACGAGTATTACAGTCTGCTGACCGAATATGCCTTTAATGAATCATCGAAAGAAAAACTTACAAGACTGAATGGCCAACTGGAATATCTTAAACTCTTGTTGGTTGATTATTTAAAAAGTATTGAGAAACAGGCGAAAGCCATTGATTGTATAAGAGAAAAGATTTACGCGCCAATAAAAAAACAAGATATTTCCGTTGAATTCCAAAGCATTCTGAAAGATTTGGTGGACTCTTGGATGAAAGAAAACATATTGATTGTAAAAAATAAGATACTGCGATATGGCTTAAAAATAAAGGACTATACTGAAAACATTAATTACTTCCATAAAAACCACAAGGCGGGGAAGTGCAAGTATACTGATGTTCCATGTGCTTATATGCTACCTGATGCGGTTTTGCTATTGAGTTTTAATTATACGCATACCGCGGAGTTGTACCACAACCAAGAATTGAGTTTCATCAACTATCTTCACGGAAGTATAGATGCTCCAGACAATGTTATATTTGGTTATGGTGATGAGTCAGACGCCAAGTTCAAGGAACTTCAAAACAATAGTAACGATGGATGTCTGAAGAATGTGAAAACCATAAGATACCTTGAATCGGATAACTACAGGAAGTTGTTGTCATTTATGGATGCGCAGCCATATCAGGTTTGCATTATGGGGCATTCCTGTGGCAATTCCGACCGCACATTGTTGAATACTCTGTTTGAGCATAAAAATTGTATTTCTATCAAGCCATACTATTATCGGAAAAAAGATGGATTTGACAATTACATTGAATTGGTGCAGAATATCAGCCGAAACTTTACCGATATGAAACTAATGCGTGACAGAGTTGTGAATAAACAATACTGCGAGTTTCTAACGCTGTGTCGATAACCTTTTTTGCGACGCAACGCGATATGGCGAATACGAAAGCAAATATGTTTTTTTGCAGAAAATAAACTTTCCCAATAGATGAGCATCGTTCGTCGGGGGGGACGGCCGTTTTTTTATGTCAACCGGTACGCGAACCCGAAGACGGTGTCGAAAATCCGTTACGAATCGGTAAAAGATTATTAATGTACTGTTGCGAACGATAAAAATGTATTAGCTGTTTAGAATAACTATGGGGGCTTCGGTCGCCCAAACATAAGTAAACTAAAAACCGAATAAAGTCCCGACTTTCAGACAGCTTGTCTGCCAGCCACAAGGGGATTTTGCGCCCTACATAATTGCCAATCGGTGAGTCTGCCTCATACGATTGGGGACTTTATTCGGTTAGAAAACTCTAAATCGCACCGCAAAAGAAATATGCCACTACGAAGCCTTTTTGCGTAACTGGAATTATTTTCAGTTTTTTTTGTTTCTGAGCACTAAAAAAACAAAAAAGCCGCCAGCAAAACTGACGGCTAAATCAGAAAGACGTTAGACGTTCTCCAAACCACCGATTCAGAATGAACGCAGACTATATCGGTCTTTTTTATTTCAGCAGCGTTGGGCATAAAGCGTCTCAATCGCTGTCTAACCACCTTTCTATATCATCCTGTCTCACACCATTTTGTCATACAGTTCCAAAGTGTCTTTCAGTTGGTTTCGCATATGCTCGCGCACGTTTCGCGGGTAAATGATTTTAATGCCAGGGCCGTACGACATAAAGACAGAGTACATTTCGAAGTTGATTACCACGTCGATAGCAAAGACGCAACTGCCGTCGGGGTTTTCACGCACCAGCCGTTGCGAGCGGTGCAAAGGCTTGGTTCTGACGTAGTTGCTCTGCTCGGGCGTCGCCCAGAACTTAATGGTGCGCGGTGTGCTGCCAACGTTCTTGCTCACGCCAATCACATTGTCGAAGAAGTGTTCGGGGTCGAATTTCGGGTTGTCGCGGAAAGGCTCGTCCGAAGGCTCAATGCTCACAATACGGTCGAGAGCCAGATTGTAAATGGCCAGGCTGTCAACCTTTGCGCCGAACACGAACCAGCGGTTGCGGAACTCTTTCAGCAGATAGGGACAGAAAATGTACTCGGTCGGCTTTCGAGCGTTAAACGACTGATAGACAATGCGCAGCGTCTGCCGCTTGGCAATGTGGTTGTAGAGCGGATTGAGCAGGCGCAGGCCTTTCAGGTTGGGCACGCTGTCGAAATTGACAATGGGCTTGCTGTTGCTGCGGCTGACTGCCACCATATCGCGAAGGCGGCTGACAACATCGGCCATCTCGGCAAACTGCTCAAAACCTTCAAGTTCGCGCAGCATATCCACCGCTTCGCGCAGCACTTCGTAGTCGTTCTGCGAGAGCGGCATATTGGTGATTGAGAAGTCGCTGTCGGTGTAGCGGTAGTATTTGTGGTCGTACACTTCGATTGGCGCGTTGTAGCCCAACTTGTCGGAACGCATCATCTGAATGTCGGCCTGCACGGTGCGCACCGACACACCCTTGGTGATTCCTTCGGCATCATACAAGGCCGCGCAGCAAGCATCGACAAGGTCGTCGAGCGTCCACTGGCGGAACCTGTTGCGCAGACAATTATCGATTGTCTTATAGCGGATTAGCGCGTTTTTGTTTGCTGGCATAACTGTCGATTTTTTAAAAACAATACAAAGGTACGAATCGACTACGCAGTCTTTTTGCGTAGTCGGAAAAATTTTAAGATTTTTTGAAAATAATTTCAGTTACGCAAAAAGGCTTCGTTGTGAGTGTTTTCCTTTGTTGCGTTGTTCGGACGAAAAGCGAAGGCGTATTGCATATCGTATAGGGTTGTTGGGCATATATCCGCAAATTGTGTGCGGAAGAAGATTGCCTGGCAACCTTTTTTGTTAGCAACTCTCTTTTTTGGATTTTTCCCGAATTTCATAATCGCAGTTACATTCCAAACTGCTTTCGGCGAATCTCAATCATCAGATTATTAACGAAATCGGTGTCGATTTTCTCGCGGATTGTCGATTGCTCCATCAGTAGCTGCATACGCTCCTGCTCCTGCTCAAGCATTTCAATGATTTCGTTGTATTCGAATTTATGATTGCGGACATCCATCAGAAACTGGTGGTCGGCAGTGCGTTCAAGAATCAGGCCACGGCCTTCGGCAATCTCCGCCGCCATACGTATCATTCTGAAACAGTGCATCATATTCTTCGAATCGTAATTCTTGTCCAAGTTCGACTCGTAGCGTTTCGGGTTGCGGTTCTTCACCCAAGTCTGATAGTCGGCATATTGGCGGCAGTGGCTCGTGTAGCCGCTTTGGTTGTACGAAATGAAGCACACGGGGCGCGCCGCCTTGTCGTCAACCGACGACAGACGCAACTCATCGGCCGAGCCATCGTCCTTAATAACACCACGATAGCCTATTGCGGTCATTTGCGACAGACGGTCGGTAACGGCTGCCGTATCGGAATCAGCGAAATAATCCATACAGAACGATAGGAACAGATGGTCGTTGCGCCAATCGGGACAGGCTGCGGTATGCGCACCGAAATCATAATAAACGCCATAGATTTCGTGCATATTCGGCACGTTGACAAGGCCGCAAAATTCCTGACACAGCCCACGATTGGCGAGCCAGTTGCTGAATTTTGTGCTGCCTTGCCCTTTGAATGTATATATGAAATCGTAGGGCGACAAGCGTTCCGTTATCGGATTGACAATCTTCTTGTTAAGTCCACGCGCCTTTTCAATCTGCGACTTGGCATAGCCGAAGAACGGATTGAAGCACTGCTTGCTTATAAACTGTTCGCGGTTGTCGATAACCATCCGCATCAGCGGACTGACGCTGCCAATTATCTTATTTTCAGGCACAAACAGGCTTTCCAGCACCGTCGGATTCGATTTGAGCAGAAGACGTACCAGCTCGCCTATCTCGAACCAGGTGTTGTCGTGGCGCTGGTCGGATACCTGTGGCTGATAGCCGTAGCAACCGAACAGTTGGTCGCGCGTGCAGACATAAACTCCGCTGGTATCAACATCACTGTCGGCATTGTTGAGACCGTAGAGGTGGCTTCCGCGAATGTACTCATAGAGCAGACGCCCATCGTTCCGAATGATTTCGAAGTTTGTCATAATTAGTGTCAGTTTTCGATTTCCGCGGCAAAAATATACCCTTGCTACGCAGCCTATCTGCGTAGTGCTCAAAAAAATGTTTTTTTCGAAAAAACTGAAAATATTTTCAGCTACGCAAAAAGGCTTCGTAGTGGCAGGTTTTCTTTGCTGCGAAAAAAACAGCAAATTATGGATGCAGAATACACATACTCTGATTTCAACGAGGTTGACGGTATGACGGCTGTCTGCCTCACAAACCATTTGTTGAATTACAAATATCCCGAATTGACGGTTGGGGCAACTTACCGTATTTCGCGCATTGCTGTTTCTCGGTCGTATACCGACATTATGCTCGATGGGTTTGGCCACAAAGAGTTTAACGCGGGTTGCTTTGACATTTACGAGGACGACCAATTGGCAGAAAACATCCGAAAAGACCCACGTTTTTTTTGCAACCAGCTTTCGAGACTTTTGCAAAAAATTAAGGCCAAAATTCCTGACAGAGGCAACGGAAACCATATCGATTCCAGCACACCTCAAACACATTGAACGCAAGTTTGGTGTAAAAATCTTGTATGCCGTTGAGTCGGGTAGCCGTGCGTGGGGCTTCGAGTCGGCCGATAGTGATTGGGATGTGCGGTTTATCTACGTCCACCGTCCCGAATGGTATTTCTGTATCAAAAAGCAACGCGATGTTATTGAGCACATTTTCGGTGACAATGTCGATTTGGCTGGTTGGGAATTACGGAAAGCTTTGGAAATGGTACGGCGTGGCAACCCACAAGTGTTCGAGTGGCTAAACTCGCCAAAAATCTATTATGCCGATGAGGTGTTCCTGCAGCGGATTGGCAGTGTCGCTCCGCTATATTTCAACCCCCTAAAGGCGATGTACCACTACACGCGGATATACCAGAAGTACAACGAACGCTATCTGCAAAACGGGTGTTATACGGCAAAACGCTTCCTCTATTACCTGCGGGGCGTTCTGGCCTGCTGTTGGATTGAGTTGAACTATACATTGCCGCCGGTCGCATTCAGCCAACTTGTTGATGCGGTTGTCGAAGATTCGGAACAGAAATCCAAAATCGAACGGCTAATCGAGCTGAAGAAATGCAGCAACGAAGGCGCAGTTCAAACTGTCGACAGCAAACTAATGTTGTACGCCCGCCAGCAAGCCGCCTACTTCGACAAGCGAGTCGGCACGTTCCGCCCCGCTCAAAACCGCGTTCAAACCGATGCGCTCGATTCCATTCTGTTCGATATGGTTCAATCGCATTGGCAACAAACCGAATGATTCAAGGGAAACGCTAGTGTCCAACCTCCTCCACGGTTGTGGGTGTGGAAGCAATATTAGAGTTTCCCTTTTTCGACAATAAACGGACAATTATAAACCAATACGTTATGTTAGAAAAAAGTGCGATTTATTATCCCGCCTGGCAGATGCAATGCTGCGGAAAGCCGTTTAGGGTGGGCAGTAAAATTCTCTGGACGTGCTATCGGACAAAATCGGTTCGAAACGGAACGGCTATATTTTTTTACGAAGAACACCACCTGGGGCAAACGCACTGCGTAAACGGTACCGTGACAAGAATCACAGCCGAAATGTGTGAATCGCCGAAAGCGGAAGGCAAACTCACTCGCGACAAAATGATTTACAACGAGTTGAGTGACGCCAACGGCTGGGAAAGCGAACGTCCCGACGACGAATCAACCCGACGCTCGTTTATGGGATATATTGTTGAATTGAAAGATGTTACATTCCACGAATTGTAACTCAAAAAAAACACGGTTTCCAATCGCGGACTTGATATTCCGCAGGCGGAAATCAATGGGCGCCAATGCTTGCGGTTGCTGGGGTAATGCCAGTGTTACACAGGTGTTGGCGTTTTTTTTTGATTGGCAATTAAATAAATAAGGTTGCTGCGCAAAACCGCAACAACCTTAATGAGGTACGGGAGGATTCCTAAAAGGAAAGCCCCCCGCACTGCAAATATAGGAAAAAACTCTGAATCACAAACAAATATGCGCAAATAAAATCAAAACCTCTCTGCCCAACTCTTCCGAGTTGTTGCAGCCAACGGTTTGTAGCGCGTCTTTCTTCGGGCGGCGAGGGCATTTCCCCATATTTCAGGTACTGCAACATCGCCAAGAGGTTTTGATTTTCATACCTATTAAAAAGAGTTGCCAAGCAATTTTCTTCCGCGCACAATTCGCGGATATATGCTCAACAACTCAATGATAATATTACTGTTTGTCAGTAAGATAACGCGAAAAGTTTATCTGCGAGTTAAGCATTGTTAGTTCGTTATCGGTCAATTCACCATCGCCTTTGCGGTTCTTCATAAACCTTTCGGTGACGGCTTCAACAATTTCGGCGTCTTTGAGTTTCTCGGCAAGCCTTTGATGCGACAGTTCACGGATTCGGTCAAGGTCTTCACGTGTAACTTCGTTAGCGGTGACAGGCTCTGCGTCCAAACTGTCAATAAACTCTCTGACATCAGTAACTCTGACATATTTGCCTTCGGCAATTTGCTGTTCCGACATCCTAATCTTGGCCACAAATTCAGGGTTGTATGGACTTTTTCGATTATTGCGGTTTTTCTTCGGCATAGCATTTCGTTTTAAAGATTCGATTCTTGTCTGTTATTCGACATTTATTGTTTCTTTTCCGCTGCAAAGGAAGTATGGCACTACGAAGTCTTTTTGCGTAACTGAAATTATTTTCAATAAAAAACTCATTTTTTCGGTCTTTATAGCGAATTGGAATGTCTACACTAAATTAAAATAAGCCTTGCACCACAAAACGGACAAGGCTTAAATGACAGACCTCCGTTTTGGGACGAACGCAAATTTCGTGTCAAAACTTTGTAAAATCCCATTCCAATTTTTGAAATAATCGATGGTAAAATATTCAATACAGTATCAGCATAAAATAGGAAAACTCTTGCCAATACCGCTGCTTGCAGCGGCTCTACCACGCTTAGGGGTATAGGCGAAGAGTTTTCTTGTAAAAATTCATTCGGGTTCCGCCGAATTGCGCTGCAAAGGAAAATAGGCACTACGAAGCCTTTTTGCGTAACTGAAAAAATTTTTAGTCTTTTTTTTTGAAAAAAGTGCATTTTTTTGAGCACTACGCAAATAGGCTGCGTATTAAGGTCTTAATTTTGCAGAACGAAATTGAAAAACGATATGGAAACGTTGCCTTTCGAAATAAAACCGACTCGTCAGCTGATTCTTTTCATCGGCATACAGGCCAGTGGAAAAACGACATTTTACAATCGTGAGCTTGCCAGCCACGGCTACATCCATATCAATCTTGATACCCTGCACACTCGCCACAACGAGCAACTGGCAATCGACGAGTGTTTCAGTCGCGGCGCGTCGTTTGTGGTTGACAACACCAACCCCACAAAAGCCGATAGGAAACGGTACATTGCAGAAGCCAAACAGTGTGATTATGAGATTGTTGGCATATTTTTCCAAAGCATTCTGAAAGACTGTATCGCCCGGAACGAGGCTCGACCTAACAAGGTTCCTCGCATTGCGATTCCAGGCACACAGAACAAGTTGCAGTTGCCCGATTATGCTGAAGGCTTCGACAAACTATATTATGTACAAATTGCAGAAAACGATTTTATTATAACCGATTGGAAAGGATAAAGTTATGGATTTTGACACTCTCGACCGACAAATGCGCGGCTTTGAACAATCGCTCGACCGAACAATGCTCGAAGGCATTTACATTGTTGCCCGCCTCGACGGACACGGATTCACCCGCTTGACGAAAAAGCAGTTGGACCTTGAAAAACCATTCGACGTGCGCTTTCGTGACGCTATGATTGCCACACTCAAACACCTAATGGACTGCGGATTCCGCATCATTTACGGCTACACCCAGAGCGATGAGATTTCACTGCTTTTCCATATCGATGATTGCACGTTCGGTCGCAAAGAACGTAAACTGATTTCAATTTTGGCCGCAGAAGCGTCAGTCGCTTTTTCAGCGCAAATGGGACGTTCTGCCGTGTTCGACTGCCGCCTTGTGCCGCTGCCAAACGATAACTATGTGGTCGATTATTTCCGCTGGCGACAAGAGGACTCGCACCGCAACTCGCTCAACGCTCACTGCTATTGGCTATTGCGTAACAAAGGCGCTTCGGCTGCCGATGCGCAGAAGCAGATTTCTGGTCTCTCGAATGGAGATAAGAATGAGTTGCTTTTCTCAAATGGTATCAACTATAACAATCTGCCGTTGTGGCAGCGCCGTGGCGTGGGAATGTATTTCAGAGACGAGGAACGAACTGGTTACAATCCGAGAACAAAAGAGCAGGTAACCTGCTTGCGACGGGCACTTTATCTTGAAGAGGAATTGCCCATTGGCGAGCCGTATGCCGAGTTAATCAAGTCGATTTTAGACGCGAACAGACACGCAGATAAATAGATTTCTAAACCTATCAAGAATGGGCATAAGTCCGACAATCTCGGACTTATTTAAAATTTATGCGACAACGTCGCACAAATTCGACTCTCTCCGCCGTATCTATGGTATTTTATTAATCGCTCGTTACAAACCCGAGACTTTTGTTAGGCAACTGCTGCACGAACTGTCAAAGATTGTGTTGATTCTGTTGCAGAACGGTTAAAGATTATTAACGTACTGTTGCGTACTGTATGAATTAGGCTATAACCTGATTAGTAATTTTTCAGTATAATTGCAATTTAAATGAGTTATTTGGACGTGCCAAAGGGAAAGTGTGTCGGTTATGGCTAGCTTTCGGCGCAAAGATCTTATTTATTCACAACAAATGTTTATGCGGTGAACCATTTATTATATTCAGATTTATGACAAATAATAATGACAGAAGAAACGAAAAATGCATTACCAAATGCGGTATGCATAATATAAAAATACTGAAATATAACAATATATCGGATTCCAGCTGGTTCACAACATGGTATATGATAAGGTCCTTCAAATCAGTTGGTTTGAAGGACTTTTTTTTGCACAAAACATTATAACGGACGAGTGAACAACCAGATATTTCTATTGGGATTTCAGTATATCAATCATTTTCAATTGCTCAAACATTGACCGGTAAACTGCAGCTTTTTGGTCTAACGCGAGTGGGTAAGCCCTTGATGTTGATGGCATTCGATAAAACCGGCATCCCCGCCCCGCTATCGCCAATTGACTGAAAGTGCCAACTTTCGGTTTTTCACAACCATAACGTTCCACAACCGCATCTGTCGCCTTCTCCCCCGTTGTCACAATTGTATGACAATCCTGAATTTGACATAGCAATGTTGCCAAATCGGTTGGTTGGGCAATTTCAAGGTATTTATCTGATGCATTGTTTTTCAATCGTCTAACAGCCGAAGCCGTATCGAAAATAGCGATTCCCGCAGTGCTGCAAAAATCAATAACTGACGCACAATCAAACTTTCGCTCACGCTCCAAGACAAAATGGTTCTTGTCAGCATAAAAAACAATCCCCATCACCCTCCACATGTCATTTTGAAAATTAGGATAATAAAAATCAATTGACCAACGAATTCGAGGCGGAGGAAAACTGCCTAACATCAACACTTTAGCCGCTGATGGTAAAAATGGTTTCAATGGATGGTATTCAATCTGTACCATTATTTAAAATAATCCACTATTCCTATTACAGCAAATGCAAGTACCATCGGACTCATTTTCAACTGAGAAGAAAAAATTTAATTCCGGCGGCAATCGAGAGTACAATGATCATGATCCCACTGATGCGGTTGAGCCACACAATACTACGCAGTCGGAAGTGCTTGCGGAAAATATCGACCACATAAGTAAGCGTGAACCACCATAACACAGCACCGCCCAGAATTCCCAACACTAGCGGCATACCGTCGTTGAAGGTGTTGCCACCCGACATTAGGTTTAGCATTGAGAATGCAGCACCGAAAAATATGATTGTCAATGGGTTGGATGCTGTGAGAAAGAAAACCGAAACGTAGTCGCCAATCAGGCCCGAACGCTTTGGGCTGCGATAGTAGCGGTATTCACCAATGGGGTTTTTGAGCAGCATTTTGAATCCTAGGTAGAGCAGCGTGGCCACACCGGCAATTTGGAAAAACAGTTGGTGCTCGGTCAGGAAATCGGTGATGAAAGTGACGCCAAAAGCGGCCAGAATGGCATACGAGGTGTCGGCTGTGGCGGCGCCCAATCCCGACATAAATCCTTGAAAACGACCTTTGTTGATGGTTTTCTGCACACACAGAACGCCTATCGGTCCCATCGGCGCCGAAACAATCAGTCCAACAATCAATCCCTTCAAGAAAATCTCAATGCCATTCATACTGCATAACGCAAGCGAACTGCAAAAATAGCATTTTTAACTTAAAGAGTAAAGACGAATGTTTAAAGTGTAAGGCGAAAAGTGCGATGCGCAGCTATTGAATTGGCTTGCAAAAAAAGCAGAAGTCATTATATTTTAACTTCTAACTTCCAACTTCTAAATCCTAACTAACTATTCCCCGCCTTCTTCTCGGCCCTGCGCTCGCGCCATTGCCGCCATTTGGTAGAAAAAAGTTCGCCCACACCGTAGTTCTTTTCAAGCTCGAAGCGGTAGGCCACCGTGGCCCGCAACATACCGTTCATATTGTTGATGCTCACGCCGTCGTTGCCCATTGGCGACTCAATGGCCAGAATGTTTCCGCCAACGTTGGCAAACCAGCGCTTGCTGTTGAATCCCACACTCAAATCGCCTTGAAAATATAGATTCAGCGCATTGTGGGTGCGGTCGGGCGCGTCGTCGAGTTGCAGAAAGCACTTGTTGTAGGCCAGGCCCATCTGCATATCCAGATTGAAATAAATCCCCGCAGGGGTGACAAACGTCCGCGCGTAGCCGCCGCCAGCGCCAATGAGCGTGTTGCTCACATATTTGATTTGCTCGCGATAGTTGTAAACCGAGTCGTTCACATTCCGCGGCACAAGCGACGAATCGCCGCTCACCATATTCACGTTGAACAGAATCCCAGCCACAGCCGAGCCCGCCGTCTTGCGTTGCAGTTCGCCGTGCGATGTCAGCGCTTTACGCGAATATTGCGTGTAGTTGAAATAGTAGTCGGCCGATACGCGCAGCGATGCGGTGCTGATGTCGGGGCGGTCGAAGCGGGTTCCCGCGGGCCAGTCTTGCAGAATGCTTTCGGCGTTTGACAGATAGTAGCCTTCGTAGAAATTGGCGCCCAGTTTCAGCGTCACGGCGGGCAGCAGCACCTGAGTCGAGAGAATGGTTTTGCGGCCCGTGCGGTGGCGGTCGAACAGGCCCGTGCTGACACCAAGGCTGAGCGACAGCCACTTATAGGCGAATCCCGCGCTCACCGATGCCGACGAGTCTGAGCAGTTGTATTGCAGCGATGACAGGTTTTTCAAGTCGTCGATGCTGAAGGCCGAGTTTTTTTGGAACACCGATGCATTGACACTGAACATTCGGCTCAAATCCTGAATGTAGTTGGTGTCGCGCTCGGCGGCAAACACGCTGATGTACGTCTCTTTCAGCCACTGCGCTTCCAACTGACCGAAGGTAGCCGTCAGCAGTAAAACCGATAAAACCAGACGCGCGCGCATTGAGCTATAGCACCTTGTGTTTGGCCACGGTGGCCACAAAATCCTTCAAGTAGAACGGGTCGAAGTAGGCCACGTCTTTGAAATCGGCGGCGGCGTAGGCCTTTTCGGCAAGCGGCACCATATTGGCCGCCAGCGGACAGACGCCGTCAATAAAGCGGGCATTGGCCGATGTTATCACACTGCGGCATTTGTCGGCGCCGTCGCCGTAGAATGCTATTGTGTTGGTTTTCAGCTCGTCGGCAAAACTGTCGCCGTCGATGATCAGAGCCTTTGTATCGCCAATCTGCTCTAAATCAGCATTGTAAATAGCCGTGTAAACTTCCATTCGGCGGGCGTCAATCATTGAGCAAAAAAGGTCGGGGCGCGGTGTGGCGTTTTTCTCGGCCATAATGGCCATTGCTTTCAGCGTGTCCACGGCAATCAGCTTTGCGCCAGTGGCATAGCAGATGCCTTTGGCGGTTGAAACGCCGATGCGCAGACCTGTGTACGAGCCAGGTCCCTGACTCACGGCCACAGCGTCGAGCGCGGTGGCTTCAATGCCTGTCTCGGCCAGAATCTGTTCAACAAAAACAGTTAGCAGCGTTGCGTGCGACTTGCCTTCGTAGCTCACGCGCTCTGCCAGCAGTCGGCCGTCGCGGGCCAGCGCCGCCGAGCACACCGACGTTGATGTTTCCAATGATAGAATGAGTGCCATAACCCAAAATTTGCCGCGAAGATAGTTGAAACGGCGTATCGTTGAATCGCACTTTGCACAAAACAACAAACGGCAGCCCGATTGGCGGGTTGCCGTCTGCTGAATCGTATAATCACATCTCTTATTGCTTCATAATCTTCATGATAATCGGCTTTTGACCATCGGCGGTGATTTTTGCAAAATACAAACCTGATGTCCAGTTGCCAACAATGTGGCTGATATCGATTCTGTATAATCCTTGACTGTACCAGCCATTGGCAATAGTAGCCAGTTTCAGTCCATTGGCAGCATACAATTCAATAGTAGTATTGGCGTCAGTCGCTTGTTCCCAAGCAATTGCTGCGTTATCTATCACTGGATTCGGATAGCACAATGCAAACGCCTTATTTTCAGGTTCTTCATCAATACCGACAAATACGTTCGTACTGAAATCGTCGTGTGATGGATTGAACGATCCATTTTGAGCACCGGGTGTACCGTGTAAATCGTTGGCATGCCACAATTTATAGTTGACATTGTCGGCAAATGGATCGGTTAATGATAGAGTTTTTCCGGTTCCGTTGGCATCGCCCCACGATTTCGCATAAGAAACCTCATCTACAAGATTATCTTCAGAATCAAATAACTGCACTTTATCCTCCTTGCCCAAACCAAACTTAAAATCACCGACATAATTTGTTACTTCAGGATTGAACCTGAGCAATTTGTTAGCATTTGAGCAAACCACCAAGTAACCATAAGCCTTGATAACTGTTCCGGCGGGGAAAGTAAAGGCATCAGCAAGATTCTCATCGGTGAGTTTCCACCCCGAAAGGTTGATGGCTGCTGCCGTTGTATTGTATAACTCAACCCAATCCTTAGTATCGAAATCGTCGGCCGATTTGTAATTTATCTCGTTGATAACCACATTATTGAATTTTGCATCAGCATCAGGTTCGAAAACTGCTGTAAACCACAATGCCTCATCCAAAGCGACAACAATTCCGGCAGATGTATACTCTTCATCACTGTCATCGATTTCCCAACGCACAAACTTGTAGCCAGGACGAGCCACAGCACGTAACGAAACTGGGACATTTTTGAAGTACGAACCGCTCCACGGGAAACTTTTCAATGTCAAAGAGTTAAGTTCAACATAACCAGCCTTGCTGTCGTTGGCGTCAATCGTAATCTTGATATCGCTGCCAACATCAAAATGGTTACGCAAGTGTTTACGCACATTGCCGGGACGTTTTTTAGCGAAATCCTTCATTCCATTGCCATCATTGGTGCTTTTATTCCAACGGTTGTTATGATAACCTATTTCGCTCTTGATGTTATTATACAGACTGTCAACAAGTTTATTGACATTGACGGGCAGGAATTCACAGTTCATACGGTCGGCAAAGCGATTGGCAAGAGCGTCACAGAACTGTTTGTTTTTGGTCAGATTGCGGAAAAGGAAATTGGCCCAAGTATTGCCGTGCGTATCCTTCTCTTTCAAACAATCGCCCAATTTATCATCGCCCGACTGGTCTCCCCAAATTGAGTAGCATTGGTCAGTATCAAAGAGGAACCAACGCCATTTGCCATCGTTTTTCTTCGATTTCCAAACCTTGACATTGTTGTGCGGCCAATCGTTATTTGAACCGTAAATTTCCGACACCATATACTCAATGTACTCATCCACATCCATTTGCGTAGTCACATATTGATAGTTGGCATCATCGGCCAAATCGTTGTTTGCAATGAAGTCGAGCAATGCATTGTAGGCTTCCATATCGCCTTCCGAAGCCGACATATTCTTTGTCACATCGCTTGCAGCAATAAAGTCCAAATTGTCGTGGTCAACCTGCGGATAGTGGCTCTCAATGTAATATTCATTCAGCTTCTCGCGCATATTCAAAATGCCGTAGTATTCGCCGTTTAAGAAGACAACGGCTGGCTGATATGCTTGAATATCAACATTGTTGCCGGCTACAAGGTGCGTAATCATAGCATCACGGAAATGAGTACCGCCAAAGTCATTGCCCGAATCGCGCAAAGTGAATGACTTAAACTGTGTTATGTCGAGTTCGTCAAACAATTTTGCGTTGAAATACTTTGTGCCGTAAGCATTACGGGCATGCAACGCCAGCGATTTTTGGTCGTTCATACGGCTGTAAGCGCCAGCAATCTTCACTCCTGCGTCCTGATCGAGAAGTTTCGAGCCATCGGTCCAATAAAGCTCAACATGAACGGGACGCTCCCAATCGTTATAGTAGTTTGCGCGACGTGGCGAAGCGTTCAAATCTGCATTCGGTCCCTCAACAAGAATTCCTATGTTGTAATCCCAAAGATTGTCAGGTGCGGTTGTAAGAGAAATCACCGGCAATCCGAATGTTGTTGCATGGTCGATATATTTTGCCGGGTCTATTGATATTATCGAGTCATGGCCAGGTTTAGGCATCCACCAGCCGCCACCGCCCCAAGGCCAAGCATTGCCATCATTACCATTATTATTGCTTGTCGTATCAGGGTCTTCAACCCAGATAGTTCCAGTATCAATTGGTTTGCCTTGCTTGTCGCGGTTAATCCAGCGCAACTTCTTTCCAAAAATATAGCTCTGAGTCGATGGTTGGCCAGGCATAAGATTGTCGTTGAAGGTGATAGCGCGAATGACAGTTGTGCTGTCAACAGCTATCGGGCCGGTATATTTTGTCGATTTGTCGGTTGGTTCGGTGCAATCAAGCGTATAATAAATAGGTGTGTTGCCGTCGGTGGTAAGCGTTACTGTCAATGCAGATGTTTTGACACCACCCTCGGGCGAGAATTTCACGCTTGTGGTTGTCGATGTGGCATAAGCCTTGGTGGTGTTGGCCTCACCAGGTGTAGGTTCAGCAAAAAACACCCAATTGCTGCCGCCATCGGGATTCAGACCGCGGCTGGCATTGCACGGAACTGACAATGAATCAGTCTGATGCACAATCTCACCTGAAGCGTTAACAAGAAAAACCGCCTCACCATCCGATGAAATATTGAAATTTGTATGTAGGTACTTGCCATCGGCCACTTCGGTCAGATTCTTGCCTGTCGCCAGAACCAGCAAATAACCTTTTGCGGGAACCGACACCGATGGAAACGTCCATTTTGTAAGATTGTCCTTATTGTCGGTCAGCCGCCAGCCTTTCAAATCGACGCTCGATGCCGATGTGTTGTAAAACTCAATCCAGTCGGCTTCCTCGTTGTTCTCGTCCAAGAATGTGGTAGTCGAAGAACTGTATTCGTTGATTACAATTTGTGCGTTTGTTGCCATTGCGGTCAAAACCGACAAGGCGAGTAATTGAATTTTTTTCATTGCTCCGTTATTTTCAAAAAACGTGCAAATGTAGCACATTAACGGGACGTGCAAGGCTTTTTTATGTCCGAAACGTCGGCGAAATAGACGAAGATGTCGCAAAAAATCAACCCATACGAACAGTAGGATTTTCAAATTTGTTTTTTGCAGTATCTAGAAACAAAAAAAACATCGGCAGCCAGAGCTTGCCGACTGCCGATGTACGAGTCTGTGACCAGAATCGGTTACTGCTTGATAATCCGCACATTGAGCGGTGATTGCCCGTCGATATTGATTTTTGCGATGTACAAACCGGGCGTGCATGTGCCGATTGCGCGGCTGATGTCGATTTGTTGCTGACCTTGCGCGAACCATCCGTCACAAATTTGCGCCACACAGCTGCCAAAGGCGTTGAACAGATCAACACGGACGTTACCGTCGGCTGTTTGCTGCCATACCAGCGCAGCCTCGCTACTAACCGGGTTCGGGTAGCATACTGCCGATGCATTAACCGCCTGTGCCTCGGTTATGTCAACAAAAACCTTCTCGTTGGTATTGAAATCGCTGCGCGACGGATTGAATGAACCGTTCTGTGCACCTGGTGTACCGTGTAAGTCGTTGTCATTCCACAACTTATAGTTGGCATTGTCGGCAAATGGGTCGGTCAGCGCAATGGTTTTACCTGTGCCATCGGCATCGCCCCACGATTTGGCGTATGAAACCTCATCGATTAAAGCGCCCTCTGAATCAAACAGTTGAACCTTATCTTCTTTACCCAATCCGAAAGTGAAGTCGCCAACATAGTTCGTCACACTAGGATTGAAAGCAAGCAACTTGTTCTGGTTTGCGCAAACCACCAGATAGCCGTAAGCCTCGATGACTGTGCCGGCCGGCATTGTAAAGGCTTCGTCGGCCTCACCGTCAGTCAGTTTCCAACCCGACAGATTAATGGCAGCCGCAGTTGTGTTGTAAAGCTCAATCCAGTCTTTGGTGTCGAAATCGTCGGCCGATTTGTAATTTATCTCGTTTATAACCACACTGTTAAATGCCGCACCGGCATCTTTTTCAAAAACAGCGTTAATAGTTGCGTCGTTGTCCAGCATCAGTTCAATGCCTGCACAAGTGCTCTCGGACAGACCTCCGCTAAATTCCCAGCGCACAAACTTGTAACCCGGCCGAGCCACAGCTCGCAATTTCACCGGCACATTTTTGAAATAAACGCCATCCCACCCGAACTCTTTAATAGTAAGCGAGTTAAGTTCGACATAGCCAGCTTTGCTGTCGTTAGTGTTAAGCGTCAGCGTAACATCATCGCCTACTTCGAGATTATTGCGCAGATGATTACGCATATTTTTTGGACGAGCATAGGCAAATTCTTTCATTCCACTGCCATTATTGCCACCACCCCACAGATAAACGTGGTAATTAATTTCATCTTTTATGTTATTATACAGACTGTCAATTAGATGAACTATATTTTTTGGCAAAAATTCTCGGTTCATACGGTCGGCAAAGCGGTTGGCAAGTTCGTTGCGGAACGTGGTGTTTTTCACCAAATTACGCAACAGAACATTCGACCATGTATCACCGTTTTTGCCTTTTTCACTTAAGCATTTCGCCAGCTTGTCGTACGTAACTTTGTCAACATCGCGGTCCCAAATGTTGTACGACTGGTCGGTGTCGTAAAGCATCCAACGCCAGCGACCTCCGTTCTTCTTCGACTTCCACATTTTCACGTTGTTATGCGGCCAGTCATCGTTCCCTCCATAAATCTCTGACACCATATACTCAATGTACTCATCGATGTCGATTTGTGCAGCAACCTGCTGATAATTAGAATCATTGGTCAAATCGTGAGAAGTGATGAAATCCATCATCGCGTTATAATCATCCATGTCGCCTTCTGAAGCCGTCACGCCATCGTTCTTTCCAACAAGAAGGTCCACTTTGTCGTGGTCGACGTGCGGATAGTGGCTCTCAACATAGTATTCGTTCAGTTTCTCTCGGATATTCAGAATGCCCCAGTATTCGCCGTTAAGATATATCACGGCTGGTTGATATGCTTGAATATCAATGTTATTATTGGCAACAAGATGTGTAATCATAGCATCACGGAAAAAAGTGCTTTCGGCATCGTTACCAGAATCTCGAAGGACAAACGATTTGAATCGTGCGATGTCGATCTCATCGAACAATTTAGCCTCAAAAAACTTCTTGCCATAGGCGTTGCGGGCATGCAGAGTGAACGATTTTTGATTGTTACTCTGGCTCCACGCACCGGCAATCTCTATTCCTGCATCTTGGTCGAGGCGCTTCGTGCCATCGGTCCAGTAAAGTTCAACATGTACGGGGCGTTCCCAATCCTGATGGAAATTGGCACCATAATAGGGTTCTCCAGATAAGTCGGCATTCGGGCCAAATACATAAATACCTGTTTCCCAATCCCATAGATTATCGGGTTGTGTTGTCAGCGAAAACACTGGCAGATTGAACCGTGATGGGTGCTCAAAAATAAGATGAGGATTATAATGTATTGTCGTGTCGTGGGTAATCTCACTAATATCGCCTCCGTTTCTTAAAAACTCATCAGCCTCATCCATCGTTATACCAGCGTTAAGAATCACATTGTGATAAGTTATTGTTGTGTCAATTATACTGCCATCCCACAAATCACGGCGGAGCGTGTGCAGCCTTTCTGGGAAAATGTAAGTCTGCGTAGAAGGCTGGCCAGGCATCAAATCGCCGTTGAAAGTAGTGGCACGGATGACCGTTGTCGAGTCAACCGTGATTGGACCGGTGTAGAGCAAAGACTTATCAGTCGGTTCGGTGCAGTCAAGCGTATAATATATAGGTGTGTTGCCGTCGGTGGAGAGTGTTACGGTCAGCGCTGATTTTTGCAGGCCGCCCTCAGGCGAGAATTTCACGCTTGTGGTTGCCGATGTGGCGTAGGCCTTTGTGGTGTTGGCCGCACCGGGTGTCGGCTCGGCAAAGAACGCCCAGCTGCTGCCGCCATCGGGATTCAAACCTCGGCTGGCGTTGCACGGAACAGCCACGGAGTCAGTCTGATGCATAATAGTTCCAACTGCATTCGACAAGAAAATCGCTTCGCCATCCAACGAAATGTTGAAATTTGTGTGCAGATACTTTTTGCCGGCTGCAATGGTAGTCAAATCCTTGCCCGAAGCCATAATCAGCATATAGCCGTTGGCCGCGATTTTCACCGACGGGAAGGTCCATTTAGCAAGATTTTCCTTGTTGTCTGACAAGTGCCAGCCTTTCAAATCAACTTCGGCAGACGATGTGTTGTAAAGCTCAATCCAATCGGATTCTTCGTTGTAATCATCTAAAAACGTGGATGTTGTCGAGCTGTACTCGTTAATCACAATTTGTGCGTTTGCATTGGCACAAAATAAGAAAGCGCCAGCCAAGGCTGCGCATAGTTTTAGTTGTTTGTTCATGTTAGTATAGTTGTTTATTGATAAATAAAATAGCTTTCTACATATATAAACACATCTTTTGCAGATTTATTACAAATAAACTGCATTTTTTATAAAAAAAATCTAATGATTAGAGCCACTTTGGAATTAGCCCTTATTGACATGCCGGCGAAATTTGCGCATGTTGTTCAGGAATGTTTTGCGAACAATAGGATCTTGCGCCCATTGCGGATATTTGGCCGGTTGGGTTGATTGCGTCGTAAAACTAACATTGACAGTATTTTCACTCACAGGCATAATTTCCCAACAAGCACTGAACGTATCGAGCCGCTCAATATTTTTCTTTTTTGCCACCAAATTGTTTTGCTGACGGATATTGAGAATAATGCGGTCACCCTTACGGGTTATTTCATATTTCGATACAATGTCTTGTTTGCCTATGGGCCAAGGTGCGTTAAGCAGAGTATAGACGAACCATTCCGTATCGCTCTTGCGGCTGATGACATGGCAGTCTTCAACATTGCTCATCCATATATCAGTTTTGCGGACATCAGTAAGAATTGCTAAAATATCATCGGGAGAGCATTTCAGCACCATCTTGCCCGAGCGCTCACGGGCACGCTGCCTGTCGACCGAAACCCAACGCTCAAACACTTTTATGTTGCAATCTTTGTCTTCGGTAACCAATGCCCAATCGCTGTCGTTTTCCGATTCAGAATTGACAGCGAACGTATTGGCGGCAATAAATATACTGATTAACAGAAAGATATATTTTGATGCAATCTTCAGCGTCATCATTTTTTTCTCACAAAAACTCCGCAAATATAGCAGATAATCTGACATTTTGAGCCTTTAATTACGGCGTTTTTTCAATAAAACGGCTAACCAACCAACATTTTTCCACTTATCAGCCAACAAACCCATCTTGATAAAAAAAGATAGTTTACCTTTGCAATTCAAACAAAGACTATGGATTTAATAGAGAAACTGAAGGATAAGTCGTTTTGGAAACGCAACCTTATTCGCGTGGGCAAGTTCGCAGGATTCTATTTGATTGTGTTTATTGCGCTTGCAATTTTCTTAAGAATTTACACTCATCACGGACAGACAATTTCGGTGCCCGATTTCAAAGGCTTGAAAATGAGCCGTGCGATGCAGATTGCCAAACACGAAGATTTGCAGTTGAAAATCATCGATTCGACATTCATCGACTATATGCCAAAGGGCTGCATTGTCGACCAGAACCCGCGCCCGGGAACGCACGTCAAAGAGAACCGCACAATTTTCATCACCACCAATGCGTTTAACAGAACAAAGGTTTCGGTGCCGAAGATTGTAGGACTGTCATACCGTCAAGGCAAGGCGACACTTGAAATGCACGGTCTGCGCGTTGGGCAGTTGATTTACAAACCTGATTTCGCAAAGAACAACATTCTGAAGCAAATGTTTGATGGTCAAGAAATTGCAGAAGGAACACTCATCGACAAGGGGTCAAACATCGACCTTGTGCTTGGCGACGGCCACGGCAACAACGCCACGCCTCTACCCGACCTGAAAGGTCTGACGCAATTTGAAGCCGTGAACGAACTGAACAACGCCTACCTAAACGTTGGTAAGGTTGTGATTGAAGATGCCGCCACAATCGCAGACTCGATGAACGCCCGTGTTTTCCGTCAGGAACCGGCATACTTCGGGCCGGGCGCACGCGCCACTTTGGGCGGCAGGGTTGATATTTGGCTCAGAGTCGATTCCCGAACCGAAACCGAAATTGGTGAATCAATAAATTTGGATGAATAGAATCATTGCAATAGCCGCACTCGTTTTGGGTGCAATGCCACTTATGGCTCAAGAGTCGCTGACGCCCGTACACCAGCAGTCCATCAGGATGCAGGCCGTGTCGTCAACACTGCAGCTGCCCTTTATCGACGATTTTAGTTACGACCAGGCCGAACCCAACCAACAACTATGGACCGACCGCGGCGTATGGATTAACAACACTTTCAGCATCAATCCCTATTCGGTTGGCGTGGCCACGTTCGACGCCATCGATTCCGACGGGCGGCACTACCCGCAAGCGTCAAGCCTGCCATATATGGCCGACTGTCTCACATCGCAACCTATCGACCTTTCGGAAGCTGACAGCACATCGACATATCTGAGCTTCTACTATCAGCCACAAGGCAACGGCAACGCGCCAGAAGGGTGCGACTCGCTTGTGCTGCAAATAACATCGGGCGACGGCGTATGGACAAATCTTTGGGCAATGGCCGGAACAGATTTTGCCAATTTCCGCAGCAACACACTTCATTTGCAACCGAATCGTCCTGATACTCTTGAGTTTGCGTTTGTAATGTTACCCATCAGACAGTCTGAATATTTTACAGACAAGTTCCAATTCCGCTTCTTTAACTACGCCAGTCTTGCAGGAAGTTTTAACCCATCAGCGGCCATCAACTGCGACCATTGGAACATTGACTTCGTCTATCTGAACGACGGCCGCTCAGCCGCCGACACCGTCTTTTACGACATTGCGCTTGTAGAGCCGGCAGCCACCATCTTGAAGAATTACACATCGATACCTTGGTCACACTACGAGTCGGCCATCAACACCGAGAACACACGACTCAACATCCACATCCGCAACCATTGGCAGCGCACGATGAAATCCGAAGTCCGAATCCGCATCAAAGATGTTGATCGCGATGTGTATCTAAACGACTCTGTTACAATGGGTACGGCCAATTACGATGCTCAACTAAATACCAAACTTGTGTTTGCCTACGATGATAATCCGATTATGCATGACAATCGCGAAAACGCCACATATTTATTTGAATGTGAACTTCTTACCGACAGAGACGAATTAATCTCGAGCAACAATCGCAGCTATACATACCAGCATTTTGGCAATTATTACGCCTATGATGACGGCACTGCAGAAAACGCCTATGGTGTGGACGCAAGTTCGGCTCAAGTGGCCTATTTGTATACACCATATAAAGCTGATAATCTGTGCGGTTTAAGCATTTGTTTTCTGCCGTCGAACCCTGTTGAGAGTGCCGCCGACGCATTTAGCATCTGCGCTTGGGAAAACAGCAACGGCAAGCCCGGCCGCCTGATTGCCAGCACCGATGTGTTGCGCCCCGATTTCGGCGAAGGCCAGAACCAATTTATGGAATTTGAGTTCAGTGAGCCGATAGCCATTGACAAGAGTGTGTTTGTAGGGTGGCAGCAGGCTTCAAAACTAAGATTGAACGTTGGTTGGGATGTTAATCGATTCAGCCAAAGCAAGATATTCTACAACACAAGCGGCGAATGGCTGCCAACAAGTTTCTCGGGCTCGCTCATGGTTCGTCCGATATTCGGTTCGATGAGCACTGATATTACTGATGCAGAATCGGTTACAAACATTTCGATTTACCCGAATCCGGCTACAGATGTATTGAATATTGTTGGGGTCGACAACGATTGCCGTGTGACTGTTTATTCACCCACAGGCAAGTTGCTGATTTGTGCTAACAACACCACAGTCGATGTATCACATTTGCAATCAGGCATTTATATTGTAAGAATTGAAAACGGTGCTCAATTGTCGCAACTAAAATTCATAAAACAATAGTCAAATGAACGACGAAGAGTTTGACAATATCGATGAATTCGAAGGCGAAGGCGGTCCGTTTGAAAACGACGGCCAGAACTTGTTTGAGCATTACCGCTTTGATGTGGATCGCGGACAAGGAATGTTACGCATCGACAGATTTCTGCAGATGAAGATTGAAAATGCGTCGCGCACCAAGATTCAAGCTGCCGCCGAGGCTGGTTTCATCATTGTGAATGGTTCATCGGTGCGGCCAAATTATCGCGTCAAGCCGGGCGACGTGATTCGGGTGATGCTCACCTATCCGCCGCGCGAGATTACTATTGTTCCTGAGAATATCCCGATAGACATTGTATATGAAGACGATAGCCTTGTTGTTGTGAACAAACCGGCAGGAATGGTGGTACATCCGAGTTACGGGCACTACACAGGCACACTTATCAACGCACTGGCCTACCGCTACAGCGATTTGCCCATTTTCAACGGCAACGATGCGCGTCCCGGACTCGTCCATCGAATCGACAAAAACACATCGGGACTATTGGTTGTGGCAAAAACCGAGCAGGCTAAAGAGCACATTTCCAGACAGTTCTTCTACCATACATCTCATAGACGCTATGTGGCTTTAGTATGGGGCGATATGCGTGACAACGAAGGTACGATTGTGGGCAAAATTGGCCGAAATGTGCGCAACCGGCAGATTATGGATGTTTTTCCGCAAAATGTCCCGATGGGTAAACACGCCGTGACGCACTACCGAGTACTTGAGCGATTTGGCTACGTTACGCTGATTGAGTGCCGACTTGAAACCGGACGCACACATCAAATCCGCATCCACATGAAATTCATTGGGCATCCGCTTTTCAACGACCCAGAATATGGAGGTTGTGAAATTCTAAAGGGCACATCTTTTGCCAAATACAGTCAGTTTGTCGAGAACTGCTTCCTACTGCTGCCCGGCCAGGCACTTCACGCGAAGGAATTAGGATTCACCCACCCCGTGACAGGCGAGCGGATGATGTTCGATTCGGAACTGCCCGAAAACTTCGCCACCCTGATCGACCGTTGGCGCACCTATACAAACTCAAGAAACGAGTGATGCCAGCCTACAAACCAGAACTACTGCTGCCAGTAGGCAACATTGAGAGCTTGTATGCCGCATTTGAGGGCGGTGCAAATGCTATCTATTTGGGTTTGAAAACATTTAATGCCCGCGGACGTGCTGCAAACTTCACAAACTCACAATTTGCGGCCATTTGCCAACTCGCCGCGCAAAAGCGTGTGAAAGTGTATGTTACGCTCAACACCGTCATAAAAAATAACGAGTTGCCCGATTTACTCGACACGCTACAATTCTTGTCAGAGCAACGCATTGCGGGCGTCATCATTCAGGATTGGGGTGTTTTCAGCCTGATGCGGCGGTATTTCCCGAAACTTGTGGCGCACGCCAGCACACAAATGGTCAACCACAACTCGATTGGGGCAAACCATTGCCAACAGATTGGTTTCAAGCGCGTTGTGCTTGCCCGCGAACTGACATTAAAAGAGTTGCGACTGATCCACAAGCGTACAAATATCGAGACCGAGGTATTTGTTCATGGTGCGCTATGTTACTCTGTATCAGGGCTTTGTCTGTTTAGTAGTTATTTGGGTGGCGCCGGTGCCAACCGCGGACTCTGCACCCAACCGTGCCGCCGCTTCTACAACTGCCAAGGACAAAAACGAACATTCTTCAGCATGAAGGATAACCAACTGGTTGACAAGATTAAAGAACTTGCACAAATGGGTGTTTCATCGTTGAAAGTGGAAGGACGGCTGAAATCGGGCGAGTATGTTTATACAGTGGCGCAAGCCTACCGCAAAGCACTTGATTGCGAGCAAGTTACCGAGCAAGTTGACGACCTTAGTCGCCCCAAAACACAGTGGTTTATGGGCCGTAGCATTGCCGAGTCGATTGCAGACAATCCAAATACCGGCCTGCTGATTGGTAAAGTGGTTGACAGTCATGACGGTACGATTGTTTTCACCACCAATATTGATTTGGCCAAAGGCAACCGTCTGCGCGTCCGCACCGATGCCGATACCGACCAGAACGCCTTTGTACTTGACAACTTCCGAGTTGTGGATGGCATCTGCACCGCCAAAGGCTTCCGCAGCACTGCCGCCGCCGGCACCGACATCTACCTGACCGCCTACCGCAGCCAAAAGTTCGGCAACGAGTTGCCAACCAACGGCCGCCACGATGTACGGATGCCGCAAGCGATGAAAAAAAACATCATTGGCAGCATTCGCAAGCAGCTGACAACCAAACCGAAAGCCGCAACCGTTGTGAGGATTGACAACCTTGACTGGCTGCAATGCGCGGCGCTGCAAAAAGCCGACATTGTGGTTTTATCGCTGCCAATGCTTGAATGGCAAAACCTACTGACAACAAACAAAATAAACAACGCATTAGCGCAAAAAATATGGTTTGAGTTGCCATCGTTTGTGAGCGAGACGCAAATTGAGCGCGTCAGGAAATTCTGCGCCGCATTGGCGCAAAAAGGACTTAATCGCTTTGTTTTGAGTCATTTGTCGCAAAGTGCAATGCTGCCACCACGCAGCCGTTTTGCCACCAACGAAGCTGTTTACGCCTACAATGATGTCGCAGCTCTTTGGCTGAAGCAGCAAGGCGCAGAATGGTTTTGCAGCCCAGTTGAGAACGAATACGAAAACCTGCTCACCGGCGCGTGCCGCGAGGCTGTGATTCCTGTTTATTTCCGTCCGCGCCTATTCACATCTCGAATGCCCGTGAAACTGCCCACAAACCAATTCACCGACGAGCGCAAAAACCGCTACCTACGCCATCGGTTGAACGGTCTGACCATTATCACCCCCGAACAACCAGTCTGCATCACGCAGTACGCCAATAAGTTGCGCAGCAAAGGTTTCTGCCGTTTCTTAATCGACTTAACCTTCGAACCAGCTGATAACAACCACCTTACCCGCTTGTTGAAGCTGACAGCCACATCGGAAGGCATTCAAGGTACATCGGTGTTCAATTTCAAAAAGGGGTTACGGTAAGGCAAAAAAAATGCCGCCACAATGGGCGGCACTTTTAAGTTCATCTTATTGGTTTACAATCCCAAATGTTTGCGAACGGCAGCTTCAACGCCATCACCATGAAGATTGCGTTCGAGAATGGTACCGTCAGGACCGAAAAGGATGATATGCGGAATGCCTATCACACCGTAAACATAGGCGCCAACACCGTTTTGCTCGGCCATAATCTGCGGATAGTTGATGCCCAAATCCTCAATGGCGCGTTTGCTGTCTTCAACCTTATCGGTCACCGTGACACCCAAAACGTTGAGATTCTTATTTTTATATTTATTATAAACTTCAATTAGATTTGGAATCTCGTCACGACACGGGCCGCACCAGCTTGCCCAAAAATCAACTAACACATAATGTCCTTTGCCAACATAATCAGATAGTTTTTGTGTTTTGCCTTCGAATTCAACTTCGAAATCTTGGAACATTGTGCCAACAGCTGTATTTTTCTCGTTTTCCGCCATTTTTGCCATATGCTCATTTCCCCTTTCGTCGCTTTCCTTGGCAATTTCAATAAAATGAGCGAATCTGCCGTTCTTAATTGCCGGCGAAGCTATTGTATCGAACAGCTTTTTTGCCTGAAACTCGCCCGTAAAAATATACGCATAAATAAGCGCCCCCTCTTCGGTATTATGATTTTTAATATATTCAATCGTTGCATTGGACCTATCTTGCGCGGCTTTGTTGATTTCGGCGTTCCAAGCCGAGTCATGTTCAATTTCCGGATTGCTTTGAAGTTGTTCAACCAATTCGTCAAAACGCTTACTACGCAGTATTTTCTTAAAGTTGTTTACTTGCTGATAGAATTTTGTGCCATTCAAATCCATTCGGTCTGCACAAAGTGTCATTTCTGCTGTCTCGCCAGGCACTAATACCATCTGATACCCATAATCTATCGAACCATCGTCAAAAACATTCCGCAAGACGCAAAATGTTGGGAACTCTATGTCAACCGAATAGTTGAATTTCTTGTCTTTAACCAAAATAGTGTCATTGGGCGTGCTATCTGGATTGATACGAAAATCTTTGTCACCAATGTAAATACAAATAGATTTTGAGGCAAGTTCGTCGCCAACAGTACCATTGATTGTGAATGTTTTTGAGTTTTGGTTGCACGATGCCAGCATCCCGGCCAGCACTGCGCCATACATAATGAACTTTTTCATAATGAATTAGTTTAAAAGTTTATAATTAGCAAGAACCAAATATAAAGAAAATTTGGCACAAAAAAGCGCCCTCAACGGAAGGCACTCAATTAACATCGACGTGTAACCTCGAAAAGATGGTGAGATAGATTTAAAAGAGCAAAAGTTACGGTCTGTACCTCGACGCGTTCAGCACCATTTGATAGTCGTTTTCGCGCATTAGGTCTTGAATAGTGATTTTCGGATTGTGCTTTAGGTACGATTTAATAATCTGATAACCAATCCATTGGCCGACACCGCCGGGCGATTTCTGCGAGAACGATGATGTGAACGGCGCGGGCGCAATCATTCGGGTTATTTCCTTCACCGATGTGCTGAAAAGAGCGTCTTTCTCGACCATTGAGAGCCACATTTGCTGTTCGTTGCGGCCGCACCAGTCGAGTTGTTGCCGCGTGTAGCCCCATTTCAGCGTGTCGGGGGCGTCGGGCAGCAGTGCGTCGAGCAGAACGTGAACCTTGCCGTAATAGAGCATTTGCGAAATCATATTGTCGTCTTTCGGGGCGTACTCAAATTCGGTCAGACACAAGGCCAGCACTGCGTCGGTGGCCACTTTCTGCGGGTGCATATTGCGCTGCAGATAGACCGGCGTGCGTAGCATTTGATAGTATTTGTGATTGACCCCCAGATATTTATCAAGACTGATGCTGATGACGCCCGAGTCGGCAACAATGTTCTGATTGAAGCCCGAAATATGCGTGTAAATTGTTGGCAGAGTGATATTTGGAAACAATGCTGCCATTCGCGCCCACGCTTCCGACAGCTCTTTTTGGCAACTCAAATTTCCGGTGCCGAAGATGCGGCTCACTTCGCGGTACGAGCCGCGGATGTCGGGGTCGGTCAGAAACGATGCCAGCTTGCGGTCGTAGTTCAGCTGATTGGTGCCGCCAATGCAGATAACGCGCTGATTGTAAAGGTCGAAGAATCGGCCGTATTTCTGTTCCATTTGCGGAACATACTGCCAGATGCTATCGACAGGAATGGCAAACAAATCCTGTTCAAATCGCTGAATTTCAATGTCTTTGTATGTGCCGCTAATGTCAACGCCCTTGCTGCCGCACGCTACGGCCAGGAAACTAATGGCTAAAAACTTGATAATGTTCTTCATAACTTGCGGCTATTTGTAAAAATTCATTTCGTCAATATATTCCCACGCCTTTTCGGGCACGAAAAACCTTACATCCTTGCCGCTGGCAATGCTTTGGCGGATGAAACTCGACGAGATGTCAATCTGCGGTGCGTCAATCAGTTGCACGTGCGGGTGCGTGTGAAAATCGGTTCGGGGGCAATTTGGACGCGGGTAAACCATTATCCGATAATTGTTTAGCAGCAACTCGTAGTTCTTCCACTTGTGCAGGGTGGCCAGATTGTCCTCGCCCATAATCAGCGTGAACTCGTGATTGGGGTGCTGTTCGCCCAGATAAGCCAGAGTATCAATGGTATACGATGGCTTCGGCATTCGAAACTCAACGTCGCAGGCGCGGAACTTCGGAAAATCGCGCAAAGCGAGATTCACAAGGTGCAGACGTTGGTAGTCGTCTAAAAGTTGGGCGCGCTGCTTGAGTGGGTTTTGCGGGCTCACAACAAACCAAACTGCCTCAAGGTCAGTGTATTCCACAATGTAGTTGGCCAGTGCCAGATGCCCAATGTGGACAGGATTGAACGAACCGAAGTAGAGCCCGACCTTCATTGCTAACGGTTCAGAAAATCAGTCACTTTGGTGTAAGCCTCGCTGCAGGCCGTTTCCAGAACGTCGTTCACAATGGTGATGTCGAACTGATTGGCGTACGAGATTTCCTCTTCGGCCTTGGCCACGCGGCGTTCAATCTCTTCGGGGGCGTCGGTGGCGCGGCCCTCAAGGCGGCGGCGCAACTCCTCAACCGACGGCGGCATAACGAAAACCGACAGTGCGCGGTCGCCGAATTTCTTTTTCAGGTTGACTCCGCCCTTCACGTCAACGTCGAAAAGCACGTGGTTGCCCTTGCCCCAGATGCGCGTCAACTCGCTTTTCAGCGTGCCGTAGTAGCGGCCTGCGTAAACTTCTTCCCATTCTACAAAGTCGTCATTATCAATGCGTTTCTTAAACTCTTCGGCGGTCAGAAAATAGTAGTCGACGCCGTTCTGCTCTGTTCCGCGCGGCGCACGGCTACACGCCGAAACCGAGAACTCCAACTTCAAACCCTTTGACAGCAAGTGTTTTACGATGGTTGTCTTGCCCGAACCCGACGGCGCTGAAAATATCACAATCTTTCCTTCGTCCATAATTAGTATCTTTTTGTATTGTAAGTTTTTATTGCCCAAATATCGTGTCTGACTTCAATTGTTTAATTGGTGAATCGGTGAATTGTTTAATCGTAGAATCGTAATTTCTAAAATCTTAACTCCTAATTTCTAATTTCTAACTCCTAACTCCTAACTTCCAACACCCAACACCCAACACCCAACACCATTAATGCCTTATCGCTCACCACTTACCATTCACCACTCACCTCTCTTACAGCACATTCAGCGATTGCTCCTTGATTTTCTCCAATTCGTCCTTCATACAAACCACCAGTTTCTGCATTTCAGAGTCGTTGGCTTTTGAGCCTAAAGTGTTGATTTCGCGGCCGATTTCCTGTGCAATGAAGCCCAACTGACGACCAGCGGCCTCCTCGTTCATTGAGTCGAGAAAATACTTGCAGTGGTTGGCCAAGCGCACTTTTTCCTCGTTGATGTCGAGTTTTTCGATGTAGAAAATCATTTCCTGCTCAAGGCGGTCGCGGTTGATGTTCTCAAGTTTGATAAACTCTTCAATGTCGCCCTTGATGCGCTCTTTGATGCGGTCGATGCGCGGGCGCTCATACTGCGGTACTTGCGTTAAATAGTTCTGAATGTTGCTGATACGCGTCGATAGGTCCTTCGCCAGAGCCACGCCTTCCTGCTTGCGGAAAGCCACCAGTTGGTCGGCGGCGTCTTCCACAGTCTTGATAATCAGCGCCCAATCGGCTTCGTCGAGTTCGTCGCGGCCCGTTTTCATTGCGTCGGGCAGGCGGATGATGGTCGACAGAAGTTCGGGGCCCGTCTGAATGCCCAGTTCGGCGGCTATCTTGCTCAATTGCTGATAGTAAGCCTTCACCACGTCGGTGTTGATTTCGGCGGCGACGTCAACGTTGTTCACTTCAGTGTAGATTGAAATGTCCACTTTGCCGCGTATCAGTTTGTTAGCCAATATGTTCCGAATTTCCATTTCCTTCTCGCGATAGTCGTTCGGAATGCGGCTTGTCAGGTCGAACTGCTTGCTGTTCAGGCTTTTGACTTCAACCGTTAGTTTTTGATTTTTGATTTCGCAGGTTGCTTTTCCGAAACCTGTCATTGATAGTAGCATATCGTTGATTTTTAAATTGTTACCTATTTATCTCGATAAAAGTTTGATGCCCCGCGCCATAATGGCCACGTCGTTGCGCAGTTGGTAGTCTTTGGCGTAGAAAAGGTCGGTTTTCTCGCATTGCTCGGCGGTTGCGCTGTCGCCATACTGAATGAGGGCAAGGCTCAGCACGCCGCTTTTGATTTTCGGCAGCACGGGGTTGGCGCTTCGGCCCGAGAATCCCACCCAGGTGCGTCGGCCTGTCAAAACACTGAAAATGTTGCGGTAGAGTCGTCCAGGGTGTCCGCAAACGAACCACAGAACGGGCGACGCGGCCAGCAGCACCACTGCCGCCAGAATGTCGAACGTGCGCTTGTTGCGGACGTTCTGTGGCTTCACTATCGTATTGAAATTCACCGTGTAAAGGTCGCCAGCGGTGTCGATTGAGTTGCTGCCGATGATTGACAGACTCTCGGGCGGCGCAATCTTGAAGTGCACTTCGTTGCCGTCAAGTTGCAGCATTTGCCCGATGATTTGCTGTGCGGTCATATCGGCCGAACAGAAAATTAGTTCGTCTATCTTATTGATTTTCACTATTTCGGATATTTGGCTGATGTCGCCGATGGCCTTGCGGTCGGCCTGCCCGTCGGGATTGATGAATCCCGCGTATTGGTATTTGAGCGACGATTGGTTCAGCACTTCCACCACGCGTTCGGCTTCGGCCTGCGTGCCCACCACGGCGATGTGCGATTTGCGCCCCATATCGAATTGGAACCTTGACGGCCAAATGGCGCCAACCAGCAGTCGGAACGCATTGATTGCCAATAGGCTGAATCCCGTTCCGAACATTATCATTGCACGCGAGAAACGCATATTTTCGGGCAGCAGCGCGTAGCCAACCAGTATGACGAGCGTTCCAGCCACAATTCCGCGCGAGACGGAAAGCGGTTTTGCCTTGCTCTCGTATCCGCCTGAATAGTAGATTGATAGCGCCCAAATCAGAACATAAATCGGCGCCACAATCGTGAAAAATTCCGTCGGGAATGTGTGCCCTTCAAAAATGTAGGCCGACCATTTGGTGCCCAGCAGCGCCATTCCGCCGTACATTATGGCCACGTCGGCCAGCGGCAGTGCGATGCGTTTTGCGAATCGGCTCACAATGGCCAGAAAGGCACGGAAATAAATGGCGCAATTTATTGTGAATGAGAAAATTGCTGCATTGCGGGCGCTCAAGTTCTTCTGCGCGAAAATCGACATTGCGTTGTAGAACATTCGCACGTAGTTCACGCTGCCTTTTTTGGTGCTCTCGCCCTTGTAGTGGATGATGCGCGTTTCGGGGAAGTAATAGTTCTTGTATCCGCCCTTTATAATCCTGTACGACAGGTCGATATCTTCGCCGTACATAAAAAAATCTTCGTCGAGCAGGCCCACCTTGTCGAGCGTTGTGCGGCGCAGAAGCATAAAGGCGCCAGCCAGCACGTCCACTTCGTTCACGGCGTCCTTGTCCAGGTGCCCCATATAGTATTGGTTGAACCGCCGCGACTTCGGGAACAGGCTCGACAGCCCGAAAATCTTGTAGAAAGCCACCATTGGCGACGGAAATCCGCGCTTGCTCTCGGGTAGGAAATTGCCCTTGCCGTCAATCATTTTCACGCCCAGGCCGCCCGCGTCGGGGTGCGCGTCCATAAAGGCCAGCGTTTTGCTGAAGGTGTCTTCTTCAATCAGCGTGTCGGGGTTGAGCAGCAGCACATATTCGCCCGTCGATTGGCGGATGGCCTGATTGTTGGCCACGGCAAAGCCCGTATTGCGCTTGTTCTCAATCAGTTTCACCTGAGGAAACTTCTCGGCCACCATTGCGCACGAGCCGTCAACCGAGTTGTTGTCAACCACAAATATCTCGGTGTCAATACCTTGCGCGGCCTTCAGAACCGAGTGCAGGCACTGTTCCAGAAAATATTTCACGTTGTAGTTGACAATGACGACCGAAAGTTTCATTCCTTTTCCGATTTGCTGCGAAAATACAGTTTAATTTAAGATTTAGGAATTAGAATTTTGGAAATAGGTACGGGGCGGGTGAAAATGCTGTATATTTGTGAGTAATAATTAATTGTCGCTACAGGGTTTACATTGTGCGAATTATTGGACTATAAAAACTTTGCTGTTATAGGAAATGCATTCTCGTTGATTTATAAAATGATATGAATATGGATTTACAGAAAAAAGAATTTTGGAAGGCATTTTTAAGGGTGTTTTTGGTAAGCCTGATAAGTCTGATTGTGTGTGTTCTATTATTTTTTTTAATGACGAACCTTGTTGGTATATATGTCTATTTGTTGATTTTACTAATTATATATAGTTTGGTTGAGGCGTGCATAGTGTTTAAAAAACGTGCCGCAATTAGATGTGATAATCTCACCCGATTTGGTGATTATCTGTTTGCAGGTCTGAGGTTTGTTATTATTCTGATTCCACCAGCTGTTGCTGAGGCGTGTATTGCAATGTTGTTTGTATTATGGGCTATGGGTTCTGTGGGTTATCACGGATAAATCCAAATTATAAACCGCTATATCTGTGTTTTTTCCATAACACAAATTATTGTAGGTTTGGACCAAAATCGAGAAAAATGGATTTGAAGAAACTTGAAAAATTTGTCAGCCGCCGCAAAGTGGCTTTCGTTTGTTCCGTCGACAGCGAGAACTTTCCGAATGTAAAGGCTATGCTGAAACCTCGTATGCGCGTCGGTTTAAGGGAATTCTATTTTTCAACCAACACTTCTTCAATGAGAGTCAGGCAGTATCAGAACAACCCCAAGGCAAGTATCTATTTCTACCGCAAGGGCCTGATTCGCTACCAGGGTGTAATGTTCAAAGGCACAATGGAAGTCCTGACCGACCAGGAAAGCAAAACAATGCTTTGGAAACGCGGCGACACTCTTTTTTATAAAGGCGGCGTTACCGACCCCGATTATTGCGTTTTAAAATTCACCGCAACAAGTGGTCGCTATTATTGCGATTTACAGACAGAGAGTTTTGGTATTGAGTGATTGATGAATCGCTAAAACCGCTCACCGCTAACCATTTCAAAATCCTCGATTAAACCAAAATCTCTTTTATCTTTGCCGCAAAAATTAAGGATATGAATATCGATTTCACAAAAAATAGCGGTCAGGTTCAGGCAGTTGTGCAGGATGGCCGCACTCTGAAGATTTTGCGCGTGGGCTTTGTCGATGCCGATTGCGTTGCGCGGATGGAAGCCGAGCAGAACGTTTACCTGCTCAACGGCGGCCGCCCCGAGCTGCTCACCAGCGGCGAATATAATAAACCAGTGGCAGTCAGTACGTTAACCGCCAATGCCGACGGCACTGCAGTCGTAATCAAGGCCACCCCCGACGGCTCAACCACAGGCGCCGACTCATTTATGGGCGAGAAAAACATTGCCGACCTTGCGTTTCTCTCTTATCTTCAAGACTTTATCGAGCGCCGCAAGCGTGAGATGCCCGAAGGCTCTTACACCACAAAACTGTTCACCAAAGGCGTCAACAAAATATCGCAAAAGGTTGGCGAAGAAGCAGTTGAGACAATCATTGAAGCCACCAACGGCACGCAGGAACAATTCCTTTACGAGAGTGCCGACCTAATCTACCACCTGATTGTGCTGCTCACCGAGAAGGGCCTTCGCATTGAAGACCTTGCCCGCGAACTCAAGGCGCGGCATAAGGAATAAGTTTTAGACAACGTCTGACAACGGATAACGCAAAGCGATGTTTCTCATTGCTTTGCGTTTTTTTGTATCAACCAAAATCTTTTTTTCTTACATTTGAATATCTTTATTTAATAACTAAAAACTAAAATCTTATGAGGAGACTAACTAAATGTTTATTGTGCAGTTTGTTGTCAGTCGGGTTGCTGGCATCGTGCACCCAAAACAGTAAGAAATTCGTTATCGAAGGATTTGTCGACGAAGCAATCACCGATTCTGCCTACAACGTGTTTGTCGGCGACAAGGATTTCATGGTCAACATGCGTGAAGCACCTACCGCAGTTGTAGTTGTGAAGGACAAGAAGTTCCATTTCGATAGCGACATCGATTATCCGACCAACATTTACCTTCAGGCCATTTTCCCAGGCAACATTCCTTGCCAAGCGTATGTACATTTGTACCTGGTGCCGGGCGCGACGGCCAAAGTAACGGTTCACAACGGATATTTCGACATTGATGGCAGTGATTTTTACAAGTCGTTGAACCAGTTCGACAAGTTTTTCGACCAAAGCACGGCACGTCTCAACGAGTTGGGCAGTCAGCTTCAAAGTCAGGAAACTCTCGGCGCTCTCGACGAAGAACTTTACAAACAGTATCTTGCAGTTAGAGATTCTGTGCTGGAAAATCTAATTAGTTACACAAAGCAGCATAACAACGAGGAAGGCGCAATCATTTACGCATCGACGAGGGGCTTTGTTTCGAATAGCGTTTTGTTCGACTCAATTGCCACTCCGGAAATCAGAAACGGCATGTTCAAGAATTATATCGACGGACTGTTAGAAGATGAAGCCGAATATGCAAAACGCCAAGCTGAATCAGCTAAAAAACAGGAATCCACAGCCGTAGGTAAAATGTTTACCGATTTTGAGGTTGAATGCGATGGAAAGACGCAAAAACTGTCTGATTATGTTGGCAAAGGCCAATATGTGCTGGCCGATTTCTGGGCAAGCTGGTGCGGACCATGCCGTCAGGAGATTCCAAATCTTATCAATGTGTACAACACTTATAAAGGCAAGAACTTCAATGTCATAGGCGTTACGGTGAGCGACAGGGTTGAAGACACCAAACGCGCCATTGAGGAGTTAGAAATCAACTATCCGCAGATTATGGCCGAGCAAAGCGGTGTTGGCGCCGATGCATACGGAATCATGGGCATTCCGCACATCATTCTTTTCGGTCCCGACGGAACAATTCTTGAGCGCGACCTTCGTGGTGAAGAAATTGAAATCGCTGTTAAGAAATATTTGGGACTGTAATAGCTTTTTATCAAAAGATAACCACAAAAAACGCGAAAGACCTTATGCCTTTCGCGTTTTTCTTTTTTTAGACCTCACAGCTGCGGACAGAACCAACAATCGTCTATATTTGTGAATTATATACGACAATAATAGGTTTAAAAGACAGGAAGCCAATGATTATGAAAAACACCCTCTTTTTATTGCTTTTGTTGGCGTTTGCAATGCAATTGCAAGCCCAAAGTTTCGTAATCGGCGACTTGACATACAACATTAACAAGGATCAGAATACTGTAGAAGTCGCACGAAGCACAACAAAAATATCTGATAACTATATCACTTCGATAACGATTCCTGAAACCGTCGATAAAGATGGTAAAAGTTACCCGGTTACAAGCATTGGCGAGAGTGCGTTCTCCAATTGCTACATGTTGTCAACGGTTATCATCCCAAATTCCATTAAAAGCATTGACAAATATGCGTTTTCGGGATGCAGCGGCCTGCGTCAATTGGTTATTCCCAGTTCGGTGACAAGCATTGGTGTTGCTGCATTTTTCAACTGCAAAAATTTGAAATACATCGAAATTCCTAATTCCGTGAAAAGCATCGGAAACGGAGCCTTCAATAATGAGAACACCATATTCTTTTGTGAAATTGCAAGCAAACCTATGGGGTGGACTGTCGGCACAAACGAACATTGGAACAATAAAAAAGGATCTGTCAATTGGGACTCGTTTATTGAAGGTGAATCGGGATTTCAGCGGATTTCGAGCAATGAAGTTTATTATTTAAAGACAATGGGTTTTGCCGACTCAATAGACATTCCATCGTCAGTAACACATTTGGGTGTTACATATCAAGTTAAGGGTATTGGTAACAACGCGTTTGCCGATAATATCGACATAAGTGCGATAGGCATTCCCGACCAAGTGACATATATTGGCAAATCGGCTTTCAGCGGCTGCTCTGAACTGACCTCAATAACCATTCCCAATTCTGTCACAACTATAGGCGACAACGCATTTTCGGGCTGCACAAGTCTGATTTCAATTATAATTCCCAACTCGGTGAAAACCATTGGCAATAGTGCATTCTCAAGCTGTGCGAGCCTAAGATCCATCACCATATCAAATTCGGTTACAATCATCGGCAAAAACACATTTTCCGAATGTATCAGTTTGGCATCGGCAACCATTCCGAACTCTGTCACAGATATTAGCGACAACGCATTTTCCGGCTGCACGGATTTAAATCAAGTAACCTTATCTAATTCTGCAAAAAACATTGGAAAAAACGCTTTCGCAGGTTGTGTCGGATTGCGTTCGGTAATCATTCCCCATTCGGTTAAAAGCATCGGCAGTTATGCTTTCAGCAATTGCGAAAAACTGTCAACTGTATTTATTCCAAACACAGTTACAACGATTGGAAACAATGCTTTCGACAATATCAGTACCGAATTCTACTGCGAACATTCGGGCAAACCAGAAAACTGGAGTGGAGACGTCACCAGACCTAATAAATATTGGAACAATAACAAGGGGCGAATTCATTGGGAAATATCGTTTATTGAAGACAGCATTCTCTACTATATTACATCTGCCTACACGGTTTCGGTTAGAGGATGCTTGAACGGTGGCCCGTCATTGAAAATACCATCGCAAGTGAACTACAACGGCACCAAATACACTGTTACCGATATCGGCAGATACGCATTCTCCAACAACTTGAAACTATCAGCCATAGCTATTCCCGAATCGGTTGCCAGCATTGGTGAAAACGCATTTTCAGGTTGCGACAACATCAAAGCCATCTATTGTGAAGTTACTGCAAAACCAAAAGGCTGGGCGGACAACTGTTTCACCAATCTAGAGGTTGTAACTTGGGGGAAAGATGCGTTTTCCAACTTCGTGAAATAAATCAATCGGCACTTACGGCTTCTTTTTTGCCGAATTTCACTGTATTTTCGCCACCCGAAAACCAATCGCTTATGTTCGAAATCGACGGAAAACTAGTCAGTCTTGATGTGATTGAAGAGAAATTCTTCTGCAACCTGACCGTGTGCAAGGGAAACTGCTGCGTGCAAGGCTCATCGGGCGCACCGCTCACCGAAGACGAGACGCAGATTCTCGACCGCATTTTTGAGACCATCCGTCCGCGGCTGACGCCTGAAGGCGTGGCGGCCGTTGAAGCGCAGGGCAAATGGATTATCGACCGCGATGGCGACAAGGTTACAACACTCGTCGACAACGGGCCGTGCGCCTATGCCGTAAACGATGGGAAAATTGTGAAATGCGCCATTGAGATGGCTTGGCGCGATGGCGAAGTCGATTTTCAAAAGCCCATTTCGTGCCATCTCTATCCCATCCGCATCAAGCGCTGCGGCGACTATGACGCGCTAAACTACGAGCGCATTCCGCTCTGCTTCGAAGCCACCGAAAAAGGCGAGCGTTTGGGCGTTCCTGTCTATAGATTCCTGAAAGAGCCGCTGATACGCAAATACGGCGAAGCGTTTTACGACGAACTTTGCCTTGTGGCCAGCGAGTGGAAAAAGCAGAAAGGACGTTAGGCACTAGGCATCAGGCACTAGGCATTAGAATGTAGGAATGATGTATTTATTCTAAATTCTGAATTCTAAATTCAAAATTGCAAGGCCCCCACACATCTATCCTTCATCCCGATAGCTATTGGGACTTCAATCCTTCAATCCTTCAGTCCTTCAATCACACCGTCAGCCTTACCTGCGCGTGGGCTTCGACAACGTTAATCACATAGTCACCCAACTTCTCGCAGTCGCAGATAATGTCCATATAGTGGACGCCCATCTGATAATCGTACTTCTTGTCGTTGATGTCGAATATGTTGTTCTCTTTCAGGCGCGAACGGAAGGTGTTAATCTCGTTCTCGATGTTGAGCGACTGAACGGCGAGCACTGTGCCCTCGGTATCCTCAATCAGCTTAATCATTTGAGTCAGAGCGCTTTCCACCAACTCAAACATATGCTCGATGTGAGCGTACTGCTCGGGCGTGAAATCTTCCTTCGAATCGAACTTGTGCTTGATGACGCGGCTCATATTGAAGTTGCTGTCGCAGATGCTCTCAATTTCCGAAATCTCGCGCAGCATCGACCTGACAGTCGATTTGCCTTCGGGGCTCAATCGGCCTTCAGCCACGTTGTTCAGGTAGTTGGCAATCTCAATTTCCATATTGTCGCTGATGCCTTCGTACTTCTCAATCCGCGAGTAGAGTTTCGAGAATTCGTTCACATCGTCAAGGTGCAGCAGCGTTTTCACAAAACCGAACATCTTCAGCGACCGCTCGGCAAACAGATTGATTTCCTTGCGCGCTTCCAGAATCGAGAGTTCCGAAGTCGACATCATACCGCCGCTGATAAAGCGCAGACGGATGTCGTCGTCTTCTTCCTTGTTTTTAATGACGCGGCCGATAAACCTTTCAAGCGGCTTGATGAACCAAATGAGCAGCATCACGTTGCAAAGGTTGAAAGCCGTGTGGAAGCCCGTCAGAGCGTAGGTTACGCGAACTGACGCTTGCGCGATTTCGTCGGGTGTCTGCGGCACAAAATCGGGGTCGAAGCCCACAACGTGGCAGACCATATTCACAAACGGATGGAAGATTATCAGAATCCAGCAAACACCGAAAAGGTTGAAAATCAAGTGTGCAAGGGCTGCCCTTCGCGCTTGTGTGCTTGCGTTCAGAGCGGCAATGTTCGACGTTACGGTTGTGCCGATGTTCTCACCCATTACAAGCGCAATGCCTTGATAGATAGGCAGAACGCCGCTTGAGCAAAGTATAAGGGTGATGGCCATAATTGCCGCCGACGACTGCACGCACATTGTCAGGAATCCGCCCAGAAGCAGGAACAGCAGTGTGGTCCAGAAGCCCCAGTGTCCGCACGAAGCGAAGAAATTGATAACCGTTTGGTTATGCGACAGGTCCATTTCAACTGCATTGGCGCGCAAAGTGGTGAGTCCCAAGAACATAAATGCAAATCCGAAGACAAACTCACCGAACGATTTTGTGCCGTTGCTCTTCATAAACGACAGCACAATGCCCAAAGCAAAGAGTGGGTAAACCACGCTCGTCATATCGAATTGGAAACCGAAAATGGCCATCAGCCAGCCCGTGACGGTGGTTCCGATGTTGGCACCCATAATAACAGCGATGGCCTGCGTCAGAGTGAGCAAGCCAGCGTTTACAAAACTTACGGTGAGCACGGTAGTCGCTGTTGACGACTGCACGGCGGCCGTGATGAATGTACCTGTGAGCAGGGCCGTAAAACGGTTTTTTGTCATTGTGCCGAGCACGTTGCGCAGGTGGCCGCCAGTGAGTTTCTGCAAGCCTTCGCTCATCGTCTTCATACCGAACATCAGCAAGGCAAGGCAGCCGAGAAGTTTGAAAATGGTAAGAATCATCGTTTTTAAATCATTGATTGACAATCAACAAACCCGCTATTGCGCGGCGGTTGACGCCATTAGTTACCGTTGGCAAATATAAAATGGCTATTTTTTTGCCACAAAAAAATGACCAACTAAATATAAAAAAGATGCATTAGTTTTTCATTTCATATTTTCAAACAAAAAAAAGCCGACTCGCGTGAGCCGGCTTTTATTATTCTATGAATCACTCGATTAATGGTTCTTCAAGTTCCATTTCGAGTTGTCGCTCTTCATATCGAATTTGCCAAGACCAACGGTGCTGTCGCCAGTCGATACCAGAACAACTTGGCCTTCAACGCCAGGAGCCTGTTTCGGCATCAGACGGTAGGTTCCGTCAGTCAGTTGGTCGATGCGCCAGAGTTGTGTTTCAGCGCCAGTGTATTCTGATGCGATAACCTCGTAGTTCGGGGCAGCGGTCAGAGCGCGGTTAGTGCCTTCAATCACAATCTTGCAGTATGCACCACCAAGGAAGCCTTCCTTCTCGGGAAGAGCCACAATGCTCCATTTCTGGTGCGGGCGGGTCATATAGTCGCCCGCGCGGACAGCAACATCGCCAGCTGGCCAGGTCGATTGTACATCTTCAAGTTTCTGCGATGCAACCGGTTTGATAGGTGTGGTGTCGTTTCCGCGGAACCAACGCATAGCCATCGGCATACGAACAAAGTCAACAGCCAACTCAAGAGCATAGCCACGGCGCTCCGATTCAATCTCGTAAACACCATCTTTCAGCAGTTCGCCAGCGTACGGCCAATCGTTCTTCCACAGGAGCGGACGGATGGCCAGTGTGCTGCGGCCTGCAAGGTCAAGGTCGGCCTCAAAGTGGCACGACATCTTCTCAACGCCTTCTTCAACAATGTAGCGGCCGAAGTGGCCAGGACCCATAACGCGGTCGTGAGCGGCAATCACCATACGGCCACCGCCTTGCAGCATATCGCGGCCCATATTGTCGAGATAAGGACCTGTCACTTTGCGTGAGCGGCCTACTACAATATTATATGTAGAGTTTGCACCGTCGCAGCAAGTACCGTGAGTGCCAAGCAGATAGTACCACCCATTGTTGTACATCAAAGCCGATGCCTCGCAGTCGATGGCGATGTTGATAGCTTCATTGCCTTCAACGCGTTTGCCGGTTTTTGGGTCAAGCTCCACCAAACGGATGAATCCGAAATAGGTGCCATATGACAGCCAGAGGCGGCCATCGGGATCGAGAAGCAGACCAGCGTCGATAGCATCGCAATCCTCATCATACTCCGATGATGCAACCTCAATCTCTTCGCTGAACTTGAAATCAGGCGATTTCGGGTCGAGAGTTTTGTTCCACATTGTAACCACCTTGCCAGCGTGACCGCCGCCAAGACCACCACCTGTTTTGCTGTAGGCAATCAGATAACGGTCGCCTATTTTGATGGCATCAGGTGCAGCACCGCCGCCCGGGCGCTCAGCGCCGCCGTTCCAGGTCCAACCGTCTTCTGAGATAAGACCGCCGCCGCCTGTTCCGAATGTGTAGTATTTTCCGTCGCATTCCATAATTGTCGACGGGTCGTGAATGAATGGTTTGCCAATCTGTGCGTTCGCATCTTTCGCCGCCAAGGCAACTGTGAGTGCGCAAACGCCTAATGTTATAATCGATTTCATATTATATACTGTTTTGAATTTCAATTACTTGTTGGTGATAGTGTAGTTTGTGACAGGTTTGCCGTCGAGGTCGAGGAAGCGAACGCAGAAGTCGCTCATCCCCGGACCGTTGATAACGGCGCCGCGCAGAATGTTCTTGCCTTTTTTAAGGCTGATGATTGGCGAAACGCAGTCGTCGACAACCATACGGCGGTCGCCCGAAAGAAGCAGCACTTCCTTGCCATCGAGCCACCACATTGAAGCCGAGTTAGAGCCAACAGCCAGACGAACGTTCATATCCTCGTCGCAGTTGATGACAGTAACAGCCCAGAAGAGAACGCCGTAGCGGTCTTTGTTGAGGCCGGTTGCCAGACGGAACAATTTAACGTTGAACAGCTTGCTGTCGAAAGCATGCCACTCGAGAGTTGCTTTCTCGATAATCGGTTTCTGCTCCGGGGGCGGCATCATCGGACGGCCGGCCTGAAGGTTTACAGGTGGCTGTTTCTCAACCATGACTTTGATTTTCGAGCCGGCTTTAGGCAGCACGGTCAGCTGGTTGGGGAAATACTCTTTTGCAAAAGCTTCGCGCAGGTAGCTGTCGGTAAAGACAGTGTTCGAGCGGTTTGGTTTGCTGATTGGGTCAAGCAGCAACCAACGGCGAATAAAGCCCTGGTCGTCAGGTTTCATTGCATCGGCAGTCGATGGAGTGAAATAGTTGTCGATGCTTGGTCCACTTGGCACGCCCTCTTTCAACGGTTGGGGCTGTGCACTGGCATTATAGGCCTGCGCGCCGATGATGGCTGCCAGACCAATTGCCAACAGAGTTGTTTTGTGTTTCATGATACTTTTTAGTTATGTGTTTTTTTAATTCAGACTGTCATCAGTCTGTGAGTGCAAATAACGCAAAAATGAATGGTATTTAATATTACTATGGTCGATAAAATCGGGTTTTCAATCGAAAATGGTAATTGGCAGGTTTTCTGGGCACAAAAAATATTTTTTCAAACCTTTTTTTCCTTATTTTTGCTCGACAAATATTAACCATTTGGAAAATAGCGCATAAAGCAATTATAACTTATTAGAAATCAATTTATAATTTCAAATACAATCAAGAGTTATTATCATGAAAATCAAGAATTTTATTCTAACAATTGCTGCCACTATGGCAACAATGGCTGCCGTGGCGCAGGCCGACGGATTCTCGTACCAAGCAGTGGTGCGCAACGCTGCCGGCGAACTTGTTGACAACTCGAAAGTAGGTCTTCGCCTGACACTGACTGCAGGCCAGAACGGCGAAGCGGTTTACCAGGAGACGCACACTCCGACAACCAACAGCTACGGCGTACTGAGCGTGACAGTAGGAACTGGCGCCCACGCCGAAGGCCAGAGTCTTCAGAATATAAATTGGGCAAACGGAGACGTGTGGATGCGCGTTGAGATTGACCCCAACGGCGGCAAAAAATATACCGACATGGGTTCAACCAAACTGCAGTCGGTACCATACGCTTATTTTGCAGCCAACGGCGGACAACAAGGCCCTAAAGGCGACAAGGGAGATAAAGGCGACAAGGGAGACAAAGGAGAACCATTCACATACACCGATTTCACTCAAGGACAACTCGACGCACTGAAAGGCCCGCAAGGTCCTGTTGGACCACAAGGCCCGGCCGGAACTGGACTTAACAACAAAGGCGAGTGGATGGAGAACTCCACCTACGGCATCGGCGACTACGTATTCTCACGCAGTACGCTGGATGAAAACGTCAACTCGATGTGGATTGCAAAAAACGACAATTTTATAAGCCGTGCGCTGCCTTATCAGGACAGAAGCAACTGGGTTGAGTTCCAGGCCCCCAAGGGCGAAACTGGTGAGCGTGGTTTGCAAGGACCGCAGGGTGAGCAGGGTATTCAAGGCCCCGAAGGACCGCAAGGGCCACAGGGACCGCAGGGTACAGCCGGTGCAACTGGTGCAACCGGACCACAGGGACCTACCGGTGCAACCGGACCACAAGGCCCGAAGGGCGACAAGGGTGACCCGGGAACAGGACTTGTCAACCGTGGAGCATGGTCGTCAAGCAACTCTTACGAAGCAGGCAACTATGTGTTTGCACCATCAAGCACCAACGCAAGTGTGAACTCTATGTGGATAGCGCAGAAAACCGTAAACGCTTCAACAACAGCACCTGCAGCAGGTGAAGACTGGGTAGAATTCACTGCACCGCAAGGCGAGAAAGGTGAGACCGGCCCCGAAGGACCGCAAGGCCCGACCGGAGCAACCGGACCGCAAGGACCACAAGGTGAGCAAGGCCCGCAAGGTGAGCAAGGCCCGTCAGGACCGCAGGGACCTGCCGGCCGCGACGGCATGCAGGTTGAAGGCCACGAGGGCCAGACTTTGGTTCACAATGGTACAACATGGGTTGCCACCGACGAAATATCGCTCAAAAAACTCGATGTGAAGGGTGAAACAACATCAGATGACGCTTTGTTTGAGGTTAAAGACAAAGACGGTAACGTTGTGTTTGCTGTTTACCCCAATGGCGTTCACGTTTATATTGACCCCGACGCCAGCGCAAGCAAGGTACGCCGCAGCGGATTCCTTATCACTGGACGCGATGCAACCAAGAATGGCGAGAATGTTGATTTCTTGGCAGTTGACGGCTCAGGAACACAAGTGTTTGTAAGCGATGAGGACGGGAAGGACGGCAATGACAAAGTGCGCCGCAGCGGATTCTTTATCACTGGACGCGATGCAGCAAAAGACGGACAGCCAAACAACTATTTCGCAGTTAACGACGAGGGTACAAAAGTGTTTGTTGACGGTGAGGACGGCGGTGACAAAGTACGCCGCAGCGGCTTCCTCATCACAGGTCGCGACGCAACTAAGGAAGGCGAGAACACCGACTTGCTTTCAGTCAATGGTAACGGCACGCAAGTATATGTGGATGATGACAACAGTGGCAAAGTGCGCCGCAGCGGCTTCCTCATTACTGGGCGCGACGCCACTAAAGCCGGCCAACCCAACAACTATTTCGCCGTGAACGACGAGGGAACAAAGGTGTTTGTTGACGGTGAGGACGGCGGTGACAAAGTGCGCCGCAGCGGCTTCCTCATCACAGGTCGCGACGCAACTAAGGAAGGCGAGAACA
>CAMKOM010000021.1 GCA_946414435.1 uncultured Bacteroidota bacterium
ATGCAACAAAGGACGGTGCCGAATCCGACGTTCTTGAAGTAACACCCGACAGCACCCGCGTGTATGTTAACGGCGGCGGCGCCAAGAGCGGCTTCGGCGTTGAAGGCAAAGATGGCGCAGGTAATGGCAAAAGCGGCTTTGCTGTAACCGAGAAAGGCGAAAGTGGCGATGTCGGATATATGAATGTTACCGCACAGAACTTCTTTGCAGGATATGATGCGGGAAAGAAAACAAAACCTAATGAATCAGAAGATGAAGGTTTTGCTAACACATTTGTTGGAAACAATGCCGGCTTTACCAATTCTACAGGTGCATACAATGTGTTTTTAGGTGATTCAGCAGGTTTTTCTAACGAAGATGGTACAAGTAATGTTTTTATTGGTCCGTCAGCAGGAGAATCAAATACTAAAGGCCAAATGAATATTTATATGGGTTATAAAGCCGGGTACAAGAACAAAAAAGGTGACAATAATATTCATCTCGGCTATTTTGCAGGAGCAAACGATACTGCAAGTTCAAACAATATTTATTTAGGATTGGCAGCAGGATACCAGGCATCTGGCGAGTATAATATTCTTATGGGCACGCATTCCGGCCAACGGTTGTCAGAAAGCAGTTACAATACGACATTGGGTTATCAGGCTGCCGGAAGTGCCGGAAAAATGAACAATACAATCGCCATTGGCTATTATGCAGGTCACGGTTCGGCTGAATCAATCAGTGAAAATGACGTATTTATCGGTAATAGTGCTGGTTACAGCAATACTATAGGAGCAAATAATGTATTTATTGGTTGGGAATCAGGTCGTCAAAATACCGAAGGAAATAATAATTTATTTATTGGCACAACAGCCGGTTGGTTCAACGAAACAGGTAATGATAATGTTTTTTTAGGAACAAATGCAGGTGGAAGCAATACCATTGGCGGTCAGAATGTGTTTGTTGGAGCAGGTGCTGGTGAAGGTAATAAAAACGGTGGTAGCAATGTGTTTTTAGGTAACGCAGCAGGAAAGGCAAATGTGTCAGGAGACAATAATGTCTTTTTAGGAAACATGGCTGGATATTCCAATGTTTCAGGTGGCCACAACGTGCATTTAGGTAATGGTGCAGGTATGAGAAATAATGGAGAAAGTAATGTTTTAATTGGAAACGATGTGGCATTGTTCATGACGAGAGGTATCAGTAATGTAGTGTTAGGTAAAAATGCCGCATACCAAGCCGATAGCATGTTGCGCACCATTGCCATTGGTGAAGCGGCAGGCTGGGGTAGCGAAGCATCAACTTCAACCGATGATATTTTTATTGGTTATCAGACTGGATATAAAAATACAACAGGCACTAGTAATGTGTTTATTGGCAACAATGCCGGCTATGCAAATGAAAGTGGCGAGCACAATGTTTTTTTAGGAAATCTAGCAGGACAAAACAATTGGAAAGGTTCATATAATGTGGTATTGGGTGATTCTGCTGCTATGAATGCCGCCATGATGACACGTGTTGTGGCTATTGGTTCTCAGGCAGGAATGGGCGATTGGGGCGGTCATTCAAAGGATGATGTATTTGTTGGTTATCAAGCAGGATATAATAATTATTTAGGCGAGCATAATGTGTTTATGGGCAGTAAGGCTGGTTATTCGAACCTCAATGGTTCCAAAAATATATTCTTAGGACATAGAGCTGGTTACACAAACAATAGTGGTTCTAGGAATATTTTCATGGGCGATAGTGCTGGTTATACGAACCAATCAGGTTGTGACAATGTTTTCTTGGGCAATAGCGTTGGTTATTATAACACTTCTGGTCATGATAATGTGTTTTTGGGAAATAATTCCGGTCACAGCAATACATCTGGAGAAAGAAACACATACATTGGCCCTTATGCCGGTTATGCTAATACTATAGGCAGAGATAATGTTTTCATGGGATATCTCTCGGGTTACTCAATAAATAACGCATATCAGAATGTATTTATAGGAAGCGAGACTGGTAAAAACATGAAATCAGGAACAGGCAATGTCTTTTTGGGTGACGGTGCAGCCCGGATGATAACTTCAGGAGATAAAAATGTCATCATTGGTTATGGTGCAGGAAACTTAGGCGATGAAGTTCCGGGTGGAAGCCACAATGTATTTATTGGCGAATGGGCCGGCATCGGGAATGCAGGTTTATCAAATATTTACATAGGTAATTCCGATATTTATGATATGCCAACTGGTGATGGCACAAACAATATAAATATTGGTTCTGCCGCTGGTTATAGTTCGGCAACAGGTGAGGCTAGCGATAACATTTATATAGGAAGAAAGGCAGGATATAACAATGAGGATGGCAAATCAAATGTGTTCATTGGTAAGTTAGCAGGTTATAGTGAAACTGGTAGCAACAAACTTTACATTGCCAATAGTGCGTCTGATCCGCTGATTTATGGTGAGTTTGATAATAAACTTTTTAAAGTCAACGGAAGAATGATAACCGAGATAACTGATAATGCAACTAATGACAAGGCCTTATCAATTTCATCGAAAGGCACCGACAATACCAAAAATGTGTTTGGTAGTCAAACTGATGTTACTGGCAAAAGCAAGGTGGCTTATGGACATCGTCTGAATATGAAAACAAAATCTAACTCAGATATTTATGGATTTGATGTTTGGGTGTCGAATGAAGCGACAACAAGTTATACGGCTTATGGTCTAAATTCAGTTGTAGATAATGTAACGACAGGAAGTACCAATATATCTATTCGTGCTATCTCAAGAAAACCGGATGAAACCAATACTTCGGCCAAAAACAACTATGGTGTTTGGGCGCAGGCAAGTGGTGGTTCAAATCAGAACGTAGCTATTCATGCTTCGGCAGAAGGCACGAATGCATTTGCTGGATACTTCATTGGTAACATATATGGTTCAGCAAACATTTCTGTTTCAACTTTAACTCAAAGGTCAGATATTCGTTTTAAGAAAGATGTTCAAACGCTTGACGGTGCTTTGGATAAAGTGCTGAAACTGCGCGGTGTCAGCTACTACTGGAAGAACAAGGAGGAAATAAAGGCTCTGCCAAACACTACAACTTTGAATCCAGATGGAGCAGAGGAGCTTAACTATGATTTTGAAGCCAACAAAAAACAGGTTGGTGTAATAGCTCAGGAGGTTGAAGAGATAATGCCGGAATTGGTTTCAACCGATATGAACGGATATAAATCAGTCGATTATACCAAACTCACCCCAGTCCTTATCGAGGCCATCAAAGAGCAGCAGAAGCAGATTGACGAGCTGAAACGCCTGGTTGAGGAACTGATGAAGAAACAGTAACGCGTATAGGAACGCGATTCATAGCGCCGCAAACAGAATAAAGGTCGCAGCCGTAAGGTTGTGGCCTTTTTGTTTTGTGTATTTAGAAGTGTGTGGTAAATCAATCTGTTTCCAAACCAAACGCGTCGCGCAGAAGTTTCAGCGCCGGGTTTTTGTCGAGCATGTACACGTATTTTTCTTTCGAAGTGTAGGGTAGGTTTCCTTTTCGCGCACCCTCGTTTGATTCATCATTGTTCTGTTCTCCTTCAGCCTCAAACCGCAGTATTATATCTGAATTGTGCAGATTTGCACGCAGGTAGCCTTCAAGCCTGTTATGCGTGTTCTTATACAAGTAGTCCTTCACAGTCAGGCTGTCCACTTTGAATATGAATACTAACCCGTTTTCCGGCATTTGGGGAATTTGGCTTCCAAGTAGTGCGCTCAGTCGCGGACGGTGCATTTTTTCGGCTTTTGCAAAATCCATCCACACTTTGGCAAATTCGTCGTGTGTGAAGTTGTTACTTTCTTCGTCTATTTGTCCGTTTTGCGATTTTGCATTCTCGTTCACAACGCTTTTCAGCGTTATTGTCTGCGGATATTCTTTATAAACAGGATGTGCCACAACTGGTTCTGTTGCTGCCGGTTGCTGTTGAGATGAGGGAATGGCCTGCTGTTTTGCGGCTTTCTGTTGCTTTTTAAGCCGTTTCAGCTCTCGTTTTTTTTTTCGTACTCAAGGTTGCAGAGCCTCATCAGGGCGAACTCTACGGCCAATCGTTTGTTTTGGCTTGCGCGATAGCCGGCTTCGGCTTCATTGAGTACTTTCAATGCTTCGAATATGAACCAGGCTTGGCATTTTTTTGCTTGCTCCAGATAGCGTGTGCGGATGCTTGCACCCACATCGAGCAACTGTGCGGTTTTTTCGTTCGATGCTACAAGCAGGTCGCGGAAGTGGTTGCTCATTCCTGAAAGAAAATGCTGCCCTTCGAATCCCTTGTCAAGAATCTCGTTGTAGATGGTCAGGCTTGTGGCCACATCTTCGGCCAAGAAAGCATCGACAAGGCGGAAGAAATAGTCGTAATCAAGCACGTTCAAGTTTGCCACAGCTTTGGCATAAGTAATCTCATTACCCGAAAAGCTGACAATCTGGTCGAAGATTGACAAGGCGTCGCGCATTGCGCCGTCGGCCTTTTGGGCGATGATGGTCAGCGCTTCCGGCTCAGCCTTGATGCCTTCTTTTTCGGCCACGCGGGCAAGTTGGACGGCTGCGTCTTCTACGGTGATGCGGCTGAAGTTGTAAACCTGGCATCGCGACAAAATGGTTGGCAGAACCTTATGCTTTTCAGTTGTAGCCAAAATGAAGATTGCGTGTTTTGGCGGTTCTTCAAGCGTTTTCAAGAAAGCGTTGAACGCCGCTTGTGACAGCATGTGCACCTCATCAATGATATATACACTGTAGCTGCCAATTTGTGGCGGTATGCGTACTTGGTCGATAAGGTTGCGGATGTCGTCTACCGAGTTGTTCGATGCAGCGTCGAGCTCGTGAATGTTGAATGAGCGGTCTTCATTGAAAGCCTTGCACGATTCACATTCGTTGCATGGTTCCATATCGGCTGTGGGAGAGAGGCAGTTGATAGTCTTGGCGAATATGCGCGCGCAAGTTGTCTTTCCCACACCGCGAGGTCCGCAGAACAAGTAGGCTTGTGCCAGATGCTTGCTCACAATGGCGTTTTTCAACGTTGTTGTGATTGACGACTGTCCCACAACGCTTTCAAACGTTATTGGACGGTACTTCCGCGCCGATACTATGAATTCGCTCATTTTTTACTTATTCGTTGGGCAAATATAGAAAAACAAAAATATGCTGTGTTGCGAAGTTTTCAACAACGGCTTGCATTGCGATGTAGAACGGAATGCTGATGTGTGCTATCTTGTTTGGAAATAGAATTTTGCGAGCGTTTGAAATTGAAACGGCTGTTCTGATGGCACAAAAAAAAGCGCCCGAAGGCGCCTTTAAAATCAATAAGCATCCGCTATTCGGCAGATTTCTTTTCTTTTTCCACTTTTTTGTAACGCTGATGCATTTTCATGTGCACTTCTTCCAACTCGTTCTTCATTCCTTTTATGGCAGCTTCGTCACCGGTGTTCTTTTTCGCCTTCTGGATTTTCTTTTCGAGTTTGCTCGCCTTCATTTGTGATTTGTGCAATTTGCGTTCGGCAATCTCCAACGACTCTTTGCTTCTCTGTTTGTCTTCTGCTGTTTTCATAACTCAAAAATTTAAATAGTTAAACATCACGTTACCAGTGCACCATATTGTGCGTTTACTGTTCTCTAAAGATATAATGAAAATATCAAAAAAACACATTATTTCTTCAACTATTATTTTCATATATTGCCGTGTTTTAAACGCACAGAAATGAAATTGAAAAGAACAATAGCGACACTGCTCGCATCATTAATCGTAATCGTCTCATTCTCAAATTTGTCGGCTCAGAAGGTGAAGGGCTATCTGGCACTTAAAGGCACCGTAAAAATAGAGCATGACAACTTCGCAATATCGAAGGTTAAGGTGTATGTCGACGGCACACTCGACAAAATCTACGATGCTGACAAGACTGGAAAGTTCGCTTTCAACATCGATTTAAACAAGCAAGTGGTGCTTGAGATATGCCGGCAGGGGTTCTACAACAAGAAACTTGAGTTCAACACCAATGTGCCTGTTGAGGACGTGGGCATCTGGAACTACAAGTTCAGCATTGAGCTGCTGCCTGAAGTCGACGGATTCGACGCTTCGATATTGAACCAGCCCATTGGCAAGATCAAATTTGTTGAAAGAATTGGTGATTTCGACTACGACGAGGCTTACACAGCTGAGATGCAGAAGCGTCTGAAAGCAATGATGAAAGACTATGAGCAGAAGCGTTCGGCGACATTCCAAAGGCTGATTGCCGAAGCCGACGCCCAGTTCAGTCAGGCCAACTATGAGGAAGCCGTCGAACTTTACACCAAAGCCATCGATGTTGACCCTTACGACTCGTACCCCGACAACCAGATTATCGCCATTAAGAAAATCCTGGCAAAGAATCAGAACAACGACAACAACTATCAGAAGAACATTGCCATTGCCGACCAGTCGTTCAACACGCAACAATATTCGAACGCGCAGGTTTACTATAAGCGCGCTCTTACTTATAAAGATGAACAGTATCCGAAAGATCAGTTGCTGAAAATCGACCGCATACTGAGCGAAATGTCGGATGCCAATGCCGCATTGTTGGCCAAAGAACAGGCATACAAAGATGCCATCTCTGAAGGTGACAAAGAATATGCCGCCAAGCATTACGAGAACGCACTTGCACGTTTCGGCGAAGCTGCCGCCATCAAGCCCAACGAGCAATATCCGAAAGACAAGATTAATGAGCTGAACGCCATCATCGCCAAGCTGAACGACGATGCCGCCGCCAAGGCCGCCATCGAAAAAGCTTATACCGAGGCCATTACGCAAGCCGACAATCTATTCAACCAAAACAAGCTGGCCGAAGCCCGCACCTTCTACGTCAAGGCGAAAGAGATTAAGCCTGTTGAAACCTATCCGCAAACGCGAATCAACGACATCGACAAACAGTTGGCTTCAGCCAAGGCCAATGGCGAGAAGTACAACGGATTCATCACTGTTGCCGACCAGGCCTTCGCCAACAAAGAATACCAGCAGGCCAAATCGGCCTACCAACAGGCAGCTTCGCTGAAGCCTAACGAAGCTTACCCGAAACAGCGGATAGCAGAGATTGACAAGATTGTGGCCGACAATGCCGCCAAAAAAGCGCAGTACAATGCCGCTATAACCAAGGCTGACAAATTCTACAAGGATCAGAAGTGGACCGAGGCCGAAGCCGCATACCGCGAGGCTCTGGCAGTGTTCCCAACCGAGCAATATCCGCAGGACCGCATCAACGACATCACCAACCGTCTGCTGGCGATGAAGAACGCAGAAGAACAGCAGCGTGCCCGCGAGAAAGCCTATGCCGACGCCGTCCGCAAGGGCGACAGCCTGCTGAACCTAAAGTTGTATCAGGATTCGAAGAATTCGTTCAACCAGGCTCTGGCGGTGAAACCGGCCGAGAAATATCCGAAACAGAAAATTGCCGACATCGACAAGTTGCTTGCACAGCAAAAGGCTGTCGACGACAAGTATGTCAACCTTATTTCGTTTGCCGACGACCAGTTCTCGTCAGGACAATACCCCGAGGCTCGCAACAACTATGTCAATGCGTCTCAGTTGAAGCCGGAAGAATCGTACCCGAAAGAGCGTATTGCTGAAATTGACAAACGCTTGGCCGAGCAAAAGGTTGTTGCTGAGAAAGCGGCAAAAACAGATGCCGAGTACAACAACTTGATTTCGCAGGCAGATGCACAATACAACGCCAAGGCGTATGCCCAGGCCAAAACAATTTACAGTCAGGCTTCGGCTGTGAAACCCAACGAGGCTTATCCGAAGAACCGAATTGTTGAGATTGACAATTTGCTGGCCAAAGCCGCTGACGAGGAACGTCAGTATAATCAGGCTATAGCCACTGCCGACGGGCACTTCAACTCAAAGAAATACACCGAAGCAATTAGTGCCTACAACCAAGCTCTGGCAATAAGACCTAACGAAGCTTATCCAAAGCAGAAGATCAGTGAAGCACAATCAATTATAAATGCCGACAATCAGAAACGTCAGCAATACAGCACTTTGATTGCCCAAGCTGACAATCTGTTCAACAAGAAAGATTACGCCAACGCAAAACCGGTGTACCAGCAAGCATTGCAGATTATGCCAAACGAGCAGCATCCGCAAAGCCGGATTCAGCAGATTGACATGTTCCTTGCCGATGCCGCCAAAAAGAAAGCCGAACAGGAAAACCTTGTGCGCACCTACAATGCAAAAGTGGCCGAAGCTGACCGCGCGTTCAACGCCCACCAGTACGACAAGGCCATTGAACTCTACAACGCTGCAAAGGTCATCAAGTCAGATGAGACCTACCCCGACCAGCAGATTGCTCAAATCAACACCAATATAAAGAACGAGAAAGAGCAAGAGCGTCTGGCCAAAATCGATGCTGACTACAAGAATGCTATCACACAGGCCGACAACGCATTCAAGGTGAAAGACTACTCTGCAGCCATCGGTCTCTACCGCTCGGCATCGGCAATCAAACCGACAGAGAAATATCCGAAAGACCAGATTGACTTGTGCGAGAAACGCGTCCACGAAGCAGCTGCCACAGCCGAAGCTGAAGCCGAACGTCTACGCAAAGAGCAACTGGCCGCAGCACAGAACTCATTCGACAACAAGAAGAACGATTTCGACGTACCGACAGGACAGCGTAGCGAGCACTTCCTGAACGATCTTTCGAAGAAATATCCGGAAGGCATAACCACCGAGAATTACGACAATCAGAACAGAAAAGTTAAACGTGTGATTGTGAACCGCAGCGGTCTGGCACACGAATATCTTGAAGTTAAATACTCATACGGAACATACTACTTCCGCGATGGACGAAGCATATCGTCGCAAGTATTCTACAAAGAGACAAAATAAGATTATAAACACTAAACACAATAAGCAATGAAACGCACAGCACAACATTTGGCAAGCTTGCTTGTAGCCGGACTGATAGCCGCAAGCTGCAGCCATACAACAAAAAACATTGATGCTTTCACCAATATTGATTGGTACATCGACTCAACGCTGGTTATCCACAACGACTCGGCTTTCTCATATGCGGCCTACGACACTGTTCTTGAGCAATTTTCGAAGCCGACGCTGATTCCGTTGCGGTTGTCAGATTCGGTGATGACAATATCGCGCTATAAACCTGTTGGTGTCTACGACAACAAACATGTTTTTCACGTTAAAGGTTGCGAACTCAGCACAGACACTGTCCGCTACGACATAAAATACATCAACAAGCGGGCAAAGTTGATCATTTACACTGATCCGTTCCCGATTATCCTGTCGACTAACAAACGGCTCGAGATGAATGAAACATCGAATTTCACTTCAATAAAATTTCAGATTTCCGACTTTTCAATTGGCGATCAGATCGACAAGTCGCTACTCAAGACCATCGGTGTCTACAATTATCCTAACTACACTATCGAAGATTGCGAGTATATTAATGATAAGAATTTGAGCTTCAGGATTATAGGATATAATCACATTTTCTCGATTGAGCGCAAGAAAATCGAGGATTACAAGATTAAAGAGGTTATGAATGTGGTGTCGGAGAAGTTGGGCGACACTCCTGAATACGGACCGTTGCGCCAATGGTCGAAAGACAGCGACTATGAATATGAGTTCTACCGATGGTCGACCAATGGCGTGCAGATTGACTTGACACGTAGCAAATATATTGGTGGCGATTCGTATAAGAAACTGATGAACAACAAGAACTGGAATCTGTCGTATGATGATGTTGTGCTGCAGGCCATTCTGATTGAGACATTCAAAAACGGAAAACCACACTCATCAATAATCAATTAATGAGAAAACTGTCACCAATATTGCTGATATGCCTGCTGTTCGCTTGCGGCAGTGATACCGAGCAGACTTCGAATTTGAACATGCTTGCCGCGGGGAAGTGGAATTTGAGCGGAGTGATTATCCCGACGGGCGACAATGCGGAAATGAACTTGCTTGAGTCGCCAATCTGCCCCGAATGTTTGAAAGACGACCAGATTGAGATCTTCAGTAGCGGTCGGTATGAGATTTCTCTTGGAGAGAATACCTGTGAGAACAATACGCAGATTTTCAAATTTGAGCATATTGGAACATGGAAATTCACACAAAGCGAAGACAGCATTGTACTAAATCCTGAGACACCCGAGCCGATTATGATGAGCATCAACAATCTGAACGAAACCGAATTGCGGCTGACTTATCGCGACACCATTCCGCAAATACTTTTTAAAAACGATTCGGCGCTATACCCAATAACTATTCTGTACACACATTAATGAGACGACTCAGCGGCTTTATTCTGAAATTGTTTGGTTGGAAAATTATGGACAGTGCTCCAACCGACAAGAAATTCGTAGTCATTGCCATGCCGCACACAAGCATGATGGATTTCGTGTGGGGTAAGTTGGTATTTTCTTCGGCGGGATTTTCACCAAAGATTTTCATCAAGAAAGAGATGTTCTTCTTTCCTGTTGGGCTGTTGCTCAAGGCGTTGGGGGCTGTTCCAATCAACCGTAACCGTTCGGCCGGCATGGTTGAGCAAGTGATTGCCTATTTCAATAAGAATGACGAGTTCTGCGTCTGCATCACTCCCGAAGGTACTCGAAAACTGACTCACAAACTGAAACGCGGCTTCTATTTCATTGCAAAACAGGCCAATGTGCCAATTTACCTGAGCGTTCTCGACTATGGAACAAAACACGCTATCATTGGTGAGCGTTTTGTTCCGACCGATGACATTGATGCTGACTTTGAGTACATGCGCCAGTATTACCTCAGGATGAACCCCACGGCTAAACGACCGAAGCAATTCACCCCTGACTGCGTCCGCCTATGACCGACTTGCTCAATATCGCCTACGTCCAGCCCGACATCAAGTGGCACGATATTGAAGGCAATCTGCGCCAATACGATATAATGATTGACGGCATAGCTGACGCCGACCTGATTGTGCTACCCGAGATGTTCGCCACCGGCTTTACAAACCAACTCAATGGCACCGTCCAACCAATGGATGGCCCGCTTGTGGATTGGATGCTGTGGAAAGCACATGAGAAGAATGCAGCCGTGGCTGGAAGCCAGATAATTGTCGATGGCGGACACTATTACAACCGCCTGCTTATGGCAATGCCCGACGGCCGGCTGGAATGGTGCGACAAACGTCACCTGTTCCGAATGGGGTGCGAGAACGAAACACTTACGGCAGGGAAGGAGTTGAAAATCGTTTACTTCAGAGGTTGGCACATACGTCCCGTGGTCTGCTATGATCTGCGTTTCCCCGTCTGGTTACGCAACTCCAATAACAATTACGACCTTATGCTCTGCGTTGCCAACTGGCCCACTGCTCGCCACGATGTTTTTGAAACACTTTTGCGTGCACGCGCCATCGAGAACCAATGCTACGTGGTGGGCGTCAATCGCGTGGGTACTGACGGTCTCGACATCGAATATTCTGGCGGTAGCGCTGTCATCGACATTTACGGCAGCGTGTTGAGCCGTTTGCCCGAAAACACAGTGGGCATTGGCCGCGCTACCGTCTCGCTCAGCAAACTGAATGCCTTCCGCGAGAAATTTCCGACTGTGCTTGATGCGGATAGGTTCAACATCGAACTGTAATCCTCAGAGAACCAACAGGTGAAAATAAAAAAGGCGTGTCGCCACGCCTCTTTTCTATCATAATCAACAGACAATCTGGTCAATCTTCATCCTCAACCGTAATGTTCATCATCTTGCGCAGATTGATAAGCGCATAACGCATCCGGCCCAAAGCCGTGTTGATGCTGACACCTGTCAAATCGGCTATCTCTTTGAAACTCATGTCATAGACATAACGATATTTTACAATGGCACACTGTTCGGGCGGCAGTTTGGCAATCATCTGTTTCAAATCGGCGTGCGACTGCTTGGCAAGACACTTGTCCTCTGCACTCTCATCGAAAATGCCGATAGTCTTGAAGATGGCTTTCTCTTCGTCGTCGCCAGAGACCGTCGGGAGGTGCTTGTCGCGACGGTAGAAATCGATTATCAGGTTGTGGGCAATGCGCATCACCCATGGACAGAAACGCCCGTCATCTTTGTAAGTTCCACTGTCGAGAGAGCGGATTACCTTTATGAATGTGTCTTGGAAAATATCTTCGGCGAGTTCGCGGTCTTTGACAACCATCATGATGTAGGAGAACACTCGGTTCTTATACCTATCAATCAAAATTTCGAGACATTGGGTTTGTCCGGCAATGTACTGCTTAACTAAAACACAATCAGATTGATTATGCAGTTCCATAACTACCTCCTTTTTTAGTTAGTTCGAGAGTAATTATTTTTTCGATAAGCAGTTCCTCCTTTATTGTTATTAACAATGCAAATATATAGTTTTTTCAAACACCGCTGCCATCGTTTGTCCTTTTTAGCCAACGCTTTCGGCCCATTGGTCAAACTTGGGCAAATAACCGAACCTTTTAGGCAATCATCGAGAAAAAAACGATACACCTATAAAAATAAGCGGAACGATTCTTTTAATTGATACATTTGCGCCGATTTTTGCAAAGGGGGTAATGCTATGCAAAACGAAGTTGAAGTCAACGGAAAAAGGTTCAAGGTTTCGGTCACTGCCGATGTGATTCAAGCGCGTGTGGCTGAAGTTGCCAGCCAGATGAACGCCGATCTTGCGGGCAAGGATGTCGTGTTTTTGTGCATTCTGAACGGCAGTTTCATGTTTGCCGCCGACCTTTTGCGCGGAATCGACATGCCATGCAAAATCAGCTTTGTGAAATTCACATCGTACGAGGGCGACCACTCAACGGGTAAAGTCCGTGAGCTTATCGGCTTGAATGAGAATTTGAAAGGCAAAACCGTGGTGATTGTTGAAGACATTGTCGACACGGGTAAGACGATGGTTGACTTGCTCGATTATCTGAAGCAGTTCGACCCCGCCGAAGTGAAGATAGCTACGCTGATGTTCAAGCCTGGCAAATGTCACGAGAAATTGGCCATCAACTACTTCGGGTTCTCAATTCCCGACGATTTCATCATCGGCTACGGCCTCGATTATGATGGGTTGGGACGAAACTTGAAAGATATTTATAAGGTGGTATGATTTGGCACATTAATTGAGGATTGAAGAATTTGAATAAAACATATAAGAAAACTTAAAAACTTAATACATAAATGTTTAATCTTGTAATCTTTGGACCTCCGGGTTCGGGTAAAGGAACCCAATCAGAAAACATTATCAACAAATACGGTTTGGTACACTTGTCGACCGGCGATTTGTTGCGCGCCGAGAAAAATTCGGGTTCGGAACTAGGCAACAAGATAAAGGAACTCATCGACAATGGGAATCTTGTGCCTGACAGTCTTGTTGAGGAAATGGTTAAAAAGAATGTAGCCAACAATAAAGAAGCTGCCGGCTTCATTTTCGACGGTTTCCCTCGCACTACAACACAGGCTGCTTGGCTCGACAATATGCTTGCCGAACAAGGCCAGAGTGTTACGCAGATGCTCGCGCTCGATGTTGACGACAACGAATTGCGTAACCGTATTCTTGAACGAGGAAAAGTGTCGGGTCGTGCCGATGATCAGGATGAAAACATCATTAACAACCGCATTGCTGTATACCACAAGCAAACTCAGCCAGTGATAGACTTTTATTCGGCACAAGGGAAGTTTGTCTCGGTTGATGGCATTGGTTCGCTCGACGATGTGTTCGGTCGCATCAGCGACGCGATGGACAAAGCGATGCAGAACTGAAGAGAAGATTCTTCAGGAAAGACAAATCCTGTTGGTTAAGAAAGAATTTAATTCCATATCAACAAAAAAAGCCGCTCCAAATGGAACGGCTTTTTCTTATTGTGTGTTTCAGATTTATTCTGCAACAACTTCGAATGGCAACTCGAACTCAACTTCTTTGTGAAGTTTGATTTTGGCAACATATTTGCCAAGTTCTTTGATGTTGTCGCCTTTAACAAGGATGCTTTTGCGGTCAACCTCAACACCTTGCTTTTGGATAGCCTCGGCAAGTTGGATGTTGTTGACTGAACCGAAGATTTTGCCATTTGAACTGGCTTTTGTGCCGATAACGATGGTAAGAGCCTCGATTTGAGCACGCAGTGCCATTGCGTCGTTCTTGATTTTCTCTTCTTTGTGAGCACGTTGCTTTTTGTTCTCAGCTAAAATCTTCTTTGCGGCCTCAGTAGCTACAATTGCCAGGCCCTGGGGGATCAGGTAGTTACGTCCGTAACCGTCTTTAACGGTAACGATATCGTCTTTGTAACCTAAATTTGGAACGTTCTGTTTCAATATAATTTCCATATCCAATCCTCCTCTTATTTAAGCATATCAGTTACATACGGGAGCAAAGCCAAGTGGCGTGCTCTTTTGATTGCGGTGGCAACCTTGCGTTGGTATTTCAGTGAAGTACCAGTGATGCGACGGGGAAGAATCTTGCCCTGCTCGTTCAGAAAACGCTTCAGGAACTCTGGATCCTTGTAGTCGATGTACTTGATTTTGTTCTTTTTGAAACGGCAGTACTTTTTCTTTTTGATATCTACCGTCATCGGGGTAAGATACCTGATTTCTGATTGACTCTGTGACATGGCTTAATCCTCCTTCTTTGGTTCAGATTTCATACTTCTTTTTTTGTTTGCGTACTCAACGGCAAACTTGTCCATCTTCATGGTGAGGAAACGCATAATGCGCTCATCGCGGCGGTACTCGGTCTCGAGCTTGCCGATAATGTTGCCCTCGCCCTTGAATTCTACAAGATAGTAGAAGCCTGTGGATTTCTTTTGAATTGGATAAGCCAATTTCCGGAGGCCCCAGTCCTCCTCGTAAACGATTTCACCTCCCATATCGGTGATAACGCCTTTGAATTTGTCAACCGCTTCCTTCATCTGTGGTGCAGACAAAACGGGATTTGCAATGAAAACGGTTTCGTAACTGTTTGACATAAAATTAAATTTTTATTTGTTAAAAATCGAGGTGCAAAATTACTGATTGATTTTGAATTTGCAAACAGCTACACGGAGTTTTTTCGGTATTTAGCTCAGAATGGTGATTTTTGAGAAAATATACCTTTAGAACAATGCGGGACTACATATTGTGTGGTCGAAAAGTCTCAGGCTTTCAGTACTAAATAACTCCCCTAAATATCAACACCCCAGCGTTCATACCTTATTTATCAGTCAACTGTTTGCCACCGTTTTTTTCTTATTTTGCGTGTCTGATTAGCGGGGAGGATTATATTATTAAAAGATTGATAATGAATAGACAGAGCAAAATATTTGCACTTCTGGCACTTGTTTTTGCGGCCAACGCCGCTCTCGCGCAGCTCAAACTCGACACTTTGGGCTGGAAGATACCGTTGCATATTCCGATTTACCTTTCGGGAAATTTTGCCGAGTTGCGCAGCGGTCATTTTCACGCCGGTCTCGATATGAAGACGCAGGGCAAGGAGGGCTTCCGCGTCTATGCCGTGAAAGACGGCTACGTGTCGCGCATCAAGGTGTCGCCAACTGGCTATGGACATTCAGTATATATCACACACCCAGACGGTTACACGTCGCTTTACGCGCATATGCGCGAGTTCAATATTCAGATTGGCCGCTACGTACGCGATGCGCAGTACAAGCGCAAGAGTTTTGCCGTTGATTTGTTTCTGAAGCCCGATGAAATGCCTGTCAGCGAGGGCGAAGTGCTTGGTCTGTCGGGAAATACGGGCTCGTCAGGCGGCCCGCACCTGCATTTTGAGATTCGCGACACACGTGATGCCTGTCCGCTCAACGGTTTGTTTCTGGGCTTCGATATAAAAGATGACATTCCGCCGCGAATGGCGCTGTTCACAGTGTTCCCGGGCAACAGTAACTCGCAGGTCGCCGGGAAGTATGCTCGCAATACCGTCAGAGTTCAGAAGGTTGGCAAGATTTACAAGCCGGTGGGTGCCGATACTATTCAAGTGTCGGGCACAGTGGGGCTTGGCATCAAATGCGACGATTATCTGAACGGTGCCAACAACCGTTGCGGCGTTTATCAGTTCGATGTGTGGGACGGCGACCAAATTGTGCTCACAATGCGTATCGACGGCGTGCCATTTTCGCAGACAAAATATGTGAGCAGCATTGCCGATTACGAGGCGTTGATGACAAGTAAAACGGTGGCTTACAGACTGTTTGTCGAGAGTAACAACCGGATTGAGCTTTACCCAACAATGCAAAACCGTGGCTTGATAACGGTGCCTGTGGGCAAGGTGAAAAAGGTGAAAATCGATGCCTACGACGTTTACGGAAATAAGGCCACGTTTGAAACATATCTTCAGGGTGTGGCACTCGATAAGTCGGCGCAAAAGCCTGAGGGCAAGTTGCTTTCGTGGCAGGACCAACACAAGTTTGATACGGCTGGCATTGTGCTCGATTTTGCGAAACAAACTTTCTTCGATTCGATTTACTTCAACTTGAAAGTCGATACCAATATTGTAATCGGCTCGTATTCGTCAACTTACACCATCGGTTCGACCGCCATTCCGCTTGTGAGGTCGTACAACACTCGAATAAAGTGTCTTGGCGACAAGGTGCCAACGTCGAAGTTGCTGCTGGTGTCGGTCATAGGTGAGAAGGTTTCGGGCATTGGCGGCAAGTATAAAAACGGTTACGTTGAGGCCACTTTGTCGGAATTCGGCACTTACCGTATTCAGGCCGACAGCGTGCCACCAACCATTAAATCGATTGCAAACCAACCGGTTAACGTGCTAAAATTTACTATCGATGACGATTTGGCGGGCATAAAATCCTATTCGGCGTCAATCAATGGCGAGTGGATTCTGCTTAAGTACGACCCCAAAACAAAATCAATAACCTACGAGGCCGATGAGTACTTGAAACTGGCTGATTCATACCAACTTGAGATGATGGTGACCGATAATTGTGGCAACGTTGCCAACTATTCCGAAAAACTTCCCAAAACGAAATTTAAGTGACGCAAAAAAAAGAAATAGAGGCAATTGGTGTTATGTCGGGCACTTCGCTCGATGGGGTTGATGTTGTCTGCTGCGATTTTAGTTATGATGGAGGCGAGTGGTCGTTTTCAACGAGAGTAGGCAAAGTCTATCCATATACGCCCGAAATGCTTGAGCGTCTTAAACATAGCCACGAACTATCAGGGCACGATTTAGCGCAGTTGGATGTCGATTACGGCCGATTTTTGGGTGGGTTGGTAAAAAAGTATGTCGATGAAAATCATTGCAATCCACGTTTCGTGGCGAGCCACGGCTACACCGTTTTTCACGAGCCGCAAAAAGGCCTGACGCTGCAAATAGGTTCTGGTGCTCATATTGCGGCCGTTTCTGGGTTAGACACAATTTGCGATTTTCGCACTACCGATGTGGCTTTGGGCGGCAATGGCGCGCCACTGGTTCCTATAGGTGATATGTTGCTTTACGGCAATTTCGATTACTGCCTGAATTTGGGTGGGTTTGCCAATATTTCGTTTGATAACTTTGATAATCAACGTATTGCTTACGATATTTGTCCGATGAACATTGTGGCAAACACACTTACGCGCCGTATTGGCCTTGAGTTTGACAAAGGCGGTGAACTTGGCCGTAATGGAATGGTTGATAAGGAGTTGCTTGCAAAATTGAACGCCATACCATATTATAGTCTGCACCCGCCAAAATCGCTCGGGCGCGAGTTTGTTGATGCGGAAATATTGCCATTGTTCGATCAACGCACTGATATTGAGAATCTTTTGGCAACATACTATCAACATGCCGCATATCAGATTGCAAAGGCAATTGCAGCCGACGGCAAATGTGATGTATTGGTGACAGGTGGTGGTGTATTTAATAGTTATTTTATTGAATGTCTTAAAAATAATACCAAGCATGGCATCGTGATTCCTGATAAATCGGAGATAGAATTCAAAGAGGCGATAATTTTTGCATTTTTGGGAGTGCTGCGTTATTTCGGCCTTCCCAATTGCTTGAAGACGGTAACTGGCGCATGTTGCGACAATATTGGCGGAGCTGTTTATCGCACAAGCAAATAAGTATAACACAATTAATTATATCGATATGAACAATAAAACTCTTCTAACATTTGCTGTCTCGTTGGCGGTAGTGCCGACAATGGCTTGCACAAATTTCCTTGTAACGCCTGGCGCATCGGCTGACGGCTCGTCGATGGTGAGTTATGCCGCTGACTCGCACGTGCTTTATGGTGAGTTATATCATTGGCCCGCAGCAACTTATCCCGCAGGTACAATGCTCGATGTATATGATTGGGACACAGGCAAGTATATGGGGCAGATTGAGCAGGCCGCCAAGACTTACAACGTAATCGGCAATATGAATGAAAATCAGGTGGTTATAGGCGAGACAACTTATGGCGGCCGCGAGGAACTTTGGGGCGATTCGACTGCTATTATGGACTACGGCAGCCTGATTTACATTACTTTACAGCGTGCTACTTCGGCTCGTGAGGCTATTAAGATTATGACTGAATTGGTCGCAAAATACGGCTATGCAAGTGAGGGCGAGTCGTTCTCGATTGCCGACCCCAACGAGGTTTGGATTTTTGAGTTGATTGGCAAGGGAATGGATATTCAGAAAACCAAGAAAGGCTTGATTAACAAGAATAAAGGCGCAGTTTGGGTGGCCCGTCAAATTCCTGACGGATATGTGTGCGCGCACGCAAATCAGGCGCGAATCACCACTTTCCCGTGGAACGACGACCCGACTTCGATTTCGTCGGAGCAGATGGACCGCATTTTCGACAAGCAAATCACTACCGTTTATGCTGCCGATGTGATGGATTTCGCTCGCGCCAAAGGCTATATCAGCGACAATGTGAATAAGTCAAACTTCAGTTTTTCAGACACATACGCACCTGTCGATTTTGTTGGCGCGCGTGCTTGTGAGATTCGTGTCTGGGCGTTCTTCAACGATGTGGCCGACGGAATGGCGCAATATTGGGATTATGCCAAAGGTGTTGATATAAAACACGATGAATCAACTGGTTATGCTAACAACAGAATTCCGCTTTGGGTTAAGCCAAAAGCAAAAGTGTCGTTGGCGCAGATGATGCACAATATGCGTAACCACTTGGAAGGCACAGAGTTGGATATGTCACAAGACATAGGTGCTGGGCCGTGGCACTGCCCGTACCGCTGGCGTCCGATGGATTTCGAGGTTGACGGCAAAAAATATGTGAACGAGCGCACCACAGCCACTCAGCAGACAGGTTTCTCGTTTGTAGCGCAGTGCCGCGGCTGGCTGCCGAACAAGATGGGCGGCCTGTTCTGGTTCGGCACCGATGACGCTGGCAGCACCGTCTATTGCCCGATGTACGCAAGTATGACCGCCGTGCCGAACTGTTTTGCGGTGGGCAACGGCTCGATAATGGAATTCTCGGAGACGGCGGCCTTCTGGGCGTTCAGTCAGGTTTCGAACTTCGCCTACACGCGCTACAGCCTGATTCACCCCGAGGTTGAGGCCAAGCAAGCGGCTTTTGAGGGTAAGTTTGAGAATTGTGTGAAGGCTGTTGACAAGGCTGCACAAGCGTTACTTAATGATAATCAAGATGTTGCAGTTGAATATCTGACCGATTTCTCGGTTAACACCGCCGAACAATTGGTGCGTGATTGGAAAGATTTTTATAAATATCTATTTGTCAAATATATGGATGGCAACGTGAAGACGCCGCGCGCAGTGCCTGCAGGCTACAAATATTACGCGCCGAAAGTGGAGCAGCCAGGCTACGACGAAAAATGGATGCGCTCGGTTGTGAACGATGCTGGCGACAAACTGCGTTTCCCTGAAGAAAATAAATAGTTGAAAATGAACTTTAAACGAATTGCCTTTGTGCTGTTTGTGGTGTTTTTGGGCATTGTTGTCGCCCAAGATGCCTATGTGAGCCGTCTGCGAAACCGTGAGGTTGAGCCGCGAATGTACACCGTTGTATTGTCGCTGGATGGATTCCGGTTTGATTATCAAGATATTGCTAATACCCCAAATTTGGATTCAATTCAAAAGAATGGTGTCAGGGCTGCCGAATTGCAGCCTGTTTTCCCGTCGCTCACGTTTGCCAATCATTACACATTGGCTACAGGATTATATGTTGAAAATCACGGTATTGTGGCCAATAACTTTATGATTCCGCAAACAAAGCAAATCTATACAAAGTCCGCCCCAGAAAAGGTGGCCGACGGCCGTTTCTATGGCGGCGAGCCAATATGGGTAACAGCTGAATCACAAAAAATTAAATCGGCTGTGAACATGTGGGTTGGATGCGATGCTACAATTAAGGGCTACCGCCCGACATGGTGGCAATCGTACAGTGCAGACGAACCATACAAGGCACGAATCGACTCAATAATAGAATGTTTGTCAGTTGATTATGACAAACGTCCGCACTTGGCAATGTGCTATATTGAGGAAACTGACAAGGTGGGGCATAGGTTCGGCCCCGACTCGCCAAAAACGATTGCAGCCATTGAGTCGGTTGACAGTCTGGTAGGCTATTTCCGTCAACGGTTGGCATCGTTAAATTTCTGCGATTCAATCAATTTTATTGTCCTTTCGGACCACGGGATGGTGCAGGCTGACACGCTGAGCATTGTCGATTTGGGAAAATATGTGCGTCACGAATGGGTTGACACAGTGATTTGCTCGCCAGCCATCTCGTTGGCCTATTGCAAGAAAGATTGCGCCGATTCGCTTTTGTCGGTTTTGAAGGATGTGAACGGTATCAGTGCTTGTCTGCGTGCCGATTTGCCTGAGCGTTTCCATTGCTCGGCAACTGTGCGCATGGGCGATGTGGTTATTCTCTCGGATAGCAGTAAGGTGCAGATTTACAACAATAAACGTTCGCTGCCTGCAGGAGTTCATGGCTACGACAACGCCAATAGTCTTATGTCGGGTATTTTCTATGCCGAGGGACCATCTTTCAAAAACGGATTTGCTGCTCCACGACTCTATAACACAGATGTTTATGCACTCTTATGCAGACTGCTCGAGATTGCTCCGGCGCATAACGACGGTCAGATTGAGCGCATGGAGTGTGTGCTGAAAAAAGATGAGTGATATAAGTAATAGGTAACGCAAACAGAAAACGTAAACAGATCTGGACAGACCGACTGTTTACGTTTTTTTGTTTGTCTTTACGTTTCTGGTTTAAGTTTAAGTTAGAATCATTCCGCCATTCTGTCATACAACACTGACACGTTTCGGGCCGAATCGCTCTGCGGACTGACAAAAATTCGGACAGCGGCGGCCAAAAGCGGGCAAAAATCGTCTGGCACAGAGATTGTCAATCGTTGGGCAATCAATTTTAAAAATTGAACAACAATTTAAAATTTAAATATTATGGGAAAGATAATTGGAATCGACTTAGGAACCACAAACTCTTGCGTTGCCGTGATGGAAGGCAACGAACCTGTGGTTATTGCAAACAGCGAAGGCAAACGTACAACGCCTTCGGTAATCGGCTTTATTGACGGCGGCGAGCGCAAAGTGGGCGACCCTGCAAAACGTCAGGCCATCACCAACCCGCAGAAGACCGTCTTCTCAATCAAGCGGTTTATGGGCGAGCGCTACGACAATCTGACAAACGAAATCAACCGTGTGCCTTACAAGGTTGTGAAGGGCGACAACAACACCCCGCGTGTCGACATCGACGGCCGCCTGTACACACCGCAGGAGATTTCGGCCATCATTCTTCAGAAAATGAAGAAAACTGCCGAAGACTATCTGGGACAGGAAGTTACGGACGCCGTAATCACCGTGCCCGCTTACTTCAACGACTCACAGCGTCAGGCTACCAAAGAGGCTGGCGAGATTGCGGGCCTGAACGTCCGCCGTATTGTGAACGAGCCTACTGCGGCTGCCCTGGCTTACGGCCTTGACAAGACCAACAAGGATATGAAGATTGTTGTGTTCGACTGCGGCGGCGGTACCCACGACGTGTCGGTGCTTGAACTTGGCGACGGCGTGTTTGAGGTGAAGGCCACCGACGGCGACACCCACCTGGGCGGCGACGACTTCGACCACCGCATCATTGAGTGGCTGGTTCAAGAGTTCAAAGACGAGAACGGCGGCGTTGACCTGAGCAAGGACCCAATGGCTCTGCAACGCTTGAAAGAGGCTGCCGAGAAGGCAAAAATCGAACTTTCGAACACCACATCGACCGAAATCAACCTGCCTTACATTATGCCTGTCGACGGCGTTCCACGTCACTTGGTTCGCACGCTGACCCGCGCAAAATTCGAGCAGTTGATTGACGACCTTATCCAACGTACAATCGCACCTTGCAAATCGGCTCTGCAGAACGCTGGTTTGACAGTTAACGATATCAACGAGGTGATTCTGGTGGGCGGCTCAACACGTATTCCTGCCATCCAACAGGCTGTGGAGAAATTCTTCGGCAAGGCACCGTCGAAGGGCGTTAACCCCGACGAGGTGGTTGCCATCGGCGCTGCAATCCAAGGCGGCGTTCTGACTGGCGACGTGAAAGACGTGCTGCTGCTCGACGTTACCCCGCTTTCGCTCGGCATCGAGACTATGGGCGGCGTGATGACCAAACTCATCGAGGCCAACACCACCATCCCGACAAAGAAATCGGAAACCTTCACAACGGCTGTCGACAATCAGCCATCGGTTGAGATTCACGTGCTTCAGGGCGAGCGCTCAATGGCCAAGGACAACAAGACCATCGGTCGCTTCCACCTGGACGGCATTATGCCCGCACCGCGTGGTGTGCCGCAGATTGAGGTTACATTCGATATCGACGCCAACGGCATCCTGAACGTGTCGGCCAAAGACAAGGCCACTGGCAAGGAGCAGAAAATCCGCATCGAGGCATCGTCGGGTCTGTCTGACGACGAAATCAAGCGTATGAAGGCCGAAGCCGAGGCCAACGCCGAAGCCGACAAGAAGGAGAAGGAGCGCATCGACAAAATCAATCAGGCCGACTCAATGATTTTCCAAACAGAGAAGAATCTGAAGGAGTACGGTGACAAACTGCCTGCCGACAAGAAATCGGCCATCGAGAGCGCGCTGAACAAACTGAAAGACGCTCACAAGGCTCAGGACATTGCCGCCATCGACGCTGCAATGAACGAAGTGAACACCGCCTTCCAAGCCGCTTCGCAGGATATGTACAACGCTCAGGCCCAAGCCCAACAGGCTCAGCCAAACGCTGGTCAGCAACAGCAGGCCAACAATGGTGGCAAGAACGGTGGTGATGAGGTTACGGACGTTGATTTTGAGGAGGTAAAATGAGGTAAATAACCCCACAAAAAGCAATTGATATTAAAAGAGTGTAACTCAAAAAGTTACACTCTTTTTTTGTTTCTTAAGTATTGTCCGAATATTGGCATTTGGGGGCTTTTCACATCATATTTGCTACATATTTGTAACGCGACTTAAATGACGATAAAGTGCGACTTATTTATCGCTACTTAAATCGACTTAAAATTTTTGTAATTATTTCCCCGAGAAAGTGTTGTTAGAAATCTTCAAACGGCACAATGAGGATTCAATAAGCAAATGAAATGATAATTGAACTGTTTAGAGAATTCACAAATGGGGGATGAGCAAACAATGTATTACGGATTTCAAATTGATTGTTTACTTTGTTACATTTGCATAAAACGAATTTGAAATAAAACGTACAATAGACTTGGTATACTCCAGATTATTATGACAGACATTGAAGAATTACAACAGGGAATTGTGCAGTTCACCGAAGAGCGCGATTGGGATCAATTTCACAATCCAAAGGACTTGGCCATTGCCTTGAGCGTTGAGGCTGGCGAACTGCTTGAATGCTTTCTTTGGAAAAAGCCCGAAGAAGCCAAAATAGAGAAGGTAAAGGAAGAACTTGCTGATGTGTTCAACTATGCGATTCTTATTGCAAGCAAATACAACTTGAACATTAAACAAATTGTTCTTGATAAACTCGCCAGGAATGCCGAAAAGTATCCAGTGGAGAAAGCTAAGGGGAATGCGAAGAAGTACAATGAACTTTAAACCTTACAAACGTGATAGTCTACAACGATTCTAAAGCGCAGTTTGTCAGCGATGTGGTTAACAATGAGATTGCGGATAAGATTCTTGAATTGACACGTAAATATGGCCTTTGCGCTGGGCAAGACCGAGAGTATATCTCTTGGCAGAATTCAATGCAGTTTATGAGGAATATTGTCGACAGCAAAGACATCGACGATGATGTACGGATAGCCATTGAGTATCAAATACCTTTGACTTCAAAACGCGTTGACTTCATCATCTCTGGTTCCGATGCCGACAACAATAACAATGTGGTAATTGTTGAACTCAAGCAATGGACAACTGCCGAAGTGGTAGATGATGAAATGACATATTGCGTTCGGACATACGTGGCAAATGCTGATAGAATCGTGAGCCATCCATCGTATCAGGCTTATGCCTATTCACGATTCATCTACAACTATGCACAAACCGTTTCAGATGAAAACATAAAAATTGTGCCGTGTGCGTATCTGCACAATTTTGCACCCGAAAGCAAGAGCGTTTTGGCCAACCCGATTTATGAGCAGTGGTACAAGGCAGCCCCATTTTTCATAAAGAATGAAGTTGGAAAATTCTCCGATTTTGTAAAGAAGTATGTTACAAAGAAATCATCGAAAGGCGACCTGCTCTATTTAATTGATAACGGACGAATCCGCCCGACAAAGGCACTGCAAGACTCACTCGTTTCGATGGTGAAAGGAAACAAAGAGTTTATGCTGCTCGACGAGCAAGCAGTTGTCTACGATATGTGCGTTAAGACAATGACGCAATGCAAGAAGGACGAAAAGAAACGCACAATCGTTATACAAGGAGGTCCAGGAACAGGGAAATCGGTACTTGCTATCAACTTGCTGATGGAGTTTATAAACAAGAAATGGAATGCCAGTTATATTACTAAAAACCGCGCACCGCGCGATGTGTTCAAAGAACTGCTTACAAAATCGGATGCAAAAAAGAAAGTCAACATAGAAGGATTGTTTAAATCTTCTTTCGGCTTGTCGGCTTACAAGAGCAATTTCTTCGATTGCCTTATAGTTGATGAAGCCCATCGCCTTATCCGAGACCAATACGGGAAAAATCATGTTTGGGACTGTATTAATGCATCATTGTGTACTATTTTTTTGCTCGATGAAGACCAAGCAATCACAATTAAAGATATAGGCTCTGTAGCAGAGGTGGAAAAATGTTGTAGAGATCTTCGCAGCATATTTGTAATGCGAGCGGAAGCCAAACTTGTTTCCCAATTCAGATGCAATGGCAGCGATGCCTACATTCAATTCATTGACAAATTGTTGCAGCGTGCTAAAGAAACGGTAGATGTTGAACTATCGGATTTGAATTATGATTTCCAAGTCTTTGATAATCCTAATGACCTGCGTAATGTCTTGCGTGAGAAAAACAAAATCAATAATAAGGCAAGAATGGTGGCTGGATACTGTTACAATTGGAATGTGAAGAACAACCGCGATGAGTATGACATATACCTTGAAGATGGATTCAAGGCTAAATGGAACCTTCCAGGAGACAATATTTGGGCTATCAATCCCAACTCTTTTGAGGAGGTTGGTTGTATTCACACAGCGCAAGGCCTTGAATTCGACTATGTTGGTGTATTCATCGGAAGGGATTTAACCTATAACCCTGAAACGCACAAGGTTGAGACTCATCAGGACATGATATCGAAGGATGACAAATCATCGGGCATTAGGAATAGAACAACAAGCCCAGAACTTGCACACCGTCTCTTGCTTAACACTTACAAAACTCTGTTGACTCGCGGTCAAAAAGGCTGTTATGTGTATTGTGAGGACAAGAACCTGCGGGATTATTTTAAGGCGTTTTTAAACAAATGAGAGAAAACTATTGTACTGCATATCGCTGAAAAGATTAACTTGTCAACCAATTTCAAAAAAGCAACTTCAAAAATCTATCGAAATGAAACACAACACACTGCGTAACAGTATTTTAGGGCTTGCGGCTGTATGCGGCGCAACGCTCATCACATCGTGTTCAAGTCAGACATCGGTCGTGGCCGATAGTGTTCCGGCAATGCCAGGCAACCCGTTCCTGCCGCTCTGGGAGCACATTCCCGACGGCGAACCATACGTTTTCGAGGATCCCGATAATCCGGGCCAGCAGCGCGTCTATATCTACGGCTCGCACGACAGCCGCCTCACCGAGTACTGCGGTCTTGAGCTGGTGGTTTGGTCGGCGCCTGTCGACAACCTAATGCATTGGCGCTACGACGGCGAGATTTTCCGTATAAACAAGAATGCCAACGGCGAGCTTCTACGCCCCGACAGCACAGCCGACGTGCTATTTGCGCCCGACGTTACGCTGGTAACCAATGCCGATGGCTCGAAAACGTATTATCTATACCCCAACAACCAGGCTGGCGGCCGTAACGGAATGGTCTGCAAAAGTTCGCGTCCTGATGGCCCGTTTGAGGTATGCAACTGGAGCAGGCAGAACCCGAACGTAACCGATGGTGTCCTGCAGTTCGACCCGGCTGTGTTTGTCGATGACGATGGCAAGATTTATGGCTACTGGGGCTTCAACCGCTCATACGCCGCCGAACTTGACCCCACGACAATGGCAACAGTGAAGCCAGGGACAAAGATTGTCGAGGATATGGTTTCGGGACGTATGCAAGAGGGTGTGTTCAGCTTCTTCGAGGCATCGTCAATCCGCAAGATAAAAGACAAATATGTGTTCATCTACAGTCGATTCTCGAAAGAGGGCGAGTTTGGTCTTCCGCTGTCGAACTACACTTTAGCTTACGCTTACAGCGATAATCCGCTTGGACCTTGGACCTACGGTGGCACCATTATCGACGGTCGCGGCCGCGAGGTGAATGAACAGGGCGACACCATCGCTTCGGCCACCATCGACGGCAATACCCACGGCAGCATCTGCGAAATTAATGGTCAGTGGTATGTTTTCTACCATCGCCAGACCGGACTCAACGAGTACGCCCGCCAGGCAATGGTTGCGCCAATCAGCGTTGAGGTTGAGGAAGGCAAAGGTGGTAAGGTTGTCATCAGCGAAGGCGAATACACGTCGGAAGGTTTCGCGCTCAACGGACTTGATCCGTTTGAGACTCACTCTGCCGGCATAGCTTGCTGGTACACAGGTCCGAAGAAGGCCGAGCACAACTGGCCGAACAACACATTCTATGGCTCGTATGTGGCAGCCACCTACGGCGGTAGCGATAAGTTTGATGCGCCTTACGACATCCGCAACAACACCAATCCGGTGGTGAACAACACCGATGGCTCGATTGTTGGTTATAAGTACTTCAATTTTGAGGCTGAGCGTATGGTCAACAAGGCTAATCTGATGCTCGTTTTGCGGCTTATTCCCGAAGGAATTGACGGCACCATCGAGATTATGCTCGACCGCCCCTGGGAATCGCAAGGCGGAAAAAAGATTGGCGAGACAAAAATAAATGGCAGTTGGGAGAAAACTGATTGGAATGTGGCTATTGGCATCTCTGATGAGGCCAAAGAGAATTATCTTGCAGGCAAGCACGCCATCTACTTCGTCTTTAAGTCCGACATCAAAGAGAAATCACTCTGTACACTCAAGGACTTTGTTTTCACGTTTGACAAATAGGAGAGAGGCTTTGATAGTTAAAAAGTGTAATCCCTTAGATTACACTTTTTTTGTTCTATGTGATATTCTTGAAAGACGTATTTATTACTTCTATCAATCAATTAATCAGTCCATCAATAAATATCGAAAGTCCATCGTAAGCAGGCAGAACATTCTCGGGCAGAATCTTTATAAGTTCGTCATACACAGGGATTTTGTGGCTGATGTGCGTCAGATAGGCGCGGCGCGGCTTGAGTTGGCCGATGATGTCGAGCGCTTCACCAAGACTCAAGTGCGCGGGGTGCTGCTCAATGCGCAAAGCGTTGATAACCAAGGTGTCAAGACCTTGCAGTTTTGCCATCTCGCTGTCGGCGATGGTTTTGGCATCGGTGATGTAGGCGAACTGCCCGATGCGGAAGCCCGTGGTGGGCAGGGTGCCGTGCAGAACGTTTATCGGTGTAACCGTAATACCCTGAACATCAAACGGTTCGTTGCCAATCGGATGAAGTTCAATCTGCGGTGCGCCAGGATAGTGCGGCTCGCTGAAGGCGTAGGCGTACTCGCGGCGGATGGTGTCGGTGACGCGCGGCTGAGCGTAGAACGGAATGGCGCGGCGCATTATGTAATTGAAGGTTCGTATGTCGTCGATGCCAGCGGTGTGGTCTTTGTGCTCGTGGGTTATGAGCACGGCGTCAATCTGCGTAAAGCCTTCGCGCAGAGCCGCTTGCCGCAGGTCGGGCCCAGGGTCGATGAGCAGATGACGCCCTTCGGCTTCAATGTAAACCGAACTGCGCAGCCGCTTGTCCTTCGGGTTAACCGACTGACACACTGCGCATTTGCACCCCACAAGCGGAATGCCGTGCGACGCCCCCGTGCCTAAAAAAGTTACTTTCATTTCAGTCTGAAATTGTTCGCTAATGTAGTTTCAATATTGCAAACGGCGACTCGCGCGGCAAAAAGTTTTTCCCGCACGAGCGAAAACCGTTGCAAATCAGTTCTTCAGGCAGGCAAGCGGAACCACATACACGCCGTCGGCTCGGCGGTATCCATACATTCCGCCTGTCAGAATCAGAAGAAGGTCGGGCTCGCGTATCTTGTTCTGTTTCTCGGTTTTATTATGTTCCGCAATCAGTCGTTTCAGTTCCAGCAGATGCTTTGCGGCCAGTTCAATCTCGCCACTTCCCAATTTGCACTCAATGAGCGCGTAACGGCCGTCGTTAAGATGCAGAACCACATCGGCTTCAAGGCCGTAGCGGTCGTGATAGTAGCCAACGTGCGTGTCGATGTCCGAAGTGTAGGCTTTCAGGTCGCGAATACACAGCTGCTCGAACATAAACCCGAACGTTTTGAGTTGCGTGGTGAACGAACTCGGCGTCATTTGCAGGGCCGCCACGGCGATGCTTGGGTCGCAGAACGACCGCTTGGGTGTGTTGCGGATGGCATCTTTGCTGCGCACGGCGGGGCACCACGCGCCAATGTCCTGAATGATAAACAGTTTCTCGAATGCCTTGACATACGAAGTGAAGGTGTCCATTGAGCAGTCAATCTCTTCGGATGCCGAAACATCGGCCAGCAGAGTTGTTTTCTTTGCCAGGGTTGAGATGTTGCGGGCATACGAGCGCAGAATCATCCGAGCCAGTTTCTCGTCGCGCGAGACACCGTCAACCCTGCTCACATCTTCTTTACAGGCGGTGCGGAAATAGTTTTTCGCCACCATAAGTTTCGATTTGTCGTCGCGCAGCCGCAGTGACGCGGGCCAGCCGCCACGGCAGGTTATGAAGATAAGTTGGTCAATATCAACGTCGGAAACCGCTTCGATGTTTATTTGCGGATTGTCGAAAAGGTCTTTCAGGCTGATTTCGCCATTCGACTCTTTCGATTCCCACAGGCTCATCGGCAGCATTTCCATCTGCGATATGCGTCCATTTCCAGAGTGCAGCGTCTGCGATTTGTCTACGGTGTTCGACCCAGTCAATATGAATTGGCCTTCCAGCCCGCGACTGTCAACCGTAGAGCGCACGGCATCCCACAAGGCGGGAATGTCCTGCCATTCGTCAATCAGGCGCGGCGTGGCGCCCCGTAGCAGAAGCGCGGGGTTGGTAGCGGCAGTGGCAATGTACTGCGCTCTCATCTCGGTGTCTTGCAATTTGATGACGCTTGCCGCGATGTGTTCGGCCGATGTGGTTTTTCCGCACCATTTCGGACCTTCAATCAGCACCGCACCAAAGGCGTTCAACCGTTCCTGTATTTGGCTGTCGGCCATACGCTCTAGGTATTCCATAATATTGTATTTGTATTTCGGCTGCAAATATATGAATAATAATTTAATATCCCATTTCTATTCGGTGTTTTAGTGGTAATTCATTCGGCGTTTTTGTGGTAATTTGTTCGGTGTTTTTGTGGTGATTTATTCGGTGTTTTTGTGGTAAATCATTCGGTGTTTTTGTGATGAATTTGCCGATGCCGAATGGTGTAATTAAAGTGGCTTTTTCCGCTGAAATAATTGCGCCATTGTACTCTCAAATTGCAATACGCGGTGCAAATCTGAAAACTTTTCTATTTTTAGTGTCTAATTTTTTACATAGGTGCTAATAAAATTTAAGTGGCCTATTATACGTTTATAATTGAGTATTAATGAAAAGATATTTGTATTTTGCATTGCTATGTAAGTTTTTTTTATGTCTTGCAGTAGCGTATGTATGGTTGTCTTTTGATGATATATGTCGTCTCATTAAAGGATTACCTTTAGTTGAAAGAGAACATCATTTTGAAGACATTGCATTCCCAATTATTGCATGTATTCCTTCCATATTACAATTGGGATTGGAGTGCTTCCTTGTTAAAACTAAAGAAAAACCCTTTTTTGCATTAGTATTATGTAATATTCTAAGCATAGACATTGTTCCTGTGTTTTTTATTGTTTGCTTGGCCCAATATAGGATTCCGCCTTATTTTTATGTATGGATTGTTATTCGAATTATATTTTTATGGGTAATACACAAAATTCTTAAAACAAACACAATAAGCTGAATTATATTTATTTAAATACTGTTTATTGATGATAAATCAATAACAACTAAATCACACCATCCAAAAACCATAAAAGAAGTAAATGAAAAAATCAACAATGAAAGGCAATCTTTACCTGATACCCACAACGTTAGGCGAGCAGCAGCCAGCCGATGTCATTCCAGCCAAGGTGTTGGGCGTGGCGGCACAGTTGCGCCATTTTGTAGTCGAGAACACGCGCACGGCCCGTCGTTTTCTGCGCGCCGTTGACCCCAGTTTCCCGATAGACGACTCTGATTTTGTGGAACTTAACGAGCATACCGACCTGACAACCATTGGGCAGTATCTCGACGCCTGTGAGCGCGGCGAGCACGTGGGGCTGATGTCGGAAGCGGGCGCGCCAGCCGTGGCTGACCCAGGAAACGCCGTGGTGGCAATGGCTCACCGAAAGGGTATTCGCGTGGTGCCAATGTCGGGGCCGTCGTCGATAATTCTTGCAATGATGGCTTCGGGGCTCAATGGTCAGAACTTCGCCTTCAACGGCTATCTGCCTGTCAAACAGCCCGAACGCATCCGCGCCATCCGCAACTACGAGAAGCGCTCGCAAACCGAGCACCAGACGCAACTTTTCATTGAGGCGCCCTATCGCAATATGACTCTTTTTGAGGACTTTATGCAGAATCTGCACCCCGAGACGCGCCTGTGCATCGCCGCCGATTTGACGCTCGAAACCGAGTTCGTGCTCACCCTTCGCATCGCCGAATGGTCAAAACATAAGCCCGATTTGCACAAACGTCCCGCAATTTTTGCTATATTAGCGTAGTTTTAATTAGGAGTTAGGAAATAGGAATTAGGAGTTAGGGAAATGAAAAGTAAAAAAATGACGACAGAAGAATAAAGATATATTATGTAAAAAACTAACCGATTCAATCCGATTTATACCGATAAATTGTTCTGATTGAATCTGATATAATCGGTTAGAAACAAAAAATCAGTTCAAATCTGTTAAATCAGTGTCATCTGCGTTCAAAAATCGAAAATCAAAAATAAAGCAATATGGAACTCACCCGCGAATTTGTCAAGAGCCTGCCGAAGGCCGAATTGCACTGCCACTTGGATGGCTCAATGCGCTTGTCGACTATTTTGGAACTTGCTAAAGAACAGAACGTTAAGTTGCCAACCGACGACCCGAAGAAACTCGAGTCGATGCTGAAAGTGGGAATGGACTGCCCGAGTTTGGAAGTTTATCTCAAGGCATTCGACATAACTTGCTCTGTTTTACAGACTTACGATTCGCTTGCGCGTGCCACTTACGAATTAGCCGAAGACTGCGCCGAGGAAAACATTTGGTATCTCGAGATTCGCTTTTCGCCCATCTTGCACATTAACAAAGGTTTGAAACTGACCGAGGTTATTGACGCAGTGCTCGAAGGCAAGGCCCGTGCCGAGCGCGATTTCAACATAAAGGTTGGAATCATTGTCTGCGGACTGCGCCACTCAACGCCCGAAACGTCGCTTTTGTTGGCAGAGTTGGCAGTGGCCTACAAGAACCGCGGGGTGGTGGGCTACGATTTGGCGGGCGCCGAAGACGGTTTCCCCGCCAAGGACCACAAAGAGGCTTTCGACCTGATTATCAATAACAATATCAACACCACAGTGCACGCGGGCGAGGCTTACGGCCCCGAGTCAATCCACCAGGCGCTGCATATGGTGAGCGCCAACCGCATTGGCCACGGCACGCGCTTGCGCGAAGACGGCGACCTGCTCAACTATGTGAACGACCACCGCATTCCGCTCGAAATGTGCGTCACGTCGAACTTGCAGACCAAGGCCGTCGATAGCATTGAAAAACACCCAGTTAAGTTCTATTTCGATTTGGGAATCCGCGTCACCATCAACACCGATAACCGCCTGATTTCCAACACAACTCTCACCGACGAGTATATGCTTGTGATTGAGAAGTTCGGATTCACGCCAAGCGAACTTAAATACCTGATAATTAACGGATTCAAGTCGGCGTTCCTGCCTTTGAAAGAGAAGGTGGATTTGATTCAGAAAGTAACCGCCGTTCTTGAAGAAAAAGGGTTGATTATCCGCCGCGATTATATTTGATTATGAATAAGTTACTTAAAATATTTGCAACCTTCGCGCTGCTTTTTTCGGTTGTGGCGGCCAGCGCCCAGCACGAAGCGCTGACAACCACCAAGTCGAGCAAGGCGAAATCGTACTATTTTCGCGCGAAATCGTTTATGAATCAGCGTGATTTGGCCAATGCCGAAATCGAGATTAACAAAGCCATCGATGCCGACCCGCGTTTCCTTGAAGCTTATCTGCTGAAGGCCGAAATGTGCAGTTATGGCGATTTCTGCGAGTGCATTGTTGAAGCGCTGTTGGCCGCCCGCGCCATCGATTCCACCTTCGACACCTATCTCGACTACAATCTTGCCAACGCTCTTTATGACAATGGCCAGTACACCGAGTCAAAGCATTATTACTCAGTGTTTTTGACAAACCCGAAGGCAAACGCTAAATCGAAGGAATTGGCCGAACAATATATGGCTAAATGCCAGATTGCCATCGATTTAGTGAACAATCCAGTGCCGTTTGAGCCAAAGTCGCTCGGCGCCGACTTGGAACAGCCATACGAGCAGTATTGGCCGTCGCTTTCGCTTGATGGCAAAACGTTGGTTTTCACAATGTTGCTACCAGATAGCACTCGATTTTTCCCCGATGGCTCGATTCTGATGCAGGAAGATTTTTATGTGACGCGTTTCATTGATGGTCAGTGGCAGCCAGCCGTGCCCATTGGGGCGCCAATCAACACCGTTGGCAACGAAGGCGCGCAACAGATTTCGGCCGATGGTAACACGTTGGTTTTCACGGGTTGTAATCGCCGCGACGGATTTGGCAAGTGCGATATTTATTTTGCCAGGAAAAATGCTTACGGGCAGTGGGGCAGGCCCTATAATGCAGGAAATGTGGTAAATGGCAAGTCGGCCGACAAGCAGCCGTGCCTTTCGCCCGATGGCCGCTATCTCTACTTTGCGTCGGACCGCGCGGGCGGTTTGGGCAAGATGGACATTTGGGTTTCGGAACTCGACGCCAACGGCCGTTGGGGCAAGCCGAAGAATTTGGGTGCGCCCATCAACACGCCAGGCGACGATATTTGTCCGTTCATTCATCCTGACAATCAGACACTTTACTTCAGTTCCGACGGTCATCCAGGGTTGGGCAAGAAAGATATTTTTATGTCGCGCCGCGACAGTGCGGGCCATTGGACAGAGCCCGTCAATCTTGGCTATCCCATAAACTCGCACCGCGATGAGATTGGTCTTGTGGTTGATAATAAAGGTGTTACAGCCTATTTCTCGTCGAACATCAACAGCGACACCAAAAACATCTACACCTTTGAACTGCCCGAAGCTGTGCGGCCTACGCCAGTGTCGTATGTCAGTGGTTTAGTGACAGATGCGCAAACAAACTTGCCGCTCAAGGCGCAGGTGCAACTGCTCAATTTGCCCAAGGGCGACACGGTGATGTCAGTAACAACGGGCGCCGATGGCGGCGATTTTCTTGTCAGTCTGCCCATTGGCCGCCAATATGCGATGCTTGCCACTAGTCCAGGCTATCTGTTCAACTCGCAGCACTTCAATCTCGAAGGAAATTACTCTGCCACAAAGCCTTACGTGGTCAATATCAAACTTGAGAAACCGCAAGTTGGAGCAAACACCATCTTGCGCAACATCTTTTTCAAGTTCGACTCGTATGAACTTATGCCACAGTCGTTTGTGGAGTTGAACCAGATGGCGGTGTTCATCAAAAACAGCGCGGGCGTGAAGTTCGAGATTGGCGGTCACACCGACAATGTGGGCAACGATGCTTATAATCAGCAACTTTCTGAGAAACGCGCCAAATCGGTTTACGACTATCTGCTTTCGCAAGGCGTTGGTCAGTCGCAGTTGTCGTTCAAAGGCTACGGCAAGCAGGTTCCAATCGGCGATAATGCTACCACCGAGGGCCGCGAGCAGAACCGCCGCACGGAGTTGAAGGTGGTGGAATAAAAATCCTGTAGCATTTACAAAAAATACGCTATGTTTGTGTATTAAATTAATAATGAGAGCATTTACTTAATGTTTAACTATAAAATAAACCGTTATGAACAGATTAATTTCAAAAACAACAGTTCTCGTCGCACTTGCGACTGTCCTTTTTTCTTGCAAAAACGATGATTCAAAGGACGATATATTGGAAATCGATGCAAATAAGGAATGTTCAATTATTGTTCCCGACGGTGCACCAAGAATGTTTGACGACGAATATTTGCACATCACAAAAGATGGGAACGACTATTCGCTTTTTGCGGTAACCAAAGGCTTCTATTGGAATGAAGTCATATCTTTAATGGTGGATTTCAATGGTTTGGACAAATACAAACCAAACGAAAAAATTAAAATCAACAAGATTGACTTTGGAATGCCCGCATCATCAAATTCAAACTTTTTCACGTCGAATTATAAAGGGGAAATTTATCTGCTGGAATATTCTGAGTCTGAGGCAAAATTATATTTCGACAATCTGACATTTAGTCTTCCCGACGGTGCCTATGTTTTGGACGGAAAACTCACATTTTCAATGAAGAATGAATGACATTAGCGTCCATAGCAAGGATTAGTTTCCGCTGATGCAGCGTAAATGCACGGAGTTGAAGGTGGAGGAATAAAATGTTTCAGGCATTGACATTTAACAAAAAAATACGCTATGTTTGTGTATTGAATTAATAATGAGAGAATTTACCAAATGTTTAACTTAAATGACGCGTTTATGAAAAAGTATTTATTATCAATGATTTGTGCGGCAAGCGTAGTGATGTTTGCGGCTTGTGATGACGACAATTCCGGTAGTGATGACAATCCGGTTGCCGGCACCGACGGCAATTATTGCTGGAAGGTTACCACTAATATTATGGAAGGAATAACGGATGTAAGCTATATGTGGGATAACGAATTGAGTGTCAAGGCTTATGTTGCGCAGATGCAAGCTTCCGGACTTGATATCGAGTATGAGAAATCATCAGCAAAAGATTACAACGAATGCTCGAAGTTGCAGGATGGCACCGCCGATGATATGCAGTCGGAGATTGATAAATGGCTCAAAGGTGACAAATATGAGAGTGCCGAGCCTGGCATCTATGTTAATTCAGAAGGAGAACTTGTTGCCAAAGGCACCGATGGCAGTGTGTTTATGATTGACGACACATCGCAATTCCTTAGCACACTGGCAATGTACTGCGAACCGTTCTATCCGGCAGGCTTCCAGGCTTGGGATGGAAAATCGTCAATCTACTCTTTCTCAATGGATTATTATAACGATAATGATGGTAACGCGTTTACATCACATTACGAAGATACAATTGGAACGGTTGTAGTGGCTGAATATCCTGCATCAGGCCTTTATTCAATTGACGCTGTAAAACTAGAGTTTACGATGCCGTTTATGTCGTTTGACGATTACAACAAGATAGCCGAGGCCGGTGATTTTGAAACTACCTATAAGACAATTGCCAAGATGTTGCAGAAGGCAGGCCCGATTGTGGTACCGGCCGATATGATTCAGAAATACACCAAGTTCGACTGCCAATGGCTCAGCGACCGCTACCCGGCAGCTATGGAGCAGGCTAAATATGTGATTCCGTACACCGGCAGCGGCAATATCAAGTATATGCGTGTTGACCGTGAGTTTGAAGGAGGCAAAACATCTAATGGCTATGTATGGCTCTATCCTTGCGATGTCGACGATGTTGTTGAGATAGAAGTCGTTATCGAAAATGTTTCGAAAGAAGATGCTGCGGCATACATTCAAAAGGTTAAGACCGAAGGTGTTTATTCGCAATTCAATGAAAACAACGATATCTTTACCGCCAACAGCGACAATTATTACGACGAAGATGTTCACGGTCCCGCCCCCGAAGGCACCAAGGGTTTTGTTTTCCCGACGTACTCCGTGTTATATGTTAATGGAAATCTGATAATTAAATACACGCTTTCTAAGGTGATGTATGTATAGAGCCGCTATTTGAGCCACAATAAAGCCTGCGAACCCAATCGCGGGCTTTTTTTGTATTGGGTTGCGCGGGCAATGTAAGCTCGTGTTGGTCAATTAGCAATGGATGAATCAGAAATTGTGGCGTGGCTGTTCGAGTTGTACGAGGAAATGATGAAAGGGAAATAATAAAAAACTCGGCTCAAAAAACATGATTTTGAGCCGAGTTATGTATGATTTTGAGTCGGTTTTATTCCCCCGGAATTCCCTGTTTAGTCCTAAACAGCCCCACTTTCACGTTGGCAAGTTTCACATCGTTGCAAACCACATCAACACTGCACGTGCAGAGATTGTTCGTGGCCGAGATGACTGTGGCCTCAGCCGTCAGCAGGCCGCTGTTGCAGTTCCTGAAAAACGAAATGTCAGCGTTTATCGACAGAGCCACGCGCCCGAGCGTGAATGCCGCCACTGCCGCCGAAAAATCTGCAATGGTGAACAGCACGCCACCCTGAATGGCGTTGATGCCGTTCAAGTGCTTGTCGGCAATGGTTGCTTGGCATTTGGCATAGCCCTCGCGGCACTCAACAATCTGGATGCCACACATTTCCACAAAACGGTCTGTGCCGAAGAACCGTTTGGCAGTAGTCAGTAAATCAGCCATTTAATCGACGTTGTAAACTTGGTTCGAAGCAACCAGCTCCATTTTGTTGGCTTGCAGAATGTCAATCAAACGCTCGTTCGAATCGCTGCGAATAACCACTTTGGCGCTGCCGCCGTCGGCAAAGGCATACATATAATCAATGTTGATGCCGTTCGACGAGATGATTTTCAGCGCCTTGTGCAACCCGCCCGACTCGTGGGGCACAACCATACAAACAACATCGGTCAGACGCACCGTATAACCGTTGTCTTTCAATATGTTATAAGCTAGTTCGGGACGGCCTACAATGAACCGTACTATGCCGTAATCCGCTGCGTCGGCAATGCAGAACGCCGACATATTAATTCCCTGTGCTGTTAGCACTTCTAGCATCTTGTTTAGGCTGTTGGCCTTGTTTTCCAGAAAAACCGAAAGTTGTTTTACTATCATAATCTGATGTTTTATAATGTTCAACAAAACTGATTTGCAGCAACTTGCGGCCGTCGGACGCGCCAAAACCGATTGTTGCGGCTTCTGTGTAAATATAAAAGAATTTGTGAAAATGTTCGATTGCGTTTTTCACTGAATTTTACAAACCACAGAAATTATATTGACCACGGAGAACACACAGAAATCACAGAATTTAGTCCACAAATGAACTTGTTCATTTGTTAGTTCCGTGTTTTTCGTGCTTTCCCGTGGTTAAAAATATTTTGTTCCGATGTATTTGCGGTGTGCCGAAAAATATCGCCGTGGTGTTTGGCGCAACCAAAACTTTCACTACCTTGTTTGAGTGTTTCGCCGCCGGCGCAAGTGCGGTGATACCGTGTTAAATATCAATTTTTTAAAACTACTATTATGGATTTTATGAATTTGACAACCCTGCTTTTCATCATCGGGGTGCTGATGTTCATCATCGAGATTTTCACACCGTCGTTTGTGGCGGGCTCGGTCGGCATCGGGTTCTTCTGTGCTGGTCTGGCTTCGTTAGTCACCGATTCGGCCACCTGGCTGCTCTTCATCGGCATTTGCGGCACCGCGGTCACAATGTTCGCCATCAGGCCGGTGGTGCTGCGCTGGCTTGACAAAACGGGCGCGCCAACCAATTCCGACGCGATGATTGGCCGCGTGACCAAGGCAAAAGAGCAAATCGACTGCGATTCGGGTTCAATCAGCCTTGACGGCGTTGTGTGGCAGGCACGCACGCTCGACGGTTCTGAAATTGCCGCCGGAACACCCGTCGAAGTGGTTAAAATCGACAGTATCATACTTTATGTTAAACCAAAAAACAGTTAAAAAATGAGTGCAACATTGGTTCTGCTATTTGTAATAGCATTGTTCGTCCTGATTTTCGCGATGGCCGGCTTCAAGGTCGTCAAACAGTCGGAAACGATGGTCGTTGAGCGTTTGGGAAAATTCAATCGGCAGTTGTCGTCAGGTATCAACATCATCTGGCCGATTATCGACAAGCCGCGCCCGGTGAAATGGCGCTATGTGACTGAATACAACGGCACAAAGTACGTGCGTTTTGTTGACCGTCCGCGCATCGACATCCGAGAGACGGTTTACGATTTCCCGCGTCAGAATGTGATTACCAAGGATAATGTGAATTTGGAAATCAACGCATTGCTCTATTTTCAGATTATGGACCCCGTGAAGGCTGTCTATGAGATTGAAAATCTGCCAGATGCGATTGAAAAACTCACTCAGACCACGCTGCGTAACGTCATCGGCGAACTTGAACTCGACGAGACGCTCACATCGCGCGACACCATCAACACCAAACTTCGCCTTATTCTCGACGAAGCCACAAACAAGTGGGGTGTGAAGGTGAATCGTGTTGAACTTCAAGATATTAACCCGCCTGTCGAAATCCGTCAGACGATGGAAAAACAGATGCGTGCCGAGCGTGAGCGCCGTGCCACCATCCTTGAAGCCGAAGGTCACAAAAAAGCCACCATTTTGGAAGCCGAAGGTATGCGCGACGCCGAAATCAACCAGGCACAGGGCCGCAAGCAGGCTCAGATTCTGCGTGCCGAAGCCGAAGCTGAAGCAAAAATCAAGGTTGCCGAAGCCGAAGCCAAGAGCATCCGCCTGATAAGCGAAGCCATCGACCAGAGCGCCCATTTCGACCCGGCTCAATACCTGATTGCAATGAAGTACATCTCAACCTTCGAGCAGCTGGCAGGAAGCAAAGACTCAAAGACAGTCTTTATGCCGTACGAAGCCACAGGCGTGCTGAGTTCGCTCGGCTCGCTGAAAGAGCTTTTTGAAGGGGCTGATAAGAAAGTGAAGAAATAATCAAATAGATTGTAAGTCTGATTTTTTGTTCAGGCAACAAAGATTTCAAAAACCAACCGACAAGTGAATCCTTAAGTTAGGAAAATTCCACTTGTCGGTTTTTATTTTGTGTAATGTTAATAGGTTTGGATGTCGCGTGTTCAAATGCAAACAGAAATATATTAGAGTGAGGAAAATTTGTTATCAATACTTAAAAAATCGGTTCAAATCCTATTGCAATTTTTCAACCTTTCAACACTTCGGTGTTAACAAACAACAAGTCTTTGGCTTGTAGTTACTTACTAAAGAAATTTTATTTTATCTTATTGATTATCAGTGTTGTTAATAACTGTTTAATAACATCTGAACGCAAGGTATATGCACCAATTTTTTCGCTAATAAATTTGCTATCGATGGTTGGTGAATCGAAAGATTCTCTCATCAATCACCTAATTAAAGAGTTAAGATTTTTTTGAACAACATTCCGTCGCGAGACGGGGTGAAAGAGGCTTTTTCGCCTAAACGAACGAAGATAGAATGTATTGCTACGATGTTGACATAGTGCTGCAAGAGGTTCCGGGACAGATAAGCATCTGCTTCTCAATCTCGGGTTGTCCGCTGCGTTGCAAGGGCTGCCACTCGCCATTCCTTTGGAAGGAAGGCAACGGTGAGCTCCTGACCGATGAGCGCTACGTCGATATTCTGAACCAATATCGCGGCTATGCCAACTGCGTGCTCTTTATGGGCGGCGAGTGGCATCCCGATGAGCTTGTGCACAAGCTGGCAACGGCAAAGGAACTCGGTTTCGACACCTGCCTTTACACTGGGCAGGAAACAGTTTCCGACGACATTAAATCGAACCTGACGTGGCTCAAGACTGGCCCGTGGATCGAGGAGCGCGGCGGACTGGCGAGCGCCTCAACCAACCAGCGATTTGTTGAAGTGAAGACTAATAAACTTATTAATAACCAATTTTTAAAAACTTTGTAAGGCTATGATGCGGTTAACAGAGGACCAATTAAAGTCCAAAGCCAAATTTATCAAAGACTACATCGGCGCTTCGAACGCTGCCGACGGTTCAAAAATGGATGCCAACGCCAATGTTACGTCGAAAAACATTGCGACAATGGAATCGGAGTTGAACAAAGACATCAACATTCAGGTAAACCGTTACCTGGTGAAGGAGAAAATCGCCGAACTCTTCGGTCAGGAGACAGCTGACGAGTACATCCGCCAGATTGAGGCTCACGAAATCTACGTTCACGACGAGACTTCGCTGAAACCTTACTGCGTGTCAATCAGTATGTTCCCGTTCCTGCTCGACGGCTTGACAAAACTCGGCGGCGAGAGCCTGAAACCAAAACACCTGGAGAGCTTCTGCGGTGAGTTCGTCAACCTGACATTCGCCATCAGCTCGCAGTTTGCAGGTGCTCTGGCAACAGTTGAGTTCCTTATGTACTTCGACTATTTCGCTCGCAAGGACTATGGCGACAACTACCTTGAAACACATCAATACACCATCGACAACCACCTGCAGCACGTGGTCTTCGCTGTGAACCAGCCGGCTGCCGCTCGTGGCTACCAATCGGTGTTCTGGAACATCTCAATTTTCGATAAGGAGTATTTCCAAAGCATCTTCGGCTCATTTGTCTTCCCCGATATGACCGCACCAAACTGGGAGACTCTCAACAAGTTGCAGTGGCACTTTATGCGCTGGTTCAACAAGGAGCGCACCAAAGCCATTCTGACTTTCCCTGTTGTTACAGCCGCTATGCTTGTGAAAGACGGCAAGCCTGTTGACCAGGATTTCGCCAACAAGGCTGCCCAGGAGTTGAGCGAGGGCAACTCGTTCTTCATCTATCAGTCGGAAAACGCCGACAGCCTTGCATCGTGCTGCCGTTTGCGCAACGAGTTGTCGGACAACACGTTCAGCTACTCGCTTGGCGCTGGTGGCGTATCAACAGGCTCTGTAAACGTCATCACGCTGAATATGAACCGTCTGGTTCAACAGGGCCGCGATTTGAGAACCGAAATCTGGAAAATCATCAAATATCAGGTTGCTTACCGCAAGATTATCGAGCAATATGTTGACGCAGGTCTGCTTCCGGTTTACTCGGCAGGCTTCATCTCGCTCAACAAGCAGTTCTCGACAATCGGCATCAACGGAATGGTTGAGGCAGCCGAGAGCCAAGGTATTTCAGCTCGCAACACCAAGGAGTACAAAGATTTTGTATCGAAACACCTGAAGGTTATCTACGAGGTGAACAAAGAGGCCAAAAAGAAATACGGCTGTATGTTCAACACCGAGTTTGTTCCGGCCGAGAACCTTGGCGTGAAGAACGCAATGTGGGACAAGAAAGACGGCTTGTTCGTTCCGCGCGACTGCTACAACTCGTACTTCTACCCTGTTGAGGACCCGACAATCAACATTCTGGACAAAATCAGCCTTCACGGCCGCGACATCATACAGTATCTCGACGGCGGTTCGGCTCTGCACCTGAATCTGGAGGAGGCACCAACTAAAGAAGGATTCCTTCGTCTGCTTGAGGCTACCGCCAAAGCTGGTTGCAACTACTTCTGCTTCAACATCAAAATCACCATCTGCAACGAGTGCAACTATATCGACAAGCGCACACTGCAGAAGTGCAGCAAGTGCGGCTCAACCAACGTTGACTACGGCACACGCGTAATCGGCTATCTGAAACGAGTTTCGAACTTCAGCTCGGCCCGTCAGTTGGAGCACAGCCTGCGCTACTACCACAAATCGATGCTTAATCGCACCATCGAGGACAGCGCCAGCGTACAGGAAACCGCAGCAGCAAAACAGACAGTCAACGAGACTGTCAAGGCCGAGAAAATGGCTGCCGCAAAGGCTTAAAAATCAGGTTAGATAATAAGTTTATTCAGGCCGCGAATCCGAAAGGGTTCGCGGCTTTTTTTGTGGCAATGAGGAACGAGTTTTTTCGCTTTTGCAATTATGCCATTGGTCAAAACTCGTGTGTACATTCCGCGATTTTTGTTTTCTTTGAATAGTAAAACGAACAGTAAAACAACTCTATAATGAAAAAGACAATTCTCTGCGGCATTGCCGCAACATTGTTCGCGGCCAACACTTTGACTGCACAAACCGTTAAATCGTACCAATCAGGCGTTGCCACTGATTATAATGTTTCGGCGCTTACTGACAGATGCCTTGAGAATGTTGATTCAGTGATTCTTAGCGGCTCGTGGGGAAACGCTGATTTTCTGAAATTGCGCAAGGCTATTGCCGATATGCAGAATCTCAAATTAAAGGCAGCAAACCTTTCTGCAGTAACTTTCAGCGAGAATATCACAACCGGCATGGTGCAACTTTTCAAAAGCTGCCAGAAACTCGAAAAAGTTGTTATGCCAACCAATCCTGGTAATGTAAGCGTTAGTCTTGAAGGCACATTCAGTTGGTGTTACGCTCTTTCGACTGTCGATTTGAGCAGTATGAGTAACATAACCAATTTGAACCGAGCCTTTTTCGGTATTGGTGGACTGAAAAAGGTAACATTTTCAAGCACAGCCAATAACAATGCTTTGGATATGGCTGAAGCTTTCTGCGGTTGCACTCGTATGACGGAGATTGTTAATCTTGACAAATTGACCAAGGTAACCAATTGGAATTCAACATTTGACCGTTGCGAAGAATTAGTGGAAATCCGCATAGGCTCGGCTGTGAACGGACTGACAAGCGCACAGTCGGAAAATACTTTCAATGACTGCAAGAAAATATCGGTCTATCTGCCACAGAGCACAACCACGTTACCCGAGAACTGGCAACAATACAGCATTTTCATGTTTCCAATATCGGCCGTTGAACTGACTGGCAACGCCAGCTGGAAAAACAGCTACGAGCCGATAATACTTCCGCAAATGACGCTCACGCCAACTTATGCGGCTGTTACCGAGAAGGTTATCCGATTGAGCAACGACAATTTCAAAACCTACACGCAGATTGGTGCCAGCGAGCCTGTTGATGAAGATTTTGCCGGTTATCAAATCAAAGTTGGTGTGAAAAACAGCACAATGACCGACTTTGTGTTCAGTAATTCCGTAACGCTTGCGCCGAGCCCCAAAGTATGGGTAAGATATTTCTATTTCAGCGATTCCGATTTATGGAGCTGGTATGAGGAAACTCCAAGCTATTTCGCTTCGCAAGGAACTGAGAGTGATACAATTAGAATAACCGGATATTGGACAGTAAGCGATTTGGAAAACTTGAAAACCGGCATAAACAAGAAAAGCGAACTCAAAAACAAACTTGTGAAGATTGATATGTCGGGAGCGTCTTTTGGCGAAGGCGAGACAGATGCGTTTCGTAGCCTGTTCAAAGAGTATCCGAACCTTGAAACCGTTATCTGGCCTAAAACACAGGTGAATACAAAAATATCGCTCGGTTATACTTTCTATTTCTGCTCCAAACTGACGAAAATTGATAATCTTCAGAATCTGAACAATATATCGGAATTGGTCAATGCTTTCAATGGTTGCAAGGTGGAGTCGTTGGTGTTCTCCGATTCTGTCAACAACAATGCTATGTCGCTCTATAATTTTGCAACACAGTGTTTCGAATTGCGGACTATCAAAAATGTCGACAAATTCACAAATGTAACTAGTTGGCAATATGCGTTTCAAAGTAGTTATAAGCTCGATACCATATATATTGGTTCCGACCCCAATGGCTTAAGTACAGAACAAACTCGCGGCACATTCGGGAATTGCGACGCAGTTAAAGTGATGCCGTGGGGCGTTACAACCCTGCCGGATAACTGGCAGGAATACAACAATTTTGTAATGCCCTTCAGCAGTGTGGAATTTTCTGGTGTTCCTCGAATCGATGCAAAAGGCGGCGTTATGCTGTTGCCCGACTGCAAAGTTGAGCCATCGAACATTATTGCCAACGAATTTGCTTATCAGTTGAGCAACGACAATTTTGCAACCTATACCACACATAAACAAACCGATAAACTCACAGGCAACTACATTGGCTGGAAAGTGCGCGTTGGTGCCAAAAACGCCCGCATGACCAATTATCTGTTTGCTGATGAAGTGTTTGAAGTGGCGCAATCAGCAAGATTTATAGCATACGTAAATGGCGAAGCTTCGGAATATAAAATGACCGATATCAAAGAACAGATTTTTGGTGAAGCCGATTCTGTATTCGTTTCCGGACTGCTCACGCAGGCTGATATTGATGTGTTGAACAATAGAGCATTTTTCAAGAAGGAATACGAATCGTCAAATTCTTCAACTTGGAGCAATTGCCTGTTGAAATATGATATGTCGAAGGCTAAATTTGTAGATGTAAACAGATTATATGTAGGTTTAGGCCATAATATTCATACAGTTATTCTTCCCGAAACGGTGTACAACGGTGCCATATCTCTCCTACAGACATTCTACTTCAACAACACTTTGACCACCATTCCGAACCTTGAAAATCTTACAAATATTACAAACTTAAGGGCGACGTTTTTCATGAGCCCGAATATTTCTGAAATACATTTGGGTACCGATCCTAATCGTCTCGACTCGCTTGATTTGATTGGCACATTCACAGAGTGCAACGCCATTAAGTATCTACCTGATACAGTTGACGATATTCCGGGCGCATGGCGCGATTTCAACAATTTTGTATTACCTATAAAATCGGTAGAACTGAAAGGAACCATAAAATTCTTGCCTGAAGCCGGCATTTTGGCCGTAGCTGATAGTAATATTGTCTACACGCCGTCGTATGTTGCGGCAACCGATATTGTTTGGCAGTTCAGCAACGACGGTTTTGTATCCAACATTATCGATTGCAAACCGGGCATAAAATTCGAAGGCGACCTTTCGACTTACAAAATCCGCTGCGCCGTAAAAAACGAGCGAATGAAAGATTATGTTTACAGCACCAACAGCATTGCTGTTGAGCCGATGACTGCCGCTGTTGCTTCTTATTGTTATGGCAAACTCTCTATTATAGATCCAGATAAACTGCAGGAAAGACAGCTCGAACACAATTGTGACTCAATTGTGATGTATGGCGGTTGGACAAACAGCAACATTTCAAAGTTACGCAGTGCGTTAAGATATTATACTGGCGGTGGCTATAGCTATAATGACGGATTGCAAAGCGTTGATATGTCGACAGTTAAGTTTGTTAACGACACTGTCGACATGTATGCTTTACTGGCACTTTGCTGGGAATTGCGTTATGTGCGTTGCCCTGCCGAACCTGTTCTGAACAAAGTAAATCTTAGCAATGCTTTTAGTAGTAATTCGAAGTTGGAGCGTGTCGATAATTTTGAGAATTTTGTGAATGTTATCAGTTATTATTACACATTTGATAGTGACGCCAGTTTGCGCGAAATACACATTGGCACCGACCCAAACACTTTGTATTCCTACAAATTGGAGCGCACTTTTGTTGAATGTGAACAGGCAATAAAATATCTCCCCGATGGAGTTACCGAGCTACCCGACGAGTGGCTCTACGGCGATTTCAGATACAAGCCTGCCAATTTTGTTGTTCCAATAAAAAAGGTTGAGCCTGGTATTGAAGAAACTGCCAATATTGAAAAATTCGGTTGGAGTGAAATATACTATAAATACTCCGGTAATACTGTAAGTGTGTCTATATCAAAAATAAAAAGAACCCCAAATTGTGCCTACGTCACCGACACAATCTACGAAATCAGTTTCGATGATTTTGCTACCTTCAAGACATTGGAAAGCCTTGAAAACATAGCCATTCCCGAAGGCACAATGTCGTTTAAGCTGCGTGTTGGTTTGACTAATCCGTTGGGAACGTTCTATTCCGAAGACATATTGTTTGAAGATAGGAGCGTAGGTGTTGAAAATGAGAAAGATATGTCATTCGCGGTTTATCCGAATCCCACAACTGAAACAATAATTGTCAATGTAGGAGAGCAAGCTACCGAAGTGCAGATTTTCAATGCTTTAGGCACGTTGGTGCATAGTCGGGAAGCCACCGGCGCAACCGCCATAGACATTGCCGCCTTGCCGCAAGGAACTTATTACGTGAAAGTTGGCAGCACAATAGGCAAGTTTGTAAAAGATTGATAGTTGTGAATTTCATAAGTTTGCAAAAGCCGCGAATCAAGAATGGATTTGCGGCTTTTTTGTTGATTAAAACATTGCTGTAAAAGCAATTCTGAAACTTTTATCGTCGGAGTTATATATGGGCACAATGCTCATTTCGGCCGATTCCGAATCCCAACGCAGGATTTTGCGTTCAAGCGGAAGCACCCAGTAGGCGATGTTTGCCGCCAGAATGCCGACGCCCGCGCCGCCAATCACGTCGTTGAGCCAGTGGCGGTCATTGTAGGTGCGCATGAAGCCTATGCCACTTGCAAATACATAAGCGCCTGCGCCCCAGGCATTTCCGTACTCCTTGCGAATCATTTCGGCACCAACAAAAGCCATGGCCGTGTGCCCCGACGGAAACGAGTTGCGGGCGTTGGAATCGGGGCGCTTTTCGTTAACGAAATATTTGGTGACCCACACAATTGTCTGCATTGTGACGTAGCCAGTGGCCGACACAACCAGCCGCTCGCGGAACGGATGACGCGCCGGCACGCCCACAAATCCGAGCCCCACGTTCGATGCGATGGGCAGATACTGTGCATAGTCGTCGATGTGGAAACGTCGGTCACCGCGCCAGTCGTAGAGATTGTCGCGCCAGTCGTTCTTCAGGTCAACAAACCAGTCGTTCGAAACACCAATGGCGCCAACCGTGATGAGCGCCGCCGGAGCAATTAGTTGTTGCGGGCGAAACTTGCAAGGCGTGTCGTCGATGGCGGGAACGCTGTCGCAAGATTCGGCAAAAACCGTTTGTGCATAAATCGTAAGCAAGACGCATACGCATAAATTGCGCAGAAGATTTGCTGTTAGCCAGTGATTGTTTGTGCTCATATTGATTATGGCGTTTCGCATGACCGCAAAAATGCTAAAAAAATCTGATTTGTTTTTTATTGTGCTAATGGCTTTTGTCTCGACTTTCGTGGCAGAAGAAAACCTTTCGGTTACTAGAGTATAAAGCTGTGTATGAAAAACCTAAAATCTGCCGTCTTAATCCTAAATTTTATATATTTGTGAGCCTTTTGAGGAGGCAGTATTTTTGACTTAGTTTAAAAAATTATAGTTATGAGTAAAGTAACAGTAGTAGGAGCAGGCAATGTGGGCGCCACTTGCGCCAATGTGCTTGCATTCAATGAGGTAGCCGACGAGGTTGTAATGCTCGACATCAAAGAGGGCATTTCGGAAGGCAAGGCAATGGATATGATGCAGACAGCCCAACTGCTGGGCTTCGACACCCGCTTGGTGGGCTGCACCAACGATTACGCCAAAACAGCCAATTCCGATGTTTGCGTAATCACTTCGGGTATTCCGCGTAAGCCGGGTATGACCCGCGAAGAGCTTCTTGGCGTCAACGCCGGCATTGTTAAGGGCGTTGCCGAAAACCTTCTGAAGTATTCACCAAATGCCATCATCGTCTGCATTTCGAACCCAATGGACACAATGACTTACCTTGCTCTCAAGGCTCTCAAGTTACCGAAAAACCGCGTAATCGGTATGGGTGGCGCACTCGATAGCTCGCGCTTCAAATATTTCCTGTCGCAGGCTCTCGGCTGCAATGCCAACGAGGTTGAAGGCTTTGTAATCGGCGGTCACGGCGATACCACAATGATTCCTATGGCACGTTTCGCCACTTATAAAGGAATGCCTGTAACCAACTTCCTGAGCGCAGAGAAACTCGACGAGGTTGTTAAATCGACAATGGTTGGCGGCGCAACGCTGACAGGTCTGCTCGGCACATCGGCTTGGTACGCACCAGGTGCAGCCGGAGCATTCGTTGTTGAGTCTATCATCCACGACCAGAAGAAGATGATTCCTTGCTCGGTTCTGCTCGAGGGCGAATATGGCGAGAAGGATCTCTGCATTGGCGTTCCGGTAATCCTTGGCAAGAACGGTATCGAGAAAATTGTTGAGCTCGACCTTAATGCCGATGAGAAAGCCAAATTCAAGGCAAGCGCCGAGTCGGTTCGCGGCAATGTGAATGCGCTGAAAGATTTGAAACTTGTTTAGTAAGTTTTCATAATTTGTAAGGAAGCACCCGTAAGGGTGCTTTTTTTTGTTTATCTCGGAATGTTTTGTGTTGGGTAATGAACCAAACGGATAGAAAAAAGCCCGGTGTTTGTACCAGGCTTTGATGGAATTAATGTCTAATATGAAAGGAGATAAACTGTCTCCGAATTCTACTTGTATGTTCCGCGTTTGAGCATTGCCACTTCCTGGTCGGTAAGGAAACGCCATTTGCCGCGTGGCAGGTTCTTTTTTGTTAGGCCGGCGTAGTACACGCGGTCGAGTTTTTTCACTTTGTATTTCAACGCTTCGAACATTCGGCGCACAATGCGGTTTCGGCCTGAGTGGATGACAACACCCACTTCACATGGATTTTCTGGGTTGCAGTATTCAATCTCGTCGGCATTGGCCATGCCGTCTTCGAGTTCGATGCCGCAGAGTATCTTCTCAATGTCTTCGGACTCCACTTTGCGGTCGAGAGTCACCTGATAAATTTTCTGTTTGTTGTATTTCGGGTGGCAAAGATGCTCGGCAAGGTCGCCGTCGTTGGTCAGCAGGAGTAGACCGGTGGTGGCGCGGTCGAGGCGGCCAACGGGATAGACACGGTTTTTGATTGAGTCGCCGATAAGGTCCATCACTGTTTTTTCTGCGTGCGGGTCTTCGGTAGTGGTCACGTAGTCTTTTGGTTTGTTGAGCAATATGTATGTTTTACGCTCTGGCATCAGCGGTGCGTTGTTAAATTTCACCACATCACCGTAGTGCACTTTTGTGCCGAGTTCGGTAACAACTTTCCCGTTGACGGTTATAACTCCGGCGGCAATGTATTGGTCGGCATCGCGACGGCTGCACACGCCGGCGTTGGCAATGTATCGGTTCAGACGCACGCTGTCATCTTCTTTGTATGCCGATTTTCCACGATATTCGTTGTCGTAGTTGCGCTGGCGCTTATAGGAATTACGTCGGGTGTCATCGCTGTCCGACTGATGTTGAAACCGTGGCTTGCGGTTGCTGTCCCAAGGTTTTTGCCCGTCGTTGTTGCGGTTGCTTGGCCGGCGAGATAGTCCGTGCTGTCCCGTTCTCTGTTCACGGCTGCTGTCGAAGTGGTTGCTACGGTGTTCGTTCTCGTTGTCGTCACAGTTTTGACCGTAGGGTTTCCTTTGTCTGAAACTCGATTTGCCGCCTTGGCTACGTGAGTCGGATGAGTTCGGGCGGAAGTTGTTTCGGCCGTTGCGTTGGCCGTTTCTGTTCTCGGAATTGAATCGCATAAAATTTAATATTTCGGGCTGCAAATTTATAATAATTCGTAAGTCATTCATCGGCGGTTGCGTGCTATAAGATTTATATTTGCACAAAATTTGAGTATGAGCATTCTCGATGTCATCATTATTGCCGTTGCGCTTGCAATGGATTGTTTTACAGTGTCGGTGGCCACAGGCGTCGCCACAGTCAGGCCAAGGTTCCGTACAGTGTTGGTTATGGCGCTTTTTTTCGGCGGTTTTCAAGGCTTGATGCCAGTATTGGGGTGGTTCACGGGGGGCAGCGTATCGCATCTGATAGAGTCCTTCGACCATTGGGTTGCCTTTGGCTTGTTAGCGTTCATTGGTGGCAACATGATTCGTGGCGCATTGTCGGATGATGAAGACAAACAAATGGATGTCAGTCGGTTGCGCACGCTGGTTGAACTTGCTGTAGCAACTAGCATTGATGCTCTTGTGGTTGGTGTCGATTTGGGTCTTATGCGAGATGCGCTTTTAGTTCCCGCATTGATTATTGCCGCAGTATCGTTTGCGCTCACTATTGCGGGGTTCTATCTTGGTGTTTATTTCAAACGCGTCTGCAAGTTCAAATTCGAACTTGTGGGAGGAATTGTGCTAATAGGTATCGGCTTGAAAATTCTTCTTGAGCATCTGATTGGTTAATTGGCGGGACCTAACTCGTCCATCAGAATCTTGCTGAAACTATTATCGCATGTGTCGGCGTTGAATTTCTTGATTGTTGCCAAAATCCGATTGTCATCATTAATCCATGCGTTGTAGTTAGCAGCATTGTAGAGGCTGCTGTCTTCGTTTACGGCGTGCCGGCATATTGTCAGATATGTATTATCAAAAACCGCTGGTTTATTCTTGATTTTGATCGGAATCTTTGATATGTGGTCGAAGGCAGCGCGGAAATCTTTCTGGTTGTAGTACATAACGGCCATGTCGTAGAGTGCATTATGGTTTTGCGGTGATATGCTTAATGCTTTCTCATACATTTTCTTTGCTTCATCGTATTGTTCGAGGTTCATATGCGCCATTCCGCAGGCGTTGATGGTTAGAATGTGATAGGGTGCGTATTTAAGTGCTTTTTCCAACTCAACAAGTGCGGCTTGGTTGTTCCCGGTCATCGATAGAGCGAATCCTTTGTAATAGAGCATTGGAGCAGTAAAGTTGTTGATTGTGTATGGCTGACGGTCGGCTTTGCGTGTTAGCAGGATTACTTTTTTCCAGCTTTTGCCGTAATAGTAACTCTGCACTTCGCGTGCGTTGTGTTCGCCTTTTATGAATTGCAAAGTTTGAGCAAATCCTACAATTGTTATAGTTGCAGATAATGCTAAAATGCCGAATGTCAGAATGTTGGCTTTTAATGTGCGGGGTTGTGATTCTGAATTGTTTTTTTTGTGATCGGCCAGCACAATGGCGCAGAAGGCTAGCAGTATAATGTTGTGTTCAATACGTTCATGCGGATAGTCGAGGAACGATACCAGAATCCAGCCAATAAGAGTCGATACCGCCAAAATATTGAAAACAAGGGTGTTGTGGTCGTGGGTGTGTTTGATGTTGGCAAAACCAACGGTTATAATGCCAATGAAGAACAGCAGATAGCCAATCAGACCAATGATACCGACTTCGGAAGCAAACCACAAATAGTCGTTGTGGGGACGTTGAAAGGTCAACGAGCCTTCGCGCAGTTTCTCGCCGAATTCATCAACTCCGAATTTGGGAATTACAATCTGCCATTGGCCAGGGCCCGAGCCAATCAGTGGGTGCTCTTTTATCATTTCGAGGCTTTTGCTCCAGATTATCTTTCGCATTGCAACCGAAGACTCGCCATGCTCGTTGTCGCGGTATCCATATTTTTCAGGATTGATTGTTACATAGATACGCTCTTTTAGGGTCTGCTCAAATTGTGTTTCAGTTAGAGCAGTGACGGCGGCAAGTGCGACTATTGCAGCCAGGGGAGCGGCAATCAATATGGCTCGAAGCTTTGAGCCAACCGGTTTGCCGGTTTGCCGCGGGTTGATAACCAATATATATATGTATAAGATGATGGCAGCCACAAGTACGGAGATGGCAAGTGCCGCAAATACCGTACGTGTCAGCAGCAGCACAACAAGAGTGATGTTAGCCAAGGTCGTTGCAGCACCAATTCCGAACCACACTGCAGACCACACATCGTGCCGTTTAAAGTTGGCAATGTTGTAAACGGCTGCAGGCAAGGTGAGGAACAGCAGCGACGCCAGAAGGTTTTTGTTCGAACAAGTCGAATATATTTGCTCCATTATCTTGTTCAAATGGTAGGATCGGTGGTCGGTTGCTGCGCGGTAGCTTTCAAAATCTGATTTTATGATTTGAACAATGGCAATGGCAATGAAGACGGTGCTGACAGCTGTTATGGTTTTTATAAGCCATTCGCGCCTGTTGGGGTTCTGCCGTAGCATTTGGTATATGGTAAAGAACAATAGGCAGAACAAGAATTCTTTTGCCATATGGAAAAATGCTTCGTGACCGTTGATAACATTTATGCACGACACAATGTGCATCAACATGAACAGTGCAAGACCGCAGAGAATCACTTTCTCACATCGATCGAAGGTGAGACGGTATCCTTTAAATATGTAAACAGCAAAAAAAGGCAGCATCACAAGCAGGTAAGCGGCTAGTAGCAGTTGACGAGGCAGGAGCGATGCATCCAACATTGTTTCATCGGCCCAAATGCAAGGCAAAGCCAGCAAAAAAACAGATGTTAATATCCAAGGAGTTAGTTCGACAACTTTTTTAGCAATCTTGTTCATATCAATCCTGTATTTTTGACACAAATGTAATTTTCATTTCCAAAACAATGATGCAAAAGCTGAAATTTGCGTGTTGCAAGCAGATTTTGTGCTGTTTAAAGTGACTGTTTATGTGTTATGAGCACAGTTCTTTTTAAATTTTTCGTACTAGAATTCAATTGATTCACATTAAAAAACACCATATTTAATTGATAAAATTGCTTTTTTGTAAAAAAAAACAGTATATAAGCACGACTGTTGTGTTTTTTAGTACTTTTAGAGCGTCTCTTTTTGAGAAGAAGTTTTAGAAAAAAATGAATATGAAACGTATATTATTTCTAATAATTGCAATCGTTAGCGTTGGCATCTGCAATGCGCAAGATGCTAAGTATAAGGCAATGTTCATAAGTAACTTCACAAAAAATATTGAATGGCCTGCCAGTGAGAGGTCTGGCGATTTTATTATATGTGTGGTAAACCAAAACGAAGTTTTGGGACAGCTTAAGACTTTCACCAACGGAAAAACAGTGGGTACGCAGCCAATTACGGTCGTGGGAGTGAAGTCAATCGACGAAATCTCGAAGTGCCATATCCTTTATTTGTCATTTGCCGACAGCAAGGGTGATAAACTGGAATTGGCAAAGACCAAACTCTCCGGTACAGCTTCGTTGATAGTTACCGATAGGCCAGGATCTTTGAAAAACGGTTCTTGCATCAATTTCCTTTTGGTTGACGACAAACTCAAATACGAGTTGAACAAAGAAGCGCTTAATGAACGGAAACTGCAGGTGAGCGCATATCTCGAAAACAATTCATATAAGTGATAGTATTTGAGTGACTTATAAAAAACGGACGCCGTTTTAGAGCGTCTGTTTTTTTTTGTCTGAACCTAATAATAAAAAAAACGGGCAATTATGCCGTTTCGTATTTTCGATGTTCTAAATCAGTGAAATACCGTTGTTTAGACATTGTCGAAACATTCGGGTATAATTTAGTTGTCAAAAATCGCATTACAATAAAATAAAATTCTATTTTTGGTGTAAAACAAAAAATGTCTTAATACGATGAACGCTCGTCTGACAATTACTAATAAACTGATAATCGGTTTTGGCTCGGTTTTGTTGGTTGTTATAGCCAACGGATTGGTAACATATTCAACATCAAACACTAACAGGAAACTTAATGAGGACATATTGAACATCTACAACCCTTCGCTCACAGGCTTGCGCGAATGTAATGTGATGGTCAACAATTCGCAGATGCTCATTAAAAACTGGGTTTTCATTGATAAAATTCCAGACACTCCCGACAAACGGAAACTGCAGGCAATGCATGATGTACAATTTCCCAAATTACAATCAGAGCTGACAGAAATGTCGAAAAATTGGGAAGAAAGTGAGCGGGATGCACTTATGACAATCTTGACCGGCATTAACGACACGCTGTTCCGTTACCATAAAGAGATTATGGGAAGTTTGAAGTCGTTGCTTGACTACGAGGATATATTTATTAAAATGGAAGCGGAGGGAATGGTGGAAGAAGGCGGTCTGATAATTGACATGACAAATAAAATCCTTGAACAGATAGAGTCGCTGACTGAAGTGATTTCACAAAAAACCGAAGATGCCAATAAGGAGATGGCGGCATCGTTCGCATGGTTCCAAAACTTTGTGGTCTATTCGGTCTGCGTTATCGTATTGATTGTGTTGATTGTTAGTGTTTTGACAGCACGAAGCATTGTTGTCCCTGTCTATAAACTGAAAGAGTTCCTGCTGACAATGACCAAAGGTATTCTGCCAAAAGAGAAGTTGATTACCAACAACGACGAGATTGGCGATATGGGAGATGCTCTGAATGGATTCATCGAGTCGTTAAGGCGTACATCGGAATTCGCAGTAGAGATTGGTAACGGTAATTACAACTCTGATTATGAAGCTCTTGGCGAAGAAGATACTCTTGGTAATGCGTTGCTCGAGATGCGCAAGAACCTGCGTAGTTCTGACGAAGCCAATAAGAAACGCCAGCACGAAGACGAAATCAGAAACTGGACAACCAAGGGACTTGCCGACTTCGGCGATATTCTGCGTCACAATTCGGAGAATATGGATGTGCTGTCGAGCAATGTTATGCGTCACCTGGTTGATTATCTTGGAGTTAACCAGGGTGCCATTTACATTCTTAATGAACAGGACGATAATAACAAATTCTTCGAGATGAAGAGTGCTGTGGCCTACAACCGTGAGAAGTACCTGAAAGTGAACTTCGGCTTGACAGAAGGCTTGGTTGGCCGCTGCGCATTTGAGAAACTGCCTGTCTATCTGAAAGAAATACCAGAAGAGTATATCAGACTCACTTCAGGATTGGGCGGTGCTGAGCCGAACTATCTGCTGTTGGTTCCACTTGTAATCAATGAGAAGGTGATGGGTGTTATTGAGCTGGCATCGTTTAATGAGATACCGCAATACCAGATTGATTTTCTGCAGACATTGGGCGAAAACATCGCATCGACAATCTCGAGCGTCAGAATCACCGAGCAGACCAACAAACTTCTGTCGGAATCGAAGATGAGAGGCGAAGAGCTGACATCGCAGGAAGAGGAACTGCGCCAGAACATGGAAGAGCTGCAGGCTACTCAAGAAGAGTCGGTGCGCCGCGAGAGCGAGATGCGCCTTGCTATGGACGCCATAAACAACACCTTGGGAACCATCGATATCGATATGAACGGAACCATTATGTCGGTCAACGATATGATGTTGCGTTTGTCGCAGGTGAACATAAATGAATTTGTGGGCAAACAGTTTGTCGATATTTACGCCTATACTGAAGCTGACCGCGACCGTTTCGACGAAGCATGGTCGAAGGTGGCAATGGGAGAGAGCTGCGTGTACGAAGTTACCAGCAATTTCCAGGGGCTTGAGATGACATTTAATCACACATTCACACCGTTCATCAATCAAATGGGCGATGTGGAGCGTGTTTACGATCTTGTGGTGAATACTACCGGGCAAAAGGAAATTGCCGCAAAAATTGCCAGTATGAATGCTAATTATCATCCGTAAGACACTTAGCGTTTACCGATAGGCTTGAAAAATAAAGAAAGAATGCCGCCCAAGCGGCATTCTTTTTTTTATGAATAGGGGGGAAAGTATAATCATCATCGGTTTGTTTGATGAGGCTACTAATCACTCAGTTTTTCAAGCAGTTGTCCGAATAAAAAAAGGCCCCTATCTCACGACGGTAGCCTTTTCCTATGAGAAAAATATAAACTTCTTTATTTATTCATCAGCTGTTCAACCAGGTGGCGCAACTCATCAATCTGCTGCTGTTGGCTATCCACCTTGTTTTGCAAGTTGGCCTTGTCAGTTTTGAAGGCTTCCAGTTGCTGTTGCTGGCCTTCGATTATAGCTTGCTGCTCCTTCATGGCTTCGATGAGTACAGGGGTGAGTTTTGAGTAATCTACAGCTTTGTAACCTTTGGGGTCGGTTATAACCAACTCGGGCAAAATGGTTTCCACTTCTTGGGCAATGACTCCTATCTGTTTTTGATCATCGAAATGGTAATATAAAGTACTGTCATCTTCCATAGTGTTTGGCATTGCTTTAAGCTCATCTTGGTTCTTCCAATAGTAGCTTACGCCGCGAAGTTTCAGCACTTTGTCCAAAGCGCCATCAAGCTGTTGAACATTCTTTTTTAAGCGCTCATCTGATGATGGATAGGTACCTGTTACGGTTAAGTTACCATCAATCTTAACGTTGCCAGTGAAAAAGCCCGCATAATTAGTTGAGTTAGAACCGCTTACGGTTGCTCTTATGCCATAATTTTCTGCATAATTGCCACTTGCTTCAGCGTATATACCAAAGTTTCTGTTTTTATATGTAGATGAAGCTCCATTTCCAGACGAAGTTGCGCTTGCTCCATAGTTTGTGGCACCACCAGTTGTTGAACCAGAACCGCTTGCTTGTGCCAAAATTCCGTGATTGGTTGAGTTGGTAGAGTTTGGTCCTGTAGCTTTACCATATATACCATAATTCTGAACGGTACTGTTTTGGGCGGTTCCAAACACTCCGTAGTTGTGAGATGCGCTGGTGCTTTCAGCACTTCCATACAAACCATAGCCTGTATCTGTCGCTCCATTATTGATGCTCTTCAAACCCTGAGTTGTTGCGGCTTTGGTACTGTTAGTAACATTCACACTTGTTACCGATGTGCTGTTGACATAATTGCCATATCTGCCATAAATGTTATTCCAACGAGATGTGTTATCTCCCAAATTATAAGAAGTTGTGGTAGATGGCATTAAATTTGAACCCACACCGCCACTTAGCGTAAGATTTCCGCCAATGGTGGCATCATTGCTGGTATTAAGATACTGAGCATAAACATAATTCCATTTTGCAGTACTTGAGCCCAAGTTATACGATCCGTTGGACGACGGCGTTAGTGTTCCACCAA
>CAMKOM010000022.1 GCA_946414435.1 uncultured Bacteroidota bacterium
TCGAACCCACGACATTCAGAACCACAATCTGACGCTCTAACCAACTGAACTACGCGCACCATTTGGTGCGGCAAAAGTAGTATAAAATTTTATTCTGCTGAGATTTTTCGATTTTTTTTAAGAAATATCGTTCACCGATTGTAAATCAGATGATTGGCGATGACTTTTGATTGAACTCGCAGATATCTCAGAACTGAAAATAGATGAACGGCTGCAATCCCGACTGGCTGAACTGCACAAGCACAAACACCGAAACAATCGTTACAACCACCTGAAGCCACATTGGCATAACAGCAAACTGACCGCGGTACCAATTCTTTAAGCCGTTTGGTAACCAATGAATTACGTAAGCGGCAACCATTACTGCGATAATCTGCCAATAAGCCGCCAGATATTCACCAATATGGCTGGCGTTGAACGATGTAAATATCTGATTCAGAATTTCGTGGGCGGTTGCGAGCGAGTCGGCGCGGAAAACAATCCACGTGAAGGCCACCACATTGAATGTCAGGAATATTTTGAGCGGACGAAGGTGGCTGTTTGTGCCAAATATCGTTTTAAATAACTTATCGATAATAAGATACAGTCCGTGCAGCGCGCCCCAAATCACAAATTTCAGGTTGGCGCCGTGCCAGAGTCCGCCAATCAGCATAACCAGAAACAGGTTGACGTAGGTGCGCACGCGGCCTTTGCGGTTGCCGCCGAGCGGAATGTAAAGGTAGTCGCGCAGCCACGACGAGAGCGAGATGTGCCAACGCCGCCAGAAATCGGTGGGGCAGTCGGCTTTGTAGGGCGAGTTGAAGTTCACGCTCAAGCGGAAGCCCATCCACAGGGCAATGCCGATGGCAATGTCGGTGTAGCCCGAGAAATCGCAGTAAATCTGTATGGCATAGCCATATACGCCCAGCAGATTCTCGAATCCCGAGTAGAGCGTTGGCGAGTCGAAAATGCGGTCGACAAAGTTCACCGAGATGTAGTCGGCGACAATTATCTTCTTAACTAAACCATTGATAATGAAGAATAAACCTTGTCCAAACTCTTCGCGGTAGATGAAGAACGGACGGCTGATTTGCGGCACAAAATCAGCGGCGCGTACAATTGGGCCGGCAACAAGTTGCGGAAAGAATGTGAGGTAAAATCCAAAGTCGAAGATGTTGGTCAAAGGTTCGATCTTCTTTCGGTAAATGTCTGTAACATAGCTAATTGCTTGGAATGTAAAGAACGATATACCCACAGGTAGCACAATGTCGGAAACTTGCGGCCGGCCGCTGACTATCGCCTTCAGGCAGTCGCCAAGCCAGTCGTGCACGCTGACGTTGATGCCCGTGAGACTGGTGAACCAACCGGCAAACAAGTACGTATATTTATAATATATGAGCCACAAAAGGTTGAAAACCACAGCCATGGCAAGCCAGTGTTTACGCGGATTCGCGGCCGATGCGCCAATCTTACGCCCAAAAGCGTAGTTGGCTAAAACCGACACAATCAGCAGTATGAAATAGAATCCGCTCGATTTGTAGTAGAAGAAGATGCTGGCCAGCAAAAGCCAGATGCTACGCCAACGCAACTGCTTGTGAACTAGACAGAAAACGGCAAACACCACCACAAAGAAAACCCAAAACGAAGGCCTTGTGAAAAGTAGGGGCTGATTTGCGTCGAACTGGAACCAATTGCTCATTTTTGATGTTTTTAGGGTTAATTATCAGAAGATGAATGGTTAGAGTCTACTATATCGGCCACAATGGCATCCATTAGCAAGCGAGCCTGGAATTTGTAGCCTCTGCGTGTAAGATGCACAAAATCAGATGTTATCAGTCCGGCTTCGTTCCAAAGGTCGAGCGAGTCGGGCGCCCCCATAATAGCATTGAAATTCCAGACATTGCATTTCAGTTCCTGTGCTGCCTGACGGATAGCGCTAGCGCAACTTACAGCGTTGGTATTCAGAGTCTTGTCTTTGAATTTGTTGCTTCCGGGCGTGGTGAGCAGAATGGCGCAATTCGGTTGCGCGGTGCGGATTTCTTCCACAAACTGGCCGACTTGCGTGCGAAAGCCAATCGAATCGAAACGTGTGGCGTACGAATCGTTTGTGCCTAACGAAACAATCACTAAATCAGGATTTAAGGCCGAAAGTTGAGCCGCAAAATGGTCGCATTTAAGATATGATGAAATGCGTGCACCGTTCACACCAATAGTGTGATATTCAACGCCTTTGCCGGTTGTCAGCGCAATTCCTTGCAGACCGAACGGATGCAGACTGTCGACATTTGGAAACGCAAGTGCCAACGAGTCGGTGTGGCCGGACAGCTGCCACGTTATACAGAACCTTGCGGTGTCAATGGTGGCGGGACCGCAGCCGGCGGGCGCAGTAACTTGCGGAATAGGGGGCATACAACCCGCTTCGGCGCTGTAGAAAACGCGCAGAATACTGCCACCGTAATCAGGTATTTCGTTGTCGGTCAACTTAATGCTTATGGTTGCGGCGCTATCGGTAGTTGAGATTTCGATACCCGAAAGCCCTAGATTCCGGCATTGCTGGTCGAGGTTTTTGCGACTTGTCCAGTTGCCTGTGTAGCCAACGCGGTAGGTGGCCGGATTGTTGGTTTTGGCAATGGTGTACGGAAATATCAGTCCGCGAGCAGGTTGCACGGCGTTGAACGTGTGGTGAAGACAACGGCGCAGTTCGCCGGGGAAGAAATCGGCCTGCAGGTGCGAGTCGCCAATATGGACAATGCTCACTGCGGCTGTATCGCTCACCGAGCAGTCGAGCAGTTTGCGCTCGAACGCGCGCCACGCGGCGATGTCGTGAACCTCAATCAGATTGCGGCTCATATCGACAAACGCGAAAGTGTCGGTGCTGAGCGGTTCGGGCGGAAAGTGCGGTTCGTGGGTTCTAAAGGTTTCGTTAAAAATGGTTGTCAACGACATTTTTGAATGGCGGCATTGTATCAGGCTGAATAACAATAAAATGGTAGCAACGATAAGAGACCCGCCAACCAATGTGATATGTTTCCTGTTCAGTTTAGCCATTAATTCAAATCAGAAGTTGCAGTTGTATGTATCTTATTTTCAATGCGCAAACTTGCCTCAATGTGCATAATCCAATGTCTTGAAAAAGGCATTTGTATCAAGCCGCGAATATCCTTTTCGCACCAATAATCAATAAGCCACGCGGCCTTCTCGTCACCACTTACAACATTCATTTCCCGCAAGATATCCCTTCGCTCGGCCGAAATTCTTTGTTTCAGCATTTCGTATGGCAGCTCGCGCAGCATTGCTTCGGTACTTTCCTTAACCTCAAATATATACGAATAGAGTTCATTTATATCCAATAGCTTCGAAAAATCCGAAATTTCGTTCTTGACAAGTTCGTTCCCCGTTGTAATGATTGGCGAGTTGATGCGCTCTCGATAATTGCCCGAAAAGAACACCTGTTCGTCGCAATTTATCAGCGTGTGCGCCACAATGTCCTCAATTCGGAAAATATGCCATAGCGAATAAGCGATTGTCTTGCTGTGATATCCGTCCGCATTTATGAAAGGAATCGCATTAAAATCTTCTCTGGGAAGATTGCTTTTAAACGATAAAATGGTCTGCCACAGCTCGTTACGCAATTCAAACAAGGTGCCGATACCGCCAATAAAGGTATCCTTCCTTTTGATTTGAGCTTGCATTGTCTTATTCAGTTCAGACCATTCTTTATTCATAATTTTCCAAATGCGCGATTAGCGCAAGTCGTTTATTATTGGGAGTAACAAAAATATCGTTTTTGCTTTTTCATGGTTTTGTTTGGTGAAGATTTCGTTTTGAGCACAAAAAAACAAGGGAACTCTCGCCCCCTTGTCTTTACAAATCGCAAACTTTAAATCCTAATTACTAACTACTAACTGTCAATCAGTTGTACGCCGATTCTCCGTGCTCGTAAACGTCGAGTCCTTCTTCTTCAATCCGCGAGTCGACGCGCAGACCGTGTATCTTCTTAATCAGCAGGAACATAATCAGTCCGCAGCCGAACGACCAGCCTGCAATGGTAACCTCGCCAATCAACTGTGTCAGAACTGAATAGCCGCACTCGCTGTAGGCGAAAACGCCAGTCAGGATTGTGCCCACAAAGCCAGCCATTCCGTGAACCGAAACGGCGCCAACGGGGTCGTCGATATGCAGACGGGTGTCGAAGAACTTGACAAAGAAGCACATAACTGCTGAAGCAATGGCGCCAATCAGAGCGGCGGCCCAAATAGGAACGCAGTCGCAGCCTGCCGTTATGCCGACCAAGCCTGCCAGAATGCCGTTGCAAACCATTGAGAGCGAAGGTTTTCCGTAGGCCAGCCAAGTGTAAATCAGGGCTATGATTCCGCCCACGGCTGCGGCAATGTTGGTGGTTACGAAAATGTGCGACATTGCCGACATATTGTCAAGGATTCCGCCGCCGTAGCAGTCGGCATCAACAATGCCTGAAGCGGCTACGGTTGAGCCAGGGTTGAATCCGAACCAGCCCATCCACAGAATCCACACACCCAGAGCCGCCAGCGCAAGGTTGTGACCAGGAATGGCGTGAGTGCGGATAGAGCCGTCGGCAGCTTTTGTGTATTTGCCCAAACGCGGACCAAGCACAATGGCGCCCGCCAAGGCAATGAAACCGCCGCACGAGTGAACCACAGCCGAGCCTGCGAAATCGTGGAAACCGAGTTCGCTCAGCCAGCCGCCGCCCCACGACCAGTGGCCCTGAATGGGGTAAATCAGCGCCGAAATGACCAGACTGTAAACCAGATACATCGAGAATTTGGTGCGCTCGGCCATTGCGCCCGAAACAATGGTGGCCGCCGTGGCGCAGAACACCGTCTGGAAAATGAAGTAGCACTCTTTTGGCAGATTGCCGCACGGGTTCTCAACGCCGCCAATGCCTAATCCGCCCCAGCCCAGGAACGAGCCTGCGCCGAACATCACCGAGAAGCCCAGAATCCAGTACAGAACCGAGCCGGCCGAGAAATCCATAAAGTTCTTCATCAGAATGTTGGCCGTGTTTTTGGTGCGCGTCAGGCCCGCCTCAACCAGCGCGAAGCCAGGCTGCATAAAGAAAACCAGCATTGCCGCAAGCAACACCCAAATTGTATCGACAGGGCTAATGCCACTCTCGACAACCGCCTCAGCAGCAGGGGCAACCGTTGCCGCCACAGCCGAAATTGTATCAGAAATTATTGTTTCCATTTTTCGTTTTTTTTGACTTCAGACTTCAGACAACGGACTACTGACTGTTCGCTTTTATCCTTTGTCTTCCGCCTAAATTGTTAATTATTAATTGTTAACTGTTAATTGAATTATCCATTGTCAACTGTCAATTGTCCATTACTTCTTGTCCGCCAAAACCGTGTCACCGTGCTCGCCTGTGCGGATTGACCAGGTGTCGTCGACGGGGCTGACAAAGATTCGGCCGTCGCCAATCTCGCCCGTGCGCGCCACGCTCATAATGGCGTCGATAGCGGGCTGCACAAATTGGTCGCGGCAGATAATGGTAATCTCAATGCGCGAGATAATGTCGGTGCTGTACATCACGCCGCGGTAAATGCGGTCCTCGCGGTCCTGCCCAATGGCCTTCACTTCGGCGTACGAGAACCAGTTGATATCGGCCTGAAAGAGAGCCTCTTTCACTTCGTCGAACTTCGTCTTGCGAATGATTGCTTCAATCTTTTTCATTGTCTTAAAAATTTAATTATTAACTATTTAATTGGTAAGTGGTGAGAGTTTAGAGTTTAGTTTTTCGATAACCCTTCCGCTAAACTATCCCCACTCCCCTCTACACTTTAAAAGGATAATCCCACCAAGAAATACATTCGGTTTGCTGTCGGGTTTGCGGTGATTTGCGCGAATACGGGCAACGTAAATTTCTCAAACTCAATCTCTTTTGTCGCCGAAAGGCTAAGATTGATAAGTGCGAAACCTTCGGCGCCGTAAAAGTCGTTCTCCCAGGGTGTTACGCCCGCGGCTGCTTGCCAGTCGAGTCCGCCGAGTTTGAACGGTGCGGCAACCTCAAAGTACGACGAGTAGGCGTCGTCGCCGTTCGATTTGGTGCCCATTGCGCCGTAAAAGTTTGTGTACCACCCGATTGACAGGAATCCGAAATCGTATGTCAGACCTGCCTCGTAGGTGTGGACGGTTGCGTCGGCCGAATACTCAAAGTATTTGGTGTCGTCGTCGGCGCACCAGTAGTCGGTTACCATTGCCGTCAGGCCGCCCACGGCGTACGAGAGCGTGAAGTCAATCTCTTTGTAGCCGCTCCCGACAATGCTTGTCGAGCCCCACGCTCCGAGCGACAAACCTTTGTAATCGACTGAAAGTGAAGGTTGCATGGCCGCTCCGTCGAGTTTGCCGCCACGCCAGATATACGAACTTACCACATCGGCTCCAACTGAAGCCTCAACGCCGCCTTCACCTTCGGCGTAACTTGTTCCTGCCATTGCCATCAATGCTATGGCAATCATTGTTTTCTCAATAGTTTTCATTTTCTTTGAATGTTTATAAATTTTTAAACTGCGGTGGCTGCGTTGCCGCGCAACCATCAAAAAAGGCTGGTTTCACCGAAGCCAGCCTTGATTTTTCTCACTTGATTCATCTGCCAACGGCCCGGCTGGTTGGGCGCGCACGGCGGTTCTTGTTATTTTGTTTCGAGTTCCGGTTGGAACCCTGATTGAAACTCTGTTTCGAATAGAACCGGTTGCTAAAATTCCTTTTCATAACCGTAACTTTTAAATTGTTAGTTAAACACTTTGTTTTATCATTTTCTGACACGGCAAATATATAGCCGAATTTTAATTCGCAACTAAATTTCGATAAATATTTTTATATCGTTAGTGATATACTTATTTAAGTTACGATTTATAATTCAGTGGGCTGTTTTTGCAAAATTTATTAATAACGACGCTATTTTAAAACGTTTTCACTGACGATTTGAAATTGAAGTTATTTCGGACGTAACGGTGAATTTTAAGTTCTTGAGAGATTTTAGCCGATTTTTTAGGGGTGTCGGCGCGGGAAAAGTGATTTTTTGGATGAGATATGTGATTTTTGAAGGGGTGATAAATCCAAAAACACACAAATGAACGAAAGCGGGTGCAAAATCAGCCAAAAAATTGGTAATATCGCATAATTGTTACAGATTTAGATTATTTAGTTTTGGATTTAAACCAAACAATCTAATTTTGCCACGATTTAAAACTAATAACAGGCAATATGTTTAAAAGTAGAAGTTATACCTATAATAATATAGAGCGATTGCAAACAGTTTTGACAATCGCCTCAATGGCAGCTTTGGCCGCGTTGGCAGTTTTCCATTCCAACAGACGGATTGTATTGGCTGCGGCAGCGCTGGCCGGAATACTGGTTTTGGCAAATCTGCTAATCGACAAACTTGTCAACCAAAAGATACTGAAGCAGATAGATGGCCGTTTAAAACAACTCGCCACGGGCGAAGGTGTGGAAATATCAGCAAAACAGATTAAACGCCACCAAATGTTCAGACGCATTGGCGGTGTTGCAAGGCACTATACCGAACTGCAGCGCTACGCCGAGTGCATTGCCTCGGGGCGGAAATACGAACCGGCAAACGCCACGGGCGACGAGTTCTATCAGTCAATCAGCAAGCTGAACCAACACCTCGACAAACTTGTGAGCGAAGAAAACGACTGGAAAGAGCAGGAACAGAAGCGCAACTGGATGAACCAGGGCGTGGCCAAATTTTCCGACATTATGCGGCAGTCGAACCGCTCGCTGAACGAGATTGCAATGGAACTTCTGCACCAGCTAATCAAATACACCGACTGCAATCAAGGCGGCATTTTTGTGCGCGAAAACACTGACGATGAGTTTCTTACAATGATTGCCTCGTACGCCTACGACCGCCAGAAGTTCCCCGACAAAAAGTGCAGTCTGGAAGACGGGCTGATTGCCGCCGCTTACTACGAAAAGGCGCCCATTTTTATGACCGACATCCCCGACGAGTATCTGGCAATACGCTCCGGTTTGGGCGAAGCGTCGCCGCGTTGTCTGTTCCTTGTGCCGCTCATCAGCGACGATAAAGTGCTGGGTGTTATTGAGTTGGCATCGTTCAACGTTCTCGACGAGCATAAGCAGAAATTCATTGAGAAGATTGCAGAGAGTTTTGCGTCGACCTTGTCGGCATCGCACCTGAACAACACAACCGTAAAACTGCTCGAGAAGGCACAACAGCAGGCGCAACAACTTAAAACTCAAGAAGAAGAGCTACGTCAAAGCATTGAAGAGATGCAGACGCAGCAGGAAGAGATGGAAAGCAAGCAGCACGAACTGGAAGAGAGCGAGAACCTGATGCGCCGCATCATCGACCTTGTTCCATATCCGATTTTCGTTAAGAATATCCATCGCCAGTATATTGTTGCAAATCAAGAAGAAGGCAAACTTTACAATATGCCGGTTGACAGTCTGCTCGGCCACTCCGACGACGAACTTGTAAACGATATTGATGAGTTGAACGCCATCCACGAAAGTGACACCAAAGTGCTCGAACAACGGCAGATGATAAAACTACCAGAGCAAACCATATCGCTTCCCGATGGCACGCGCCGTGTTTTGCAAACCATTAAAGTGCCGTTTATCAACAACATAACGCACAACCCAAACATTTTGGGCGTCTCGTTCGACCTCACATCAGTGCGCGAGATGGAACAGCAGCTGCGTAAGAGCGAAGCGAAGGTTAAGGATTTGGAAAACAGGCTGGCGAATAAATAGGAGGGCTTCCTAATGTTTACTTCAACATCACAACAAAAACAAGGCGGTTGAAAAACCGCCTTATTCATTTGCTGATTATAAATACTCCTATCTACCCTTTCAAACACCCCTCAACAAACCCCACAAACAGCGGATGCGGCTTGGTTGGGCGGCTTTTGAACTCGGGGTGGAACTGGCAGGCCACAAAGAAGCGGCAGGCAGGGTTCTCCACAATCTCGACAAGGTCAAGTTTCGGGTTGACACCCGACACAACCAGCCCAGCCGAAGTAATCGCGTCGCGGTAACTGTTGTTGAACTCGTAGCGGTGGCGGTGGCGCTCAACAATATGGTCGGTGCCGTAGGCCGCGGCGGCGCGGGTGCCAGCAACAATGGCGCAATCGTAGTTACCCAGACGCAGCGTTCCGCCCATATTCGTGACGCCCTTTTGCTCCTCCATTAGGCAGATGACGGGGTTCGCGGCGTTGGCGTCGAACTCGGTTGAAGTGGCTCCTGCAAGCCCCGCCACATTGCGCGCAAACTCAATGGTGGCAATCTGCATTCCCAGGCACAGCCCCAAGTAAGGCACATTGCGCTCGCGGGCGAAACGGCAGGCCTTCACCATTCCTTCGATTCCGCGGCTTCCGAATCCGCCAGGAACAACAATCCCCGCAAACGGCTCAAGCGTGCGGGCCACCTCGGCGTCGGTCATTGGCTCAAGGGCCTCGCTGTCGACATAATCAACGTGAACACGCACCCCGAACTTGTATCCAGCGTGCTTAAGTGCTTCAGCCACACTGATATACGCGTCTTGCAAGTCGGTGTATTTCCCGACAAGGGCAACGTGCGTATCGTGTTTCAGATGGTTGACGCGGCTCACCATATCGGTCCAGAATTTTATGTCGAACTTGCCGCGCGGAAGTCGCAACCGTTTGATTATCAGTGAGTCGATTTTCTGCCGATGATAGAGCAGCGGTATTTGGTAGATGTTGTCGACGTCGGCGCTCGAAATGACGCAATCGACAGGCACAGAGCAGAATAGGCCGATTTTTCGGCGCACGTCGGCGTCGAGTATCACGGGCGTGCGGCAGACAATGATGTCGGGTTGGATGCCCTTGCCCCGCAACTCAATGACAGAGTGTTGTGTCGGCTTGGTTTTCAACTCGTTAGACCCAAACAGCGCGGGCACCAGCGTGGTGTGGATGAAGAGCGTGTCGTCGGGGTGGTTTTCGAGTTTAACCTGACGCAGCGCCTCCAGAAACGCCTCACTCTCAATGTCGCCGATGGTGCCGCCAATCTCGGTAATCACCACGTCGGCACCCGACGACGAAGCCGCCTCGTAAATCTTGTTCTTAATCTCGTCGGTGACGTGCGGCACAATCTGCACCGTGCCGCCAAGAAAATCGCCGCGGCGCTCCTTGTCGATGACCGATTTCAGCACCTTGCCCATTGTGATGTTCGACGTGTAGTTCATTTCCTCGTCGATAAATCGCTCATAATGACCTAAATCCAAGTCGGTTTCGGTGCCGTCGGCCGTGACAAAAACCTCGCCGTGCTGATAGGGGCTCATTGTGCCAGGGTCAACGTTGATGTATGGGTCGAACTTCTGCATAAAAACCTTGTGGCCGTGCGCTTTAAGCAGCAGCGCCACGCTCGATGCCGTGATGCCCTTTCCCAATCCCGACACCACTCCGCCTGTTACAAACACAAATTTTGACATATCTATTTTTGATTATTGATTTTCAGTTTCGCACAGATGGCACAGAAAACACTGATTAACACAGATTTTATTGTCTCTAACCGATTGTATCATATTCAATCAGAATAAGTTATCGGTTAAAATCGGATTGAATCGGTTAGCGTTTTTCTACCATTCTACCTTCATTGTTATTTGTTAATTATTTCCTAACTCCTAATTCCTAACTTCTAACTCCTAATTCTTATCGTACAACTTCGTTGGATACCGCCCCGTGAAGCAGGCGGCGCACAAATCGGTACGGTTACCTGCCTGATACATAGCCTCTTCCGATAGGAAATAGAGCGAATCGGCACCCACAAAATCGCGAATCTGTTCCACGCTGTTGCTTGCGCCAATCAACTGCTCCGACGTGCCAGTGTCGATGCCGTAATAGCACGGAAAAGCGTACTTCGGGCTTGCGATGCACAAGTGCACCTCGCGGGCGCCCGCGTCGCGTAACATTCTGACAATCTGCCGCGAAGTAGTGCCGCGCACTATCGAGTCGTCGATTAGAACAATGCGCTTGCCGCTAACCACGCTGCGCACGGGCGAGAGTTTCATTTTCACGCCGCGGTCGCGCAATTCCTGCGTGGGCTGAATGAACGTCCGCGCAACGTATTTGCTCTTCAGCAGCCCCATTTCGTAAGGGATTCCGCTCGCCTCGGCATAACCGATGGCGGCGCTCAAACTTGAATCGGGCACACCCACCACAATGTCCGCTTCAACGGGATGCTCCTTGTAGAGCAATTTGCCCGAATTTTTGCGGTACGCGTGGACGTTGCAGCCCTCAATGTCGCTGTCGGGGCGGGCAAAATAGATGTACTCCATTGCGCACATATTGTGGTGACATTCAGCGGTATAGCGATTCGAGCGCAAGCCGTGATGGTCGATGGCGAGCACCTCGCCAGGCTCCACGTCGCGCAGAAATTCCGCCCCGACGGCGTCGAAAGCGCACGTCTCGCTTGCCACAATGTAGCCGTCGCCCAGGCGCCCCACCGACAGCGGATGAAAACCGTACTTGTCGCGGCAGGCGTAGAGCCTGTTGGCGGTCATAACCACAAGCGAGAAGGCTCCCTCCAGAATGTTGAGCGCGTCGAGAATGTTGTGGATGCGGTGGTCGTCAGAGTAGTTTTTCTTGATGAGATGCGCGAAAAGTTCGCTGTCCGACGTGGTTTGAAACAAACTGCCGCGTTGCTCCTGATAACGGCGTATCTCGTTGAAATTGACAATATTACCATTGTGAGCAAGCGCAAAATCGCCCGTATGGTGGCGGAACGAGAAAGGCTGCACGTTTTCAATTCCGCCCACGTTGGTTGTGGGGTAGCGCACGTGCCCGATGGCGATATTGCCCGTCAAGGTTGTGAGATTCTGTTGGTTAAAAACCTCATTCACAAGCCCTTGTCCCTTCATAATGCGCATTTCGCCGTTGTCGAAAGTAACAATTCCGCAACTCTGCTGCCCGCGGTGCTGAAGGCTGTGAAGCGCATAATAGGCCAGCCGCGCGGCGTCCTGCACCCCGTAAATTCCCAACACACCGCACTCGTGATGAACACCCATAAATTGAATGACTGATTAATTGAATGATTGAAGTTGTTGAACGCTATTTATTTCGCTTTCGAATTTCTTCTTATCAATTCAATTGTTTTACATTTTATAATTATTACGGTGCAAAATTCGATATTTTATTAGAAATACCAGTGGAAAAATATTATTTGTGTTATGAATTACGAGTTTTTATTACGAATTGGAATTTTCCGCAATGAGTGGGACGCAGATGACTGATTCGCACAGTCCCGATAGTTACCGGGACACAGAAAACACTGATTTTCACAGATTATTGATTATAAAACAAATAGGGCTGCCCCTAAAGACAACCCCATTGTTTGGATTTAGCCTTCCGCAGCAATCTCGCTTTCGCGGATAATGACGTCGGCAATGGCTTCGGTTTCGTCGGCGGGCTTAACTGTCTTGCTTACATTCTGTTGGCTTCGTTGCTCAATGCTGTCGGCAAAGATGGTTCGGATGGCGAATCGCACAAACGGCTGAACGAAAAACATTTGCGAGAAGTAGGCAAACGGCAGATTATAGCACACAAGTCGGAACCAGCGGCACAAAGCGTCTATAATGTCAAAACCTTCATTATAAGGATAATACAAGAAAACGGCTATCAAACTCATTGACGGGCACATAAGACAGACGGTGGCTGTGATGATGGCCGACTCGAATATCATTGGGTGGTTGCGGCGCGGGTCGAACTTGCGGCTTGCCAATTTGAACGCCAGCGGGCTCGCAAACGCCACCGCAAGCACAAAGGCGAACACAAACTCAACAAGAATAACCAGCCAAATGGGCAGAAACGTGCCGCACATATAAACGCCGCCCATACTGTTGATGGCCCCCAAAACCGAAGTTGTGCCAGCGGCCCGCATTAGGCCGTCGCCCTCGATAACATACAGATTATAAAACACAAACGCGTGAACGGTTATGAAAACCGTGATGAAAGCATATACTAGATGCTGTATTTGATTTCTTGCCATAAAATATTAATTTTTAAATGATTAAAAATAAAGAAGGGTGTTCGGTGCACCCTTCTTCCGTTTTCACACACAAAAACTACCGTTTGTCGGGGATTCCGAAAACGGGCCACTGCTCCATTGCAAAATGACTCTTGATGGGGAATTTTACGGCTTCATAAATGTTTTTCAACTCGTTGAGTTTTTCGTGCGCCTTTCCGCGCGCCTGCGCCAATGCCGACTCGGCAACGTCTTGTTTTTCAGCAAGTTCGGCAAGTTGCAAAGTGCACTCTTTAAGTTTCTGCAAATCAACTGAAACGTTGCTTGCCTTCAGTTTTGCGGCATTTTTCTCAATACCGCCAGCCAGTGAGTTTGCCTTCTCAATCTGACTCGAATAAATTTTGTTCATTTGAAAAAAAATTGAATTAAGGTTGACGCCAATCGCCGAACCCATACGGCAAAATTATGAACAAAAAACTCATTCTTGCGCACTCCTATATATGCGCAACACTATGCAAATACCATATTATCAACAAGAAAAGTTTTTAACAATTTTTGAATCAAAACAGCAAAAGATTCGAGTTCTCTCCTTAATACTCCCTCCAATGCCTGATTCCCAGCCCCTCGATGCCAATCTTGCAGACCGACCAGATGTAGGCGCTTGCAAGGCGGGCGTTGGTGATGAGCGGGATGTTGTGGTCAACGGCGCGCGACGGATTTTGTGACCGTTCTCCAACTCGCGCTGCGTATGGTTTTTCGGAATATTGATAACTATCGGGACTTAATTCTCAAAATCACAAACACTTCTTCACCCTATCCATTGCCTCAATACTGCTCTTGTGCGTGCCAAAGGCGGTGATGCGGATATAGCCCTCGCCGGCTGCGCCGAATCCTGCGCCGGGTGTTGTAACCACTTGAGCCTCACGCAGAAGGCGGTCGAAGAACGACCACGAGTCGGTGCCGTTGGGCGTGCGAACCCAGATGTAGGGCGCATTTTCGCCGCCAAACACCTGAAGACCAAACCCTTGCAAGCTCTGACGGATTATCCGTGCGTTGGCCATATAGTAGTCGATGGTGGCGCGAATCTGCTTCTGCCCCTCGGCGCTGAAAACGGCCTCCGCACCGCGTTGCGAGATGTACGACGCGCCGTTGAACTTCGAGCACTGACGGCGGTCCCAAATACCATTGAGCGCCACACGCTCGCCACTCAACGAGTTAACTTTCAACTCGTTGGGAATGATTGTATAGCCGCAGCGCACGCCCGTAAATCCGGCCGTCTTCGAGAAACTGCGGAACTCGATGGCGCACTGCTTCGCCCCTTCAATCTCGTAGATGGAATGCGGAATGGCGGCGTCGCTGATAAATGCCTCGTATGCAGCGTCATACAGAATCAGGCAGTCATTGCGCAAAGCGTAATCAACCCAGCGCTGCAGCCCCTCGCGCGTGATGACGGCGCCCGTAGGGTTGTTTGGGAAGCAGAGATAAACCACGTCGAGTTTTTCCGCCGGGATGTCGCCCGTGAAGCCATTCGCCTCATTACAAGGAATATAGCGAATATCGCGGCCGCCCATTGTGTTGGTGTCGACATAGACGGGGTAAACCGGGTCGGTGACGCCGATGACGTTGGCCGATGACAGAATATCGCCGATGTTGCCCGTGTCGCTTTTGGCGCCGTCGCTGATAAATACCTCGTCGGGCGTAAGATGGACACCGCGCGGTTCAAAATCGTGCGCTATAATAGCCTCAATCAAGAAGTTATAGCCGTGCTCCGGGCCATAGCCGCGGAACGTTTCGCCGTTGGCGCACTCGTCCACTGCGCGGTGCATTGCCTCAACAACTGCGGGCGCCAGCGGCTGCGTAACGTCGCCAATGCCCAGACGGATGATGTCGGCCTGCGGATTTTCGGCCTTGTAAGCCGCCACCCGCTTCGCAATCTCTGCAAAAAGGTAGCGGTGCTGTAGTTTCAAAAAGTTTTCGTTGATGTAAGCCATTGTTGTAAAAGTTTAGAGTTGAGAAGGTTAGAGTTTAGAACGTAAACAGAAAACTTAAACGTAAACCTTCTTAGCCCTTCATTGTTAATTGTTAATTTTCAACCATTCACGCCTTCAATCCTTCACGCCTTCAATCCTTCACGCCTTCAATCCTTCAATCAATCTCTATCTCCCCCTCAAACACCTTTGTGGCCGTGCCTGTCATTAGAACGTGGCGGGTGGCGGGGTTCCAGGTGATGGTCAGGGTGCCGCCGTCCATTTGAACGTGGCAGTCGGTGGGGTTGGTGAGTTCGGCCATTGCGGCGGCCACGGCGGTTGCGCACGCGCCCGTTCCGCAGGCCTGAGTGATGCCGCTGCCGCGCTCCCACACGCGCATACGGATGTTGTGGCTGTCAATAACCTCGGCAAACTCAACATTGGTGCGGTTCGGGAACATTGGGCTGTACTCCAGTTCGGCGCCCACTTCGGCCACGGGCGCAAGTTCGGCGTTCTGCACAAAAAGCACCAGATGCGGATTGCCCATATTGATGGCCGTGGCGTTGAAAACGTGTCCGCAGGCCTCAATCCGCTCACCCACAAGCAGATGCTCCTGTCCGCCCAGGCCAATGACACCCATTGGGCAGCCCTCGCCCATATCCACAGTGACGGTCTCCACCGAGCCGTCGGCGGCAAGGTTCAAGCGGATGATTTTGATGCCTGAAAGCGTTTCAAGACGGATTTCGGTTTTATCGGTCAAATGGTTGTCGTGCAGATACTTGCCAATGCAGCGTGATGCGTTTCCGCACATTAGCGCCTCCGAGCCGTCGGCATTGAAGATGCGCATACTGAAATCGGCCACCTCCGAGCGCCCGATGAGCACCAGCCCGTCGCTGCCGATGCCCTTGTGGCGGTCGCTCCACAGAACTGCCAGACGCTCAGGGTTTTGCAACTCACAACGGGTAACGTCAACGTAGATGTAATCGTTGCCCAGGCCGTGCATTTTGGTGAATGGAATTTTCATTGTTTACTTCTTTTTCAGCGCCCTTCGGGCGGAAATTTTTAGAAAATTCAAACAAAAAATTTCACAAAATTCATTCTAACCAAACTTATCCAAATCAACCCTAAATATGGTATTCGGATAAATTCGGGTTCGTTTGGTTAGAGACAAAAAACTTAAAAATCAATTTTTTATAAATTTTATTAAAAATTTTCTTTCAATTTCCCGCGAAGCGGCACTCTGTGTTATCTGTGTTCCCGATAACTATCGGGACTGTGCGAAATTCATTGTTTAAGGTACTCGTCCACCTGCTGAGCCACCTCGCGGCCGCTTGCAATGGCGCGCACCACAAGGCTTGCGCCCGATTTGGCGTCGCCAGCCAGGAAGACGTTCGGCGCGTACTGCGGGTGCTCGGGCTTCAGGAATCCCATTGCCAGCAGCACCATATCGCACTCGATAACCTCCTTATTGCCAGTGAGTTTCATTTGCGGACGGCCGCCTTCGGGTGCGGGAAGCCACTCCACCTCCTCAACCTCAACGCCCGTCAACTCGCCTTTGGCGTTGCCGATGAAGCGGTTTGAAGTCAGGCACCAGCGGCGCTCGCAGCCCTCCTCGTGACTTGTGGTGGTTTTCAGCACCACGGGCCATTGCGGCCACGGCGTGGCGGGGTTGCTACCGACGGGCGGTTTGGGCATAATCTCAATCTGCGTCACGCTCACCGCGCCCTGACGGTGGCAGGTGCCGATGCAGTCAGAGCCCGTGTCGCCGCCGCCGATTACCAGTACGCGCTTGCCTTTGGCTGTAATCGTCTCGCTTTCAGCGAATTGCTTGCCAGCCAGACGCTCGTTCTGCTGCGACAGTATCTGCAAGGCGAAATAGACACCCTTCAAATCGCGGCCTTCAATCTTCAAATCGCGCGCCGTGGGCGTTCCGTTGGCAATCACGTAGGCGTCGAATCCTTCGGGCAATCGGTTCAAATCGATTTCAGTATTAAACTGAAACTCAACACCTTCCTGCTGCATAAGATTGGTACGGCGGGTGACGACGTATTTATCGAGTTTGAAGTTCGGAATGCCGTAGCGCAGAAGTCCGCCAGCGTCGCTGTGCTTGTCGAAAACGGTGACAGCGTAGCCGCGGCGGTTGAGTTGCACGGCGGCCGACAGTCCAGCGGGGCCCGCACCGATGATGGCCACGCGGCGGCCGTTGCGCTCGTAGTGCTTCGGCTGCACAAATCCCTCACGGAAAGCCTTTTCAATTATCGAGCACTCGTTCTCGCGGATGGTCACGGGCGCGTCGATGCAGTGGTTCAGCACGCAACTCTTCTCGCAGAGCGCGGGGCAGATGCGGCCCGTGAACTCGGGAAAATCGTTGGTTGCGGTCAGTATTTTGTAAGCGGTCTCCCATTTGCCGCGGTACACGGCGTCCTGCCATTCGGGCTGCTTGTTGCCCAGCGGGCAGGCCCAGTGGCAGAACGGCACGCCGCAGTCCATACAGCGCGACGCCTGCAGCATTCGGTTGCTCTCGTTCAGAGTCTGCTCCACCTCGCCAAAATCCGAAATGCGCTCGTGGATGGGGCGGTGTCCCGCCTCCTGACGCGGTACGGTCAGAAATGCTTTTGGATTTCCCATATCTCTATCCTCCTAATAATTCTCTTCTTGTTGAACATTCTCCATTTTCTTCTCAATTTGGCGCAGCGCCTCCTCGTGCAGCACGCGCTTGTACTCAATCGGCGTCACCTGAATAAAGTCGTCGATGTAGTCCGACCAGTGCTCAATCATTTGCTTTGCGAGCGGCGAGCCCGTGTGGCGGTAGTGGCGGCTGATGAGTTCGAAAAGCTCGTCGCGGCGCGATTTCTCCTCAATCAGGCTCAACTCAATCATATCCATATTGCAGTAGTAGTCGAAGTCGTGATTCTTGTCCCAAACGTAGGCCAGACCGCCCGACATACCGGCTGCGAAGTTGCGCCCCGTTGTACCCAGAACCACCACGCGGCCGCCGGTCATATACTCGCAGCAATGGTCGCCAGTGCCCTCAACCACGGCCGTTGCGCCCGAGTTGCGCACTGCAAAACGCTCGCCCACGCGTCCGCTGATGTAAACCTCGCCGCTCGTCGCGCCATACAGAATGGTGTTTCCAGCGATGATGTTCTCCTGCGGACTGAACGTCGATTTCCTTGACGGATAAACACTTATGCAGCCGCCCGAGAGTCCTTTGGCCACGTAGTCGTTCACCTCGCCCTCAACGCTGAAACTGATTCCGCGCATTAGGAACGCGCCGAAACTCTGCCCAGCCGAACCCGTAAACTGCACATTGATAGTGTTTTCGGGCAAGCCGATGGCTCGATATTTGGCGGCAACCGTGCCCGAGAGTGTCGCACCCACAGCGCGGTCGGTGTTCAGAATGTTGTAACTCAAGCGGACAGGCCTTTGCGAGTCGATGGCCTCTGCGGCGTCGGCAATCAGGCGGGCGTCCATTGTTTTCGACAAATCGTATTGGTTTTCAGCCATTTTGCGAGTGGCTGCGCCGTTATTGATTTTAGTCAGGATGCGGCTGAAATCGAGCCCGCGTGTCTTGTCGGTGAACTTCGTCGAGTCAACCTCAATCAAATCGGTGCGACCGATGATGTCGTCGAACTTGCGGAAGCCCATTTGAGCCAGATACTCGCGCACCTCTTCGGCCATAAACATATAGTAGTTAACCAGATACTCGCTCCGACCAAGGAACCGCTCGCGCAGTTTGGGGTCTTGAGTGGCCACGCCCACAGGGCAGGCGTTGGTGTGGCACTTGCGCATAAGAACGCAGCCCAGAACAATCAGTTGGGCCGTGCCAAAGGCGAACTCGCCAGCGCCCAGCAGGGCCATTGCCACCACGTCGCGGCCCGTTTTGAGTTGGCCGTCGGTCTGCACCTCGATTGAACCGCGCAAACCGTTCATTACCAGCGTTTGCTGTGTTTCGGCCAAGCCGATTTCAGGCGAAATGCCCGCATAGCGGATTGACGACGCAGGCGACGCGCCCGTGCCACCCTCGGCGCCCGAGATGATGACCAGGTCGGCCTTGGCTTTGGCCACGCCCGCGGCAATGGTGCCTACGCCGCTTTCGGCCACCAGTTTCACGCTGATTTTGGCCTTCGGGTTCACGCTGCGCAGGTCGTAGATGAGTTGCGCAAGGTCCTCAATTGAGTAGATGTCGTGGTGCGGCGGCGGCGATATAAGGGTGATTCCAGGAATCGAGTTGCGCGTGCGGGCAATCACTTCATTTACCTTATAACCAGGCAATTGACCGCCCTCGCCAGGTTTCGCGCCCTGCGCCACTTTAATCTGAATTTCGGTGGCGTTCACCAAGTATTCGGCCGTAACGCCAAAACGTCCGCTCGCCACCTGTTTGATTGAACTTGAGAGCGATACGCCGTCTTTTTCGGTGTAGAAACGCTCGCTGTCCTCGCCGCCCTCGCCAGTGTTGCTGCGGCCTCCCAACTTGTTCAGCGCCAGCGCGATGGCCTCGTGAGCCTCCTTGCTGATGGCGCCAAACGACATTGCCGCGCCAATGAATCGGCGAACAATGTTTTCGGCGGGCTCCACCTCGCTGATGTCGATGGGGTTCTGTTTGAACTTGAAGAAATCGCGCAGGAAGAGCGGCTCGGGTTTGTTATCGATAATCGATGTAAACTCTTTGAATTTCTTGTAACTGCCTGTGCGAGTGGCCAATTGCAGCGTGGCAATGGCCTCGGGCGTCCAGGCGTGGCGGATTCCGTCTTTGCGGAACGAGTACTGCCCCACAAACGGCAGAATATCGCTTTCGACTTGACCGTCAAAGGCTTGCGCGTGCATACGCAGAGCGTCGGCGGTGATGGTGTCGAGCCCGATGCCGCCCACCGTTGAAAGGCTTGTGCCGAAATAGTCGGCCAGCAACTGACTGCTCAAGCCAATCGGCTCAAAAATCTTCGCGCCGCGGTACGAGCGGATGGTGCTGATGCCCATTTTGCTCATAATCTTGAGCAAACCCTTGTCAATGGCCTTGATGTAGTTGTGCTGCGCGGTCTCGTAGTCGAGTTGGATTTCGTCGCGGCGGACAAGGTCGTCAATCACGGCGAAAGCCATATACGGGTTGATTGCGCTTGCGCCGTAGCCCAGCAGCAGAGCGGCGTGCATAACCTCGCGAATCTCGCCGCTCTCAACAATCAGCGCCGTCTGCACGCGTTTCTTTATCGACACCAGATAGTGGTGGATTGCGCTCACGGCCAGCAGCGACGGAATGGCGGCGTGCTGTTCGTCTATGTTTCTGTCTGTCAGAATGATATAGTTGACACCTTTGTCAACCGACTGCTCGGCCTCGCGGCAAAGGGCGGCCAGAGCGGCTTTCATTCCCTCAACTCCTGCCGACTTATCGAACAGAATATCAAGTTTTTCGGTATTGAAACCCTTGTAGCGGATATTGCAAAGGGTGTCGAGTTCGGTGTTGGTGAGCACAGGCTGCGGCAGACGCACCATTTTGCAGTGCGACTCGTTGGGCGTCAGAATGTTCATTCCCACGGCGCCAATGTACTCCGTGAGCGACATTACCAACTCCTCGCGGATTGGGTCGATTGGCGGGTTGGTGACTTGTGCAAACTGCTGACGGAAATAGTTGAAAAGCAACTGTTTGCGCTGCGACAGAACGGCCAGTTGAGTGTCGTTGCCCATTGACGACAGCGGCTCCTGCGCGGTGGTGCACATTGGCGCAATGGTGCGCTCAACGTCCTCGCGAGTGAAGTCGAAACAGCGAAGTTTGCGCTGAAAATCGGCCACTGTGTTTTCGGCGTGGCGGCCGCTGTGCAGTTTTGCCAACTCTATACGGTTGGTTTCGAGCCATTTGGTGTAGTCGCAGCCGTCGGCCAACTGTTTTTTGATTTCGTCGTTGCTGAAAATCTGACCGTTTTCGCTGTCCACAATCAGAATCTTGCCCGGCTGAAGTTTGCCGTTATATTTGATTTTGTCGGCGTCGATATGAATTGTGCCGGCCTCCGAAGCCAGAATGAGCCGGCCGTCGGTGGTGACGGTGTAGCGCGCAGGACGCAGGCCGTTGCGGTCGAGCATACCGCCGGCATAGCGGCCGTCGGTGAAGATAAGTGCTGCCGGGCCGTCCCACGGCTCCATCAGAATCGAGTGATACTCGTAAAATGCTTTCAGACTGCTGCTTATGGGGTTTTTCTCGTTGAACGATTCGGGCACCATCATTGCCATTGCGTGCGGCAGAGTCATTCCCGAGCGCACAAAGAACTCAAGCGCATTGTCGAACGACGCGCTGTCGCTCATTCCAGGCTGAACCACCGGCGAGAAGTTGCGCATATCGCCCAGCGCCTCCGACGCCAGCACGCTCTCGCGGGCCTCCATCCAACTGCGGTTGCCGCGTATGGTGTTGATTTCGCCGTTGTGCGCCACCATTCGGAAAGGCTGCGCCAGCGACCAGGTCGGGAAAGTGTTGGTGCTGAATCGTGAGTGGACAAGCGCCAGACCGCTTGTGAAGTTGGGGTTGCGCAAGTCGTCGTAGTAGTCGCGCAACTGCGTGGCCGAGAGCATTCCTTTGTAAACAATCACGCGGTTCGAGAGCGAGACAATGTAGAACTGCTCGTCGTCAATCTGACGCTCAATGCTCTTGCGCAGAAGGTAAAGTTTTGTTTCAAAGGCGTTTACATCGTAGGCGCCAGTAACAAAAATCTGCACCGTGCGTGGTTCGGCGGCTTTGGCTGCGTCGCCTAGAATGTCGGATTTGACGGGCACCTCGCGCACCTTCAGCAACTCAAAACCAGCCTTGCAGGTTTCTGTCTCAATGATTGACAAATATTTGTCGGCCAATGTTTTATCTTTCGGCAGGAAGACCAGTCCTGTGCCGTATTTCAAACGCTCGGGCACCGCAATGCCCTGCAGCAGAATAAACTCGTGCGGAATCTGCAACAGAATACCCGCACCGTCGCCACTCTTCTTGTCGGCGGCCTCGGCTCCGCGGTGCTTCATATTGTCGAGCACCGTGAGCGCGTCCTCCACCAGTTGGTGGCTCTTGTTCCCCTTCAGGTCAACCATCAGTCCGACACCACACGCATCGTGCTCGTTTTCAGGGGTGTATAATCCTTTGGTTTGCATTTTCTTTTTCGTTGAATTGGTGAATTGTAATTTTTGGTGAACCAGCGTTTGGGGTCGAATTGGTGAATCGGTGAATCGCGCAATCGAACAGTTTTCTGTTCCACGATTCACCGATTTCGCTCCAATTCAACGATTTATACAATCATTCTATTCATCGATTATACGATTTTCCAGTTCACCGATTATCCGTTTAATTAACTGATAAACAGAAGTTCACGGTATTTCGGTAGCGGCCACATATCGTTGTCCACAACCTCCTCGAGTTTGTCAATCGGCTTGCGAATGTCGAAGAGCGATTCGGCAATCTCGTGATATGCTTTGGCCTTCTCGTACTCGCACTCGATTTTGTTGGCCACTTTGCGGGCCTCAATCATCGCGTCAACCTTGCTGCGAATTTCGGCAATGCGCTCCGAAATCTCCTCAACCAGTGCAATATCGACGGCTGCAAGTTTTTGGAACTTGTCGGGGAAAATGTTTTTCAGTTTCTCGATATTCTCCAAAAGTTTTGTCTGATAGGCAATTGCGGCAGGAATAATGTGGTTGATAGCCATTCGGCCAGTCACGCGGGCCTCAATCTGCACTTTCTTGGTGTACATCTCCCACTTAACCTCGTTGCGGGCCTCGAGTTCCTTTTCGGTGTAAACGCCCATCCGCTCGAACATTGCCACAGTTTCGGGTTTTGTAAACTCTTTAAACATTTCAGGCACAGACTTTTCGGTGTTCAATCCGCGGCGGGCGGCCTCTTTGTTCCACTCATCGCTGTAGCCGTTGCCGTCGAAGCAGACAACGTCGATAATCGAAGCAATGATTGGTTTCAGGGTGTCCATAATGGCCACGTTCTTCGATTTTCCATCGGCCATCGCTTTGTCCACATCTGCCTTAAACTGAACAAGTTGGTCGGCAACAATGGTGTTCAGAACGGTCATCGCGTTGGCGCAGTTGGCGCTCGAACCCACGGCGCGGAACTCAAAGCGGTTGCCTGTGAAGGCGAACGGCGACGTGCGGTTGCGGTCGGTGTTGTCAATGAAAATCTCCGGAATCTCAACCAAACCAACCGACTGACCTTTCTTGCCAGCAATCTCAATCGGCGTATCTGACGGAACCACAAGCAGTTTGTGCAGAACATCGGTCATTGTCTTGCCCAGGAAGGCCGAGACGATTGCGGGTGGTGCCTCGTTTGCGCCCAAGCGGTGGGCGTTGGTCGCTGTCGCGATTGAAGCCTTGAGCAGGCCGTTGTAGCGCTGCACGGCGGCCAAAACGTTCACAAAGAAGGTGACGAACTGCAGATTGCCGCGGGCGTCTTTGCCAGGTGCCAGCAGCAGCGTGCCTGTGTCGGTGCCAAGGCTCCAGTTGTTGTGCTTGCCCGAGCCGTTGATTCCCTGAAATGGCTTCTCGTGAAGCAGAACCACAAAACCGTGTTTCTTTGCAACAGTGTGCATAAGATTCATTATCAATTGGTTTTGGTCGTTCGAAAGGTTGGTTTCGCCGAAAATCGGGGCCAACTCAAATTGGTTTGGCGCAACCTCGTTGTGGCGGGTTTTCAAAGGAATACCCAGGCGGTGGCCCTGAATCTCAAGGTCGCGCATAAAGGCAGCCACGCGCGACGGAATGGCGCCAAAATAGTGGTCGTCCAACTGTTGGTTTTTCGACGACTCGTGGCCCATCAGCGTGCGGCCAGTGAGCATAAGGTCGGGGCGGGCGGCGTAAAGGTCCTCATCTACAAGGAAATATTCCTGCTCCCAACCAAGGTATGAGAACACCTTGCGGACTTTCGGGTCGAACAATTGGCAGATTGGCACTGCGGCGTTCGAAACGGCGTTCAGGGCCTTTTTCAAAGGTGTCTTATAGTCGAGCGATTCGCCTGTGTATGAAATAAATACAGTAGGTATGCAAAGCGTGTCGTCCTGAATGAAGACAGGCGACGTGGGGTCCCAGGCCGTGTAGCCGCGGGCCTCGAAGGTTGCGCGGATTCCGCCACTCGGGAACGACGAAGCGTCGGGCTCCTGCTGAACGAGCGATTTGCCGTCGAACTCCTCAATCATACCGCCCTTCCAGTCGTACTCCATAAACGAGTCGTGTTTTTCGGCGGTGCCTTCGGTCAGCGGTTGGAACCAGTGCGTGCAGTGAGTCACGCCGTGTCCGATTGCCCACTCCTTAATGCCGGCGGCCACCTTGTCGGCCACAGCCGTGCTCAACGGTTTGCCGTTGTCAATGCAGTCAACCAAGGCGTTATATGTCTTAACGTCAAGGTATTTGTGCATCTTTTCGCGGTTAAAAACCAACTCGCCAAAATACTCCGACGGACGAGTCTCCGGAACCTCAATGTCAACCGCTTTCTTCCTGAAAGCATCTTGAACAACATCAAATCTTAACTTGCTCATAACAATTACTGATTTAATTGATTAATAGATTTATAAAAATGTTTTCTGTCTTTATTTCTCGATTTTCTGACTCTAACTAAAAAAGGCCGATTCATCAGAACCAGCCTTTCTTAATCTTCTCTTATCACCTGTCAGGCTGGATTGGCAGGCACACGGTTTTTCTGATTATTCTTATTCCATTTCGAATTCTGTTTGGAATTCAAAGCGAAAATTCTGCCGCCTTTCAAGCCCTTTTTCATTGTTTTGTTTTTAAGTTTCTAATCACTCTGTTTTTTCTTGTCTTTCGACATTGCAAATATATAGTCGGTTTTAAAATCGCAACATAAAATCAATTATTTGTTAGGTTCTATTAGTATTTCTCGTACTTTACTTACAATTTATAATTTAAAAGGCCGATTTTTGAATTTTTATTAAAAACCGATTAGTCAGAAAACGTTTCCGCTAACAAATCGAAATCAAGCAAAACAGACGAAAATCGGGGTTTGTGAGTTTTTAGAAGAGATTTGCGGTTTTTGATTGCGTTTTGACGCGGATTTTGCGTGTTTGGTTACGAAATGATATTGTTAGGCTCGCGCTGATTACACAGATTACACAGATTTTTGTTGTTTGAATGTGGCGGTCACGAATAGCGCCGCACAAAAAAGCCGAACCCACAAAAGATTCGGCCCTTCAGAACAATTGGCGGACGCTAGCGGTGCGTCCCTACAAATTCGCACATCTGTTTATTATCCCAATTATCTAAATTCTAATTCCTGAATTCTAAATCCTAATTTCTAACTCTTAAATCCTAATTTCTAACTCCTAAATCATTTATACCCGCATTCGTGCACATCCTTGACGGCGCGGCCGCTGGGGTCGTTGAGTTTTTTCCAGGCGGCGTCCCACTCAAGGGCAATGGCGGTTGAGCAGGCCACCGAAGCCTCGTGCGGCACGCTGGCGGCGGCGGAATCGCTCGGAAACAACTCGCTGAAAATCGAGCGGTAGTAGTATTCCTCTTTGTTCATCGGCGGGTTGATTGGGAAGCGCTCGGCGGCGTGCGCCATCTGCTCGTCGGTGACGGCGGCGGCGGTGAGCGCCTTCAGGCTGTCAATCCAACTGTAGCCCACGCCATCGCTGAACTGCTCTTTCTGGCGCCAGGCAATGCTCTCGGGAAGCATATCGGTAAAGGCTTCGCGCACAATGCGTTTCTCAATTTCCTTGCCAGGACACATCTTCGCCTGCGGATTGACGCGCATAGCCACATCCAGAAATTCCTTGTCAAGGAACGGCACGCGGCCCTCAACGCCCCACGCGGCAAGCGATTTGTTGGCGCGCAGGCAGTCGTAAAGATAGAGTTTGCCAAGTTTGCGGACGGTCTCGTCGTGGAAGGCGCGGGCGTCGGGGGCTTTGTGGAAATAGAGATAACCACCGAAAATCTCGTCGGCACCCTCGCCGCTCAGCACCATCTTAATGCCCATCGATTTTATGACGCGTGCCAAAAGGTACATTGGTGTGCTTGCGCGGACGGTTGTAACATCGTATGTCTCAATATGATAAATAACATCGCGAATGGCATCCAGACCTTCCTGAACGGTGTAGTTCACCTCGTGGTGGACAGTGCCCAGGTGTTCGGCCATCACGCGCGCTTTTGCCAGGTCGGGCGAGCCCTTGATACCCACGGCAAACGAGTGCAGACGCGGCCACCAGGCATCGGCCTTGTCGCCAGTCTCGATTCGCTTTGCGGAATACATATTGGCAATGGCAGAAATGACCGAACTGTCCAATCCGCCCGAGAGCAACACACCGTAGGGCACGTCACTCATCAGTTGGCGCTTGACGGCGGCCTTCAGCGCATCGCCAAGTGCGGCAGAATCGGCACCGCGGTCTTTAACTGCTTCATACTCAAACCAGTCGCGCGTCCACCAGCGCTGCATACGGCCCTCGCGGCTGCTGTAGTAATGGCCTGGCAGGAACGGCTCGTAGCGGTCGCAGAAGCCTTCGAGAGCCTTGAGTTCGCTGGCCGCATAGACGGTTCCGTCGGCATCGAACCCAATGTAGAGCGGAATGACGCCGATTGGGTCGCGGGCAATCAGAAACTCGTCGCGTTCTTCGTCGTAAAGGGCAAAGGCGAAAATGCCGTTCAAATCTTCCAAGAAGTTGATACCATTTTCTTTATACAAGGCGAGAATGACTTCGCAGTCGGACCCCGTTTGGAAAGCGTAGGTGTCGGCCAGCTGCTGGCGAATCTGCTGGTGGTTGTAAATCTCGCCGTTGACTGCCAGAACTTGCTTATGGTCAGTTGAATAGAGCGGCTGTCCGCCCGAAAGCGGGTCGACAATGGCCAGGCGCTCGTGAGCCAGCACGCAACGAGCGCTGCTATAAACACCACTCCAATCGGGCCCGCGGTGACGGATTTTTGCCGACATCTTTAGTGCCTTTTCGCGCATTTCGGCTGACTTGCCCTGCGCAATGTTGAAAATTGATACGAATCCACACATAATTTACTGATTTATTGATTAATAGATTTATTGATTTCTAATTTATCGCACTGATTAACACTAGTTTTCGGATTCGGTACGCCAGTCCCTACAAATCCACAATCCAACACCCAATACCTAAAACCTAAAACCTAATACCATCACTGCATTCATTTTTAATTTCAAATTTTCAATTGTTAAAATACTCTGCCAGTTCGCGGTTCTCGTCTGTAAGGCGGCCGTAGTGCTCGTCGTGCTGCGAAATGTCGAGTCCGACGGTCTCATCGGCTTGGCTCACGCGCATCGTAACCATCTTATTTGTAATGTAATAGAGCGCGTAGGTGACGGCAAACGTGAACACAAAGACTATCACAATCGCCAGCACGTGGTTGAAAATGAACTGCGAGTGCGTAACGCCTTCTGCCATAAGGTTTTCTGCCTCATACTGATAGACGAATATTCCCGAAAGGATTGTACCCACAATACCGCCCACGCCGTGAGTCGGGAAAACATCCAAAGCATCGTCGACGCTGGTGTGGTTCTTCCAGTGGCAGGCCGTGTTCGAGATAATGGTGGTGATAATGGCGATTATTATGCTGTCGCTCACCGACACCCATCCTGCCGAAGGCGTAATGGCCACCAAACCGAGCACTCCGCCCACTGCGGCGCCCATTGCCGACGGCTTGCGGCCTGTCAGACAATCGATAAAAACCCACATCATCATTGCTGTGGCGGCAGCCGTGTTGGTGTTCAGGAAGGCTTTGACGGCCATTCCGTCGGCGTGAAGCGAACTGCCCGCGTTGAATCCGAACCAGCCGAGCCATAGCAGCACTGCGCCCAGAACAACGTAGGGCACGTTGGCAGGCTCCGATTTCTTATCGCGACGACGCCCCAAAAAGATTGCGCCAACCAAGGCGGCGATACCGCTCGAAGCGTGAACCACAATGCCGCCCGCAAAATCCTTGACGTGCATACGGCAGAAAAGGCCGTCGGGGTGCCAGGTCATATGCGCAAGCGGGCAATAGACGAAAATGCAGAACAGCGCCATAAAAATCATATAGGCCGAAAAACGCACGCGTTCGGCAAACGAACCCGTTATGAGTGAAGGGGTTATGATTGCGAACTTCATCTGGAAAAGCGCGTATAGGGCCAGCGGAATGGTGAGCCCAAGGCGGGTTGAAAGGTCGTCGGTGGCCGCTCCGCCAACGTTATGGAACATAAAATAGGTGGCGGGGTTGCCAATAATTCCCCATCCGCCGACATCTTCGCCAAAACAGAGCGAGAAGCCCACAAACACCCACAGCACGCTGATTATGCCCATTGCGATAATGGACTGAAGGATAGTGGAAATGACGTTTTTCTTGCGCACCATTCCGCCGTAGAAGAACGACAGTCCAGGCGTCATCATCAGCACAAAAATGGTGGCGGTAATCATCCACGCAATGTCGGCTGCGCTAATGTTGTCGCTCAAAGTCCAGATTCCCTGCTGTTCGGGAACCAGCAAGCCGCAAATCGCAATGATTGCGATAATGGCTGTAAAAATCACGTAACGTTTTTTCATCTTTTTATTGTTTTAAATATTTGACTTCTATCAGTTTATAAAAAAGGCTGGTCCCGATTGAAACCAGCCTTATGAATTCATTTTCTTGCTCTCATTAGTCCGCCCGACTGGTTAGGCCCGCACTTCGATTCCGATTATTATTACGGCAATTTCGCTCCAAATTTCGATTCGGATTGAGATTCAAATTATTACCGTTGTTCAAATTCTTATTCATCGTCATTTTTTTGTTTTAAAATCGAAATGCCCTTTTGTTGTCATTTTCGACGCGGCAAATATATAACCGATTTTTATTTTGCAACTAAAAATTGTTATTTTCTTATGTTCTATCCGTATTTCTCGTATATAACTTACGGATTGTAATTATAGGCGGCAGTTTTAGGACGTTTTGTTAGAATGACAGTGCTGAAGGGCGGGGGTTGGTTACGGATTGAAATTTTTTTTTGGGGAGGGGAAGGCGGACAGCGAACTAAATTTGACCATAACAAATGTAACTATTCCTGTTTCCTCATTGTTTTTCGTAAGTGCAAACGGTATAAAATTTAGATTTTTTCCTTTCAAATTTAGATATATTCGAGGTTTCGGGCGTTTCCGCGGGTTTGTCGCGTGCAACAAGTGGATTTTTTCCGTTACATTAGCGCCGACAATTGGTCGCCGAGGCTTCCTATTGCCAACTCACGCAACTCTATCGGAATATAAGTTGCACAATTAAACAAAATTAAAATGCAGAAAATTAACTTTTTATCCAATGCCTCACGATTGCTGGCAGTGGCGTTAGTGGCCGTTGTGCCATTGAAATCGAACTCGCAAATCGCCTTCCAACAGAGTGGCAAGGCCGATTTCTGCCTGAACAACACAACCATAATCGCCGATGAGAGCGACTATCCAGGCGTGCGCCGTGTGGCGGGAATCTTTGCCGACGACGTCAATCGCGTGACAGGCCAGCGGCCAACGGTGGCAACCGCCGTTTCGGAAATGCCGCAGGCTGTGATTGTGGGCACTATCGGCAAAAGCCCGATTATCGACAAATTGGTGAAAAGCAAGAAGATAGACGTTAAAGGCGTGGCCAATCAGTGGGAAGCAACTCTGATTCAGGTGGTTGACAACCCGACGAAGGAAATCGGCCGTGCGCTTGTGATTGCGGGCGCCGACAAGCGCGGAACCATTTACGGAATGTTCCACCTGTCAAGGCTGATGGGCGTTTCGCCGTGGTATTTTTGGGCCGATGTGCCCACCGTGCACCACGACAGCGTCTTCCTGACCACACAGAAAATCGTGCTCGAAACACCGAAAGTCAAATATCGCGGAATCTTCCTGAATGACGAAGCACCGTGTCTAACCACTTGGGTTAAAAATACTTACGGCACCGATTTTGGCGGCAATAAGTTCTATGCCGATGTGTTCGAACTGATTCTTCGCCTGCGCGGAAACTTTATGTGGCCCGCAATGTGGGGGTGGGCTTTCTACGCCGATGACCCCGAAAACAGCCGCACCGCCGACGAGTTCGGCATTGTGATGGGCACGTCGCACCACGAGCCGATGGCGCGCAACCACCAGGAATGGGCGCGTCACCGCGATGAGTATGGCGTGTGGGATTATCCTAGCAATCAGACGGTTATCGATAAATTCTTCCGTGAAGGAATTGAGCGTTCGAAGGACAACGAAGACCTGATTACCATTGGAATGCGCGGCGACGGCGACACTGCGATGGGCGGCAAGGAAGGCCACGACGACGAGTATATCTCTGACGATGAGAAAAATAAGCGTTTGCTTGAGAAAATTATTGATAATCAGCGACAAATTATTGCTGATGTCACGGGCCGCCCAGCCAGCGAGCGGCAGCAGGTTTGGGCGCTCTACAAAGAAGTGCAGACCTATTACGATTTGGGCCTGCGCGTGCCCGACGACGTCATAATTCTTTTGAGCGACGACAATTGGGGCGATGTCCGCAAACTGCCCACAGCCGCCGAGCGCAATCGCAAAGGCGGTTGGGGAATCTACTATCACGTTGATTATGTGGGTGCGCCTAGAAACTCTAAATGGCTGAATGTTACACCGATACAGAATATGTGGGAACAGTTGCAACTGACCTACACATATGGCGTCGACAAACTGTGGGTGCTCAATGTAGGTGACTTAAAACCAATGGAATACCCCATTACGCTGTTCCTTGATATGGCACAGAATCCTGAAAATTTCAACGCCGAGAATCTGCTCAACCACACGCTTAAGTTCTGTGCTGAACAATTCGGTGAAAATCAGGCCGTTGAAGCCGCCCGTATCCTTAATCTTTACAGCAAATACAACGGCCGCACCACCGCCGAGATGATGGACCACCGCACCTATGACCTTGCCAGCGGCGAGTTCAAGCAGGTGACCGACGAGTATCTGAAACTCGAGGCCGAGGCTCTGTGCCAATATATTTCGCTGCCCGATGAATATCGCGACGCTTATAAACAGTTGATACTCTTCCCTGTACAGGCGATGGCCAACATTTACGAGATGTATTACGCCCAGGCGATGAACCTTGATTTGTATAAGCGTGGCGATGCCGCCGCCAACCAGTGGGCCGACAAGGTTGAGGCCTGCTTTGCCCGCGACGCCGCTCTGCACCACGATTTCAACAAGGTGATGGCAGGTGGAAAATGGGACGGAATGATGATTCAGAAGCATATCGGCTACACCAATTGGAACGACAATTTCCCCGCCGACCGTCTGCCGCGCGTGCAACGCATTGAAAAACCGACAATTGGCGGATTTTCGTTCAAGGCCGATAAGCGCGGCTACACTGCAATCGAGGCCGAGCACTATTTCGATGCCAAAAAGAACACGCAAGCAAGTTGGACCACAATCAATTATATGGGCCGCACGTTGAGTGGCGTGGCCCTGATGCCGTACACCGCCGCAACCGACGGCGCCGCCCTGACCTACAAGGTTGAGTTGCCCGCAGGCGTGAGCAAGGTGAAGGTTCACGTTGTGGTGAAATCAACGCTTGCCTTCAATGGCACAGGCCACCACTATCAGGTTGGTTTTGAAGGCGGTAACACAGAAACGGTCTTCTTCAACGAGTTCCTGAACGAAGACCCGAAAAACATTTATTCGATTTATTATCCGACAGTTTCGCGCCGCGTTGCCGAAAACACCGTCGAACTGTCGGCCACCGAAGGTTGGAACACGCTAACAATCAAACCGATGGACCCAGGAATCGTCTTCGAGAAGATTGTTGTCGATTACGGCGGCTACACACAGCAGTTCCTGTTCGGCACTGAGTCGGCGTATGAGAAGGAGTAGAAAAAGAATTTGTAATCTATAGTTGTTAAACTTTCATTGATTGACATGAAGGTGCGCGATTTGCCGCTCATTATTTGCAATAAGATGTATTAAACAAAACAAAAACGCCTCCCATAAGGAAGGCGTTTTTGCTATCTATTTTGTCAATCAATAATTACCCAAGAAATGCAATCAGAATACCTGCTGCCACTGCCGAGCCAATCACGCCTGACACGTTGCTCGACATACAGTAGTTGAGCACGTGGTTGCGCGGGTCGTATTTCAGTGCAATGTCGTTGGCAACACGCGATGCCATTGGAACGGCGCTCAAGCCAGTTGCGCCAATCAGCGGGTTGATTTTCTTCTTCGAGAACAGGTTGAAGAGTTTCACCAGCAGAATGCCACCGAAGATTGACAGGCCGAAGGCGAAGAATCCGCCAACCACAATGCCGATTGTCTGAAGGTTCAGGAAGGCATCGACAGTCATTGTGGCGCCAACCGACAAGCCCAGGAAGATTGTGGCAGAGTTCATTATGGCGTTCGAAGCGGCGTCGAAAATGCGCGATGTGTTGGCACCAACTTCCTTAATCAGGTTACCGAACATTAGCATACCAACAAGTGGAACGGCTGTCGGAACTAGGATGGCCACAACGGTTGTGGTGGCAATCGGGAAGATGATTTTCAGAGCACGCATATTCTTGAACTCTTTTGCGTTCGGATAGAGTTTATCCTGCTCTTTCATATTGATTTTCAACTCTTTTTCAGAGCAAGTAAGTTTCACAACCAACGGAATAATCACCGGCACAAGAGCCATATAAGAGTAGGCGGCAATGGCGATGGGGCCGAGCAAATGCGGCGCCAGTTTAATGGTGGTGAAGATTGCCGTCGGGCCGTCGGCACCACCGATAATGGCCAGTGAACCAGCTTCTTGCATTGTAAATCCGCAGTAGCTTGCGATAATCAGCACGGCAAAGATTCCGAACTGCGCGCCTGCACCGAAAATGGCAAGTTTCAGGTTGCGCAGCATCGGGCCGAAGTCGGTTAGAGCGCCCACGCCCATAAAGATGATTGGCGGCAGTAATCCGCTCTTAATCAGCGCGTAGTAGATGAAATTCATAATGCCAAGGTCGTGCGCGATTTCGGGCAGCGACATCTCATAGACATTTTTCGCCATCTCAACACCGTCTTTGGTGTAGTGCACAAGGCCTTCGCCATCGGCGCCAAGCACGCCCATACCGCCGCCAGGGAAGTTGGCAATCAGCACGCCAAAGGCGATGGGGATGAGCAGCAGCGGCTCGTATTGCTTCTTGATGCCCAGATAGAGCAGCAGAAACGCGAGCGCGTACATTATCAGGAACTGCGGTTCAGCAATAATGTTGCTGATGGCAGTCATATTGTATATTCTCTCAAATATCTCGCTCATAGCCAATTACTTAATTTTCATCAGAACATCGTCTTCAGCCACGCTTGCGCCGCTTGTCAGGCAGATTTCAACAACGGTGCCGTCGCATTCGGCTGCAATGGCGTTGAAGGTCTTCATTGCCTCAACGTAGCAGACAGTCTGGCCTTTCTTCACGGTGTCGCCAACTTTCACTGCGGTGTCGCCCGACGATTTCACAAGGTAGAACTTGCCCTCGAGCGGCGATGTGAGTTCTTTTGCTCCAGCGGTGTCGCCAGCGGCTGCGGGTGCGGCTGCTGCTTGTTGTGCAGGGGCGGCAGAACCGTTGTTCTCGCCAATCACAACTTTATATTTCTCGCCATTTACATCGACTGTAACTGTCTGTGGCAGAGTGATTCCGCCCTTGCCAGCACATTTTTCGGCTTTGCGTTTTGCAAGGTCGGCCTCGAAATCGGCTTTGGCCTTGCCGCTCTTGTAAGCGCGATACTGCTGCGGGTGCATAGCCAACTCGAAGAGTTCCTCCTCGTCCTCGCCAAGTTCCCAACCGTTATCCTGCATCTCCTTGCGGAAAGTGTCGAGTTCGTCGGGATATTGGTCTTGCGGATTGCCAGTGAAGAATTCGCGGCCTTGCTCTTTGGCTTTGGCTTCGAGTTCAGGTGCGATTGGGCCAGGCAGTTTACCAGCCTTGCCGAGCAGCATATTCCAGATGTCGTCGGCAATGAGCGACCAGCGTTCCTTGCCCTTCTCCATCTGAATAACGTTCATCAGCGCCATATTCTTCACATACTGGCTGAAAGGCGTAACCAAGCAGGGGTAGCCCATCATAGGCCAAACGTATTTAACCTCGTCGAACAACTTCACAAGCAGTTGGTCTTGAGAGAGTTTCGGCTGATTATTTTTCTCTTTCCATTTGTTCAGGCTTTCCAGATTTGTCTCCAAATCGGTCATCAGCGAGCCCATCATTCCGCCCGGCAGACCCGGTGCAATCAGCAGCGAGTTCATCTGGCGGTTGCGAGCCGGGATGTAGTAGCCCAGGAAGTCGTCCATCATCTCCTGAATCATTGTGCGAACCTCCATATAGGCGTCCATATTGATTTCAGGAACGTCGAAACCAGCGTCTTTCAGCATTGGCTGAACGGCCAGAATATCGGCGTGACCAGTACCCCAAGAGAGCGGCTCCATACCTACGTCGACATAGTCGCAACCTGCCTTGCAGACTTCCAGAATGGTTGCCATTGAGAATCCCGGGCCAGCGTGTCCGTGGTATTGAATGGTGATTTTCGGATATTTAGCCTTTATGTTCTTCACAATCTCGCCAAGCGATACGGGGCGTGCGATTCCGGCCATATCCTTCAAGCAGATTTCGTCGGCTCCTGCCTCGATGAGTTCGAAAGCAAGTTTTGTATAATATTCAATTGTGTGAAGCGGTGAGAAGGTGATGCAAAGGCAGCACTGCGAAATCATTCCGCCGTCGTGCGCGTAGCCGATTGACGGGATAATGTTGCGGGTGTCGTTCAGGCCGCAGAAGGTGCGGGCAATGTCGGTGCCTTGTTTTTTCTTCACCTTGTAGAACATACGGCGAACGTCAACTGGAACCGGGTTCATACGGATGCCGTTCAGCGCACGGTCGAGCATATGTGTTTGAATGCCAGCCTCGTGGAATGGCTTTGTCCACTGACGCACGGCCTTGTTTGGGTTTTCGCCGTAAAGCAGGTTCACTTGCTCAAAGCCACCGCCGTTGGTCTCAACGCGGTCGAAACAGCCCATTTTGATGATTGCGGGCGCAACTTTTACCAATTGGTCAACCCGCGGCACGTATTTTCCGGCCGACTGCCACATATCGCGGAAGACCAGACTGAATTTTACCTTTTTACTCATATTTTAAATTTTTTCGATTGATTCAACTTTGCCTTTGCCAGCAGTGATGGTGTTCACGGCCGACTCAATGGCTGCTTTGATGTTCGGGGCGACAGCGGCCACTGCTGTTGCGGTCTGCGCCTTTGGTTCCTCTTCGGGGAAGAATCGGTTAACCACGCTGATGAGCAGGTTTCCCATACCTATTATTAATAGAAGCGCGCAGAACACCGTTCCGAGCCCCACTACCAATAATGTCCATACTGAAATTTCCATTTATCGCTATTTTTTAACTCTGTAATCAAAAAACTTACGTTGTTATAAAATCATAAAATGCTAAAAACCAATTCTTTGGTCAATTTAGCATATTTTAAAAACAACCGTGCAAAAGTAGTTATTTCAAGCAAAGTTGATTCAAAAAATATGCCATTAGTGCGATTTTATCGCAGTTTGATTTTTGATAATACATAATACGTTGATAATAAAGTAATATACGTGTCATTAGATGTTGTTTTCGACAATTTTATCGATAAACTTTTGGGTTAATTTGATGTATGTTTGCCATTAGGCGAATAAAATATTTAAAAAACTATTTCTAACTTGTGATAATTTGGAAAGGATACATGCTTTGGCATACATTTATCAATATAAGATCGCTGTTGCCGTAAAAAAAATACACTATATAATTGAGAAAAAAAATAATTCTTACTTTTGGCAACTTGTAAAATGAATAGTCAATTCTATGAAGCGTCATATAATCTTATTGATTTCGTTGCTGTTGCTTGTATCTGATTTTGCCAATGCTCAGGCCACACGATGGAAACGTACGCGATACGAGCTTGTTGGAGGTATTGGATTATCGACTTTTGTCGGTGAGCTTGGTGGTAGAAACAGTGGGCATGGGCATTTTCTTGCCGATTATGATTTTACATCACAACGTGTTATGGCTCAAGCTGGTATGCGGTATAAGATACTTAACCCGTTGGCAGTCAAAGGGCAGTTGTCTTATGCCTGGTTGTCTGGTAGCGATGCCAAAACCGATGAGGTTTTCCGTCGTGACCGCAACTTGAGTTTCCGTACTAATTTATGGGAATTAGGTGTTCAACTTGAGTATTCGATAATTCCGGAACCAATCAATTACAGATCGCGCCGCCGAAGGAAATTCACATGGCGTAGTCTGCTTGACATTAATACATATGTATTTGCCGGTGTTTCGGCGTTCTATTACAACCCAAAAGCAAAAGATGATGGAGAGGATGGAACAGGCAAATGGGTTGCGTTGCGAAAACTTGGCACCGAAGGTCAGGGTTTGATGGAGGGCCGCAAGAAATACAAACGTATTGCCATGGCATTCCCGTTTGGCGTCGGATTCAAATATCCGCTTTCACGTGAATTGGGAATTGGTCTCGAGTTTGCGCCACGTTACACAACAACTGACTACATTGATGATGTGAGCAAATCGTATGTTGATAATAAATGGTTGGCAAGCAAGAATCCTCAGGCAGCACGAATGGCCGACCGTAGCATAAAAACCGATGACGAAAGCGATCCTCTACCGAACGTGCGGTATGCTCCAGGCGAACAGCGCGGTGAGTCAAAATTTAATGATTTTTATATGTTTACGGTTGTTTCGGTTTCCTACAAGCTGAAGACAGGTCGAAACGGTTTGCCTAAATTTTAACGGATATCCATTATGAGAACTAGAATAATCAGCAGGTTAGTGGTGGTGTCGGCATTGTTGTTTTGCAGCGTGGGAGCATCTGCACAAAGATGGAGCCGACGTCCCTATGAGTTCCACATGGGTCTTGGTCTTACCAATTTTATGGGCGATGTGTGCTCACCAAAAGATGCAGATAAGCAGATATGGATTTTGCCATTTCGAACGACAGGCTACTTGACCGACGCCATTTTAAAATACAATTTTAAAGGGCGGCACTCTGCAAGTTTTAGTACAAATTTTGGCTATATGAGCGCACGCGAGACAATCGAGAAGCGCGCAAAATATTATTATCGCCAAGGTATAGCATTTAAAACAGGATTTGCTGAGTTGGGCTTGCGCTATGAGTTTATGTTCATTAAGGAGAACGAACGCCGCAACGTTTACCGTAAGTTGGGTGAGACAAAACTCAAAAACTTCACAATGCCATCGTATCTGTTTGCCGGTATTGGTGAGTATTTCAGCTATGGCAATTTCTATTGCAATGACGAAAAGGGCCGAGAGCGCTCTTCGGAGCAATATTTCAGCACAGCACCAGTTATAATGCTGGGTGTAGGTACAAAAATCAGGCTTGATCGAAATCTATATGTCGGCTTTGAGTTTGGCATACGCGAAGCTATTGGCGATAAAATTGATGGCGCTGTTGGCGGAAAAGAAATGTCAGACGCAACACCAATGGGTGATTTCTACAGAGGCGGAAAATTTGGTAAGTGGATTGATCAATATCAGTTTGTGGCTGTGAATATTGCATTCAAGATGCGTGAGAAGAGAAACCATATGCCTAACTTCAAAACAATTAGAAGATAACCAATGCAGAATAGCATCCGATTGCTTTGTTTGACTCTGCTTATGTTGATAGGCACGATAACTCTTCGTGCACAGGATTTCCCGAATGCCGAAATAGGCGCCCAATTGGGCGGAGGCTTTTATCTTGGCGACATAAATAAAGTGCCATTTAAGAGTACACGCCCGGCTCTGGCTGTATTTTACAGGCATAACATCAATGTCAGATATTCGGCAAAAGCCTTGCTGTCGTATGGCAGAATAACAGCTTCCGATTCCAATTATAAAAGCGAATACCAAAAAGAACGCGGCTATTCGTTCAAACGCGATTGCGCACATCTCAGTATTTTGGGAGAATTCAACTTCCTTCCGTTTGTTGTCGGCAAAAAAGACACGCCGTATTCAACATATCTGCAAGGAGGAATGGGGGTTGGCATTTTCCCTGATAAAGAAGCTCAGATGGACAAAGTGATTGTTGACATTCCGTTTGGGTTTGGTGTAAAGTTCAATTCGTATCGCAAATTTGTATATGGAGTTGATTTCCTTATGATAAAGACATTTACAGATAACATTGATTTCATGTCATCGCGTCCGTCGGAAATTAACAAGATGAAACAACGGTACGTCTCGAGCAACAACGACTGGTTATCGTACTTCTCAATTTATTTGGCATATAAATTCGATTATCCGCAGAAATGTCCGACGTTTGACTAAATTTGCGCGGAAATTAAGCAGGAATGTCACTTAAAGATAGTATCATAAAAGAGCGTTTGCCAAAGCACATTGCCATTATAATGGACGGCAACGGCAGGTGGGCGAAGCAGCATGGCAACGCACGTATTTTCGGGCACAAAAGCGCCATGAAGGCTGTGCGCGAAGTGTGTGAAGGCTGCGCCGAGCTTGGTGTGGACTATCTCACCTTGTACGCATTCTCAACTGAGAATTGGAACCGTCCGAAGATGGAAGTCATGGGTCTGATGGATTTGCTTGTCTCGGCAATAAATACAGAAACCGATACACTAATCAAGAACAATATCCGTTTAAATGCAATAGGAAGGCTTACTGACCTGCCAGAGAAGGTTCGCACAAACCTTATGGATGCCATCGGCAGAACCAAAGACAACACAGGCCTGACTCTGACTCTGGCGCTGAGTTACAGCTCAAAGGTTGAGTTGGTTGATGCGGTGCGGAAGATTGCGCGTGACGTTGAATCGGGCACGATTGCAGCTGACAGCATCGATGACAGCGTGGTGAGCCGCAACCTGTACACTGGCGGAATGCCCGACCCTGATTTGCTCATCAGAACAAGCGGTGAGTACAGAATCAGCAATTTTATGCTGTGGCAGCTGGCCTATTCCGAGTTGTATTTCACGCCGACATTCTGGCCTGATTTCGACAAGGAAGAATTATACAAGGCGATTGTTGACTACCAGCATCGTGAACGCAGGTTCGGCCTAACCAGTGAACAGATTGGCTGAAGCATTTGAAAATTTGAGCAGATGATGAGAAAAATTATAGTTGCGGTTTTATTGATGCTGAATGCGATGGCAGCGCTGGCTCAAACGGAAACAGGCAGCAATATTAAGATAGATTATTCGAAACCCAAGACATACGAGATTGGCGGAATCACCGTGAGCGGCGTCAAATATTTGAATCAGACAACACTCGTGAATCTGTCGGGATTGCAGGTGGGGCAGAAGATTGAAGTGCCTGGTGACGCTATCTCAAAATCACTCAACAAACTTTGGAAACACGGACTGTTCGGCGATGTGCAGATTCAGGTTACCAATATCACTGACGACAAAATATACCTTAATTTATATCTGAAAGAGCGTCCGCGCCTGTCGAGAGTTGAATTCTCGGGCATATCGAAATCACAAGCTGATGATTTGAAAGATGAGGTGAAGCTGGTGCGAGGTATCCAGATAACTGATGATATGATTAGTTCGGCGCGTAAGAAAATCAGAGAGTTTTATGTTAAAAAAGGATTCCACGATGTAAAGGTCAATGTGAAGCAAGAAGATGATACAATGATGGCCAACACCGTCATCCTGCATTTCAATATTAAAAAGAACAACAAGGTTAAAATAAAGAGAATTAATGTAGAAGGTAATGAGGTGTTTTCTGATGGCAAGATTCGCCGAGCCATGAAGGGAACAAAACAGAAGACTTGGTACAACATATTCAAAGCGTCGAAATATATTGAGGCTAAATACGAAGAAGACAAGAAAAAAATCATTGAAAAATATAACGGGCGCGGCTATCGTGATGCTAAAATTGTGTTTGATACAGTATACCGCAATGAGGACAATATGTTTAACATCGACATTCGTGTGTCGGAAGGCAAACAATACTATTTCCGCGACATTGAGTGGGTTGGCAACACAAAATACCCGGCTGAACTTCTCAACCAACAGTTAGACATTAAAAAAGGTGATGTGTTTGATCAAGCGAACCTCGATAAGCGACTTATGATGGCTGACGATGCGGTGGCATCGCTTTATCTCGACCGTGGATATTTGTTCTTTCAGGCAATTCCTGTTGAGGTACAGGTAGAAGAAGACTCAATTGACTTGCAGATAAGGATTTATGAAGGCAAGCAGGCACGCATCAACCGTGTTACAATCAGCGGCAATGATCGTACAAATGAGCATGTTATCCGCCGTGAAATTTGGACACATCCAGGTGACCTTTACAGCAAGTCGGACATTATGCGTACCATCCGCGAACTGGGTACGTTGGGGTATTTCGACCCTGAGAAGTTCGATGTGAAGCCGACTCCCAACCAAGCCGAAGGAACGGTCGACATAGAATATGTTGTGGTTGAACGCGCCTCGGACCAAATTGAGCTCTCAGGCGGCTGGGGCGGTGGCATGGTTATTGGCACATTGGGCTTGTCATTTACCAATTTCTCTGCCAGAAACATACTCAATCTTGATTCATACAAACCGCTCCCATCAGGCGATGGTCAGCGATTGTCAATTCATGCGCAAACTAGTGGCAAACACTACCGTTCGCTGAGTTTCTCGTTTACTGAGCCGTGGCTTGGAGGCCGTAAGCCTAACTCGTTCACGGTGTCGTTCTATCATACTGTGCGTTCGAGCGGCAATGTTTACAAGTCGAACATCTCGCAGTTTATGAAAATTACGGGTGCGTCGGTCGGACTGGGACGCCGTCTGTCTTGGCCTGACAACTATTTCACATTGTACAACGAGATTAGCTATCAGCGATATAACATCCGTAATTACGCCATTTTGAGTGAGTTCTCAACCGGTGTGTCAAATAACTTGAGCTTTACAACGGTTATTGGACGAAACTCTCTCGACCAGCCGCTCTATCCGCGGCGCGGAGCCAATGTGTCGCTCTCTATACAGCTGACACCTCCTTATTCGCTCATTCGTGAAAAGTGTTTCTGGGAGCTCAACAACAACGAGAAAAAATCACTTGACGATAACGCAACAGCCATCAAGGAGGAAGAAGCCCGCCGCAAGTACAAGCTCATCGAGTTCCACAAGTGGAAGTTCAAAGCCGATTGGTTTAACGCAATCTATCAGAATCTTGTGTTGCGTACCAATTTTGAGTTTGGTCTGCTCGGCTACTATTATCACCGTTGGGGATACTCGCCGTTCGAGTCGTTCCAGGTGGGTGGCGATGGTATGCAAGGTGGAAACTATTACTATGGTTACGATGTGATACCATTGCGAGGTTATGACAATGGCAGCAATGGAAATGGCTCGCTGACGGCTTATCCGCAAGGCAATATCTACCAAAAACTCTCAGTTGAATTGCGTTACCCATTGGTTATGAAAGAGTCGACAACTATCTGGGCGTCAGCATTCTTCGATGCCGGCAATTCTTGGTATGAGTTGAGGGATTACAACCCGTACAGTTTGTATCGGTCGGCGGGAGTGGGAGTGAGGTTCTATTTGCCGATGCTCGGTCTGCTCGGTCTTGACTGGGGTTATGGTTTCGACAGGAATCCGCGCAATCCTGGATCCAATGGCAGCCAATTTGCGTTCACAATCGGTCAGGCGTTCTAATTTGATGTTTAACTTAAATCATACGATTATGAAAAAAGCACTTTTTGTTGGAATGTTGGCATTCATAGCCACTTCGGCTTTCGCACAGAAATTCGCATATGTTGATACAGACTACATTCTGAAGAGCATTCCGGCTTATGAGTCGGCACAAGAGCAGCTTGAGATTATGTCGAAAGACTGGCAGGCGGAGATTGAGACAAAGTATGCCGAAATTGAGAAAATGTATAAAGAGTATCAGGCCGAGAAGGTGCTGCTTACCGATGAGATGAAGCAGAAACGCGAAGATGAGATTGTGCAGAAAGAGCGCCAAACAAAAGAGTTGCAGAAAAAATATTTCGGCACCGACGGCGATTTGTTCAAAAAACGTCAGGAACTTATCAAACCCATTCAAGACGACATCTTCAATGCAATAAAGGAGATAGCGTCATCAGGAAACTATGCGTTCATCTTTGATGCGGCTGGTGGTGCGTCGTTCCTTTATTCGGATCCGAAATACGACAAAAGCGACGATGTGCTTCAAAAGTTAGGCTACAAGAACTGACTTTGGGTGATAATTTTGAATGATAGTAGCTACTCTAAACAAAATTTCTATATTTGCAATTATCAATAATTAAACGATAGAATGATGAAAAAGATTTTAATTGTTGTTGCAGTGGCATTTATGTCATCGATTGCAACAGTTTCAAACGCACAAAACTTCAAGTTCGGCCATATAGATTCAGGTCAGTTGTTGCAACAGATGCCAGAAAGAGAACAGGCTCGTGCTCAACTTGAAAAATATGCCAAACAGCTTGAGGATCAAATGGCAGCAATGCAGACAGAGTTTGAGAACAAATACCAACAGTATCTTGAGCAGCGCGACTCGCTGCCGCAGGTTCTTCTCGAAGCTAAAGAACGTGAGTTGACTGACATTCAGCAACGTTTCCAAACTTTCCAACAGACTGCGCAGAAAGATCTGAGCAACAAAGAGGGTGAATTGCTTCAGCCAATCATAGACAAGGCTAAAAAGGCAATCGACGATGTGGCTGCCGAAAACAATTTCACATATGTGTTTGACATGAGCCAGGGAACCATTCTTTACCACTCTGAGCAGAGTGTTGATATGTTGCCGCTGGTTCTTAAAAAACTTGGTATCAAATAAGATTTTAATGTTAAACAAAAGGCAATATCCAACGGGCAACTGTTGGATATTGTTTTTTAGACCAATGCGATGAACAACAATCCAATAGGCATATTTGATTCCGGCTTGGGCGGCCTGACCGTGTGGCGAGAGGTACGGTGGCAGTTACCCAACGAAGACATTATCTATTTTGCCGACAGCCGCAATTGCCCATATGGACACAAAACAGCTGATGAGATTGTACGATTGGCCCGGGACATTGTCGATGGAATGCTGACAAAAGGTTGCAAACTCATTGTAGTGGCCTGCAATACTGCTACGGCTGCCGCTATTGATGAACTTCGCAAATCTTACCCGATACCTTTTGTCGGAATGGAGCCTGCCATAAAACAGGCTGCTCTTAACACACGTTCGGGTAAGGTGGGAGTACTGGCGACAAAGGGTACATTCGATGGCCGGCTATACAAAGAAACGAGCCGTAAGTATGCCCGGAATGTTGATGTGGTTGTGCAAGTCGGTGATGGATTGGTGGAATTGGTTGAGGCAAACGAGTACAACGGACCTAAAGCCAGGCTTTTGCTTGAGAAATACGTTACTCCGATGCTTGAGCACGGAGTAGATCAGATTGTGCTGGGTTGCACACACTATCCGTTTTTCAAATCGCAAATCGAAGAAATGGTTGGGAACAATGTCACGGTGATTGATCCCGCGCCGGCAGTGGCAAGGCGTGTCAACGATGTGCTGGCTGAACAAGGGTTGCAAAATGCTCCCAACCATTGCGGAAGTGATGTGTTTGTGTCGTCGGGCGATGCCGGGGCAATGCAAACACTGCTCACATCGATGAATAAGAAAGAATATCATCGCGAAATGTTGCTTATAGGTGACAATCAATACGAATCGCTACGTTGAAAAAATTCGAAATAATTCTATATTTGCAGTTCAATCTGTAAAACAACAGAAAACACATATCTTATGTTGTCAAAAAAATTGTTCTTGAACATTGCGATGGTTCTGGCTTTCGCATTTGCGGCCAGTGCGCAGGACGATATCATCTTAATAAAAAAATATGCCGAAAACGCCTTTAAGAAAGGCGATTACGAGTATGCGCTTCAGAATTATCTTGAACTCTTAAAGTACGATAAAGAAAACATCGATCTGCGCTACCGGATTGGTGTCTGCTACACAGAGACTAACATCGACAAAGAGAGGGCGGTAGAACATCTTGAATATGTGGCAAGTTTCAACAACTATCCGATTCGTACAAAGTTTTTCCTAGGTAAGGCATATATGTACAACTATCGTTTCACAGAGGCCATTGAGGCATTTTATGAATACAAAATGGTAGGTGTTGACGAGACCGACCTTTTTGAGTCGGACCGAATGATTAAGATGTGCGAGCATACAAAGCAGCTTATCAACAACCCCATCAATGTCACATTTACACTTCTTGATTCCACAATCAACTCGAAGTTCGATGACATGATTCCAATTGCCACACCTGATAATAATTTGTTGTATTTTTCGAGTAACCGCAACTATATAAAAGAGTATGAGGCATATATCTACAGCGGACAATACAGTGAGAACAAAAAGGGTTTGTGGCAGCCAGCTGTTCAAATTCCGATAAGCAGTTATGATGATGAGAACGTGGTGGGCATCACGCCCGACGGCAACAAAATGCTTGTTTATGCCAATGGTGATTATGCTACCCATGACATCAAGCAGTATACGCGTAAAGGCGTTAAATTTACGAAATCGCAGGTTTCAGACCTTCCAGCCGACATGAATACCGACGACATTGAAATGGGTGCCTGCTTCACTGCCGATGGCAACACCATATATTTCGCCAGCAATCGTCCCGGTGGACGCGGCGGATTGGATTTGTACGTGTCGCACAAAGGAATTGACGGTAAATGGGGACCGTCAGAAAATATGGGGACCGACATCAATACCGAATATGATGAGAATTTCCCGACATTAAGTCCAGATGGCAAGGCGTTTTATTTTGCATCGAAGGGACACGACGGAATTGGCGGGTACGATATTTTCAGTACATCGTTCGATGAGAGTTCCGGCAAGTGGTACAAGCCGCGTAATGTGGGTTTCCCTTTGAATACACCTCTTGACAACACTTCAATATCTTTTGTTGGAGACGGTAGTGTAGCTTATGTTGCTGCCAAGCGCAAAGAAGGTGTTGGTAATCTTGATATTTACAGGGTTGATTTCGGTGACGAGAGTATACAGCCGTCATACTATACCGGAATTGTTTTTGTGGGTGACGACGAGCAATCTGCCATGCCGCACAACGATAAAATGCAGAAAGCATATGTTATGGTTTATGACATATATGGTAACATCATTGCACAGCTCGATGTTGATGAAGGAGTGTTCTTCTCCGCTTTATATCCTGGCGATTACACTATCGAGGTGAAATTCGAAGGCCAAGATTCTGGTTATAAGGAAAAATTCCACATGAATCTTGGCGAGAATATTGAGAAGGAAATCTACTTGAAACCGGTTAAATAACAGGCCATGAAAAAGACATTGACATTGCTGCTGATGATGGCGATACTTGTCCCGTTTACCGCCGAATCGCAAGACGTGAAAGAGGCCAACTATCAGTTTAAAGTTGAGAACTATCAGGCTGCATTAAAAATGTTTTTGAATGCCTATAAGAAAGACACAGGAAATGCAGACATAAATTACAGCATTGGTGTATGCCGCACAAAAACAAACTCGGCACCGGACAAAGCTCTGCCCCATCTGCTTAAAGCAGAAAGCAAATACGGACAGGATGGTGATTTCCTTTTAGCTTTGGCGAAAGCGTATTTCTATAATTATAAGTTTGATAAGGCACGTGAGACACTGAACAAAGCAGCTGTGAAGCTAAAGGGAAATGCCGAAGTCGACATGCTTAAAAATTATATCGATAATGCCGAAAAAATGGTGAAATCACCGCTTAATGTTACGTTTGTCAATTTGGGCAAAGGCATCAATAGCGACATGGACGACATCACCCCGATTCTCTCACCTGATGGCGAGTTTATGTTTTATTCCTCGAATCGGAAATACGACACTGGTTTTAAAGAATATATGTGGGATGTGTACTATTCCAACTCCGAGTCGGGTGACTATAAGAAAAACAAGACAGCATCGGCATTCAATACTCAGGAGGACGAAATCATGGCTGGTGTGTCGCTGAACGGAACCGAAATCTATTTTTATCAGGATGCATATGGTGTTGAACGAGATTTGATTGTCTCAACAATCGAAGCGGGTGGAATTAAAGGGAAAACCCCGCTACCGCCGTCAATCAATACCAAAGGTATGGAAAAGGCCGCATGCTCAACATCGACCGGTGATACGCTGATTTTTGCCAGCGACGGCCAAGGGGGGAAAGGCGGTTTCGATTTGTTCTACTCCGTCCGGTTGCCCAATGGTGATTGGAGTGCCCCTGTCAGTCTTGGTAATACGGTAAACTCCCAGTACGATGAGTTGTACCCCATGCTCTCAACCGATGGTAAGAAACTTTATTTCTGCAGCAATGGTCCAAAATCGATGGGCGGTTTCGATGTTTTTGTCAGCAGTTTTGACCTGAAAAACCTGAAAGTGGGAGAGCCTAAAAATATTGGTTACCCATTGAATGACGTTTACGATAACTTAACCATCAGTTATTCAAATGACGGCATGTACGCCTACGTTTCTGCTATTAAACCAGATTCTTACGGTTATTCCGACATTTACCGCGTGGTGTTCAATGATAAAGACCCAATGGTAAAACTCTACATTGTGAAACTTCAGATTGCTCAAGGCGAGACGAAAGTGGATTTTGCTGAAACAGAAACAGATTTAAAGGTTTCGGTCTTTAAGGGTAAGACGCTTTTTGGCACGTACAACTACAATCCGGCTACGAGCAGCATCAATATTGCACTTCTACCAGGCGACTATGTGCTTGAAATTGAAGGAAAAACAATTGAGACGATCTCAAAGAAAATCAATATTCCCAACGGTCCCGGCAAGAAGATCGAAAATATGAAAATTGATGTAAAACTCAAGAAATAAAAGGCTTAGCCGTTTCATATGAGTTACAAGTGGCTGTATTTCGATTTAGACGGTACGCTTTGGGATTTTGCTGCCAACTCTGAATACACCCTGCGGTTCATTCTGCGCCAATCGCTGCCCGAACTGATTCCGCACGAGCAGGAGTTTCTTGATTTGTACCACCATTACAACGATATTCTTTGGGTTGAATACGGATTGGGGAAAATTACCAAAGAGTTGTTGCGTTGGAAGCGCTTTCACGATGCGCTTGCTCATTTTGGCATTACCGATAAGGCTGTGGCCGAGCGTTTTGGCGAGCAGTACCTCGAAATGTCGCCGCACCAGACACGTGTTGTGCCACATGCCTTCGAATTACTCGACTATCTGAAAGCGAAAAGCTATCACATTTATTTGCTAACCAACGGTTTTGTCGAAATTCAACACATTAAAACAACCGAATCGGGACTCGCGCCTTACTTTGAGAAGGTTTTCACGTCGGATGAGATGGGCTACAAAAAACCGCACAAACTGGCCTTCGACTATGCCGTAAAGTACGTGAATGCCCGCAAACGCGAATGCCTGATGATAGGCGACGAGTGGCCTACTGATATTGTTGGCGCACGTCAGGCAGGCATCGACCAAGTGTATTTCAACATCCGCAACAAACCAGCAGAGGGGCCGGTAACGTACGAGATACACAATCTATTGGAACTGAAGGAAATATTGTAGGTGAATCCTACGCCGATTTCCATGGCAATATTTATATAAAGAAGAAGTATTCCATCTTCCCGTTTCAAATAGTAATGTTTTGACCTTTGAAATATTTAATCGGGATAAGGCATTAAATTGTTGTTTATTACCGAATTCTGATTATATTTGTACAATCGTAGCACAATTAGAAGTATTAGGAATATTGCTTCTATTTGAAAAGAATATTATTTAATTCGGAATTAAGTCTTATGTGAAATCTTTTTTTTCGAGCCAAACTTAATTTGCAGTTGCTTCTAACATTGAGCAAAGAATAATAATTTATACAACGACTATGAAAAGAATCCTACTCAATCTTATCGTTCTGTTGACTTTCTCAACACTTTCGATTAGTGTTTCAGCTCAGCAGACAATCTATGCAAATGGTAATGTCAGCATTATACAGAATCCTGATGGCTGGCAAATGTTGCATGGTAAAACCATTGTGGGGCATGGTGAAGGTGTTTTGGACATTGACAATGTGTCACCGGCGTTTAGGTCTATTTTGGATTATTATAGCACTTTGAAATTGAAAGAAACTCCAGTAAGAAAGAGTGCTTCCAAAGGGACTTCCGTAACATACGGTCCATTGCTTAATACTGCATGGAAACAATCTGCGCCATGCAATGGCGAATGTCCGATAATGACTTTATCAGGAAATGGTAATGAATTTACTAAACAAACGATAACCGGATGTTCTTCAATATCATCGGCCCAACTAATGAATTATTTCGGATATTGCAATCCGCTCGTTTTAAGCGGTAGTAATAATGTCAAGAATTATAGCAATTTGATATCCGTTTCTTCTCCGTATTTTACATCTACGAATGGTTGTCAATACACATATAGTTACAACTACACGCCTGATTTTGAGAAAATATCCAACAATGACAGCGAAATAGCCAAATATATTGTGGGTGTTGCATTTGCACAAAAGGCTGCTTTTGGTGTAGATGGCACAAGTACGTTCGTGTCCGACCAAAATGCGGCATTAAAAAACATTTTTGGTTATACGGTTGATTTTTTCAGCTATATCGATGATTTAGCTTCCGGTTCCCGCATTGAAAATGCCATAAAGAAAGGTTGGCCGACTATGGTGAGTGGTAGTGATTTGGAAGATAATGGTCACTCTTTTATTGTTGATGGTTATAATGATGGTGAGTTCCACGTTGACTTTGGTTGGGGAGGCTTAGAAAATGGTTGGTTTTTAGGCACGAAATATTCTGAAGGGATTGTATTGATTGTAGCCCATCCTAATGTCTCTAATGCTACATATATGCAGCAAACGCCTAAATATTTAATCATTAACGGCGTTGACAATAATGAGAGAAGAACAATACTAATGGAGCAGCATGGAGATAATGTGTTGCAATACAAACAGAAAGGAAACGTTACCCTTGATGCCGGCGAATATGAATTTTATTTTGAGTATGAAGACGGTTCAAAATTGGCTCCATACACAACAAAAGATATCATTTTAAACCAAGATAACCCGGTATATAAAAAATACGGTAACTATGTTACTACTCCAGCAAGATTCTCTATATCAAAAGAATACTGCTTGGATTTTTATCACAATTTGGGGAAGGGAGAGGTGAGAGTTGAACTAAATGATGCATTCATAACAATTTCGGGGAAAGTATTAGATAGCGGTAACAATCCGGTTGAAGGCGCAACGGTTACCACGGCAAACTCAATCCCTGTACCAGAAATTGATGCACAAAATAGTGGAGATTTTAATTATGGTTATGCTGTAAACAATACGAGTATAGGCTTTATTCCGTCAAAGAAGTTTCTAACCAAATTTGGAGTGTACATTTGGCTGAAAAACAATCCTACAAGCAACTTGACAGTTTCTCTTATAGATGACAGCAAGAATGTATTGTGGACAGGATCTTATGAAAAAAGCAAATTTGCGACATATTCTAAATTCCTTGAAGTTGAATTTGACAAACCTATTGCTGTATCACCTAATCAGAAGTATTACATATTGTTAACGGCTGCGAATGTTAGTGATAATTATTATGTATGTGGAGCAACTAGTGAGAGCAATTATGTTTTCAAAGTTTGGGGTGTTGATGATTATTATGTAAAAACCGGGACGAATGGTATTTATGAATACTTTGTTCCAAAACATAGTAATGGAACTTTGCATGCTTACCATAATACTAAAACTTTTAATTCTATAACTTATAGATACATACAATCGCCAAAAACTGGGGTGAACTTTAAAGAAGGCGCTGGCAATATTACCATAGAAGATTACTATGCCATTAAATATATTGTTGATAGTGAGGTTTATATGACAGTGAACAATGTGTCTGTAGGGGCTACAATTCCGGCAATTGTCGCGCCACAAAAAACAGGTTATTCAGTCAGGGAATGGACTCCGGCTCTTCCTTCGACAATGCCTGCTAAAAACCTGACGGTTACAGCTCAATGGCAAATCAACAGCTATACCATATCATTCAATACTGACGGAGGAAGCTCAGTTGCGTCAATCACTCAAAATTATGGAACCGCTATAACCAAGCCACAAGACCCAACAAAAGAGTGGTGCAATTTTATTGGCTGGGACAGAGCAATTCCAACAACAATGCCGGCAGAAAACCTGACAATAAGGGCACTATGGAAAGCCCTGCCAATACCGTTTGCCGACCCGACTGTTGAAGCAATATGTGTGGCCAAATGGGACACGGACGGCGATGGCGAATTAAGTTACATAGAAGCTGCTGCTGTTAAAAGTTTGGACAAAGTGTTTAAAGAAAACGTGGAGATAGCCTCATTCGATGAATTACAATATTTTACGGGATTAACATCAATCAGTAATACCGCGTTCAGTGGTTGTAGCGCCCTGGCCTCAGTCACCATTCCAAATTCAGTCACCAGAATCGGCCGTGATGCGTTCGCTATGTGTAGCAGTTTGACGGGAATAAAAGTGGAAAGTGGAAATATCTATTATACATCCGAAAATGGTGTATTATTCAATAAAGATAAGACAGTTATAGTATGTTTCCCTGCCGGTAAAAGTGAAAGAACTTATACCATTCCCGATGGCATTATAAAAATTGAATATGGTGCGTTCTCTGGTTGTACAAGTTTGACCTCAGTCACCATTCCTAATTCGGTTACAGGCATCGGCGGCCAAGCGTTTTATTCCTGCACTAACTTGACATCGATGATAATTATTGGAAACCTAACGAACATCGGAGCGGAGGCGTTCTATTATTGCAGCAATTTGAAATCTATTTGTTACGAAGGCCGCGAGCAACCCGAATTTGATTCTCCATTTGGGGGATTTAATGTAATTTTTTCTAATATCACTGTATGTGTGCCAGTAGATTATACTTCCAGATCTTGGTGCGGTATAAGAAATATATATAAGGGTCACGACTTTTTACCCGATGAGGAAATTCCTGCCACTTGCACAGCATCAGGTTTATCAGAAGGTGTGCATTGCTCAAGATGTGGTAAAATAATTACAGCACAAGAGGTTATACCAGCCCTTGGCCACACTGAGGTTACAGATGCCGCCGTGGCCGCAACTTGCACCGCCACCGGCCTAACCGCGGGCAAGCACTGCTCGGTTTGCAATGCGATATTGGTTGCTCAGCAGACAGTTCCCGCCAAAGGACA
>CAMKOM010000023.1 GCA_946414435.1 uncultured Bacteroidota bacterium
TTATCAACAACACTCTCGACGATGAATCGAAGGTGCGCCGCAGTGGATTCTTCATCACTGGCCGCGACGCCACCAAAGACGGCGAAGCCACCAACTATATGAATGTGGCCACCGACGGTACACAAATTAAATTCGATAACGACGAATCGAAAGTGCGCCGCAGCGGTTTCTTCATTACAGGCCGCGACGCTACCAAAAGCACTGCCGAATCCGATGTTCTTGAGGTTACAACCGACAGCACCCGCGTTTATGTAACTGGTGGCAGCAGCAAGAGCGGCTTCGGTGTAGAAGGCACAGAAGGCGCCGACAAGGCTACAGCCAGCAAGAACGGCTTTGCCGTTACCGAGAAGGGCGACGCAGGCAGCGCAGGCTATATGAACATAACCGCCGAGAACTTCTTTGCCGGTTACGATGCAGGTAAGAAAACAACCGGAACCGGAACCAATAACACCTTTGTTGGCAACAATGCCGGAATAGCAAACACCACTGGCGCAGATAACATTGTGATGGGTAATAACGCTGCAAAAAGCGCTAATTCAATGACACGCTCTGTTATTATTGGACCAGAAGCGGGTATGGGCTTAGCATCATCAACCACAACAGAGGATGTGTTTATTGGTTATCGTGCAGGTTATAAGAACACTTTAGGTTCCCAAGACGTGTTTTTGGGCAACAGGGCTGGTTATAGCAACACAGAAGGTAAGTACAATGTGTTTATAGGCGACCATGCAGGATATTACAATAAAACAACCAATTACAATGTTTTTCTTGGGTATTATGCCGGATATAACAACACGGCAGCTAACAACGTCTTCCTTGGCTATCAGGCAGGAAGAGCAAACACCACCGGTACAAACAATGTGGTTTTAGGCACAAACGCTGGATATACAAACACTATAAGTTCTAACAACGTGTTTATTGGAAATAAGGCAGGATATACCACAAAAGGAACTGCCGCAATATCGAATTATAAAAATCCGCGTACTAATACAACCGAGACAATGAACAACGGCTCAAACAACGTGTTCCTTGGCAACGAGGCTGGTTACAGCAACACTACTGGCTACAACAACATATTCCTTGGCAACTATGCAGGTGCAAAGAATACCACGGCCAACAACAACGTCTTCTTGGGCTACAGCGCCGGTCTTTCAACCACCGATGGTGGTGGCAACGTGTTCCTTGGCAACAATGCTGGCGCATATAATGTTTCAGGCCAAAGCAATGTAATGCTTGGTAATGGAGCTGGTTATTGGGCATATGGTTCTTACAACACTCTTTTGGGAATTGGCGCTGGTTCTGGTAATGATGCTGCTAACACTGGTGACTATAATATTATGATAGGCTATAATGCGGGAAGCTATAGTGGAGCCGGTTCAAACAATGTGTTCCTTGGCAACAGCGCCGGCGATAACAATTATGATGGCGACAACAATGTGTTTATTGGTAATAAAGCTGGAGAAAACAGTTACGGCAGCCATGACAATGTATATTTAGGAAACGGTGCGGGTAATAAAATACAGAATAGCTACAGTTTCTCTAATGTTATTTTGGGTACATCCGCCAGCCAAGACGCAGTTAAAATGAGCAGATCCGTTGTTATTGGCCACGAAGCGGGCAAAGGCTCAAATAATACTTATGGTGATAACGATATTTTCATTGGCGTTCAAGCAGGCTTCAGCTGCACAACAGGCGACAACAACGTGTTCCTTGGCAACAAGGCTGGTTATAGCATCACATCAGGCGCAGACAACGTGTTCCTTGGCAACGGCGCTGGTTATAGCAACGACTATGGCGAAAACAATGTGTTTATAGGAAATGGAGCAGGTTATCATACTATTGGCGGAACAGCATATACAAGTAACGGAAGACCCTACACAATTGGTTCAAGAAACGTGTTCATGGGATACTATGCAGGTTATACCAACACAACAGGGGATGATAACGTATTTTTAGGATACTCTACAGGTTATAAAAATACAACTGGTTCATCCAATGTGTTTTTAGGAGATGCTGCAGGATATAGCAACACAGAAGGTGTACAAAACGTATTTGTAGGAATACACGCCGGATATTCAAATACAAAAGGTCAATTAAATGTTATCATTGGTAAGGATGCAGGCCAATATAATAAAACCGGTAGTAATAATGTATTTTTAGGAACACACGCGGGGAATGAAAGTTTAGGTAGTGGCAATGTGTATATAGGATGTGACGCGGCATGCAAAATTACTAGCGGCAGCGGTAATGTTATAATAGGAGAAGAAGCAGGATTCAATAACACTACTGGTAGTGGTAATGTATTTATAGGCTCCGCCGCAGGATTTGATGAAACAGGTAGCAACAAACTTCACATAGCCAACACAAATAGCAAAACATTGATTTATGGCGATTTCGCATCAAATTATGTTGTAATCAACGGTACAAGTAACAACAGTAAGAATTTTTATGTGAATGGAACAGCTGCCATTCAATCACATCTTGTTGTGAACGGCACAAGCAACAATAGTAAGGCTTTTTATGTGAATGGTTATGCCGGAGGTTCATATGGTTGGAACAGCACTAGTGATGCTCGTCTGAAAAAAGATGTGCAGACACTAAGCGGAGCTTTGGATAAAGTGCTTAAATTGCGTGGAGTCAGCTTCTACTGGAAGAGCAAAGAAGAAATGGCTGCTGCCAAAGGCGTATCGGTCGATAGTCTGGATTATGCTTACGATGAGAAGAAGCATATTGGTGTTTTAGCGCAGGAGCTGGAGCAGGAGTTCCCGGAGCTTGTGCAAACTAACGAAGATGGCTTCAAGTCGGTTGAGTATTCAACTCTTGCACCAATCCTTATCGAGGCCATGAAGGAGCAACAGCAGATAATTGAGAGCCAGCAGACCAAGATAGACAACCAGCAGCAGCAGATAGACGAGCTGAAACGCCTGGTTGAGGAGTTGCTGAAGAAATAATAAAAGATTTTGTAGAGACGGTGTATGCCGTCTCTACAATTATTTCCTTAATAAATCCAACATCATTCGGTTCTTCTCGCTCATAGGCAGCGAGTATTTGTGCTCGTAGATGGCGTTCTCCCACTCGCCGTACATGGGGTTTGGCAGAACGATGAACTTGCGACCGAAATCGTTGTGCAACGAGTCGGCTAGTTGTAAGGCGAGCGAACTGTCGCGGCGGTCGAAAAGCGAAGTGTAGTCGCCCAGATTATCGCCAACAAACAGAATTATCTCGTAGTTGGCCGAAACGGCATCGCGGCGCTCGTCTTTGCACGATGTTTTTTTGCTCAAATCATAGAGTAGCAGATGTGCCGAATCGACGGCCATTCCGGCATCGGCAAGGTTTTTGAGCGTGCGGTCGCGCTCATCGAGAGTGCGGTTCGAGATGAAGAAAACTTCAACGCCCAATTCACGCGCATAAGCGATAAATTCGGCAGCACCAGGCAGCGCCTGTGCCTCGCATCGTGCTGACCATGCCATCCAGGCGCTGTCAGAGTAGTTTTGGCGGTCGGCCATCAGCTTGGCCTCAAACGGACTGTTGTCGAGCACCGTCTCGTCGATGTCGAGCACCACGGCTGCGGGTTTCGTGCCCTTGTAGTTCTGAAGATTCTCTTTCAGCGCCAAACGGGCCATATTGTAAGCCTGATAGTAGCAGGCGCGCATCTCGGCTGACTGCTGGTACCACGAGGTGGCCAGCAGCAGATGTTTCATATCGTTTTCATTGTTTTTCGGTGTCGGTTTTTGACAGCACGACAACACAACGGCACTTAAAGAAATAATGCCGATAAAAGAGTGTAACGTTTTCATCTTTAAAACACTATGGATTGATTTTATAGTTCAAGTCGAAGAACTTGTTGTAGCGGTCGATATTGGCGTCCTGAAGGAATTTATCGTAGTTCGATTTCGATATGATGTATTGCCTGTAGCTGTCGCTCACCACGCCGTCGAACACTTCACCGGCAATAATCACCGACTCGATGTAGTTCTGTGCCATGCGTGCGTTCTTGAACTTATCAACCCGCACAATGCCGTAATCTTCAGTGAGTTTCGCGGTTGCCACATCAAAATTCATGAAGTCGAAATATTCGTCGTTGAAATCGATAAACCCGAACCGGATACGGCTCTCTTCGAGTTTGTGCTTATCGACAATCACAATGTAGTAGTGCAGCTCATCGGCATCATAGTTGTAGAGCGACACGTCGAGCGAGTCGTAGGCGGCCTGTGCGGCTTGCTGTTCCTCGGCCAACAGCTGCTCTTCGGTCTTTTCCTCAACCTCGCGCGGCTTGCGGTTCAAGGCGGCAATCACATCGCGTGCGTAGCCGGCTTCCTCGTTTTTCGGATATTTATCGATATAGCTCTTCAGCATGCCCTCGAAGGTTAAACTATCGGTTTGCTTGCCCATACATAACGTGTTGAGCAACTCGAACTTAGGAATCAGCCGGCTGTAGTGGTAAGCCGAATCGACGTAGCGGAACGTCGAGCTGACATTGTCGCACTCATCGTTCAAGAAGTAGCGATAGGTCACTTGATACATAAAATTCAGCTCATTATCAGCCTTTTCCAGTTCCTTGTAATAGTCGGGGTCGTTCAGAATTTTGGCGTAGTCGGTGTCGGGATACTCGCTGATGATGCGTTTTTTGTAGATGTCGGCGTTGGCGTAGTCCTTCTGCAAAAGGTAGGTTTTGTAGAGATTGAACATAGCCGAAACTTCTTTCTCCGACTTCGGATATTTCTTCATGTAGTCGTTAAACGCATCAATTGCAAGCGGATAGTCGGCAAACTTGTCCTTATAAACCACGCCCAAATTGTAATATGCGTCTTCCATTTTCTGTTGCGACACTTTGTAGGCCGAATCGGTGAGTGGGATGTCAACCAAATAATACTCGCGGCTCTTGTTGTCGAGATTCTTCTTAGCCTCGGCCGATTCGTCGGTCTCGGCGTCGGCAGAGGCCTGCACATCGTCCCATTCCATGACGGTCTTGTTGCTTCGGCGCCAGTTGTCTTCCAGCTTGCGGTTGCCCCATTTCTTGCGGAACTCGTCCTGCCCAAGGCTCAGCGACGATTGGTTGTAGAAATACCATTTGCCGCCTGTCTGCGTGTTCTGCCGGCTCATCTGCTGCGCCTGCGCAAGCTCGCTTTTGGCCATGTTCTCACGATTCTTCTCGGCCAGCTCTGCGTTCTTTACTTCTTGTATCTTTCTGTCGATAGCCCTGTTGCGCTCGTCCTCGCTCATTTTTGCAAGTTTTTGCAGACTATCCTGTGTCTGAATGGTCTCAATGCAGCGGACCAACTCGGTCAGGTTCTCGGCCTTGCGGCGGATGTTCTGATAATCAGGGTAGCCATGTGGGAGGTCAACCATGGCGCTGTCGTAGTAGAGCTGTGCGTTGCGGTAGTCGGGTTTTTCGAAATAGATATCGGCTGCAGCCAGATACGAGATGCTTTTCTGATTGTTGTTTGATGTGCTTGCGGCTATCGACTGCTTGAAGTACCACAGGGCGTCGTCGTCGCGCATCTCGTTGTAGGCGATGTTGCCCAGGGCGTAGTAGATTTGGTCGAGATACTCGGTGTTCTTGTCATCCTTGAGCATCTTGGTGAGCTCGCGTTGCAGACTTGCACTGCCGCCCGACTCGCTGCTAAAGATGCTCGCCTTGTTTATCCGCGCGTTGAAAACATACTGATAGTCTGGGTTTTTGTCGATAACCTTCTGATACCATTTGCTTGCCTGACGGTTGTCTTCGTTGAGTTGATACAGTTGCGCCAAAATGTACATCAGCCGGATTTTCTGGCGCTTGTCGCGACGGATTGTCTGCACGGCCGTTTCCATATACGGAATGGCGTCGGCGTAGCGGTCCTGACGCAGCAGAATGTCGGCTTGAGTCTGTGCCAGTGGCGATTGCATCTTCCGCGATACCTTGCTCATGTCGCCTGTCACGGTGCTGATGAAATCGTCGGCCTGCTGATACTTCTCCATTTCGGTGTAGCAGCGAGCCAGCCAGATGTAGGCTTCGGTCTTGGTGTCCTGCTCATCGTATTGGTGCACAATGCTTGTGAACTGCTCAATGGCCGCAAAGTAGTCCTGCTTGATGGTTTTTGCTTTTCCTTCAAGAATTTCGGCATTGTCAATCCACTTCACATATTCGTTTTTGTTTTGGAACGCTTTTTTCTTGTCGGACAATTTCTTGCCTTTTTTCACTTTCGGCTTGGCCGTGATAGAGTGCTTGCGCATGCATTTCTCGCTCTTCTCAATCACACGATTCATATCGCCATACGATGTGAGCGCCGCCTCCTTGTCGCTATAGACAAACACCGGCAGAATCAGAGAGAAATTTTCTTGGTGGGCCGAGTAGATGTTTTCCATACCCGACTTGTAAGCTTCGTTTCCGTTGAAATAGACGTTGTATTTAGATGTCAGGTTATGGTAGCCGCGGCGTATGGGTGTGTTTTTGGTAGGCGAACAGCAAACCAGCAGCATGGCAAGGGCTGCCATACTCCAAAATGAGACTGTTTTACTTATCCTTGACACAATTAGTTTTTTAGCGAGTGCAAAAATAATTTTTCGCCGTAGTATAACAAACGGCTGAATTATTGAATTATTCTGCATCAGGGGCAAGATTATTTACAAAAAAAGCCCCGCCAATCAGCGGGGCTCTTCATTTATCAGTTTACTGTTCAATTAGAACAACTTCTTAACCTGATTGTAAACATTTTCAGCAGTGAAGCCGAGTTTCTCATCGAGCACTTTGTAAGGTGCCGAGAAACCGAAGCTCTCCAAGCCCCAGACAGCGCCTTCGCTTTCCGGAACCAGGCCTTGCAGGTTCACCGGCAGACCGGCGGTCAAGCCGAATTTCTTCACGCCTGCAGGCAGAACGCTCTTCTGATAGTCTTTGCTTTGGCTGCGGAACAGGCCTTCCGACGGAACGCTCACAATGCGAACCTTCTTGCCGTCTTTGCGGATGAGTTCGGCACCGGCAACCAAAGTGGAAACTTCAGAGCCGCTGGCAACCAGGATAACGTCAGGATTATTGTCGCTTCCGGCAACAATGTAAGCGCCTTTGGCAGCCTGCGAGTAGTCGTTTCCAGCGGGCAGGTTGTTGATGTTCTGACGCGAAAGAATCAAAGCGGTCGGGGTTGCTGTGTTCTCCATTGCAAGTTTCCAGGCGGCTGTGGTCTCTTGTGCGTCGGCCGGTCGAAGAACCAGCATTGAGTTCTGTCCCTTGTGGTTTTTCAGTTTCTCCATAAGGCGGATTTGTGCTTCCTGCTCAACAGGCTCGTGGGTCGGGCCGTCTTCGCCAACACGGAATGCGTCGTGTGTCCAGATGAACTTAACAGGAAGTTGCATAAGGGCAGCCATACGCACAGCCGGTTTCATATAGTCAGAGAATACGAAGAATGTGCCGCAAGCCGGAATAACGCCGCCGTGCAATGCCATACCAATACAGCAGCAAGCCATTGTCAATTCGGCAACACCAGCCTGGAAGAATGCGCCCGAGAAGTCGCCTTTGGTGAATGCGGTGGTCTTCTTCAGGAAGCCGTCTGTCTTGTCAGAGTTCGACAAGTCGGCCGATGCGCAAATCATATTCGGAACCTGCTCTGCCAGAACGCTCAGGCAGGCTGCGCTTGCGTTACGCGTGGCGTCGTTGTCCTTCTGTTGAACCTTGCTCCAGTCGATTTTCGGTGCCTTGCCGCTGAACCACTCGGTCAGTTGGGCAGCCTTGTCAGCGTTAGCCGATGCCCAGGCCTTCTCTTCAGCGTAGCGGTCGGCAACAATCTTCTTCAACTCTTCGGCGCGTTTAGCGTAGAGTTCCTTCACTTCGGGGAAGATTATGAACGGATTCTCCGGGTCACCGCCAAGGTTCTTGATGGTGTTCTTGTAAGCGTCGCCACCGAGAGGTGCGCCGTGAGTCTTGCAGTTGCGCTCATAAGAAGAGCCGTCTTCTTTCAGCGCGCCCTTGCCCATAATGCACTTACCGATGATGAGAGCAGGTTTGCCCTTCACGGCTTTGGCCTGTGCAAGTGCCTTGCGGATTTGGTCGGCGTCGTTACCGTTGATTTCGATAACTTCCCAACCCAGAGCGCGATATTTAGCGGCTGTGTCTTCGTTCATAACAGCCTTTGTTTCAGTCGAAAGTTGGATGTCGTTTGAGTCGTAGAACATTATCAGGTTGTCCAGACCGAGAACGCCGGCAATACGTGCCGAGCCTTGTGAAATCTCTTCCTGAACGCCGCCGTCAGAGATGTAGGCGTAGATTGTTTCCTTCTCGAAAGTCGGGTTGCCAGTGTGAGCGGCCAGGAATTTAGCTGCAATGGCAGCACCTACAGCATAGCTGTGGCCTTGTCCGAGCGGGCCCGATGTGTTTTCAACGCCACGAGCGATTTCAAACTCAGGGTGACCAGTGGTTGGTGAGCCCCATTGGCGCAACTGTGCCAGTTCGTCGAGCGTGTATTTGCCAGTCAGAGCCAACTGTGCGTAGAGCATAGGTGCCATATGGCCCGGGTCAAGGAAGAAACGGTCGCGGCCAATCCACGACGGGTTCTGCGGGTCGTACTGCAGGAATTCCGAATAAAGAACATTGATGAAGTCGGCGCCACCCATAGCACCGCCCGGGTGTCCCGATTTGGCCTTTTCGACCATCGACGCTGCCAGAATACGAATGTTGTTGGCAGCCAGATTTGTTGCGTTTGTACTCATTTTCTGTTATTTAAGTTTAGAATATCAAATATCGTTCGTTTCTAAAATAAGGCGATAAAAGTAATCAACGCAAACTGAAAACACAAACAGAAAACGCGACTGCTAACAGAAAACGGTTTCATTGCAGAAAAACCACCAAAAACAATTTTGTTCGAAAGCTCAATGTTTTATTTGCCATGTTGCGACGGTTTGGTATTTTTGGCCGAAATTTTAAACCTTAACAATTATGAATTTAGCAATAGGAAGCGACCATGCAGGTTTTGAGACAAAGCAGATTCTGGTCGAATATTTGAAATCGAAAGGGCACACAGTAACTGATTTTGGAACTAATTCGCCCGAGAGCATGGATTACCCCGATGTTGCCCATCCGCTGGCAGAGGCGGTTGAGCAGGGCAAGTTTGATTTGGGCATAACTCTTTGCGGCAGTGGCAATGGTATCAACATCACTGCTAACAAGCACCAGGGCATACGTTCGGCTCTTTGCTGGAACACCGAGATAGCAGCTCTTGCACGCCAGCACAACAATGCCAACATCTGCGCCATTCCGGCACGTTTCATTTCGGTCGATTTGGCAAAGCAGGTTGTCGACACCTTCCTAAGCACAGGTTTCGAGGGTGGCCGCCACCAGCGCCGCATCGACAAAATTCCAGTGAAACACTGATTAAATGCGTGAAGGATTGAAGGATTGAATGCGTGAATGAGCAAGATATTCCGACATTCAATCTTTCAGTTATTCTTTATTCAATCCTTCAGTTAATCAATTAATCAACCCTTGTTATGTCCATCGAGATTAAAAACCTGACAAAATACTACGGAACGCAGAAAGCGCTCGACAACGTGTCGTTTTCGGTGGACAGAGGAACAATTGTGGGATTTTTAGGGCCAAATGGAGCTGGAAAGTCAACGCTGATGAAGATAGTCACCGGCTTGCTAACGCCAACTAGCGGCACGGTGATTGTTGAAGGTCTCGATGTGGCTGAAAACATCAGCCAAATTCGAAAAATGATAGGTTATCTGCCAGAGAACAACCCGCTATATTTGGATATGTATGTTAAAGAGTATCTGCAATATACAGCCAATATTTACCATTTGCCGAACACCAATAAAGTGGTTGACGAAGTGATTGAGCGCACCGGGCTCGGGCCGGAGTGTAAGAAGAAAATCGGCGAGCTATCGAAAGGCTATAAGCAGCGCGTGGGGCTGTCGCAGGCTATCATCCATAATCCGCAGGTGCTTATCCTTGACGAGCCGACAACCGGCCTCGACCCCAATCAGCTTGTCGAAATCCGCAACTTGATTCTTGAGTTGGGGCGTGAGAAAACCATTCTGCTATCCACTCACATAATGCAGGAGGTGCAGGCCATCTGCCATCAGATGGCGATTTTGGATCACGGCGTTCTGGTGGCCAACGGCAGTGCGGCTCAGATTGGTCTGATGGCCGGGGACAGCCGCCGTCATGTGGAAGTTGAATTTAATTTTGCGGTTGATGAAAAAATATTGTTACAAATTGCTAATATTGTTGCTGTCGAAAAAACGGGCGCCAGCACCTACGTTTTGGAGTCAGACTCTGAAATAGATGTGCGGCAAGATGTTTTCAACTTTGCCGTGCAGCACAATGTGGCAGTGCTGTCGATGCAGGTGAAACAGAAGTCGATGGAAGAAGTTTTTCATGAATTGACAAAAAAAACAAACACGTAAAATTAAATAAGATGTCATTATTAAACGCAGCGAACAAACCGAAGAACATTTTGGAAATGTTGTCGTTCGACCTCACAAAATTCTTTGCTGACAATGATTATTGTGAGATTCAAAGTAAGGATATAGAGGGAGTTTTCATGGTGGAGTTCGAGAAGGAGTTTCCACTTGTGGAGTTGGGAATGTTCGAGAAAGTGGTTTTCCGCTTGTTCAACGACAAAGACAACATCAACGGTAGCAACCACATTAATGTCACCCTGCCGGCAAATATGCGTTATGTTACCAAATCCAACGTGAAGGCGTTAATTGACTCGCTATATTCTATTTATGGTTATGACGACGACCGTAAGGGGGAGTGGGACGAGTCGGATTCACAATTGTTCCAGGCGAAAGACCTTGAACGCCAATGGACTATTGGTAACGATAAATGCGTTTATGCAGTTAAACTGTCGTATACTGAAAAGCACGGGCTTTATCTTAAGATATTCTTCTTTAACCGATTGGTTGAGGCGATAAAGAAAGACGATGAGCAACCTTATTATTGATGAAGGCAACACACTTTGCAAAGCGGCCATAGCCGATAACGGTGTCATTGTTTCACAAACGGCCGGAGCAGATGTAGATGCTGCGCTTTCGCAGTTGCTGACAAGCCATTACAATATCAATAATATTATAAGTATAAGCACACGGAGAGAAAAGGTTGAACTACCCGATGATTTGAAAACCATTCCGCATACGCACCTGGACGCCGCCACCAAACTGCCGATAAAAATAAACTACTCAACACCGCAAACATTGGGTCGCGACCGCATAGCCGCAGCCGTGGGAGCGCAAGTGCTGTTTCCCGCCAGCAATGTGCTGATAATCGATGTGGGGACAGCCATAACCATCGATTTTTTGGACAGGAACGGAGTCTATCAAGGTGGAGCAATCTCGCCCGGGCCCGAAATGCGGGCAAAAGCGCTGAACACCTTCACCGGCAAGTTGCCGCTAGTTGACGTGCCCGACAAATCAGAGCTTGCGGGGAAAAGCACGGTTGAAGCTTTGCAATTCGGCATTTTGAATGGTATCCGGTTTGAAATCGATGGTTACATAAGCGCCTATCGTGCAGAAATGCAAGATGTTAAAATATTAATCACGGGTGGTGCCGCAGGCATTGTTTGCCGTGCCGATGCAGTGTGCGAGCCGAATCTGGTAATTATCGGAATGAATCGGATTTTGGAGTTCTGCACCAAAAAATAAGAGCTCGCGGGAAAAATTGTCTTTGAAAATCAGCCTTTCAACGTCAAAAAATGCCACTCAATCAAACTAAACGCCATAGAATAGTGGTTTAATCGGGTACACCTATTAAAGATTTATTACTTTTGACGCATAATTTTAAAACAAGAAAAATGAAAACGTTTGCTTTCAAATTTGGAATACTGGCAGTGTCGTTCATGATGGCGGCTGGCCATACAGACGCACAACAGAAAAAGTATCTGTCGGATCCAAAATACGGACCAGACAGTGCGGCTCGTGAAGAATGCGCCATGCGTATGTCGCTCTACAACGAGTTCTACAAACAGAAAAACTACAAAGATGCCGTCAATGACTGGCGCAAAGTTTACCAGAACTGCCCTGCAGCCAGCAAGAACACATTCATCCGTGGCGCCACCATCTACAAAAACCTTATCAAGTCTGAGAAGGATGCAGCCAAAAAAGAAGCTCTCATCGATACCCTGATGCAGATTTATGACCAGCGTATTGTCTACTTCAAACAGGAAGGTGCTGTGCTGGCTTCAAAAGGTGTCGATTTGTACTCATACCGTGACAAGGACGCCGCTGGTGACGTCTACGAGATGCTGAAAAAATCGTGCGAACTTGAAAAAGGAGAGACTGGAGCCGGCGTAACAACAGTGATGATGCAGAGTGTGGTTGACCAATACAAAGCCGAAGAAGTTGACGGAGCAGAGGTGATTTCGGCATACGAATTGGCTATGGCGACTATTGATCTGGCTATTGCCAGCAACAAGCAGATTGTTGCCGGCGGTGATGCAAAGAAAGTTCCTGCCGCACAGAAGGAACTTGAGAATCTCGATGTTGATGTTAAAAATGTTGAGGCTTTGTTCTCTGAAAGCGGTGCCGCAACCTGCGATGCTCTGATAGCAATCTTCGAAGCAAAATACGATGCCAACAAAGATGATATTGATTGGCTGAAGAAGGTTACCAAACTTCTCGACAAGGCAGAATGCAACGCTTCGCCGCTGTTCGCCAAAGCATCGGAAGCTCTCTACGCTTTGGAGCCGTCGGCAGTTGCCGCCCGAAACCTTGCTCGCTTGTTCCTTATCAAGCAGGAACTGCCGAAAGCAGCAGAATACTACTCTAACGCTTGCGATCAACAGGATGACCCGATATTGAAGTCACAATACTACTACGAGTGGAGTCAGGTTGTGTTTATGCAGAAGCATTTCCCGCGTGTGCGCGAATTGGCTAACATGGCCATCAAAGCCAATCCGGCAAACGGTAGAGCTTATATCGCCATTGGCAAAGCTTACGCTGCCGACGCACAGAACATCGGCCAGGAGCAGGTTGAGCACAGTGCCGCCTATTGGGCAGCTGTCGACAAGTTTAGAAAAGCAAAACAAGTCGATTCGTCATGCGAAGCTGAAGCAAATGAGTTGATAAACACCTACAAAAAGCATTTCCCGAACAAAGAGGAAGCTTTCATGTTCGGCATTCAACCCGGCTCACAAGTGACAGTTGGCGGATGGATTAACGAAAAAACAACCGCAGAGTTCTAATTGTGAACTACAATCGCCACATAGAAACATTTGCTAAGGCTCTTTTTGCAGGAGCCTTAGTTTTTATTTTGGCTTCATGCAAGAACGATATGCAGCAGGTCAATTCTCTGACTACAGCTTTGGACACTGCGCAGATGAGCGGCAAAGATGTTGAGTTGACTCGTTCGCTCAACGGATATATAGTTGTGAGAATGAAAAGCAGCGAGGTGCGACAACTGGATGCAGGCAACAACACCTTTGAGTTCCCTAAAGGGTTGGAAATGTTCATGTATGACACGTTGGGCAATGTGACGTCTCACGTGTCAGCCAAATATTCCATTTATTACGACAAAGAAGGCATTTGGGAAGCTAAAAATGATGTGGTGGTCAGCAATGAAAAGGGCGACCAGCTCAATACCGAATACCTGGTTTGGAATCGCAACAAGGAAACTATTGAAACTAATCAGTTTGTAAAAATTTCAACCGCTGACGGCATCATCTATGGTGATGGAATGGTAGCCGATCAACACTTCAATAATTGGGAAGTGAAAAACGGTCGCGGAATATTTGATATTGAAAATGAATAAGATAACACGGGCGGCGAGAGCGATAGTGGAGAGCATTTGGTTTGCTGCCGCTGTCTTATGTCTTTTCATAACTGTCAAGGAATGCCTGCGTCACAACTATTCGCAAGCGCTTTTGTTTGCAGCCTTGACATTAGCAGCGTTGTTTTTCTTTCTGATGAGGCGTAATCAGCGGAAAATCGCGGAAAAAGAAGAGTGACTTTATTGCTGCCAAATCATATTATTTTTACCTTTGCCCCCGTTGTGGAAAGATTTGAGTTGATTGCAACCACAGAAAAAAATGCTAAAGCACGATTTTCAATTGCACCTTCCCCGATTTTTCCCATCAGTTAAGTTTCTAATTTAAAACTTTATAGATATGGGTTACTTATTTACTTCAGAGTCGGTTTCGGAAGGTCATCCTGATAAAGTTGCCGACCAAATTTCAGACGCGCTTGTTGACCGCTTTCTTGCTTTCGACCCCAAATCGAAGGTGGCTTGCGAAACGCTTGTAACAACCGGACAGGTGGTGCTTGCCGGCGAAGTCCGCAGCGACGCCTACATCGACGTGCAGGAAGTTGCGCGCCGCGTCATCAACCGCATTGGCTACACCAAGGGCGAGTATCGTTTTGAAGGCGACTCGTGCGGCGTGCTCTCGGCCATTCACGAGCAGTCGGCCGACATCAACCGCGGTGTTGAGCGCGCCAACCATATGGACCAGGGCGCCGGTGACCAGGGAATGATGTTCGGTTACGCTTGCTCAGAGACCGACAACTATATGCCACTGCCGCTCGAACTTGCTCACAGCCTGCTCATTGAGTTGGCCGCCATCCGTCGTGAGGGCAAGGTGATGACCTATCTGCGTCCCGACGCAAAAAGCCAGGTGACAATTGAGTACGACGACAACAACCAGCCGCGCCGCATCGACACCATTGTGGTTTCGACACAGCACGACGAGTTCGATGCCGATGAGCCGATGCTTGCCAAAATCAAGCAGGATGTGAAAGACATCTTGATTCCGCGCACAGTGGCCAAACTGCCGGCCCGCGTCCAGAAACTGTTCGACGGAACCTTCACCCTGCACGTGAACCCCACGGGCAAGTTTGTGATTGGCGGACCCCACGGCGATACCGGCCTGACCGGTCGCAAGATTATTGTTGACACCTACGGCGGCCGCGGCGCACACGGCGGTGGCGCCTTCTCGGGCAAAGACCCATCGAAGGTTGACCGCTCGGCAGCCTACGCGGCACGCCACATCGCCAAAAATATGGTTGCAGCCGGCGTTGCATCGGAAATGCTTGTGCAGGTGGCCTACGCCATTGGCGTTGCCAAGCCGGTTGGCGTGTTTGTGAACACCTACGGCACATCAAAGGTGAAGATGACCGACGGCGAGATTGCCCAAAAGGTGGCCGAGATTTTCGACCTTCGCCCGGCAGCCATCGAAGACCGCCTGAAACTGCGCAACCCCATCTACGAAGAGACCGCATCGTACGGACATATGGGCCGCGAGCCGAAGACTGTCACCAAAGTGTTCGAGTCGCCGTATATGGGCCGCCGCGAACTCACTGTGGAACTCTTCACTTGGGAAAAACTCGACTATGTCGACATTGTTAAAAACGCTTTCAATCTGTAATTTACAGATGATATAAATCAAAAAGAGCCGTAAGACGAATCTTGCGGCTCTTTCTGTTTATTCAAAATTCTAAATTATTTTGCCCACGCTTCAATCCATTTCTTATAATCGATGGCGTTGATGATTGGTGTGGTTTCGCGAATCATTGTGTTGGCGGTTTGGTCGCCGAACAGGTATTTTGCGATGAAGGCTTTTGCGGCATCAGTCTGCAGGTCCGATGCGCGGCAGTGCGGGTGCTTGGCGTCGAACACGTAGCCGAAGCGGTCGGCAATGCCAAATGTCTGATAAACAACTTCGGCGGCGCGGCACGAAACATAGCCCGAATGGTCGCAAAGCCACTCGTAGTCGCCATTGCCCAGAACCAGCACGGCACGCGGCGCAATCATTGCCAGAATCTCGTGATGGTCGAACGGCAGACGGTCAACGCGGCCGTCGAAATTATCCTTCAAAGCCGGGCTGAACCAGGTGTAATTGGTGTTGGTGATGCGCTCAACGTTGGTGTCGGTGCGGGCGGTGAAATCGTCGCTCACGCGCCACGAGTTAATGCCGCCGCCACCCGATTCCTGCACAATGGCCAAAGCCACACGCTCGTCGAGTGCGCTCGAGTACATTGCCATCTTGCCGGCGTATGAGCAGCCCGTCACGCAGATGTGGCTCAGGTCGGCGTTCAAATCTTTGGCCACCAGCTCAAGGCCGTCGATGATGCGGCTCACACCCCACGCCCAGGCGCTGTAGTTGCCGTTGGCGCGAGCGTCGGGATACAGTTTATAGAACTTGGCACTGTCGTCGCGCACCGCCTGATGGCTGCTGCGGATAACTTGGTCGTGGTCGAAAGGCACCTGAATGCAGCCTTCGAACAGATTGCGTGGCAGAGCGCCCGTGCCGCTGAACCGTCCCATTCCAATGCTGATGGGGAACGAACCTTCGCCTGTCTTCGGTATGCGCAGGCGGCTTGTGAGCGTCAGCGTTTCGCCATTGTGCTTCACAACCACGGTCAGAACCGAGTCGGTGAGCGAAGCCGTAACTTCTTCAGGTTTGTCGGGCTTGGCGCCGATTTCGTAAAATTCCATTTCCGATTTAATCTCGTTGCGGCGGCGTTCCCAATCAGCAAACTTTGTCGAGCGTCCGCTGCCATCCGACCAAGCAAACGGGTCAGGCAATGCAGCGCACTGTGGCAGTTGGTCGGGGTTCACATACTCGATTTTCGGCAGAGCAGCGCCGGTGTTTTCCGCATTGTAAACCAATGGCGGCTGTTGTGTCGATGTGCAGCCCGCAATGGCAAATGCGGCACCAACAACAATCAAACTCTTGTTCTTCATATTATTACGTGTTTAAGTTTAGTTTACGGTACACAAACATAATTAAAATTGATGCCGATGAGTTGTCGGTGCGGCAATAAATCGGCGTTCAACGTTAAAAATATCTGAATTTGAAATTTCTGTCCCTAATTTTAAAATTCGAACCCCGACAATTATACAATTGGCCGATTCACCGATTAAACAAAAATCCATATCTTCGGCAAAACAAAAACTTTGAACTATGAACGCATTTCACGCCTACGACATTCGCGGCATCTACCCCGAGCAATTCAATAAAGACGACTGCTACAAAATCGGCTTTTTTCTGCCTGAACTGTTGAAAACCAAAAAGATACTCGTTGGCCGCGATATGCGCACATCGTCGCTCGAGATTTTTGAGTCGCTGTGCCGCGGCATCACCGACGCCGGCGCCGACGTGTGCAACGCCGGGCTCACCACCACACCGATGATTTACTACGCCACGGCCAAATTCGGTTTCGACGCATCGGTGCAGATAACCGCTTCGCACAATCCACGCGAGTACAACGGAATGAAGATTTCGCGCGCCAACGCCCTGCCCGTCGGACTCGACACCGGCCTTGGCGAGCTGAAGCGGATGATGGAAACGCGCCCCGTAGTGCCGGTGGCCCAGAAAGGCAAAATCGCCGATTTCGACTTCCGGGCCGAGTACATCAGCTTTCAAAAACAGTATCTGAAAGACCTGTCGAACCTGACAATTGCCGTCGATTGCTCGAACGGTATGGCGTCGATGCTCGTGCACGACATTTTGGGCGACACACCTACTTATATATACGACACGCTCGACGGCACCTTTCCGCACCACGAGCCCAACCCGCTCATTGAAGACAACTGCCGCGACCTTGAAGCGCTTGTCCGCCAGGTCAAGGCCGATGTGGGCGTCATCTACGACGGCGACGCCGACCGCGTGATGTTCATCGACGAGCGCGGCCGCTTCATCAGCCCCGACCTGATTATCGGCCTGATGGCGCACTATTTCCTTGAAGAGCGTGGTCTGAAGGGCAACGTGCTGCAAGACATCCGCACATCGAAAGCCGTGGGCGAATATGTGGCAAAGTTCGGCGGCGTCATCAATATGTGGCGTGTTGGTCGCGCCTACGCCGCGCCGAAGCTGCGCGAGATTGACGGCATCTACGGCGGCGAGTTGGCCGGGCACTACTATTTCCGCGACTTCTTCTACAGCGATTCGGGCATAATGGCGTCGCTCATCGTGCTCGGCATCGTGGCCGGACTCAAGCGGCAGGGCCGGACCATTTCCGAAGCCATTGCGGCCATTTCGCGCTACGCCAATTCGGGCGAAATCAACTTCAAGATTGAGCAGAAGCAGCAGGCGATGGACGCTGTGCGCGACTATTTCACGCAGACCGAGCAGGCCACCGCTTCGTACGATTTCGACGGCTACCGCGTTGAGTTCGCCGATTGGTGGTTCAACATCCGCCCGTCGAACACCGAGCCATACCTGCGCCTTTTGGCCGAAGCAAAAACCGAGCAGATGCTCAGCGAAAAACTCGATAAAATCAAGACGATTATCGGTCAGTTTAAGTGATTTGTGGAACCCGGACAGGGCAAAAAAAGTGAGCCGGAATCAGTAAAATACGGCATTTCAAAAAAAAATTGCCCCGTAGTGGCGAATGCACATAAGTTTGATTAACTTTGGCTCGTATGCAAAATCCGACGCGCAAGCGAGCGCAAATGATTTGCATAGAACTTAATATCTACTTATATGAGATTGACATTCAAAATGTTGCCGCTCTTTGTCATTTGCTTGGCAGTGGCCTGCACAAGCAATAGCAAAAAGCAAAAAGAACAACAACTCAAGAGCGCTTTGACCATCGACAGCAACGAATGCGAAGCCGCAGTCAAGAAAATCTTCTTCAATCTGCCTTCGCCTGTCGAAATCACGCAGACACTTCTCAAAACCGAAGAGCCGTTTAACAGTGATATGCTGAACTCATCGGACAACCTTGAGAAATACAACACATCGAGCAGCCTGGCGCTCAATTTCGGCATCTACGGCGCCGACCTTTGCTACTGCCGTGTTTACGACCAGTTGCAGGATGCCATCAACTATCTGTCAGTAATCAAGAAGGTTACAGAGAAACTGCAGATTCCTGAAGAAGAAGGTTCGGAAACTATCAATCGCATTGAGCAGAGCCTTGAAAACCGCGACTCGATTTTCTACATCATTTCAGACACTTACGCACGTGCCGACAGCTATCTAAAAGAAAACGAGCGCGACATGACCGCATCGCTGATTTTGGCCGGCGCCTGGGTTGAGGGTATGTACTTTGCAACCACACTCGCTCTTCAGCCGAATGCAAAAGAAGATATTGTCAACAATATTGTCGACCAAAAATACACAGTTGCAAACCTTGTCAATCTGCTCGACACATATAAGGAAACCCCGGAAGTGGCAGCTCTGATTGATGATTTCAACAAGGTTCAGGACATATACAACTCAATTGAAGTTGTTTATGACAAGTCAGTTGTGGTTAACACTGACCAAGAAGACCATGTGACCAGCATCGACGCCCCCGTGACAGTGAATATTACCAAAGACCAACTGAAGGAAATCGCTGGTTTGATTAAAGACATTAGAAATAAAATTATCGGATAAGCCAACAAAAAAGTTAAAGAGATGAAAAAAATAATAAGCATTTTATCGGTTGCCGCACTTTGCTTGACCATCAACGCCAACGTTCAGGCACAATGCAAGACATTCATCAAGAACGAATGCAAACCTAAACTCTCGCCTTACATCTACAACGGGCAGATGAACAGCGCTATCTTGAACCAAGGCGATTTTGCCGAACTGATGCTTACCTTCTATAGCAACCAAGACTACCGCATTGTGGTTTGCAGCGACGGGTTGGGCGATGTGACCTTCCGCCTGCTCGACCTTCAAGGCAAGGAGTTGTTCACCAATGCCGACCACAACTACACCGACACTTGGGACTTCTCAACCAACTCAACCCAACTGCTGACAGTTGAAGTGAGTGTTCCTGAAAACACCACCGACGAAGAGCCCAAAAGCGGCTGTGTTTCAATACTGGTAGGCTTCAAAGAGAAATAAAAAACGTTAAAATCCGACTTTTAGGCGGACTTTAACGAAAAAACAGTATATTTGCTAACCGAAAGAGTTCCGCGTACCGCGGGATTCTTTTTGTTTTATATAATTTTTAAAAAAACATTGACATGGACAAAGTATCCTACATTACAAGCGAAGGGTTGAAAAAACTCGTGGCCGAAGTGGAGTATCTGAAATCAGTTGAGCGTCCGCGCATCTCGCAGGCTATTGCCGAGGCAAGAGACAAGGGCGACCTGTCGGAGAATGCGGAGTACGATGCCGCTAAAGAGGCTCAGGGCCTTTTGGAAATGAAAATATCGCAACTTGAGGCGAAAATCATAAACTCACGCGTCATCGACGAGTCGAAACTCGACTTCAGCAAGGTGCAAATCCTTTCGAAAGTGAAAATCAAGAACGTGGCCAACGGCGCCACAATGACCTACAGCATTGTTTCGGAAACCGAGGCCAACCTGAAGGAGTTCAAGATTTCGGTCAACACGCCGATTGCTCAAGGCCTGATGGGCCACAAGGTGGGCGATGTTGCCGAGGTGAAGGTTCCGAACGGAATTATGAAGTTCGAGATTGTTGAAATCGGTCCAATCTCTTGAGTTATGGCATCGATATTCACAAAAATCGTCAACGGCGAAATCCCCTGCTATAAGATAGCGGAGGACAAGGATTATTTTGCTTTTCTCGACATCAGCCCCGTGCAGAAAGGTCACGTGCTGGTGATTCCGAAGCAGGAGGTTGACTACATTTTCGACCTTGAGCCTGCGGTTCTGGGCGGTCTGCATCAGTTTGCGCAGCGCGTGGCAAAGGCCATCCGCAAGGCCATTCCGTGCAAGAAGGTGGCAGTGGTTGTGCTCGGGCTCGAAGTGCCGCACGCACACATCCACCTGATTCCGATGAACAGCGAGGCCGACGTGCGTTTCGACAAGAAACAGGAACTGACAAAAGATGAGTTTGAGGCTATTGCCGAGAAAATCAGGAAAGAGTTTGAATAACATTTGAGTGGTAATAAACGCTGAACGCGGCTCGGAACAGGGCCGCGTTTTGTGTTTTTACGGCAAGCACCAAGGCGGGCGAATCGGGACCGTTTATCGGTTTTATGCTCAATGAGATATACAAAACACTCATAGAGCATCAGGGCGAACCAATCACTAATGCGCAAAACAAACCTTCAGAGAACAAGGCAGAAATAGACCGCGCTTTCGATGAGAAAATTGGCAAAAAGTTCGGTGTAAAGTTCGGTGTAAATGAAAAAATGGTTCTGCTGCTTTTGAGTGAAACCCCGACAATGACAGCCGCCGAGATTGCCGAACGCACTGGGCTCAGCAAGCGCGGCGTGGAGAAACATATAAAGAAATTCCGCGATATGGGAATTATCAGCCGCATTGGCAGCGACAAAGGCGGACATTGGATTGTCAATGCAGAATAAAATCATATCTTTACCGAAAAATATGGCAATAATGAACCGTTTTAAATGCATTTATCCTCGCAAGAACTAAAATGAGCGACGAACTGATTCTTATACAAAATTTAATTTACGAAGTCCGTGGAAAACGTGTGATGTTGGATTTTGACCTTGCAAGGCTCTATAACGTTGAAACCAGAGTTCTGAATCAAGCCGTCAAACGAAACATAAAGCGATTCCCTATCGACTTTATGTTCCAACTAACTAAAGATGAATCAGATAATATGTCATCACAATTTGTGATGACATCAAAACGTCCATTGTCGGCGTTGCCATTGGTGAATTAGCAACTAAAATAGAAGATAAAAAGAATACTCAACGCATTCCTATTGGATTCAAACAATCAAATGCAAAAAAATAAAACATTTAAAATATGAAACGAATTTTCACGCTTTTGTGCGCCGCAATGCTTGCAGGGCAGGCTTGGGCAGACGATAATTTTAAAGTTGGCGACCTGTACTACAGCACTTGGTTTGGGAAGGCATACGTTGAATGTGAGAACGATGCCGACAACTATGCCAACAACTATTCGGGTCTGACAACGGTTACAATACCAGACAAGGTTGAGTACGATGGCGATGAATATCCAGTTGTCGGTATTTCCAGAGAAGCATTCAAAAATTGCACCAGTCTTACAACGATAACTTTTCCCAATTCACTTCAGCAAATCGAAGAAGCCGCATTCTATGGTTGCAGCAACCTTAAATCGGTGGTCATTCCAAATAGTGAGACAAATTTAAGAGAGTCCATATTTCAAAATTGCACCAGTCTGGAGTCGGTTACTCTGCCAAGTTCAATTACAGAAATTCCGTCCGCTATTTTTGGTGGTTGCACCAGCCTGACAACCATTGAAATACCGAATACTGTTACATTTATCGGTAATGGTGCGTTTTCGGGAAGCGGATTAACTTCTATCGAGATTCCCGCGTCAGTTACAGAAATTGCCAGCTTTGCATTTCAAGATTGCGATGGGCTGGAAACCATTACTATACCAGCGACTGTTGAAAAAGTACAATCTTGGGTTTTCCGTGGGTGCGATAATTTGACAATCAATTGCTGCGTAACTTCAATTCCTACGACTTGGAGTACTTATTGGAACGACAACGTAGATTTTAATTTGGGAAGTTGCGGTGGAGAACAAACGTGGACTGTAACCGTTTCTGCCAACAACAGCTCGTATGGCAGCGTGAGCGGTGGCGGCACTTATGCCAACGGCTCAACTGTAACCATAACAGCCACACCTGCCGATAGTTACAAATTTGTGAAGTGGAGCAATGGTTTGACAAGCACCACGGCAAACATTATAGTTACATCCGATACGACGATTGTGGCTGAATTTGCAGAAATGTCGCTGCAATATGAAGTCACAAGCAGTAATACGGTTCAGGTTGTACATTCAGAAGACTATAAAAATCTGACAGAAATTGTGATACCTGAAACGGTTGTAATTAACGGCAAGACATACACGGTCACTAGCATTGGCTATGAGGCATTCTATAATTGCAACCAAATCACATCGGTTGTTATACCAAACACGATTACAAGCATTGGTACATCGGCATTCGATGGTTGTGCAAAATTGAAAGCCGTTACTATCCCGAATTCGGTTGACATGCTTGGTTGGTATGTTTTTTATCGTTGCAGTAGTCTGACGGGAATTAACGTGGAAAGTGGAAATAATAGTTTTTCGTCAGAAAATGGAGTTGTATTTAGTAAAGATAAAAAAACGCTCGTTTTTTACCCTTGCGGAAAGAAAGATGCATCATATTCAATTCCCGAATCAGTTACAAGAATCGGCCCCGAATCGTTTTCGGGTAATAAAAACCTAAAATCGGTAATCATCCCTAATTCAGTAAAAATAATAGGTGATGGTGCATTTCGCCATTGCGACAATTTGATGACAATTGATATTCCAAACAGCGTTACAACAATTGAGAACAATGCGTTTATTGAATGCGTTGGTTTAACTACCGTCAGCATTTCGGAATCGGTTGCCAACATTGGAAGCGGAGTGTTTTGCTATTGTGCTAAACTAACAGAAATTAACGTAGTCGACGACAATCCTAAATACTCATCGGAGAATGGAGTTTTATTCAGCAAAAACAAGGATACAATTATTTGTTACCCCGCAGGGAAAACAGCCACAATATATTCGATTCCCGAAACGGTTACAAATATTGGAAGTGCTGCTTTTGATCAATGCAAATTAAAGGCAATCACCATCCCTGAATCTGTAACACACATCGGAGTTCAGGCATTTAGAGATAGCGATTTACGATTAGTCGCCATTCCCGAATCAGTCAGATACATTGGTGACGATGCATTCTCAGATTGTGACAAACTTGTCTTCAACAAATTCGACAATGCATACTACTTGGGATCTGCCGATAACCCATATTTTGCACTAATCGAAGTAATATCAAGAGACGTCACATCGTGTGAGATTAATAGTGATTGTAAAATTATTGCAGACAATGCATTTTACGATTGCGATGAACTGACATCAATCTCTATACCAGAGTCTGTAACCAACATTGGATCAGATGCATTCTATGGTTGCGACAATCTGCAATACAACGAGTACGATAATGCTCTATATTGGGGAAATGATGAAAACAAGTATATCATACTTGTAAAAGCAAAATCAACCCATATTACATCGTGTGAGATTAACAGTGGTTGCCGAATTATTGCAAACAGTGCGTTTGATAATTGCATGAATTTGTTATCAATTTCAATTCCTGAATCAGTAAATACTATTGGTGATAGAGCATTTGCAGACTGCTTCGGTTTGACAACTGTTTCAATTCCAAAATCAGTGACTTCCATTGGCAAATTGGCTTTTTACGACTGTTGTTGGTTGGGAGTGATTACAATTCCGGAGTCTGTAACAACTATTGCTGACAAGGTGTTTTTAGATAATAATTCCTTGACAATTTATTGTGGAGCAGGGTCGCAACCCAAGGGGTGGAGTGATATTTGGAATCCAGACAATAGACCTGTTGTTTGGGATGCGGGTTCTGATTTGAGATTATTTATTGCGAAAGGAGCTGCCAATAACGTGGGATTCGGTAAAGTGGACGGCGGGGGAGCTGTTGTTAGTGGCTTTACGACAAAATTTTCCGCCAACCCAGCTGAAGGCTATCATTTTATCAGTTGGAGTGATGGCAACACCGACAATCCGCGTACACTCACAGTAACAAGCGATACAGTGCTAACCGCATTGTTCGAAGCACATACTATTGTAGTTGATGTAGCAGTGCCTGCAACACGTACAGAAACGGGGTTAACCGAAGGTTCGCATTGCTCGGTTTGTGGGAAAGTGATTGTTGCACAAGAAATTATTCCAATGTTGAATGCCACCGCCGTCACCGAAACGGCCGCCAATGCCGCCAACATCTACGCCCACGGCAACACCATTGTGGTTGAGAACGCAACGGATGAAATCAGCGTTTACGATGCAATGGGACGCCTTGTGTGTAGAGACGCGGCGCGCCACGTCTCTACGGTTGCCGAATCGGGCATCCGTGCGGAATTGCAGGTCAGCGGCGCAGGCGTTTACATTGTGAAGGTTGGCGCCGTGGCCAAACGGGTGATGGTGAATGATTGATGGGTAATTTATTACCGCATATATGTAGGGGCGAATGATTATTCGCCCCTACGTGTTTTATGCCACCAACAACAATTATGTCACCAACATTATGCTAATGGCATAATTTTATTTGCATAAAAGAATCAATCTATTATTTTTGTAAAAAAAATTATGACAAGCTTAAGTAATCCATTCATTATTAACGGGAAAATTCCGACAGAGTATTTTTGCGACCGCGTAGATGAAAGTGCATCATTAATCAAGTTACTTCTGAACGGCAACAATGTGGTACTGACTTCACCGCGCAGAGTTGGAAAAACAGGATTAGTTGAGCATTGTTTTCAGCAATCAGAACTAAACGAAAAATACCACACCATTTTTGTTGATATTTTGGGGACATCAAACCTTCGTGAATTTACATATGTGTTTGGTCAACAAATATTTGAAGCGCTTAAAACGAAAAGCCAAAAACTTATCGACCTGTTCTTTAACACCGTTCGCTCAATTAGTGGTGAGTTCGGTTACGATGTGATTACAGGTTTGCCCAAATTCAACATTTCATTGGGTGCGATCGAAAATCCGCAACATACTCTGAACGAGATATTTACATATATAGATAAAGCTGACAGGCGGTGTATCATTGCCATTGATGAGTTTCAGCAGATAGTGAACTATCCTGAAAAAAATATCGAAGCCATATTGCGTACGCATATCCAACACTGCAGTAACGCCAATTTTATTTTTGCGGGATCGGAACGTCACATACTGGCCGAAATGTTCAATTCCTACTCGCGACCGTTCTATGCAAGCACAAGCCCCTTGAATCTTGACGAACTCAAACTTGACAAATACTCAGAGTTTGTTACCCGACTGTTCGAAAAGTTTGGCAAAACCATTGATAGCCAAATTATTGAATATGTATATGGGTTGTTTGACGGAAACACATATTGTATGCAGAAAACATTCAACGCCACATTTTCGGCAACAGAAACCGAGTGTTCGATGCAGATTGCTGAAGATTCCATAGCAAACATTTTACTCGAAAACGAGCGCAATTATCAAAGTCGCCTTGCTCTGTTGCCACCGAAGCCAAAGGAATTGCTGATTGCAATAGCCAAAGACGGTGTTGCTCAGCGGCTTACATCGGGCGAATTTATCCGTCGGCATAAACTGTCATCGGCAAGTTCGGTGCAATCAGCCACCAATCAACTGCTTGCCAACGACTGGATAACTTATTCAATAACTGACGGTTATAAGAAATTCTTTCTGACCGACAAATTTATGACACTTTGGTTGAAAGACCAATTCGGTCAAGGTTGGCGATAGGATTCAGTCTCTTATATTTCACCAACAATTCGGAAAAAACCGCACTAACGACGGCAAATTGTTATACTTTTGGCGAAAAACCTACGAATGGCTGATTTGCAGAGTATCAAGGCACCCATCAAAGCGGAAATGGATGAGTTTCATCCCTTTTTCCGCAATTTTCTGCGTAGCGGCACGCGCCTGCTCGACCTGCTGCTTTTCTACGTGCAGAAGCAGAAAGGCAAGCAAATCAGGCCGATGCTGGTGTTCTTGACGGCCAAACTCTACGGCACCGTCAACGAGCACACCTACCACGCCGCCGCGCTCATCGAACTGATGCACACGGCTTCGCTCGTGCACGACGATGTGGTTGACGAGTCGGACAAGCGGCGCGGATTCTGGTCGGTGAACGCCATCTGGAAGAACAAGGTGGCGGTGCTTCTGGGCGACTATCTGCTGGCCCGCGGCCTGCTGCTGGCGGTGAACAAAAGCGAGCATCGGCAACTCGAGATTGTGTCGCGCGCCGTTGAAGATATGAGCGAAGGCGAACTGCTGCAAATTGAGAAGGCTCGGCACTTGAACATTGATAATCAGACATATTTCGATGTTATCCGCAAGAAAACGGCGGCGCTGATGATTGCCTGCACTACTGCTGGCGCCTGCTCGGTGGGTGCGGTCGAAGCCGATGTTGAGCGGATGGAACGGCTGGGCGAATACATTGGCATTGCCTTCCAAATTCGCGACGATTTGTTTGATTATGAAGTAAATGGCATTTTCGGCAAGCCTGCGGGCAACGACCTTCGCGAACGCAAAATAACGCTTCCGCTGATGCACGCCCTGCAAAACAGCACGCCAAGCGAGCGTCGGCAGATGATAAAAATCCTGCGTCAGAATGTGAAAACCGATGCCGACATCGACACGCTGATGAACTTTGTGCGCGGCCACGGCGGCATTGAGCACGCCCAAACGGTGATGGCCGAATATGTTGAGAAGGCGAAGGCGGTGCTGGCCGAAACGCCCGACAACGCGGCCCGCCAATCGCTTATCGACCTGATTGACTACACAATATCGCGAAAGAAATGAAACGGAATCTGATTATTGCCGCCGCTGTTTTGGCAGCCATCGCGCTGGCAAGTTATTTTGCCGAAACGTTTGCCGCAAAACTAATTGTAATGCTCGCTTTGGCGGCTGCGGCCGTTGTCGCCCTGCTGCTTCAGAAGCGGCAATGCAAGAAGTCACTCGAAAGGCAGGCAGCATATTTCGACCTGAAAACCAATCTGTTAAAAACATCGCTCGACCCGCATTTTCTGTTCAACGCCATCAACTCGGTTTCGTACTCAATCCACAAAGACGACACGAACACGGCATCGGAAAACCTGGGCACGCTGTCGAAACTGATGCGCACATCGCTTGAAAACATCGGCAATTTCGGCCACGAACTGAGCACCGAAGTGAGTTTCATCAAGAACTATCTGGCGCTCGAAAAATTCAGGTTCAAAGAGCAGTTCGACTTCACTTTCAAGATGATGCCCTACGTGAACGATATGGCTAAAGTGCCGTCGTTCAGCATTTTCTGCCTTATCGAGAATGCTCTGAAGAAGGGTGTGCTGTCGCGACAGGAACCTGGCCATATTGCCCTAACCATCGACGAAGACAAGAACAACAACACGCTGGTGGTGACCGTGGCTGACGACGGCCTTTTCCGCAACCCAAAAACCGATGCCAATCAACCGCATAACGTAAAGGTACTCAGCGAGTTAATTGCTCGTTTGAATGCCATCAACGACCAAAAAATCGCGATAAGTTATTCGGCTAAAGACAGGGTTGACGGCGAGCCGCGCGGATGCGTCGCAGAAATGCGTATTCCGCTGGATTTCAGTTATTTGCTCAAACCATCGGTTGACTGAACAACCATCACCTGCCGCCCCACTCGGCATTTCAGGCACTGTTTTTTCTGGCAGTAGCAGTTGGCCAACTCAATGAGCGCCTGGCTCTCGAGCGCGCATTTGGCTTCGATTCCGAACTTTTCCCACTGGCTGATAATGGTGTTGTGCTCGGCGGGCACGTCTTCGAGCCACTGCAGGGCGCGGTCGGTGAGTTCGGTCTTGCCGATGCTCTTTCCATAGTGGAACATAAATGGCACAAAAGCATTGATAACTAGCAGATTGAGCGATGCGTTGCCTAAATTCTTGTCTTTCCGCGCCGACGGTTTTTCAAAAACATAGTGCGTAAGCCAATAGTCGGAAACGCTTGTCGCGAAAAGGCGTTTTACATCATCAACCGTTTGGCACTCAATCATTTTCGACAGCAACCCCGACGATTTGCTGATGAGCGACGCCAACTGCGCAATGCGCACGGTGGGCAGATTGCCTGGCCGCATTCGGGCGAATTTCCACACGTGGCTCGGAATGGGCTCGAGCCGATATTTGATTTTTAGATGGTTATACTCGCGGGTGAGCAGTTGCGTGTAGGCGTCGGCAGGCTCGGCGGGCAGCAGTCCCGCCTGGCCGAAAAGCAGCGCTTCAACCTGCGTCAGGCTGTTTTTGTGGTGGGCAATCACGTTGAGCGGCAGCGATTGCGCCAACATCAGGAATGGCTGCGCATTTGTCTTAAAACCAAACGATTGAGCCACTGTGTAGTAGAACGATTCTTCCCAATTGTTCTGCGTGAGCCGCAGGTTTTCGGCAATAGCCGCGGTTTTCTGCTCAAGCCGCTCAACGGTCAGCGACTCGTACCACTGTTGCATCACAAACGGGTCGATATCAGCAATATATGACTGGCACGGCAGCCAACGGTCGGTGCGCATCAGAAACTGGTAGCGCTCAAGCAGCGGTTGCGGGCAGCGGATTTCGGTGGCGGGAATGAGTTGCCCCGCCTGGCTGCGTATTTCGGCATCATTCTGCCCCACCACGTGCAGCACAACGTTGTTGTAGTGGTCGTCGGATTGGTGGCGGTGTCGCAGCCAATCGCTCGAGCGCAGGTGAATCTCAACATTCCCCGCCCAAACAGTCTGCCCGATGCGGATGCGCGCGTTGAAGAAATCGGGGCCCTGGTCGCGGTTGTGCAGTCCTGGATTCAGCACTTCAATGGTCTCGCCCGAGTAGAACTCATTGAGCGGCATCTGATAAAGGCCGTTTTTCCAAAGGAAATGCAGAAAATCTTCGGACATTGTTGAGTTGTAAGTTGTTAAGTTTTAAGTTTTGATTGCAAGATAGTGATTTTATTCAAACAAACTAAGTCTCTAAACTAATGCATTATCTTACTTCAACTTCCCCGAAATCCACTTGTCGACGGGTTGCAGACGCTCGTCGCTTGCGGCAATTAGAAGCAGGATGCCAATGAACGGCAGTGCCGGCACCTTATACCGCACAAGCGCGCCCAAAACAGGCGTGGTGAGCCCGATGAGCACAAATAAAATAACGATGAACGACAGACAGTACCAGACATCGTGGTTGGCAAGGTTTTGCGGCTTCAGATAGAAAAGCCCGGCAGCCAGCACGCACAAAATGAGCACATTCTCGATGCCGGCCATCATCATTGCAGCCGAACCGTGCTCAAAAACCGTCGGGCGCAGAAGCGATGTCAGGAAGGCGCGCGGTGAGTTGGCCACAATGCTTGCTAGTCCGTTGTCGAGCACTGGCAGCTCGATGAAGCTTCCAGCCTGAGTGCTCTGCACCATCATTATGAAGTCGTGCTGCTTCCAGCAGATGACATCGAACAAATCCACCTGCGTGATGAATTTCGAAAGCCAGGCGGCTGCAAATATCACCACGTGCGCTGTCAGAAATTTTATAAATGCCTTTTTCGGCCGGCGCCGAATCCAGACCATTGCCGCAAAAGCGGGCAGCGCGGCCATCAGCACGTAGAATTTCGACTGCATCAGCAGAAACAGGCTCACCGCCAACCCAATGACATTGCCCGCCGACGGCTTGTCAATCAGGTTGCGGAAATTGTAGACTAGCAGTCCGAAGGCGAAGATGAGTATCGACTCTTTCAGTGCGCCCGACGTCCACAGCCAGACCGACGGGAAGCAGAACACCGCTATCAGCAGCAGCGTGCGCTTGTGCGAAAGTTGGCGGGCGAACGACTTGTAAATCACCCATAATCCGACAAACGACAGAAATCCGAAAAACATATTGTGGATATGGAAGTTGCCCATCGACACAAGGCACATCAGAGCGTTGGCGCGGATAATAATGTGATTGTCGTTAGGCAACCCATAGTCGAACGGTTTCAGCCAGAAGTTGCAAGTGTCGTAATACGGTATCAGATCGGGAGATGTTGCCCCGATGCCGGTCATTATTCTCAAGTAGTCTGCTGGATTCTGGAACAAAATATTGTGAATAATCAGTCCGTCATCGAAATAGTGGAAAATGTCGCCGTCGGCCGACGGATAGTAAAAACTGTAGATGAAAAAAAGCGCGAAGCCGCCGGCAATTTTGGCCAAGAACAGTGCCACAAGCCATATCCGAGCTATGCCAGGTGATTCAAAAAAACGCCATTTCCAGATAACCCAGACCAGCAGAAGCAGGTATATGAAATAGAGAATCCAACTCATAATGGCGGCAAATATAATGCCAATAAGTGGGTGAAATACAACGGATGGGGGAGGATAACCGACTATTTTTTCTTGAAAATCTCGGTTTTGGTGTCGTAGTTTAGGAAGTAGTCGCCCGCCGGAAGTTTCGACACATCAGCCTTAACACCCACGCCCTTGCTCATAATGGCGCCCTTGTCGTTGTAGATTTCATACATGGTCTCGGCCGAGAATTTTATTTCGGTGAACGGCTTTACAAACGAATAAGTTACTTCGGCCAGCATGGTGCGGTGTTTCAACTCTTTGCCGTAGCGCGGTTTGTGGGTATAGTCAATCTGCTTAACGCGGAAACGGTTATAGCCAGAGTGCAGGTTCACTTCAACAGTGTAAGTGTGTGCCCCCGGTTTGCCGTCGCCATCAATGGTGGCCACCTTTATCCACTTATTCCAGCGGAACTGCTCGATAATGAACGGCAGCGAGCCGCACTCGTTGTTGGTGGTGAACACCAGTTTCTCGTTTTTATCAATTTTGATGGTTGTAACAGTGAACGTGCTCTGTGAATTAAGCACCTCGGGGTTGATGACTTTTGGTTCGCAGCCGTTTTTATGCTTGATGATGACGTTCACCTCATCGCCTTTTTTCAAATTGTGCACCGACAGGTCGATTTCGAATGCGCTCGAATTAATCTCGTCGGATGTTTCCATGCCGTTCACCGTGATGCCTGTAATGCAGAATCCGTTGCCGTCCGAAGCAAAAGGATTCATTACGTATAAGTTTTTTCCTTGATATATGCCTTTTAGGACAATCTCGCCCGCAAAGCCCGTTGCACACAAGGCCGACAACAATAGCGTGTATATCAATTTTCTCATTTGCGAATACTGCTTGTTATAAGTAGCAAGTTCAAAACTAACCAAAATATTTATTCCGCAAACAATTATTAGGAATGCAATTGACCAAACGACAAAAAAAATGGACTTGCGTGTGTTTTGCGCAAGTCCATTTCTGATTTGTTATTTTTTTACGCTTAATGGAATTTCTTTCAAAACATTGCGGTAGTATGCCTCAACATCGTTCCATTTGTAGTATGGTGCGGTTTTGCTCTCAATCGGAAGTTTCACTTCGTTCTCGTTCAACATCACTTTTACAAGGATGTCTTTCGATTTGTCCGATTTGTAGAAAATCATCTGCAGGTTGCCACCCATCGGAATGATTTTGTAGTCGCACCAAACTTTGTAGAGTTCCGAAAAATCGGTAACCTGTGCCGTGGTGCCTTCAAGTTGCATCAGGCTTGCCAGCGGAGCAAGACCGGTGTCGTGGCCAAAGCGCAGATTGGCCGAAACACCATTGCCAGCCAAAGCGGCATCGGCTTCATCCAAGATTTTGGTGAGCAGATTGCGGGCGCACCATGCACCGCGTGAGTCGGCGTAGGGGCAGTTGCTGAAGTTGGCGTACCAATAGACATTGGTTGCCTGCCAGTTGTCGAACATCTCGTCATCGGTGAAGAAATCGCTGAAATCGAAGTCAAGGTCATCGATATTCTGCATATTGCATTGGATATCAAACAGCTTGCGCATAAATTGATGGCCGTTTACCTTTGTGCGAACATAGGCAGTATCGGAAAATACTTGTTTTACAAGCCTTTCGGGATGAACGCAGAGTTTGTCGATGGCATCGTTTGCCTTACGGAACCCGTCGGTGCGGTTCAGGTAGCGTGTAACCGAGTCGCGCTCTTCGTTGTTGATGTAGCTCATTATGCGTTTGCTTGATTCGGTGGTTACGTTCAGAGTGGGGCGCATGGCTTTCACCTTCTGCATAAAGGCGTCCATACTGCACAAAACGCGGTGCGAAGTTGACGATTTGACAACAATGTTGGCGTTGTCGGCAAACACTTCGGGGAAGGAGTTCACCATGCGCTCGGCAATGCCCTGATGTTGGTTGAAGCCTGTCTGTGTCAGGTCGCCGGCGCGGTCGATGCCGTCAGCGCAAAGGCGGTCAACACGGTTTTTCAGGTCTTTGCCTGCATCGGTGAGTGCGTTGGCATCATCGGCGGCTTTCATCATGCGTTGCAGCATAATGTAGTCGAATCCAGAATAGTGATAGCGTGAGCCGTGACGGCCGTAGTGGCTGATGTAGAATGGTTTATAGCCCTTCGGTGTAGGTGTCTGTGGTTTAAAATCGGTTTGATAGACCATATTGTTGCCACCTGTTTTTTTCAGATTGGCAAGCATTTCCTCTTTTGTGGTTTGCGCCTGCACAGTGGCGAAGCACAGCACACCAATAGCGATTAGTGAATAGCGGTTCATAGTTGTTAGATTTTTATTACCGAAAACAAATTAACAATTGAATTTTGAGAATTGAAAGCACATGGTCAAAAATATCGACAAGCGGGGAATTTCTATGGTCGGATGAAAAATATCCTTGGAATGAATTTAATTTCACCATTCAGTCAGCTATTCTCATGGATTTTTAACTTAATTCTGCTCGGTTTCGTTATTTTTATGTATTACAGTTTTGTGGTGGAGTAATCCGCCACACTACTCGCGCAACCATTTCAACTTCCGCAGCGTCTGCATAATAGTGCGAAAAGTTTTCTTAACTTTGGCCTATGACAAATTTGCGGACAGATAGCACCCACAGCGGCATAAACATTGACTACGCCAACGGCAGCGGTTTTGTGCACGGCGGCAGCGGCCCGCTCACCGTTTACAGTAACGACAAAACCGCCAATGCGACCAAAGGACATCTTGTACTTTGGAAATGGACAGATATTGAAAATGTTACAATTAAATATATAAGTTATTCTAAATAAATTTGATATGAAGAAGCTGTTATTTGTAATAGTTGCTTTTTTGAGCATAAGTGCAAGTGCTCAAAATTGTGAAATGGCAAAATATTTTGACCAAGAAATAAAGTTGCCAATTAATGATTATTTGTCGTTACCAACAGGTTATTCGTTCAGTGATACATTACTGAATAATCTATTGAATCTAAATGTTAGACCTTTTAAACGTGACATTTCAGTAACTCCACGATTTTTATCGAAATATAGAGCTACACCGTTCAACTATAGTATTTATCCATCAAATGAAGAACTAACATACATACCGAAATTTAGAGCCATCGGGAGTTTAATATTAACCCCTAATTGTTATTGTTTTTTATTAAGACAAGACGAAGTAAGTTTTGTTAGCATAGAGATATGGAGTGTATCGCGTGAAGGAGTGCCATTGAGCCACATTTGTGTATTTTCGGCAGATAGAGTCATATTCGCAAGTGAGGAATTAGAAACTCCAATAGTGCAATCAGAAATAACCGAAAACGGAGAAATATTATGGGACTACAATGAACGAGGTTTGCATGTAAAACAAGTGTATAAAGTGAATGATTTTGGCATATTTGAACTTGTTTCTACAAAATCCGAGGGAGAATTTGAATATTAATTTCGGGCCGTGTATTTTAGACTCAAAACAACCGCCAGCCGCAACATCTGCGCAGCACCGCCAATATGCAGGGATGGTTATCCGTGGTTGTTGGCGGGATAAAATCAGCCGTAACAAAATATGCCAGCCAAAACCACATCGTGTTCAGTTGGCAGCCGCGTTTCCACGACCATATCATCCGCCAAACCGATGAGATGAACCGCATTGCCGAATACATCGAAAACAATGTGCTGCGTTGGGAATCCGATGAATTTTACAGTTGAACATTTGTCGTAATTCGGTGGCCCATTCGTGTTTCCGCATAAATCTGCGCCCATAACGTAGAGACGCGGCGCGCCACGTTTGTGCAGGCGGCGAGGGGCGGCAGGCATTAGTGCAGCATAGAAAAATCAGCAAAAATCAGTTAGTTCCGCAACATCTGCGTTCAAATGAATTTATATTTTTGCGGCAAATTTACATATGGGGAATTTTGATAATCAGCGGATTGGTAGAATAAGGGTTAAAATGTAAGTAATCAGCAAAATAAGCATCAAACATTTAAACCTGTTCAACAGCGAAGCCCCCGATAGTTATCGGGATAAATCTTAACACTACCATTCAATTCACCGGTTATCCGATTCACCAGTTAAACAAAAAGATTATGTCGAAGAATTTTGTAACAGTTGACGGCAACGAGGCTGCGGCGCACATTGCGTACGAGTTTACAGAGATTGCCGCAATCTACCCCATCACACCGTCGTCACCTATGGCGGAGCACACCGACGCGTGGTCGGCAAAAGGACGCAAAAACATTTTCGGTCAGCAGGTTACGCTGATTGAAATGCAGTCGGAGGCGGGTGCCATTGGCGCTGTTCACGGAGCGGCGCAGACGGGCTCGCTGGCCACAAGTTTCACATCGAGTCAAGGCCTTATGCTTATGATTCCGGTGTTGCACCGCATTGCAGGCGAGCGTCTGCCGGTGGTTCTGCACGTGGCCGCACGCACGGTGGGAACGCACGCTATGAGCATCTTCGGCGACCATTCCGACGTTATGGGCTGCCGCAACACAGGTTTCGCTATGCTCTGCACGGGCAGCGTTCAGGAGGTTATCGACCTTGCCGGAGTGGCTCACCTAGCCGCCGTCAAGGGGCAGACGCCGTTTATGCACTTCTTCGACGGATTCCGCACGTCGCACGAGATTAACACCGTGGAAATGATTGACACAAAGGCTCTTGCCGATATGCTCGACCGCGACGCTCTGCAAGCCTTCCGCTCACACGCGCTCAATCCGGAGCACCCGCTTATGCGCGGAACGGTGCAGAACCCCGACGTCTTCTTCCAAGTGCGCGAGGCCTGCAACCCTTACTATGACGCGCTTCCGCAGATTGTTGAAGATTATTTCGAAAAGATAGGCACCCTGACAGGCCGCCACTATCACCTGTTCGACTACTACGGCGCAGCCGACGCCGACCGCGTCATTGTTGCAATGGGCAGCGTTTCGGGCGCCGTGAAAGAGGCCGTTGACAGCCTGAACGCCAAAGGCGAGAAGACCGGCTTTGTGCAGGTTCACCTTTACCGTCCGTTCAGCGCCGAGCATCTGCTCAAGGCACTGCCGCAGAGCGTCAAGAGCATTGCCGTGCTCGACCGCTGCAAAGAGCCCGGAAGCGCCGGCGAGCCGCTGTTTGAGGACGTCTGCTCGGTCATCCTGAACAGCGATAGAAAAATCAAGGTTGTGGGCGGCCGCTACGGTCTCTCATCGAAAGACACCGACCCGGGGCAGATTCTGGCCGTATTCGCCAATCTATCTGAAAATGAGCCAAAAAACGGCTTCACCATCGGCATCACCGACGACGTTACGCACCTGTCGCTGCCAACACTGCCGTTCGACAATCAGGGCGGCGACACCTTCAGTTGCAAGTTCTGGGGCCTTGGCGGCGACGGAACGGTGGGCGCCAACAAAAATACGGTCCACATTGTGAGCGAGTGCGCCGGACTCTACGGTCAGGCTTATTTTGAGTACGACGCCAAAAAGTCGTTCGGTGTGACCAAATCGCACCTGCGTTTCGGCAAAAACCCCATCGAGAGTTCGTACTACGTGAAAAGCGCCGATTTTGTGGCCTGCCACAATCAGAGTTACATCGGCAAATACGATATTGTGTCGGAAGTGAAGCCGGGCGGCACGTTCCTTCTGAACTGCACCAAAACCGACGCCGAACTTGAAGCGTGGCTTCCGGTTGACGTGAAACGGACACTGGCACTCAACAAGATACGCTTCTGCGTGATTGACGCCACCGACATTGCAATGAATATTGGTCTGGGCAGCCACACCAACACGGTGCTTCAGGCCGCATTTTTCGCCTGCACGGGCATTATCAAGGCCGACGTGGCGCTCGAGGCTATGAAAGCCGCTGCCCGCAAGACTTATTTTGCTAAAGGCGAGGAAGTTGTGAACAAGAACGTGGCCGCCATCGACAAGGGTGCCGCCGGCGTTCGCGAGATTAAGGTTCCGGCTGCGTGGGCATCGGCTAAAGAAGTGGAAACCAACGCTGTTGACAACCGTCCGGCTGTGGTTCGCAACCTGCTCGAGCCCATCAACGCGCAAAAGGGCGACGACCTGCCTGTGAGCGCTTTCGCCGATAACATCGACGGAACCCTGGAAATGGGCCTGACCGCCTACGAGAAGCGCGGCATTGCCGTGAAGGTGCCCGTCTGGAACACCGACAAGTGCATTCAGTGCAACCGCTGCTCGCTCGTCTGCCCGCACGCCGTCATTCGTCCGTATCTTTTGAACGAGGCCGAAAAAGCCGCCGCGCCCGAAGGGTTCAAAACGGTTGTGGCCAACGGAAAGGCGAAGGCTATGGGGCTTCATTTCGCCTTGAGCATATCGGCGCTCGACTGCACAAGTTGCGGCAGTTGCGTGCAGAGTTGCCCGGCCAATGCGCTTGAAATGCAGCCGGCAGTGTTCAGCCAACAAGACCGCGACTGCTTCGATTACGGATTGACAATCAGTCAGAAAGGCGATGTTTTTGAGCCATATTCGATAAAGGGAAGCCAATTCCGTCAGCCGCTGCTCGAATTCTCGGCAGCCTGCGCGGGTTGCGGCGAGACGCCATACGCCAAACTGCTCACCCAACTCTTCGGCGACCGCGTGTTCTGGGCCAACGCCACAGGCTGCTCGCAGGCGTGGGGCTCGGCAATGCCCGGAATCCCTTACACGGTGAACCACCGCGGTTTCGGCCCGGCCTGGACCAATAGTCTGTTCGAGAACAATGCCGAACTCTGCTTGGGAATGTATCTGTCTGTCAAACAGCGTCGTGCATTGCTTAAAGAGAAGATTGAGGCTATGGCCGCCACAGCACAAGGCGACCTGAAAGAGGCTTGCGGCCAATGGCTGGCAACATTCGACGATATTGACAAATCGCGCGAAGCGACTGATACACTGATAGATAATCTGCAAAAGAACGCTGACGCGAAAGCGGCCGACATTCTGGCTCAGAAAGACGTTCTGTCGAAGAAGACCTTCTGGATGTTCGGCGGCGACGGCTGGGCCTACGACATTGGCTTCGGCGGCCTTGACCACGTGATTGCCGGCGGCGAGAATATCAACGTATTTATCATTGACACAGAAATTTACTCGAACACTGGCGGACAGAGCAGCAAGGCAACGCCGATGGGCGCTGTGGCAAAATTCGCCGCTTCGGGCAAAAAGAGCCGCAAAAAGGACCTTGGCGCCATAATGATGACCTACGGCAACGTGTATGTGGCTCAGGTGGCAATGGGCGCCGACCCGAACCAACTGATTAAGGCCGTGAAGGAGGCCGAGGAGTACGACGGACCGTCGATTGTGATTGCCTACACGCCTTGCGCGTCGCACGGAATCTGCATTGGTATGCACCGCGTTCAGGAGGAGATGAAGCGTGCCGTTGAGAGCGGCTACTGGCTGCTCTACCGCTACGACCCGCGCCGCGAGCACCCGTTCCAACTCGACTCGAAAGCACCCACAATGCCATACAAGGAGTTCCTGGCCGGCGAGGTGCGCTACAACTCGCTCACCCGCAGTTTCCCCGACAACGCCGAAAAACTCTTCGAGCAAGGCAGCCACGATGCCGAGGAGAGGTACAAGAGGTATTCGGAGATGTAAGGATTAGAAAATATTTAATTGACAAAAGACCGTTCCTGCAATAGTTGTGGGAACGGTTTTTATTATACACCTACAACCACCCATATCCGTCGTTAATTGTCAATTAATGATTGTTCATTCTTATTTGTCAATTATATTTGCGTGCTTTTTTCGAAAATCAATGTAAAACAAAAAATATGAGCGGTAAATTTCCAGAATACAAGCAGTTGGACTTGTCGCAGATTAACAAAGACGTCCTTGAGCAATGGAACAAGGACAACACCTTTCAGAAAAGTATCGACACTCGCGCGGGACACCCGAAATTCATCTTCTTCGAAGGGCCGCCGTCGGCTAACGGAATGCCTGGCATTCACCACGTTATGGCGCGTAGCATTAAGGATATCATCTGCCGATACAAGACGCTGCAGGGCTTTCTGGTCGACCGCAAGGCTGGCTGGGACACTCACGGCCTGCCCGTTGAGTTGGGCGTTGAGAAGCAACTGGGCATCACCAAGGAAGACATCGGCAAGAAAATCAGTGTTGACGACTACAACCACGCCTGCCGTTCCGAAGTTATGAAGTACACCGCCCAATGGCGCGACCTGACCGCCAAAATGGGCTACTGGGTGAATATGGACGACCCTTACATCACCTACGACAACCGCTACATTGAGACGCTTTGGTATTTGCTTAAAACCATCTATAACAAGGGGTTGCTCTACAAGGGATACACCATTCAGCCTTACTCGCCTGCCGCTGGCACGGGCCTGTCGACTCACGAGTTGAACCAACCTGGTTGCTACCGCGACGTGAAAGACACCACCTGCACCGCGCAGTTCAAGGTTGCAGACGCTGACAATCAGTTAGTTAAAGACATTCTGGCGAAAGCCGACGCCGACCACAAGCAACTCTTCATTCTGGCCTGGACCACCACGCCGTGGACCCTGCCGTCGAACACCGCGCTCTGCGTTGGTCCGAAAATCGACTATGTGGCCGTCGAGACCAAGAACCCGTACACCGAGCAGGCTTGCACGGTGATTGTGGCAAAATCGCGTTTCAGCGCCTACTTCAACGATAAGAATCCTGGCAACATCATTGCCGAAATGAAAGGCACCGACCTTGTGGGTATCCACTACGAGCAGTTGTTCCCGTGGGTTGATCCGTGCGAACTGGTTGACAAACAAATCGTTAACAAGAAAGCCGACGCCTTCCGCGTCATTCCTGGCGACTACGTGACCACCGAAGACGGTACGGGCATTGTTCACATTGCGCCCACGTTCGGCGCCGACGACGCCAAGGTGGCCAAGGCCGCAGGAATCCCGTCGCTGTTTATGATTAACAAGGCTGGCGAGACTCGTCCAATGGTCGATTTGACTGGCAAATACTACTTCACGGCCGACCTTGACGAGCAGTTTGTGCGCGATTTTGTCAACATCGGCATCTACAAGGAATACGAAGGCCGCTGGGTGAAGAACGCCTACGACCCGCAGTTCACCGTCAACGGAAAATACGACGAGCAGGCTGCGCAGAAGGCCGAGAATCTCGACATCTTCATCTGTATGAAAATGAAGGCCGAAGGCACCGTCTATAAGATTGAAAAACACGTGCATAACTATCCGCACTGCTGGCGCACCGACAAACCCGTGCTCTACTATCCGCTCGACAGTTGGTTCATCAAGGCCACTGCCGTGAAGGACCAAATGGTGGAACTGAACAAGACCATCAACTGGAAGCCGCAGAGCACTGGCGAAGGCCGTTTTGGCAAGTGGCTCGAGAACATCAACGACTGGAACCTGAGCCGCTCGCGCTACTGGGGCACGCCGCTGCCCATCTGGCGCACCGAGGACGGCGCCGAGCAACTCTGCATCGGGTCGGTTGAGGAACTCTGCGCCGAGATTGAGAAGGCTGTGGCCGCGGGCGTTATGAAAGAGAATCCGTACACGGCCAAGGGCTTCAAGGTTGGCGATTACTCGAAAGAGAACTACGACAAGATTGACCTGCACCGCCCCTACATCGACGCTGTGGTGCTTGTCGCGCCAAGCGGAAAACCAATGTACCGCGAGAAAGACCTGATTGACGTGTGGTTCGACTCGGGCGCAATGCCGTTCGCGCAGCGCCACTGGCCGTTTGAGCACAAAGACGATTTCGACACGCTCTACCCCGCCGACTTCATCGCCGAGGGTGTCGACCAAACACGCGGCTGGTTCTACACTCTGCACGCCATCAGCACAATGATAAACGGCAAGGTGGCCTTCAAAAACATCATCTCGAACGGCCTTGTGTTGGACAAAAACGGCAGCAAAATGTCGAAGCGCCTGGGCAACGCCGTCGACCCGTTCGCCACAATCGAGAAGTACGGTTCCGACCCGCTTCGCTGGTATATGATTACCAACGCGCAGCCGTGGGACAACCTGAAATTCGACATTGAGGGCGTTGACGAGGTGAAACGCAAATTCTTCGGAACGCTCTATAACACATATAGTTTCTTTGCGCTTTACGCGAATGTCGACGGTTTCACTTATCGTGAGAAGGACATTCCGCTGGCCGAGCGCCCCGAGATTGACCGCTGGATTCTGTCGCTCTTGAACTCGCTGATTGTTGAGGTGCAGGACGCTCTCGACAACTACGAGCCAACCCGCGCGGGCCGAGCCATTCAGGATTTCGTCATCGACAACCTGAGCAACTGGTATGTGCGCCTGAACCGCAAACGCTTCTGGGGCGGGCAGTACGACAACGACAAGATTGCAGCCTATCAGACACTCTACACCTGCCTTGAGACGGTGGCCGTGCTGGGCAGCCCGATAGCGCCGTTCTATATGGATTTGCTCTACCGCGACCTGACGCAGGCCACTGGCCGAGCCGCCACATCGGTGCATCTGGCGCAGTTCCCCAAAGCCGACGCGTCGGCCATCGACACCGACCTTGAAGAGCGTATGGCACTGGCACAGCGCATCTCGTCAATGGTTCTCGGTCTTCGCCGAAAGGTGAGCCTTAAGGTTCGCCAACCGCTGAGCAAGATTATGGTGCCCATCCACAGCGAGAAAATGCGCCGTCAGATTGAGGCCGTGAAGCCGATAATTATGACCGAGGTGAACGTAAAAGACATTGAACTGCTGGAAAATACGACTGGCATTCTGGTTAAGCGCATCAAGCCCGATTTCAAGGTTCTGGGACCGAAATACGGCAAGATTATGAAGCAGTTGTCGGCCGCCATCGGCCAAATGAGCCAAGAGGACATTGCCGCACTCGAGCAGGCCGAGAAGTTCGACCTGACGGTTGACGGACAGGCAGTTACCATTGTCCGCACCGACGTTGAGATTGTGTCGGAAGATATTCCTGGCTGGCTGGTGACCAACGAGGGCACGCTCACCGTGGCTCTCGACATCACCCTGACCGACGAGTTGAAGAACGAGGGCGTGGCCCGCGAACTGGTGAACCGCATCCAAAACATCCGCAAGGACAGCGGCTTTGAGGTTACGGACAAAATCAACATCCGCATCTCTGACAACGCCTACTCGAACGACGCCATCGCCAACTTCCGCCAATACATTGCAAGCCAGACACTTGCCAACAGCATCGAAATCGTCAACACCCTGACCGCAGACAACGCCATCACGGTGGACATTGACGAGGATGTGAATTTGTTTGTGGAAATCAAAAAAGCCTGACAATTTGCAGATTGACAAACACTTAAGCAGATGGAACAGCAGAACCACAACCGGCATACCGATGATTATATCTTCGGCATCCGCGCCATAATCGAAGCCATCAGGTTTGGCAAGCAGGTCGATAAGATTCTGATGAAAATCGGACAGAACAACGAACTGACACAGGAACTTACCGAACTCATCCGCCAGAACGGCATTCCCGTGCAGCGCGTACCTGTTGAGCGGCTGGACCGCATAACCCGCAAGAACCATCAAGGTGTGATTGCGCTGATGTCACCGATTGCTTTTTGCAAGATTGAAGACGTTGTGGCTCAGGCGTTTGAGAATGGAAAGATGCCGTTTGTTGTGGCCCTTGATGGTGTTACCGATGTGCGCAATTTCGGTGCCATCGTGCGTTCGGCTGAGTGTGCCGGTGTCGATGCCATTGTGGTTCCCGAAAAGGGTGCGTCGCGCATCGGTCCGGATGCTGTCAAGACTTCGGCAGGGGCGTTGCACAAGGTGCCCGTCTGCCGCACATCGTCGATGAAAAAAACATTGCAGATGCTTATGGATTCGGGATTGAAAGTGTGCGGTGCAACTGAAAAAACCGACAATCTCTATTATAATCAAGACCTTACAGGTCCGGTTTGTCTGGTGATGGGCGCAGAAGACACTGGTCTGAGCGATGATGTGATGCGTCTTTGCGAGCCATTGGTTAAGATACCGATTCTTGGCGAAATTGAATCGCTCAATGTTTCAGCCGCCGCTGCAGTTCTGCTGTACGAAGTCGTGCGTCAGCGTGGATAGGCGTCTATTCCCGGCCGTTCAGCAATAAAATCACAATCTGTGAATCGAAAATAAGATAGAAAACGTAGGCTACGGCAAAGTTGATGCCCACGGCACCGCTTTTTCCCGTAAAGGGGACAATCACCACAAACAATAGTATAACGCTCAGCAGCATTTTGAGCATGTTCAGCGCCATCACAATCATTGCTGCCTGCTGCTGGTGGCGTTGCGCCACAATCCGCACCACAAACAGATGCAGCACGGTGAGCACGCCTAGAATACCGTAGATGAGCAGAATGTGCGGTATCTGAATCTTTACAAATGCCGGCCACAATGCAGCAATCAGAAAATGAGCTGTCGGGATGACTAGCGCGCCTGTTATTGATTTTACGAATCGGCTATCCATTTGATTAATTATTATTCGACTGGCATCCGCAGGCATCGCGCCAGCGTGATGATGGTGTCCATAAACACAATTTTGGCGTTCGCGTTGCGCGATATGTGGTATATGGCCTTGTCGAGCGCTTCGGCAATCTGCATCGAGTTTTGCGGGTGAATGAACCGAGAAAATTTGCTTGCAAAACCGCTTTCGTCATCGGTCAGATGAGCCATTTTATCGAGATGCTGGTTCACTATAAGGTTTTCGCGCACCATACGCTCGCAATATGCCAGGAAGGCTTTCTGTTTCTCGCGCCCCAATGCGCCGAGCTCTTCGGCAAGGGCAACCATGTCGGCCGGCTTGAACGAATAGCTGACGCGCATCAGCTTCATAAACATTTCAAGATTTTGCGCCAAATCGGCTGCGTGTCCGCAATAATCGAGCGCCCTACCGAAATTGCCTTCACTAATACCGGCTATTTTTTCGGCTGCGTTTGCACTGATTCCCTCCCTCTGTTGAAGTCCAGCCTGAATGTCATTGTCACCTATGCGCGGGACTCTGACAAGTTGCGTGCGCGAAATGATTGTCGGCAAAATGTTCTCAGCACTTTCGGCCACTAATAAAAACAAAGTTTTAGAATAGGGCTCCTCGATAAGTTTGAGTAGTTTGTTGGCGGCATCGGGATGCATCTTCTCTGGCAGCCAGATAATCATTATCTTATACTCGGCGTTGAACGATTTCATTGAGAGTTTGCGGATAATCTCGCTGCTCTCTTCAACGCGGATAAGCCCTTGCGAATTGCCGGCTTCAACAAAGTCGAGCCACTGCTGATAGCTGCCGTAGGGGTTATTCTTTATGAATTCCGACCATTTCTCGAAAAAGTTGTCGCTCACAGCCTTTTCTTTCGACGAGCCCGTTGCCGGAACCGGAAACACAAAATGCAGGTCGGGAAAACTCATCTGCGAAATCTGCCTGCAACTGGGGCACTCACCGCATGAGTCGCTGTCGGTGCGGTGTTGGCAGTTGATATATTGCGCGTACGCAATGGCCAGCGGGAGCGAGCCGTAACCTTCGCGTCCTAAAAACATTTGCGCATGGCTGATACGGTTCTCGTTAACCGTACCAATCAAATGCCGCTTGACATCGTCCTGTCCTATGATATCCGCAAATCTCATGATTAACAAAGAAACAACTGAAATTCGAATCCACAAAATGTTTAGAATAACCTAATATCGGTTTTTTTTTGAAAAAAGTTTTGCAAATTAAAAACACGCGCCTATTTTTGCACCCGCAATTAAGGGGTTACCCCACATTGTTGGAAAATTCCTCTTTAGCTCAGTTGGTTAGAGCACCTGACTGTTAATCAGGGGGTCCTTGGTTCAAGTCCAAGAAGGGGAGCAATGAAGAAAAACAAAAAGGCCGACGAAAGTCGGCCTTTTTTATGCGGTATCTAACCCCATCATTTATTCAAAGTTTCGTCTGACGGCTCGGCTTTTTTCAAGTAGATATTCGAAAAATCGAAATATCCTTGCGAATTTATATGCATACCGTCGATGTTTGCTGTCATCAGATTGAAGCGTTTCTCGCCATTAGGCTTAGTGGTATTGGTCATGATAAAGCGCGGCGGATCTGACTGGAAACCACCAATATTCGATTCCAAAAAATCAGCAAGATAGGTTGTCGGCAAGTCGAACACCATATCAACCAATCCGGAACCAAACATATACAATTCTTTTTGAGTCGATGTTATGAACGATAATGTAACGGTGTCGAGATAAGGCAATTGTTCATTCTCTTCCGATATTCCCCAATAGTGCGGGTTATAGACCAATTCAATTGCCTGCCCGATGGTTTTAGGGTAACGAAAACAGAATGCTCCTGACCCTACTGTTCCGTTCACGCCATAAGCATTGTAGGCCTCATGGGCAAAAACCAGCGCATTGGTGCTCGCCAGATAATAAATGAACAGTTTGTCGGGATTTTTTAGTTTGATGGTCAACACACTGTCGTTTTGTGCCACAATTCCCGAAATGTTCACTGAATCGTTGTTTTTGGCAACTGGTATAAATTTGTCGGCTCCTTCGATATTCATCACTTGACGCGATATACCGACGTCTTCTACAAGTTTGTTACGGCAAATCTGCTCAATCGAATATTTGACATCGGCAGCCACTATGTGGCGACCCTTACCTTGCTTGAAGCACCGGTCGTTGTGAAACCGCGCGCGGGTGTTAAGCAGAAATGTGTATGTGAGCTCGTCCGGCGAGATGGTGTAGTTTTTAGCAAGCGACGGCACAATCTCAAGTGTTCGTTGGTTGTATTTCACCAGTCCAGAGTAAACTTGATTGACAATAATCTGTTCGCTGCGCTTTTCAACCTGTCCGGGAAAAATGATGTGCGGAATATCGCTAATATTGACACGAAGGGTGCCACCGTGTTTTTCACTATTACGCAATGAACCTGCCGGTTGGCAAGCGGTTGTGAAAAGTGCCGCAAGGGCAATGGCGGAAACAAAAATTCTCATTGTTGATGCAATTTTACAATCAGCAAGTTTGACAAAAAATCGCAAAAAAACAATTGTGATTTAAAAAAACGTGATTGCACTTGAGAAAATACAATTGACACGCTTGAATGCTCTCTCAAGCAACGTTATTAGTCTAAACACGATGCCTACTACGATAGAGCTGATATGAATTGACGAAATTGTGCCAAAGGCTGTAAAGTCCGCCAGCCACAGCCACCACTGGATTCATGAAGGTGTAGGCCATCCAGATGATAAAAACGGTGTTTTTCTGCCCCATGGCCTGTCCGCCACTGATGCGGTCAGCATAATGCCCGCCGATGCGCTTGCCCAGCCAGAACTGCAGGGCGCAGCACACAAAGGTGATCGCAAGCATTCCCGCAAAGCACAAAACCGAAATCCGGCTGTTGACAATGGCCCGCGTGGTGACGGCCATGGCCAGCGCCAGCGCCACCATCCAAATGTAGAATGCCAAATCGCGGACCGACACTACCATCTGCAGAAAGCGCGGTAGGAACAGCCGCGTCAGCCACGCAAGTGCAAACGGAAAGACCAGCAGCGGAAAAACCCGCTTTATGATGATGAAAAACGAATGGCCGAAATTCATCCCGATGCCCGGATTGACCACCGGCACCACCGCCGGCACCACCAGTGCCGTGACAATGTTTATCAGAATGGTGTAGCCCACCAGCGAGAGCGTATTGCCGCCCAGCTTGTCGGTCACCACCACGGCGGCAGTGGCTGTTGGGCAGATAAGGCACACCATGGCGCTTTCCACAATGATGCCCCATTCGCTTCCGCGCAGAAGGCACGCCACAGCAGCCATCGCCACAAACGCGCCCGACTGAATGAGCGCCAGCCACAAATGCCAGCGGCAGAATCGGATTTTTGACGGATCGATTTTGCAGAACGATATGTAGAGCATGGCAAAGAGCAGCAGCGGCTGAACCACACCCACCGTGTTGTTTGCCAGCTGCCGTGTTTCGGCGCTGAACCCGGCAGCCGAAAACAGAAAATAAGCCAGCACGCCAACACCCATAACAATGGGCAGCGCCCAATCTTTCACAAAACCTATCACCTTGCTCATCTGCTCTCTCAAAATCAGGCGGCAAAAATAAAAAGGATTTGAATTTTAGCCGATTTTTATCCGCAGGCGGCTTTGTGTTTCTATCGCTTACGCGAGAAATTTGAAAAAATTTTAATGGAAATATTGTAAAAAATTGGTTTTTAGAATTTTGTATAATTTTTAAATCAATTTTCTAAATATTTCCGCCCGACAGGGCGTGCAATTAAAACTCGCACAGATGACACAGAAAACACTGATTTACATGGATTTTTCTCTATCCAAACTTATCCGAACTGAACCGATTTTATTAGGATTCTTTTGGGTTTGTTTGGTTAGGGATAAACCGATATGTGGACAAAGAATCGTCTGGAAGACGTGATTTGCATAACCGGCCGCAAGCGAAGCGCAGCCGCCGGAACATGCCGTGTAAGGAAACACACTCTGAAAGAGTGAACCTTGACAAGGTTCAATCCTACGGATTGTTTTTTCGGGTGTGGCACACCACCACGGGTTACGCTACGCTCACCCGCGGTTATGCAGATTTTGTCCTCCGGACAATTTTGTATTTCTATCAAAACCAAATTTTTAGGATTTCTTTTGGGTTTGTTTGGTTAGGGATAAACCGCCACGCAATGCGGCCACCCATAAAACACGTAGAGGCGCCTCAAAGTGGCGCCCCTACAAACCAAAACCAAACAAATAATTATTACTCGTTTTATTTCTTAAGCAATTCCTCCATCAGCTTCTTCATCTCGGCCATCTGCTGCTCAAGGTTGCCTACCTTGGCCTCGAGGGCGTCTTTCTCGGCTTTCAGCTCATCTTTCTCTGCCTTCAGTTCTTTCATGGCCTCGATGAGGATTGGCGTAATGGCTGAATAATCAACTGATTTGAAACCATCGCTATCGGTGTGGACAAGCTCAGGGTATTCTGCCTCAATCTCTTGTGCTATAACACCAATGTGTTTCTTGTCATCATAACCATAATTCATTTTATCGGCAGAAACACCTTTGGCGGCGGCCATCTCCTCGCGGTTTTTCCAGTAATAGGTTACACCGCGCAGTTTCAGCACCTTGTCTAATGCGCCGCTAATGGTTTTAACATCTTTTTTCAGACGACTATCGCTGGAACTGCTCCAACCTGATGTACCTCCGGCACTACCTTGGGCGTAGATAGCATAAGAATTACCTGAATATGGTGCATATCCATAAACTCCGTAATTATATTCGCCATATTTTGCCTCACCATATACACCATAATTATATACAGTGTTATCAGAATCACCATAACTGTTGGAAGCCTTTCCACAAACTCCACATGCAATATCATATGCATAACCGGAGCTATTTCCATACACGACCCCTCCAAGTGATATAGTATTATCGCTATCCTGACCTCCATATGTTATTGTTGAAGCATTAGAAAAAAGACCATCAACACTTGCTTCACTAGACAAAATCAAAGAAGATGCATACACATTCCTCCACCGACAATTATACTTACCTAAATCGTGTTTACAATCATACCTTGAGTACACATCACCACCTACATCGATCCTAAGGCCAACAGAAATAGCGCCGCTTGTCTGGATATATCTGGTTTTTACGCCATCAGTATATAAGCAATTCCATAGGAATGAGTCCGAGCCCAAGTCATATGTACTTGCCATAGGAATGAGCGAAGAATTAACATAGCCTGTAACCTTCAACTGGCTTGTGGCATTCAGTATGTTGCTGAATGTGGCTTCGTTGTTGAATGTTGCTTTGCCATTAAATGTTGCCGCACCTGTTGTAGTCAGCGTGCCGCCAACCGTTGCATTTCCTGAAGTGCTGAGACTTGCAAACGAAACGCCCCCGCTGATATTCAGATACTTGGCATACACATGGTTCCATTCAGAACCAGACGCTCCCAAATCATATGTATTAGCTGACGATGGCAACAAGTTGCTGGCTACCTTGCCGTTGCTGAAAGAAAGTACGGGGTCGCTACTAAATCCGCTGGTTATATTAATTCCTTTCGTATAAATATTATCCCATCTATATTCGGAATTACCAATAATATAGGTTTCATCTGTTGATGTGCCACCTGGTCTTATTGAACCTTGAACTATGGTATTACTTTTATTAAGTCGCAGAGTGCTTTCACTACCATCTAACCATTCGCCAAGAACCAATTTATTGCTGCCTGTTGTATTTGAATATCCAGCTCTGTGGCCGATAAAAATATTGTCGGAGCCCGAAGATGTCATACCTCCTGCATCAAAACCAATAAATATATTGGTAGAACCCGTAGTAAAACTTGAGCCAGCCTCATTACCGATAAACACGTTGGTAGTTCCTATTACATTCCCATCGGATGAGCCTTTACCCGCACCATTACCAATAAACACGTTGTTGCCCAATTCACTACCATTAGGATTGGCAAACAATCCCGCACCTGTTCCAATGGCCACATTATTGGCGCCTCTTGTCATTGAGTATCCGGCACTTTCTCCTATAAATACATTTCCATTACCCTCTATAAAATTATAACCTGCTTGATTACCAATAATGATTTCGTCCTTTGCCCATTCGCTATTTTGCATAGACTCTGAACCCTTACCCGCTTCATTACCTATTACAACTGAGTTTAACATATGTTTTGAGTTTTTTGCCGCATTGGTTCCTAAAATCACATTGTTACTACCGTAATATTTCGAATAAGCAGCATAATAGCCCATCATAACATTATTTTCCCCTATATCATTATATCCGGCACTGTTACCCAAAACGGTATTCTGTTTTCCACCATTACTGTTGTAACCAGCTTTATTTCCTATTAATATATTATTCACGCCACTTACATCATTTAATCCTGCTTCAGTACCAATCATAACATTTGAAGCACCTGAATTGTGTGCCTGGCCTGCATTATACCCTAGAAAAACATTACTTCCATCTGCCAAGTTGCTTTTTCCTGCTCCATAACCTAAGAACACGTTATAGTTACCTGAAGTGTTGCTGTAACCTGCATTGTAGCCAAGGAAGACGTTGCTGCCACCGGTTGTATTGCTGTAACCCGCCTTATAGCCAATGAATACATCGTTGGGGTGGGTTGAAGACGATGTGCCTTTGCCAGCTCCATCGCCAATGACAACACTCGAAGTCATTTTGCCTGCCGTTTGCGCTGCGTTGTTACCTAAAACCACGTTGTTCGCGCCTTCCTTGTTGGCTGCTGCTGCTTCGGTTCCTAAAAAGACATTGCTGCTGCCAGTGGTGTTGGCCTTGCCTGCCTCGTAGCCAAGGAAGACATTGCTACCGCCATTGGAGTTGCTGTAACCCGCCTTATAGCCAATGAATACATCGTTGGAATATGGAGCAGTTGTACCTCTGCCAGCCTCATCACCAATGACAACACTCGAAGTCATTTTAACAGCATACTTAGCAGCGTTGTTACCTAAAACCACGTTGTTTGAGCCTAATAGGTTTGCTGCTGCCGCATTGGTTCCTAAAAAGACATTGCTCTCGCCATCAGTGTTGGCTTTGCCCGCCTCGTTGCCAAGGAAGACGTTGTTTGCTTTGTGACTGTGTTGTCCGGCTTTATTACCAATAATCACACTGTTGCTTGAGTTTGATGCATCATTAGCGGCAGCAGTACCAATGACAACATTGTCGTTCATAGGTCCATCCCAATCAGTGAAGGCCGCTCCATTACCCATAATAACATTGTTTTCACCGCCCGAAAGAAAATATCCAGCTTCATTGCCGATAATAATGCTTTGCTTTCCTGTAAATACTTGCGCAACACTAGTTCCCATTAACACATTATCCGTACCATTGGCTTCACTACCAGCGTCTTTGCCAATAAAGATGCTTCTATCGTTTTGAGTTGCAAAATCTCCAGCACGAGCACCGATAAACACGTTGCTACTACCTTCGTTATTAGCTCTACCTGCACGAGTGCCAATAAACACGTTTTCGTTTCCTTCGGTATTATTTCTACCAGCAACGCTACCGACAAACACATTGTCGCGGCCTATATTACCGGATACTATACCTGCGTCGTTACCCACAAAGGTGTTGTTTATACCATTTCTGCCGTTTGGAGTAACATATTTACCGGCATTGTAACCGGCAAAGAAGTTGTTGGCAGTAACATCCATATAACCAGCGCTGCCGGCATCGCCTTTTTCGGTAACGGCAAAACCGCTCTTGCTGCCTGCGCCAGCCTTGCCTTCAACGCCAAAGCCACTCTTGCTGCCGCCGCCGTTAACATACACGCGTGTGCTGTCGGGTGTTACTTCAAGAACGTCGGATTCGGCACCGTCCTTTGTTGCAT
>CAMKOM010000024.1 GCA_946414435.1 uncultured Bacteroidota bacterium
GTAACGCTGGAAGCCCTGGCAGCACCCGAAGGAATGGTGTTCGATTACTGGCTGAAAAAGGAGAATACTTATGATGATTACGGTGTGCCTTATTTCGGCAATCCTTTGGAAGTGACCATTTCCAATGTTAATAAGGTGTATTTCGAAGCACATTTCAAAGAAATACCCCCCATTCTGGTTGACGGCCAAAACGGCGATGATGAAACCGGCGATGGTGACAAAAAGCCTTTCAAAACTCTTGAACGCGCATTACGGTATATAGCCGATGAGAACAACAGCACCGGTACTCACAAAATAAAACTCAGCAATTGGCTGGACGATATATCTGTTGGCTCCGAAGTGAATGACAAATCGGCAGGCATAACCATTGACCTTGTCGAAAACAACTCAATCGATGGATCTTCCGATGCTGAGCATTCTATCGACATTAGCACAACAGTGCCTGTTACCATTTCCAACATGAATCACTTTGCGCGCCTTTCGACTGACAGAATTGTGAATGTGGCTAAAAATGCCTCTCTCACCCTCAAAAGCTGTCTTGTTTGTGGCCGCGAATACGACGATGGCAGCATAACAGATAATGCAAATGTTGGTGCGGCTTATGTGGCCGGTACACTGACTCTCGACAACTCACATATACGGTACTTCTCAGCCGACAACGGCGGCGGTGTGTATATAGCCAATGGCGGTAGTCTGTATCTTTCGAAATCATCGATTGAGAATTGCTCGGCCGATAATGGCGGCGGCGTGTATGTTGCCACAGGCGGAAATATTGAAATTGATGACAATTCGAGCATCTCTAACAATGGTGCTAACGAGAATGGCGGTGGTGTATACTTTGCAACCCTCAATGGCAATAGCCAAATTACCATATCTGGCATTACAGAAAACACTGCCAACAATGGTGGTGGCGTGTATTTGGCCGGCGGAACACTAATCATAAATAACAATGTGAATATTTCTGGAAACTCTGCCACTAACGGTGGCGGCGTGTATGTGAAAGCTGGCACTTTAAAACTTGGAAATGGTTCTATAGAGAACAACGATAACAGCAACTATACTGATGAAACAACATATGGCGGCGGCGTGTATGTCAACACCAATGCCACGTTCGAAATGAATGGTGGTTCCATCTATGATAACAAAGCAACTAATGGTGGCGGCGTGTACCTGAAAGCCAAAACCCAAAACAATTCGACCATTAGCACATTCACAATGAATGGTGGCTCTATCTACAGCAACAACTTTAATAGTGCCAATACTAAGGGTGACGGTGTTTATGTGAGCAATGGCTCGGTATTCAACATTAGCGGCTACGCCCAATTGTACAGGAATGGCAGTTATAACAATGTCTATCTGGCCTCAGGCACCACCATCAATGTTAGTGGCGATTTGTCGTACAACAATGTCGCCAGGATTGTTCCGCAAACGTATCAGGCAAACACACCGGTGGTTACATCGGGTAATATTAATGACTTTAGCAAGTTTGTAGTCGAAAAACAGACTATTATAAACACTTTCGGCGCAAAAATTGATATTGAATGGACTATAGACGAAAATGGTCAATTGCAGAAAGCCGCAACCAGCGGTGGTAACTCAATTGCGGGCGCCCTGGACGGCAAATTCAAGGTTTCCGACAAAAAAACAATCCAATTCTCGAAAGCCAATCTGCAATATTTGGCAAGTACTGGTGAATGGCGCTTTGCCGAAAAACAAACCGACAGAAGCGACTGGACTGACAATAAAGCCATTTCTGCCGACAACACAAGTTGGATAGACTATTTCGGCTACGGCACAAGTGGTTGGAACAGCGGCGCTCAGCAGTATCAGCCGTACTCTTCCGATAACGACGCCAGCAAATATCTGCAAACCAGCATGACAGGCTCTAACGCCAATGCCGACTGGGGTGTTTATAACGCAATTAGCAACGGCGGCAACACTCACGGGAAATGGCGCACACTTACTGCCGCCGAATGGGACTACCTGTTCAACGGTCGTGGAACAGAAACTGATTCGCATAAGAAATTCGGTAAGGCTAGAATTAATTTTGGTGGTACTAACCATATTGTCGGTGTTGTCATTTTCCCCGATGATTGGACAATGACCACAGATGACTTTACGGCTGCCGGAATCACATTTACTCCGGGTGCTAGCCCGTCAGCCAATGGAAAATTAGGTTATGATGCTAATACTCTGACGGAATCACAGTGGGAACTTATGGAAGACAATGGCGCAGTGTTCCTGCCAGCGTTGGGCTACCGTTATGTTCAAACAGGCCATAGTAGCACAGGTGGGGATACATATCAAATCGAAATTAGTGATGATGGCCAATATAACGGAGATGGCATTTACAATAACATGGAACCACCTGTAGGTTACTATTGGAATGCTAACGGCGGATATGTGAATTTCACAAAAAGCGATAACGATGGATTGCAAACCAATATGCAATGGAACAAGAGTTATGGAATGAGTGTCCGCCTTGTGACCGATATTACAGACGATGGCTCGGGTAGTAAACATACTCCTATTAACCTTAATTTGCCAAGCGGTAAAAAGTGGGCTGCGGTTAATTTGGGAAGTACTATAAAAGAGAGCGGTTATGGTGACATTGCTCCCATACACCAATATTCCAATTATTACGAACAAGAAGAGTTTGGAAATAAAATTAAATGGGGCGCGACAGACTTGAGCAGCAATGCAAATCCAACGTTGAGCAAAGAGTATGCAGCTGGCGATGTGCTTGAGTTGGAAGACGATGCGGCATACGCCAATTGGGGCGGCTATTGGCGTGTACCAACTGACGAGGATTGGCAAGAGTTGTGGGAAAACTGCTTCTGGAAGTGTGATGGTACCAACCATACGTGGAAAGTGTATAGAACTACTACTAAGAGAGGTGTTCATAAGAAAACAGGTGATAATTATGAACAAGGCGATCCAAATGGTCAGTATAACTCAGTATACCCCGAAATTGCATTGCCTTACAGTTCAAGTATCTATTATTGGACTTCGGTTGCTGTAAGTAGCAGTTCTGCCAAAGGCGTGCTATTTGAAAAAAACTGTGATAACCTTAATCAACCATATTGCTCGCGTACAGGCGAATATTATATACGCCCTGTATGGGTGCCAATCACCACAACGGTGTTCTATGTAAGCACAGATGGAAATGATACAGATAACGATGGCACACGCAATGCACCGTTTGCAACCATTCAGCAAGCTGCAAACAAGATGATAGACAGTTACACCCGCTATACAATCTTTATTGATGGCGAGTTAAGCGGCGATCAAGAGCTTTCTGGTACAATCAAGGCACGGCAAATAACCTTGCGCGGTGCCAATGGTCTTGATAACTCAACCGGCCAGCCGAAAGACAAGATTGGCAGCAGCGTCAGCGTAAGTACCACAGTGCCATTGATTGTTGAGAATCTGGAAATTACCGGTGGTGTCACTGTCGGGTCGAATGCCAAAGTAACGCTTACGGGTGGAGCATTGGTCAACAATGTTAGTGTTGGTGGTGGCACCTTCACTATGAAGAACGATGCCAAGGTTACCAGCGAGATTGAGATGAGCAATGCCGCCAATGTAACTCTTACGGGCAACGCTACAGTTGCTAAAGCAACAATTGGCGGTACAAGCACCTTCACGATGAATGATGATGCCGTGGCTAACGAAGTTGTTCTGGGCAGCGGCCGTACCATAACCGTTGGCAGCTTGAATACCGAAGGCTCGGCAATAACCGTCAAGTTGGCAAGCAACGACGATTACACCGAAGGCCGTCAGGTACTCATCAAATCGGGCATCGACAATCTGCCGCTTAACCGTTTCTCTCTTACGCAGCCCGACGGCGCAGCCACCCCGTGGATTATCAACAGCGATGGAGCGCTGCATAAGCTTATCGGCGCCATAGCGCCTGGCGAGTATTTGTATATAGGCTACGTTGTCTTTCCCGATGGCAGTGCTTCATCATACAGCGATTTGACTGATGAGCAGAAAGCACAAGCTGTTGCGGTTGTTTTCGATAACCATGATAGTGAAAACTATTACTTAGCGGTTAGTCTTGAAGAGACACAGTCCGTTTGGGGACTTCAAACATCTAATTTGTACACTAATTACAATGATTTACATCAATATTGTGGAGAAGTTTATAATGGTTCGCTAAATGATTTGACCGGTTATACCGATTACAGTGAAACAAACTATCCCGCAATGTGGTGGGCATGGCATTATAGTTATAACGGTGTGAGTGATGGTTGGTATCTTCCGGCAGAACAGGAACTATCATATCTCTTACAATCGTTCAATTATGTCAATAATGCTTTGAATGCGTTAGGTAAAACCCCACTGAGCGATGGAGATGATGGTTATTGGACATCAACTGTGAAATCCGCTAGATATATAGCATTCTTCAACAAAGCGCGGCTCGAAAATTATGCTTCTGGCGATGGCGCATATATGAATGAGAAAACCAAAGGTGTAAGGCCGATACGCAGGTACTAACACCGGCAAAGTATAGGTGGTATTACAGAGATTCCCCGCAGGTGAAACGGCTTGCGGGGATTTTTTTGTTTTGCGGTAGAATTAACTATGGAATAGTTGCTATCTGTTGGGTGTTAGGGGATAGTTAATTACGAGTTATGAATTACGAGTTACGAATTACGATTCACCAATTCACCAAATCTTGTCTAAAGTCTAAAGTCTGTTGTCTGAAGTCTGAAGTCCGTAGTCATTATTAATCCTTCATCGCCATTTCAATCAGCCTTTCAATGTGAATATCCACGCTGTCGAGGCAGGGGACGGGGGTGTTGCTGTTGTTCAAGAGCAGCGGTAGCTCGGTGCAGCCCAGAATTATGGCTTCAATGCCGTTTTGCGCCTTCATTTTGCCGATGATGTCCTGAAATTCCTTAAGCGTCTGTTCATTCACAATCCCGCGCTCGAGTTCTTCGTAGATTCTTTTCGCAATCAGTTGGCGTTCAGCGGGTTCGGGAATTATAACGTCGATGCCAGCGTTGGCAAACGGCTTCTTCATATAGTCTTTTTCCATTGTGAAGATGGTGCCAATCAGCCCCACTTTGCGGTAGCCTTTGGCTGCGGCCGCCTCGCACACTGCTTCGGGAACCGACACCAGCGGAGTGTTGGTTTTCTGCCTGATGCGGTCAATCACAATGTGGCCCGTGGCGCAGGATAGCGACACCACTTCGGCGCCAGACCGTGCCAGACAATCGATTTTCTCAACCAGATAATCGGTCAGCAAATCCAATTCATTGTCAGTAACATAACCCCAAAAACGATGAAAATTGACGCTCTCGATGGCGATGTCGGGCATTGCCTTGCCGCCCGTCAGCCTGTCGATGCGTTGGTTCAGTTCCTTGTAATACATCAGTGTCGATTCGGGGCCAGTGCCGCCTACTAATCCTATCTTTTTCATATAGTTTTGGACTTTAGACTACAGACAACGGACAACAGTCCCAAATTTGTCTGAATTGTTAATTATCAAATATTTTAATCTCTCACAGAGTCACAGAGAACACAGAGTTTAGGGTGTCGCTTCGCGAGAAATTATTGCAAAATTTTGTTTTAAAATTTTATAAAAATTTCCGCCCGTCAGGGCGCAACCCGAATTGTATCCTTATGCCTTCATTGTTAATTATTAATTGTTAGTTGTTCATTTAGCGAGTTGATAATCTCTTTGTGCAAATTGCTGATTTGTTGCCGTTTATCAGCATCGATTCGGCGGAAGCGGACCATTCGGCAAGTGCGTTTCAGGAATTGCCAATAGTTCCACGCAAAGATACCCAATGCAGGAAGCATACAAGTGTAAATGATTGCTGCCCAGATGTTTGCCAACCAAAGTAAGAACACGAATGTCAGCGTGTAGAATAGCGGAATTGTTAGCAGAACCCATACCGTGTAGCGGATTGTGCCTTCGAACATCTTGTCTTTCAGTCGGTTGATGAATATGTTTGGCACAATGTAGATTAGCAGGTTGGGGCAGAGGCTCACAATCCAGGCTGGGGCTAAGATTATCAACGACAGCACGTTAGCCAATGTTTGTGCGCCGCTTGCGTTGCGCGCAACTTCAAGGTCGGTGATGCGGCAGTCGGTGAGCAACTGTTTGTATTTCAACGCCTTGCTATAGATGTTGGTAACGGCATCGGGCTTCTCGGCTTTCAGAGAGTCGAGTTGTGCCACAAGCATTTTGTCGGCTTCCAACTGGTCGGGGAAATAGTTGGGGTTCAGGTTGTTGGCTGCTGCGAATCGCCGTCCGTAAATGCCGCGCAGAAAATCGATGGCTTCGTAGTTGTCCAAATCGGTAATATCCAGCATCATACTTTCTATCTGGCTGAATACCAATGCGCTCACTTCGCGTTGAGCGGTGCGGGGCTTGGTCTTGTACAACTCGTAGAAAGGTGCTATGGAAACGGGCTTGCCGATTTTTATAATCAATTCATTTTGAATGCCATAGTAGTCGGAATAGTGGTTGCAGCAGGGCAGAATGAACACTTCGGTTTGGAAATTGTCCATCTGCGCGGCTTCGAACGCCATTTTGGTATAGCCCGACGAGAACGGCCCAAGCCAGCGCTTGTCTTGGTGCACGCCTTCGGGGAACATTATAATGGTGTTGCCGTCGATGAGCGATGTTTCCGACTCGCTGAAGGTGCTGTTGTTCCGCGCAAGCGCATCTTCGCCATCGAAGTTGAGGCGGAAGGTTGGCAGCAGCCCGATGCTGCGTAAGAATTTGCGCGTCAGGCAGTTGTACTCAATCACATCGGCACGGGCCAGAATGTGCGGCTTGCGGTCGCGGAAGCAGAAAATCAGCCCCAGCGGGTCGTTGAGGCAGTTTTGGTGGTTCGATGTCACAATGAGCGGCACCCCTTCGGCGGGCATATTTTCAAGCCCGATGCGGTGCACACGCTTGTAGAAAAGCCTGTCGTGAATGAGTCGCAGATAACATCTGAACAGTTGATATATAATGTTTTGCTTGTGCGTCTTCGGCATATCGTCGTTAGTTTTTACGAGCGCAAATATAGGAAAAAGCGGCGTTTGCGGGCTAATCTTTGATTTGGAATGCAGTGAGAGGAGATTTTTCGCACAGATGACCTGGTTTAACTATTTTTTGCAAAAACCATTGTGTGTGAATTAGTTTGTTTATATTCGTTTTATATTAATAAATACCTAATCTTATGAATAAAAAATTATTGCACATCATGTGTGGTGCGTTGTCGGTAGGATTGCTGGCATCGTGCAATCAGAATTCAAAAACCTTCATTCTTGAAGGCACACTAAGCGAAGAAAACAACGATTCGGTCTATGTTGTTTTTATCGGCAATGAAAATTTAGTAAACGATACCAAACGTACACCCGATGACACTATTGTGGTGAAAGACAAAAAGTTCAATTATTCGCTTGAACTTGATTATCCTACTGTGATTTGCCTGCGGGAAGGTTTGGAAAAGAAAACATCTCGCTGGCAATACGATATGGTGGTTGTGCCTGGCGAAACAGCGAAAGTGAAAGTTTGTGCAGAATGGTTGGAAGTGGATGGTACAAAGTTTTATCATCAAGCGAGTTACATTAGCAAATTGCTTGCAAACACACGTAAGCGTGATAGTGAGTTAATGAAAGAACTACGTGGCAAATCGGAAGCAGAGCAGGATTCATTATGGAATGAATATGATAAAATATTGTATGACAGGGATAATAAGTCGGTCGATTATCTGATTTCGCATAATAGCGAAGAAGGCGCGTTTATTTATACGTACCGTTATACGGCCAACTATCAAAAAGCGAGCAAACTGTTCGACACAATTGCCGCACCCGAAATTAAAAAAGGCCGATTTGCACATTTTATCGAATATGCATTGGAAAAAGAACGGCAGGATAAGGAGTATGCAGCAAAAATGGCTGAAAATTTAGAGAATACCGCCGTTGGAAAGATGTTTACTGATTTTGCAGTCGAATACAATGGCAAAACAACGAAACTATCTGATTATGTGGGCAAAGGTCAGTATGTTTTGGTCGATTTTTGGGCAAGTTGGTGTGGACCATGCCGTGCCGAAATCCCAAATTTGATTGCTGTTTACAATAAGTATAAAGACAAGAATCTAAATGTTTTAGGCGTGGCGGTTGGCGATAAACCGGAAGATTCAGAGCAAGCCATTGAGGAAATGGGCGTAAATTATCCGCAAATAATTAATGCACAGGATAATGGCGCAGAAGAATATGGCGTTCAGGGCATTCCGCACGTAATATTGTTTGGTCCCGATGGAACAATTCTTGAACGCGGGCTGTTCGGTGATGGTGTCGAATCCGCAGTCCGTAAACATTTGGGATTGTAAGAGTTATGCTTGATTCAATTTTAAAAGCGCGAAGGTTTAGGAATTTTCGCGTTTTTTTTTCTCAGATTTTTCCTTTGTCATCTGCGTTCCCGATAAATCGTGTCTGTGCGATAAATTCACCACAAACCGACAATTCGTAAATCATTATTCGTACCTTTGGCAAATGCCGAAACGCTCGGCGCGGCAATTTATTTGAATTATATCTATCTGAATATCAATAAAATTTAAAACATTAGCAATGGCAGAGTTTCATTACCAACCAATGTTCCCGCTCGGCGAGGACACAACAGAATACTACTTGCTGACAAAAGACTACGTGTCGGTGGGAGAGTTTGAGGGACACAAAATCCTGAAAGTGCAAAAAGAGGGCCTGACGGCTATGGCGAATGCCGCCTTCCGCGACGTTTCGTTTATGCTTCGCCGCTCGCACAACGAGCAGGTGGCCAAAATCTTAAGCGACCCCGAGGCTTCGGAAAACGACAAGTATGTGGCGCTCACATTCCTGCGCAACGCCGAGGTGGCCGCCAAAGGGCAACTTCCGCTTTGCCAGGACACGGGCACGGCCATTATCCACGGCGAGAAGGGACAGCAGGTGTGGACAGGCTTCTGCGACGAGGAGGCACTTTCGCTCGGCGTCTTCAAGACATACACCGAGGAGAATCTGCGCTACTCGCAGAACGCGCCGCTCACAATGTTCGACGAGGTGAACACCAAATGCAACCTGCCAGCCCAAATCGACATTGAGGCCACCGAGGGAATGGAGTACCGCTTCCTGTGCGTCACCAAGGGCGGCGGCTCGGCCAACAAAACCTATCTCTATCAGGAGACCAAGGCCCGAATCCAGAACCACGACACATTGGTTCCGTTCCTTGTCGAGAAGATGAAAACACTTGGCACCGCAGCCTGCCCGCCGTACCATATCGCCTTTGTGATTGGCGGAACGTCGGCCGAGAAGAACCTTCTCACCGTCAAACTCGCTTCCACTCACTACTACGACAGCCTGCCCACCACGGGCAACGAGTACGGTCGCGCTTTCCGCGATGTCGAACTTGAGAAGGAAGTGCTGCGCGAGGCCCACAATATCGGCCTTGGAGCGCAGTTCGGCGGCAAATATATGGCTCACGACGTGCGCATTATCCGCTTGCCGCGACACGGCGCCAGTTGCCCAATCGGCCTTGGCGTCAGTTGCTCGGCCGACCGCAACATTAAGTGCAAAATCAACGAGCAGGGCATTTGGATTGAGAAGATGGACGACAATCCAGGCAGCCTGATTCCTGCCGAATTGCGTCAGGCAGGCGAGGGCGACGCTGTGAAAATCAACCTTAACCAGCCGATGGCCAACATTCTGAAAGAACTGTCGAAATATCCAGTGGCCACACGTTTGAGCCTTAACGGAACAATCATTGTCGGCCGCGACATTGCCCACGCCAAACTCAAAGCCCGCTTGGATGCAGGCGAAGACCTTCCGCAGTATATTAAGGACCACCCGATTTACTACGCAGGTCCAGCCAAGACACCAGCAGGTATGGCTTGCGGCTCGATGGGCCCAACCACAGCAGGCCGTATGGACCCCTACGTTGACGAGTTCCAAGACCACGGCGGCAGTCTGATAATGCTTGCCAAGGGCAACCGCGCCCAGTGCGTCACCGACGCCTGCCAGAAGCACGGCGGCTTCTATCTTGGCTCAATCGGCGGCCCAGCAGCCATTCTTGCCCAGAACAACATTAAGAGCATTGAGTGCGTTGAGTACCCCGAACTTGGAATGGAAGCCATTTGGAAGATTGAGGTTGAGGATTTCCCAGCCTTCATTCTTGTCGATGACAAAGGCAACGATTTCTTCAAGCAACTGAAACCGCGTTGCGCTTGCAAGTAATTGAAAAACAATTTAATTGCGATTAGATAAATCCCCAGCCGGAAATGGTTGGGGATTTTTGTTTTGTGGCGTTTTTGAAAGGACTTATAATTGTATTATTTTTGCGACATTGATTTTTAAGCGTTCGAAAGATACCGGACGGAAGGAAATCATTTTCACCAATGTTTGCAGTTTCTGGGGTAATGCCAGTGTTACACAAACGTTGGTGTTTTTGTTTGTTAACATTAGTTGCCCGAACTCGGTATGGAGGCCATTTGGAAGATTGAGTTGAGGATTTCCCAGCCTTCATTTTGGTCGACGACAATGGCAACGATTTCTTCAAGCAACTGAAACCGCGCTGCGCTTGCAAGTAACGGGTAATCAGTGTAATATGATAAAAGCCGGATTGGTGTTCCCGTTCGGCTTTTTTTGTGTAGAAGGGGAGGATGCCGGATAAAAAACAATTAATTCGTCATTTATACTCAAAAATTTATCGCCAGCAACAACTAAAAAGAATCATTTTTACTTTTACGGCATCGGAGAAAATACAAGTTTCTCATAAATTACTGAAACTATGAGCAAGACAAATTTTGGATATGTGAGAGTTGCGGCAGCAGTGCCAACGGTTCATTTGGCTGATTGTCAGGCTAATGCCGATGAGTGTCTTTCGTTGATAAAAGACGCGGTCTCGCAGCAGGTGCAAATTATCTGCTTCCCCGAACTGGCAATCACAGGTTATACTTGCGCCGATTTGTTTCATAATCAGCAACTTATTACCGATGCTGAAAACGCCTTAAATTGGCTTGCCGAGCAGACGACAGGTTTGGATATAATTATAATTGTCGGATTGCCGGTGCGCTGCGGCAATTCGCTGTTCAATGCGGCGGCTGTTTTGCGTAAGGGCACCATTGTCGGCGTCAATGCCAAGACGTGGCTGCCCAACTACAACGAGTTTTACGAGCACCGTTGGTTTGCACCAGCCGTGAGCGCTATTCGCGACAGTATTGTGCTTTGTAATCAGACAGTTACGTTTGGCCGAAACTTGATATTCGACGGCGGCGATGTATCGTTTGCTATTGAGATTTGCGAGGACCTTTGGACTCCGATTCCGCCCAGTTCGGTGGAGTCGTTGGCGGGAGCACACCTTATTTTCAACCTTTCGGCTTCCGACGAGGTGCTGGGCAAGCACAGCTATCTGCGCAGCCTGATTGAGCAGCAGTCGGCACGCTGTATTGCAGGCTACATCTACGCTTCGAGCGGTTTTGGCGAGTCGAGCACCGACCTCTATTTTGCAGGCAACGGCTTGATTGCCGAGAATGGTACAATGGTGGCCGAGAGCCGCCGCTTCACTATGGATAAGCAATTGGTTGTAAGTGATATCGATATTGAAAAACTTGTTGCCGACCGTCAGAAAAACTCAACGTTTATGACTGGGGCGGGAGTGGTGCGCAACGAGTTGTACACTGTCGTTGGAATTTATTTCCCCGAGAATAAAACCACTGATTTGCTGCGCACTATTAATGCAAGTCCATTCGTGCCGTCGGTTGAGGCCGACCGCCAAAAGAATTGTCAGGAGATTTTCAGCATACAGACAGGCGCGCTGGCTCACCGCCTGAAGCATATCGGCTGCAAACGCGCTGTGGTGGGCATTTCGGGTGGCCTGGACTCGACGCTTGCGCTGCTTGTCACAGCCAAGACTTTCGACCTCCTGGGCATTAGCCGCAAGAATATCATCGGCATTACAATGCCTGGCTTCGGCACCACCAACCGCACCTACAACAATGCCGTGTCGATGATGCGCGCCTTGGGGGTTGATACCCGCGAGATTAGCATCAAGGCGGCTTGTGAGCTGCATTTCGCCGACATCGGTCACGACATCAACACTCACGATGTAACCTACGAAAACTCGCAAGCGCGTGAGCGTACGCAAATACTTATGGACGTGGCAAATAAAGAGAATGCCATTGTCATCGGCACGGGCGACCTCTCGGAACTGGCTTTGGGCTGGTGCACCTATAATGGCGACCATATGTCGATGTACGCCGTGAACGCTGGCGTACCCAAAACGCTTGTCAAATACTTGGTTAAGTATGTGGCTGATTATGAAATTGATGCCGATGCCAAGCCGTATCTTTACGATGTCATCGATACACCCATCAGCCCGGAACTTTTGCCTGCCGACAGCAACGGCAATATTGCGCAGAAAACCGAAGATTTGGTGGGCCCGTACGAGTTGCACGACTTCTTCATCTATCATTTTGTGCGCAACGGTTTCGCGCCAGAAAAAATCTTCTATCTGGCTCAGAAAGCCTTTGCCGGCACATACACCGACGATGTTATCGACAAGTGGCTGAAGGTGTTTGTTCGCCGATTCTTCACGCAGCAGTTCAAGCGCTCGTGTATGCCTGATGGCCCCAAGGTGGGTTCGGTGTCGTTATCGCCCCGCGGTGACTGGCGTATGCCAAGCGATGCCGCTTGGAAGTGGCTGATGAAAGAGTAGGCGTTATTCCTTGTCCACATCCAAATCCACCACAATCTCTTCCTCGGTTTCGGGGGTCGATTCGGAGCGGTAGAGTTTAATGTAGAGCAGCAGCGCGGTCATAAAGTAAACGCCAGCCTGCACCCAGAGGGCAATGTACTCGGTTTTGACGTCGGGCAGGAGGGCGCCAGCGTTTGTCATCCGCACAAAGCCGTTGATTCCGAATGTCGACGGGAAAATGTAAGATACATATTTCCAGAATGTTGGAATGCTGCAGCCTGGCCACGAAATGCCCGAAATGAACAGCAGCGGCACCGATATGAAGACGAACAGCAGGAAGCACGATTCGCGGTCGCGGACAAAGCACGATATGCTTATGGCGAAGAAAACCGAGGCCAAAAGGAACGGAATGGTGAACATCGCCAGGTCGAAGAAGTTCCACAACTGGTTGAAATCGAACCATTTCGGCACAATGCACAGCACGTAGAACGCTATCAGGCAATAGAAAATGAAGTAGGCCAGGCCTTTGCCTGTGAGCACATCGATTGGGCTGCCGTACTCCTCGGTCAGGCGCAGGTTTTTGCGGCGGCGGCGCTCACGCTCGGTGCCAGCCATCATTGTAATGCCCAGAACCAGAGTCTGCTGAAGCACCAGCACCAGCACGGCGGGTAGAATGAATGTGGCAAAGCCGTTCTGCGAGTTGAACATCGGAACGTAGTCATACTCAATGGGTTGCACCGATACTTCCTTCTCGCGGTCGCTCAGGCCCGAGAGCCGCACGGCCTTGATATCCTTGTTCATACTGAGCGAGACCTCGGTGCACGAACTAAGCAGCGATTTGTAGTAGAGCAGGCCGCTCATATCGGCATAAATGTTCACCATTGTCTGCCGCCCTTCGGCAATGTCTTTGGTGAAACTGGCTGGAATCCAGATAACTCCGTAGGCGTTGTGGTTCTTAATCTGCAACTTGGCCGTCTCAATGTCGCCGCAGTGGTCAATAATCTGCACGTCGGGCGTGGCATCGACCTTGCGGACAAACTCGCGGCTCAAGGCCGAATGACTGTCATCGACAACCACCACGGGCACCTCTCTAACCACCTCGTTACTATACAGATACATATAAAGAAGGGGGTAGAGGAACGGCACTATCAGGAAGAAAACCAGCACGCCTTCATCGACAATGAATTTGCGCGTCTCGGCGTTCCAAACATTTATGACATTCTTTATAAAACTCATAGCCAATGGTTTATGGAAGGTATTCGTAATTGAGCATCGAGTGTTTGATTCGGTGCATATCGGTCAACGGCAACACTATGAATATCAGTAATATGGCATAGTATTGCGCGGAATATTGCAGCGACCATCCGTTGAGGGCCTGGTCGACGTAAATCAGGTAGTAATATCGCAGCGGAAACATCGCCGAAAGGCTCTGAATGGCGGGCGGCATTGCCATTACGGGGAACGAGAAGCCGCAGATTGGGAACGACAGCACGCCCCACAGCGTGGCCAGGCTCAGCGACCACCGCATTGAAGGTATCAGTCCGCAAATGAACAGCGCCAGATTCTGCGAGGCCAGCACGAACATAAAACCGAGTAGCAGCATATGCCACATTGCGCTGTTGAGAGGGAAGCTGAGCAAGCGGTAGAGGTATATCTGCGCGAAGAAAATCATCATTGTGAAAACGAACGTGTGCGGCAGCAGCTTACCAAAGAGTGCGAGCCACGTGCGGCCGCCTGCAAGCTCAATCCACTGACGCCCTGTGCCGTCTTTCAGTTCCGACTGCACGCTGAAAATCGTCACAAGGAAAATCATCAGCATCAGTACGGCAGGTAAAAGCGTGTTGCTCAAATAGATAGAATAGTTGAGCCACGGGTTGTTGATTGCGTGGGTGTCGATTTTTATGGGTTGCAGGAAGGCCATCGCCTGGTCGTCGGTGTAGCCGCGGGCGAGCAGGCTGGTGCGTCCTGCGGCGCCAGCTGCCAGTTCGGACATCATCTTCATATCGCGATAGACGAGCGATGCAGGAATGAGGTACGCCGCGTTGGTGTAGAACGATATTCGCGGCTGTTCGCTGCGGTTGGCCTTGCGCGTGGTGCCCTCGGGAATGTAGAAGAATCCGTAGATTTTGCCTTCTTGCATCGCCTTGCGCGCCTCGGCAAAGTTCGAGTACTGGTGCACTATCTCGGTCTGTTGAAAGGCGTCGAGGTTGCGCAGAATCGACCGCGAGGTGGCTGTGTTGTCGGCATCGACAGCGGCCACGGGAATGTCTTGTGGCAGTCCGTCGCTCATCAGTGTGGTGAAGAAGATAAAGCAGATTAGCGGCGCGCCAACCATACTCATCCAGTATATCGGACGTGAAGCCAGCCGCCGAGTCTCGCGCCTCAACAGCAGCAACAATCGTATTCTCTTTTTTGAGCCCATTTCTTTAATGTTGAGAGGTTTAGAAGGTTGAGAAGTTAAGAGGTTTAAAGTTGAACAGGTTTAACAGGTTGAAAATTCGTAATTCAAAATTCGTAATTAACTAATGCCTAGTGCCTAATGCCTAATACCCAACCCCACTTTTGCCTTTTGCCTTATGCCTTTCTACCTTGTAACTTACACCTTGTCCCTTGTCCCTATTTCTCAATCAACACCGACATTCCTGGGCGCAGGCCTTCAACCTTTTCGGTTGGCACGGCGCGGACTTCGAATGTCTTGAGGTCGTACTGGCCTGTGGCTTTGGTGGCCTTCCAGGTGGCGTACGAGCCAATGTCTTTCATATAATTGATTTTCAGCGTAATGTTGCGGTCGAGAGCGGGAACGTAGCCTGTGATTTCGGCATCCATTTTAAGGTCGCGGAGCAGGTCCTCGCGCACGTTGAAGGTTGCCCAGAGGTCGTCGATAACGGCAATGTTCATAATTGGGGCGCCCGTGCCCACGAGTTCGCCCGTCATTGGGAAAATCTCGCTCACCTCGCCGTCGATTGAGGCGGTGAGGATTGTCTCGTCAATGTAAGCGTTCACTTCGGCCACAACTCCCTCAGCCTGACGCACTTGCGCGGCGGCCATTGCCTTGGTCTCGCTCTCGGCGCCGTTTTGCGCCATTGTGTACTGAGCGTGGGCGGCCTTCTCGGTAGCCACGGCTGCGTCGTATTGCGCTTTGGTCTCGTCGCGTTTTTGCTCGCTCACAACGCCCTCGTTATAAAGGTTTTCGACACGTTTGTACGATTTTTCCATTATCTCGAGTCCCGCCTTGGCCTTCTGCCACAACTCGTAAGCGCCTTGGATTTCCTCTTGGCGCGCGCCCTTTTGAGCTTTGGCGTTCTGAGCCGAAGCGGCGTTCTTAACAGCCTTTGCTTGAGCAAGTTTCGCCTCAATGTCGGGTGCCTCAAGAATGGCCAATGTGTCGCCAGCCTTCACGCGCTGGCCTTCGCGTACGCGGATTTCAAGAATGCGGCCAGGCACCTTGCTCGACACGCGGTACTCGTTCACTTCGGCCTGTCCCTGCACAAATTCCGTCTCTTCATTGTGGAAGATGACAATGCCGATGATGCACACTATTGCTATGACCGCACCCAGTGCAGCCAGCGATAGAAAGATGTTTTTTTCTTGTTGATTGATTGCCATAACTGTAATTATTTATTGAATTTTAATTGTTTAATCGTTTTATTGGTGAATCGGTGAATCGTTTAGTTTTGGACTTCAGACTACGGACAACAGACTACAGACGATTTTGTGCAGACTTTTCATTGTTAATTATTTACGTTTTCCATCCAATACCTAACACCCAACACCATTATCTCATTTTTAACTATTAATTCCTAAATCCTAACTTCTAAATCCTCACTATTTCAACTGTCCTGTTGCTTGTCGCAGATAAACCAGCGCCATAATCTTGTCGATTTTTGCGTCGATTTCCTCGGAATGGGCTTGCAACCAGGCTGTTTGCGCCTCAAGCACACTGGTCGAGGCAAGGTAGCCCTCTTTGAAACCGATATTTGCCATCCGCAGGTTCTCCTCGGCGTTTTCCATATTGCCGCTGGCAAGTTCGAGCCGCGAGTCGGCCTCCTTGATACGCTGCTCATACTGAGTAACTTGCAGCGTTATCTTGTTGCGGGCCTCGTCCAATTGGTATTGAGCGATTCGAGCCTCGGCCTTGGCCTTGTTCACCTTGTTCATTCCCTCGCCAAAGTGGAAGAGCGGAATCCGAGCCACAACGCCCACGCTCAGCATATCGCCGAACTTGTTCTGGAAACCGTTCTGCGCCGACGGGTTGGTTAGCGTGTAACTGCCTAGCAATGCGACGGTTGGCAAGTAGTCGGCCCTGACAATCGACACCTTTTGGTTATACATTTCGGTGGCCAGCTTCAGGCTTTTCAGTTCAACGCGGTTCTCGTCGATTTCCTCTTGCGTGTAGATAACCGTATCGGCTGGAACAGCCAGGTTCTCGTTGGCCTCATCGGCAAGTATTATGTCTGTGTGGAGGTCCATTCCGCAGAGTTGGCAGAGTAGCATCTTCGAGAGAGCCAGGCCGTTGCGGGCTTTCAGCAACTTCATTTCGGCGTCGTTGAGTTTCACTTTTACCGAGAATTGGTCGGCTTGTGTGGCCAGTCCTTCGCCGCGCATCTTCTCAACGTCGGTGTTCAGTTTCCGAAGCAACTCAACATATTTTTCGGTGAGTTTCAGTTTGTTGGCTATCGATACAATCTGCCAGTAGGCCTCGTCGACGCTCACAATCACCTTCTGGTCCTCGCCGTTCATTTGCGTCTCGGCCAGCTCTTTGGCGTAGGCCGTCACCTTGTTGTATGCGCGGATTTTGCCGCCCACGTAAAGAGGTTCCTCAATCGTCACGGCGCCCACATACACGTTGGCAATGTCAAGTTCGAACTCTTTGGCAAGGTCGGCACCGATTTCGTTGAGCGCGGTGGCAATTTCGCCGTTTTGTAGTTTCCCTATCATTTGTTGCACTGCTGGGCTGTTTTGAATAATATTTGCGAGCGCGGGGTCGCTCATAAGTCCAGGCAAGCGGCTGCCGATTGAAGTCACCATATTCGTACCCAGATTGGTCAGCGCAGCCGACTGGTCGTCGCTCACAAGCGAAATGTTTTCCGAATTATGGAGATAAGCACCTGTGGCTGAAACCTTTGGCAGATAGTTGGCAAAGGCGGCCTTCTTGTCATACTCGGCGGCAGCCAGTTTCTCTCGCGATATTTTCGACTGCTGGTTGTTTTCAAGTGCCTTGTCGCGGCACTCTTGGAGTGTCAGAACTGTTTGACTCATAGTGGTTTGTGTCATCGCTCCAAGTGTAATCAATGTTAGAAGTGTTCTTATTTTCATAACTGTTCTTTATTTCGGTTGCAAATGTATATCGGGCTTTTCGCTTGCGCGATATGTAATTGTAGCAATAATTGTTCAAAAGGTCGAAAAAATCGACCATAATTATCGTATATTACCAAAAAATATGTTTTATTTGTCGAAAAAATAGAAGATTAGATAATTGGGTGTTTGATATTAGGTGTTGGGTGTTAGACGTTTAGGATTTAGGGTTGAGAAGGTTTAGAAGTTTAGAATAGTTAGTTATCTCAACAGCGAAGCGCTAAACATTTAAACGATTCACCAACTTTTCACGCATTCAGTTATTCAGTCATTCAATAAATAAATAGGTATGGAAGGGAAAGAGACATTCATCACGCCGTCGGCCATAAACGCATTGCTCACGTCGGGGCAGAACGTTTCCATTGGCAACGATTTTGTAATCTCGCGGCAGCGGAATCCGAACAGCATCCCCGCCTTTGGCCACCCGCTGCGCATAAATTGCTATATGGCAGTGTTTTGCAGCAGCGGCAGCATCTCGTGTATGCTGAATATGAACGAGTACACGCTGAGCCGCGGAATGCTTATGGTCATCACGCCAGGCAACATTGTGCGCCTTACCTCGCCCGATTTGGAACAAGCGTTGAGCAACGCAAGTTTCACGTTTATAGCCGTTTCTGTCGATTACATATCGAATGCCAACGTCGATTTCAACTCGCTTTTCTCTGAGGCTCTGGCGTTGCTGCAGAATCCGTGTATCAAGATAACTGACAGCGAGTTACGCTTGCTTTCCAACTATGTCGACCTCGTATATAGAATCAGCGGTTCCGCTTCGAAGTACGTGCGCGAGAGTGTTGGCGCCATATTGTCATCGGTTTTTTACCAGTTTGCCAGTTATATCGACGATTATCTGCGCGTTGAGCACCCCGATACCCGCACCGACAGTTCGCGTAGCCGCCGTATGTTCGAGGATTTTATGAAACTTGTGAAAGACAATCACCACGCCGAGCGAATGGTGGGCTTTTATGCTGACCGTCTGTGTGTTACGCCCAAATATCTGTCGAAGGTGGTAAAGGACGTGAGCGGCCGTTCAGCTCCCGAGTGGATTGACGGATTTGTGATTATGGCGGCCAAATCGATGCTCAAATATTCCGATATGACCGTTAAAGAGATATCCATTGAACTGAACTTCCCCAACCAGTCGTTTTTCTCGAAATTCTTCAAGAGCCAGACTGGGTTGACGCCGAATGAGTATAAGAATGGGGTAGTAGATTGAGATTTAGATGTTTACAATAAAAAGCTGCAAGATTTTTACGGCTTTTAAGTTTATTCCCATTCAATAGTTCCTGGTGGTTTGAGCGTCACATAGTGCCACAGGCCGCCGAGTAGTGTGTGGTCAATCTTGGATGTGTTTGTCCGCCGTTTCTTCACATTGCGGTTAAAGCGCTCGTGTATGCCTTATGGCTCCAAGGATGGTTCGGTGTGCGCTATCGCTCTGCGGTGATTGGCGTATGCCCAACGACGCCGCTTGGAAATGGTTGATGAAAGAGTGAAAAACACACAATAGATGGGGAATCGTAAAATAGAAAACCCCGAAAGGCACTGCTTTTCGGGGTATTTAGTTTGCTGTTTTCAAAGTCGGAATTCAGCCAAGTGCTTTATTCCGTTTTGTCGGTTTCTTCGCTTTCCTTGTCCTTACTGCCGACTTTAAACTCAAGCTTGTCGTTCTTCTTGTCGTACGAGCAGGTGATGGTGTCGCCGTTGGCCACCTCAGCCTTCAGAATCACTTCGGCCATTTCGTCTTCAATATACTTCTGAATGGCGCGTTTCAGCGGACGGGCGCCGTACTGAGCATCGTAGCCTTTGTCGGCCAGCCAGTCTTTGGCTTTCGGCGTGATTTTCAGCGTGTAACCCATTTGCGCCACGCGCTCGAACAGGCCTTTCAACTCAATGTCGATAATCTTGTGAATGTCATCTTTCGACAGTTGGTTGAACATTATCACATCGTCAATACGGTTTAGGAACTCGGGCGCGAAAGCGTTCTTCAAAGCCTTCTCAATCACTCCTTTAGCCAACTCGTCCGATGAGTTCTGCCGAGCCGTTGTCGAGAATCCCACGCCAGTGCCAAACTCTTTCAGCTGTCTTGAGCCGATGTTCGACGTCATAATGATAATGGTGTTGCGGAAGTCGATGCGGCGGCCGAGACTGTCGGTCAGGCGGCCCTCATCGAGCACTTGCAGCAGAATATGGAATACGTCGGGGTGTGCCTTCTCAATCTCGTCCAAAAGCACCACAGAGTAGGGTTTGCGGCGCACTTTCTCGGTCAGTTGGCCGCCTTCCTCGTAGCCCACGTATCCCGGAGGCGCACCAACAAGGCGCGACACGCTGAATTTTTCCATATACTCGCTCATATCGATGCGGATGAGCGCGTCGTTGCTGTCGAACAGATATTTTGATAACACTTTGGCTAACTGCGTTTTACCCACGCCTGTCGGGCCAAGAAAGATGAACGTGCCGATGGGCTTGTTCGGGTCTTTCAAGCCTGCGCGGTTTCGCTGTATCGATTTGACAATCTTTGCAATAGCTTCGTCCTGGCCGATTACACTACCTTTGAGCTCGTCGCCCATTTTGAGCAGGCGGTTACCTTCGGTCTGTGCAATGCGCTGAACTGGTACACCGGTCATCATTGCCACCACTTCGGCTACGTTTTCGGCAGTTACTGTTTCGCGGTGCTTAATCAAGTCGTCTTCCCACTTTTTCTTCTCATTTTCAAGTTGGTCGATGGTCTTTTTCTCGCTATCGCGATAGTTGGCGGCTTCTTCAAACTTCTGTTGCTTCACGGCCTCAATCTTCTTCTCGCGAATCTCTTCAATCGACTTTTCAAGGTCGGTTATCTTTTTGGGAACGTGAATGTTAGATATGTGAACGCGCGAACCGGCCTCATCAAGGGCGTCGATAGCCTTGTCGGGCAGGTGGCGGTCCGATATGTAGCGGGTGGTGAGTTTCACGCAAGCGTCGAGCGCTTCATCGCTGTAGGTCACGTTGTGGTGCTCTTCGTAGCGTGCTTTTATGTTGTTCAGAATCTCGCGTGTCTCTTCGGCCGACGTCGGTTCAACCATAACCTTTTGGAAACGGCGTTCGAGCGCGCCATCTTTTTCGATGTACTGACGGTACTCGTCGAGAGTGGTTGCGCCAATGCACTGAATTTCGCCACGCGCAAGTGCCGGTTTCAGCATATTGGCTGCATCGAGTGAGCCGCTTGCACCGCCTGCGCCCACAATGGTGTGAATCTCGTCGATGAATAGAATCACGTTTGGGTTGCGCTGTAACTCGTTGAGAATGGCTTTCATACGTTCCTCAAACTGTCCGCGGTATTTTGTGCCGGCCACTATCGAAGCAAGGTCGAGTGTGATGATGCGCTTGCCGAACAGAATCCGCGAAACGCGCTTCTGCACAATGCGGATGGCCATTCCTTCAGCTATAGCCGATTTGCCCACGCCAGGTTCGCCAATCAGCACGGGGTTGTTCTTCTTGCGGCGGCTCAGAATCTGTGCAAGTCGCTCAATTTCAGTCTCGCGGCCAACAATGGGGTCGAGGCGGTTTTCTTCGGCGGCCTTGGTCAGGTCGATGCCGAAGTTGTCGAGCACTGGCGTGTCTGAGTTCGATTTCGCGGCTGGGCCGTTGTCTTTCTGCTGGTGCCGTTTGTTCTCGTATAGAGCGTCGTCATCATCGTCATCATCGTCGTCGAAGATGTCCTGCGGTTGATGAGTTTGCTTGTGCGGCTCTTCGGCAGGACTTGCGATTATTGATTTAATCAATTGATAATTAATGTCTTGCTCGTTAAGTAGGATGGTGGCGAGGCTGCTTTCGTCGCGCAAAATCGACAACAGCAAGTGGCCGGTGTTTATGGTGTCGCTTTTCATTGAGCGTGCCTCAAGATAGACGATTGTCAGCGCGTTCTCGGCGGCTTTGAGCAGCGGGATGGCGTCGTTGGTCAGAATCTGCTGTTGAGGCATTCGCAGGCGCTCGTCAATTTGCTGTTTGAGCGTCGGAATGTCAGCCCCAGCGCGGTTCAGAGCGTCAATGGCAACACCGTCACCGTCGCGCAGGATGCCCAAAAGCAGGTGCTCGGTGCCAATGTAGTCGTTATTCAGTCTTACAGCTTCTTCTTTGCTGTAAATCAAGATCTTGTTGATTTTTGGTGAAAATTTCGAATTCATCTATGCTGAAATTTTTAATTCTGCGAATTTACGGATTTATAGTAAAGTTGGGATTTCTTACGGCATTTTCTTTTTCAACGTTTGGTTGTGGACAGAAGATGGTCTGTTATTGTAAGAATAAAGTTCGTTGGAGGTCAGTTGTCTTTTAATAATGATTCATCGATTCTCGCATTCAATCCTTCAATTCAAGCACATTTGCCCTTTTTAAATTATCAACAATCCACCCCGTTTTTTTGTTGATAAAACTTTGTTTTTCGTGGCGAGGCAGGGCGGTCAGTTGGCTCTAAAATAGTACTTTTATGCACTTGAAAAAATAGACGAAATTATTAAAAAGCACATTATAAATGATTGACGGACAAAGAATTATTAAAATCAATATCGAAGAGGAGATGAAGTCCTCGTATATTGATTATTCAATGTCGGTGATTGTGGCACGCGCCCTTCCCGACGTGCGCGACGGCCTTAAACCGGTACACCGTAGAGTGCTCTTCGGCATGAATGGGTTGGGCAATACATCGACTGCACCATATAAAAAATCGGCAAGAATCGTGGGTGAGGTGATGGGTAAATTCCACCCGCACGGTGACTCATCAATTTACGGAACTCTTGTGCGTATGGCCCAGGACTGGGCAATGCGCTACACGCTTGTCGACGGTCAGGGCAACTTTGGCTCAATCGACGGTGACAATCCCGCAGCCATGCGTTACACCGAGGCCCGCATGACAAAGATATCTGAAGAGATTCTGGCCGATATCGACAAGGAAACTGTCGATATGACCATGAACTTCGATGAGACCATTCCCGAGCCGACTGTGATGCCGACAAAAATCCCGAATCTGCTGGTCAACGGCGCTTCGGGTATTGCGGTGGGCATGGCCACAAACATGCCGACACACAACTTGGGCGAGGTAGTTGACGGACTGTGCGCCACTATCGACAATCCCGAAATCTCTGTCGATGAGTTGCTGCATTTCATTAAGGGCCCCGATTTCCCGACAGGCGGCATAATCTACGGCTTCCAAGGCATTCGCGACGCCTACGAGACAGGCCGCGGTCGCATTGTGCTGCGTGGTAAGGCCGAAATCGAAAGCGCCGAGAACGGAAAATCGCGCATTGTGATTACCGAGATACCTTACAATGTGAACAAGGCCGAGATGATTAAGCACACGGCCGATTTGGTGAAAGAAGGCAAAATCGATGGCATTACAAACCTTAACGATGAGTCGGACCGCAGCGGAATGCGCATTGTGTACGACTTGCGCAAGGATGTTGTTCCGTCGGTGGTGCTCAACAAACTCTACAAATTCACCGAGTTGCAGTCATCGTTCAGTGTGAACAACGTGGCTTTGGTCGACGGACGGCCTTATACGCTCACACTCAAAGAGTTGCTCACACATTTTATTGACCACCGCCACGATGTGGTTGTACGCCGCACGAAGTATGACCTTCGCAAAGCCGAGGAACGCGCCCATATACTTGAGGGATTGATAATTGCAGTCGATAATATCGATGAGGTGATTGCCATTATCCGTGGATCGAAAAGTCCCGACGAGGCTCGCAAGGGCTTGATGGACCGCTTCGCCTTGAGCGAGGTGCAGGCCAACGCCATTGTTGAAATGCGTCTGCGCCAACTCACCGGACTGGAGCAAGAGAAACTGCGTGCAGAGTATGAGAATATATGCAAACTGATTGAACATTTGAAGGCTCTGCTCGAAGACCGCGACCTGCGTATGCAACTCATTAAGGATGAGCTTATTGAGATGAAGCAGAAATATGGCGACCCGCGCCGCACCGATATTGTGCCGGATGAGGGTGAGTTCAACCCCGAGGATTTCTATGCTGACGAGGATGTGATTATCACCATTTCACATTTGGGATACATCAAACGTACCGCGCTTACCGAGTTCAAGACTCAAGGACGTGGCGGCGTTGGCTCGAAAGGCAGCAACACACGCGACGAGGACTTTATCGAGCACATGTACAACGCCAACATGCACAGTACAATGCTATTCTTTACCGAGATGGGGCGCTGCTTCTGGCTCAAGGTTTATGAGATTCCCGAAGGCACACGCACATCGAAAGGCCGTGCCATTCAGAACCTGCTGCAAATCGACCCGAACGACCGCGTGAAGGCATATATCAACGTGAAGACACTCACCGATGCCGATTATATTGCCAACCATTATATTTTGTTGGTGTCGAAGCAGGGCATTGTGAAGAAAACAACGCTCGAGGCTTACTCGCACCCGCGCCAGATTGGTGTGAACGCAATCAATATCCGCGAGGATGACCAGTTGCTGGCCGCTGCGCTCACCGATGGCAAGAACGAAATTATCATTGGTGTGAAGAGCGGTAAGGCTATCCGCTTCAACGAGAGTGACATACGCCCGATGGGCCGTACAGCGACAGGCGTCAAGGGCGCTACGCTCGAAAATGGCGACGAGGTTGTGGGTGTTGTGAATGTAGGCGAGGAGAAGCAGGATATTCTGGTTGTTTCAGAGAACGGCTTCGGCAAACGTTCCGACCTCGACGACTACCGAATCACCCGTCGCGGCGCCAAAGGTGTCAAAACACTCAGCGTTACCGACAAGACTGGCGATATGGTTGCCATTATGGGTGTGGTTGACGGCGAGGACCTGATGATAATCACCAAGAACGGCCTTACAATTCGCCAAACAGTTGATGAACTGCGAGTTATGGGCCGCGCTACACAAGGTGTGAAACTCATCAAGTTGCGTGCAAACGACGCTATTGCTGCCGTTGAGGTTGTTCCGCACCAAGATGAGGAGGAGGAATCACAGGCCGAAGGTGAGCAAACCGAAGGTCAAGCTGACGGTCAGACCGAAAATCAGGCCGACGAATAATATCGCGAAAAGCATATAATTAAGAACGGGTAGGGCTACTTACCCGTTTTTTTTATTGATAATGGTGCATTTCGTCGTTTTTTGTGTTCTAACTTTCAAAGTTAGGACTATATTTGCCACATATAATGACTAATTTTAAACTTGAATATTATGAAACGTTTTGGAATTATGGTAACATTGGTTGCCTTCAGTGCAACCGCAATGGCTCAAGGAGCCAAAGTAACAAGTGCTAGCAGCAACGTCAAGTATGGACAGCTGGACAAGGCAAAAGAGGCCATCGAAGAGGCTATTGTTCATGAAAAGACAAAAGGTCAGGCAAAGACTTGGATGGTAAGGGGCGATGTCTACAAGGCCATTGCCGAAACGAAGAACCCTGAGATGAAGGCATTGTCGGAAACCCCGACACGTACAGCCCTTGATTCATACAAAAAAGCTATTGAACTTGATGCAAAAGGCAGTTTCCGTAAGCAAATCAACACTCAGCTTTCGCTGATGTCGTTCACTGTTATTAATGCTGCCTATGAGTTTAACGACAAGAAGGATCTTGTAAACGCACTCGACTGCTTTGAGCAATCGCTTTCAATCGACAGCATCACGTCTCCGGGCAAGATTGACTCAGCCATTGTTTACAATGCCGGCCTTATTGCTGATCAAGGTAAAAACTATGACAAGGCTCGTTACTACTACAATCGTTGCATCGACATTCGCTACGGTGGTTCACAAGTATTCGGCCTTCTTGCCATTCTCGACAAGAATCAAGGCGATACTGCTGCTTATATGGCTACTCTTGAGCGCGGTATGAAGGTTTACCCTGACGATTGCAACCCGCTGCTCGTTGAACTTATCAACCACTACATCTCTAACAACCAGTCTGATTTGGCTCTCGAATATTTGGCAAAAGCCATTGAGCGCGAGGCGAACAATGCATCGTTCTATTTTGCACAGGGTTCATTGCTCGATAAAATTGGCAAACCCGAAGAGGCAAAGGTTTCGTATGAGAAAGCTCTTGAAATCAATCCCGAATATTTCGACGCTTGGTTGAACCTTGGCGTGCAAGTTTACAACAAAGCTGTTGAGATGGCTAAGGCTGCCAATGACATTCCGGCTAACAAGCCTAAAGAGTATGATGCAGCTATTGCCGCAGCTTTTGACCAAATGAACCTTGCAATTCCTTATTTTGAAAAGGCTCACAATATCAAACCTGAAGACATCTACACTATGCAGGCTCTTAAGGAGTGCTACTACAAACTACGCGGTACTCATCCTGAGTATAACGACAAGTACAATGACATTAAAGCTCAGCTCGATGCCGCTCCGCAGCAATAATCGTAGTTGATCATATAACGACGGCCGCTTTCGCAGGAAGGTGGCCGTTTTTTTGTGTGATAATTGCTCTTTGATTGTGAAACTTGTGGGAGAGAAGATGCTTTTCGAAAAATAGCATACCATATATAATATAAAATCGCTTTTACAAACTATTTTTGCGGTCAAACAGATAATTATGGACGAAATCAGAATCGATAAATGGCTTTGGGATGTGCGTCTTTACAAGACACGCAGTCAGGCGGCTGATGCCTGTCACAAGGGCCGCATAACCATTGGCGATATGCCCGTGAAGGCGTCGCGGCCGATAAAGGTGGGCGAAGTGGTTGAGGTGAAGAAGAACCCCGTGGTTTACCGCTACAAGATTCTGGGCATTCCCAAGTCGCGTGTGTCGGCAAAGCTTGTGCCCGACTATCTTGAAGACCTGACGCCCGAGCAGGAAATTCTGAAAATCGACCTTATGCGCATTGATATCAACGGCCGCCGTGACCCCGGAACAGGCCGCCCCACCAAGCGCGACCGCCGTATGCTCGACATTTGGATGAGCGGGGATGAATAACACCATTTTATTATCGCAAAAAGCAAACAGATGATAGCAAAAAGATGTATCGTTATAATCGCTTTGATTTTCAGTGAATTGTCATGGGTGACAGCTGCAAATATCAAGAAATGCGAAGAGTTGTTCGATAAGTATGAAGAGTGCTACTATAAGGGCGACTATCCGGGGTCAATATCATATCTTGAACAATTGCTGCCATACATTCATCCTGATTCAATATTTTGGTATTCAGACACATACAATGGCTTGGCATACGCATATTTCCGAATGGGCCGGTTCGAGAAGGCTGTCGATTATGAACAGAAAGCCCTGGATTGCGATTATCAGATAGGCGACTCGGCTCGCATATCATCATCGCTGACGCTTATGGCATCGATTCTTGCCCACCAGCGACTCTATGCCGATGCCGAGCACTATATGCGCAGTGCGGTTGATTATGTGCCTGCCGGCAATACGTTGATGCTTGCCAGTCGTTATTCAATCTTGAGCGAGATATTATCGACACAAGACAAGAATGATGAAGCCATCCACTATATACTGCAATCCTACAGGCTCGATTCAATCGACAATCGCACAGATAAGATGGGGGTAAGGCTGTCGCAATTGGGCGCGGCATATATGCAAAATGGAGAACACCAAAAAGCTGATGTTATTTTGGAACAGGCATCGGAAAAACTGAGGGCGCTTGATAACAAGCCAAGCCTGTGTATCAATCTGATTGCTCAAACCAAGAATTATATTGCCCTTGGGCGCAAAGCCGAAGCCGAAAAAACGGCGGCCGAGTGTCTGCAGTTGTCGGGGCAGATAGGTCAGAGGAAAAACAAACTCGATGCGTTGCGCCATCTTGCGACACTGCGCAATAGTCCGCAACTCTATCAACAGACATTGGCACTCAGCGACTCGCTATATAATGAGCAGATTAGCCAGCAGGTGGCCGATTTTGAGGTGCGTTATGCCACTGCCGAAAAAGAGCGGGAAATAGCGCAGCAGCAGGTTACCATCGAGCGGCAGCAAAATGCGCTTATTGTGCTTGTTGTTGTGCTTACAGCCATATTTATAGCTTTGGTTTTGGTGTTCATTATTCGCCGTATGCGCCGCGACATTGAACACACTGAGAAAATGGCTCGTGAACTGTTTGTGGGCGTTCCGGCTGAAAAAACAACATCAGAACCGGAACAGACTGCAGATATTTCTGATTCCAAAGGCGCAGTTGAAGGGCAATCCAGTGTCACAAACGCCATATCGCCGGAAGATACTCGGGAAGCCGATGTTATGCCGACCGAAAAACCGGAACCGGAGCAACCCGCCGTTCAGCTCTCGCCGCGCGAAATTGAGATTGTCCGCGCTTGTTGCCAGGGCAAGCTGAGTAAAGAGATTGCCGACGAATTCGGCATCAGCAAAAAAACAGTCGACAACCACAAATCGGCCATCTACCAGAAATTGGGCGTCTGCAACAACACCGAGCTTATTCTTTATGCAGTGAAACACGGAATTGTGAAGTTGTAGGTGTTAGGCACTAGGCATTAGAAAATTACGAATTACGAATCATTACACTTTACTCATTAATCATTAGGCACTAGGCATTAGGCACTAGGCACTAGGCATTAGGCACTAGGCATTAGGCACTAGGCACTAGGCATTAGGCACTAGGCACTAGGCACTAGACATTAGGCACTAGACATTAGGCATTAGGCACTAGGCACTAGACACTAGACATTAGACATTAGGCATTAGAGAATTACGAATCATTACACTTTACTCATTAATCATTAGGCACTAGGCACTAGACATTAGGCATTAGAGAATTACGAATCATTACACTTTACACTTTAAACATTACTCATTACTCGAATTTGTCTGTAGTCCGTAGTCTGTAGTCTTCCGTCCATAGTCTGTAGTCTGTAGTCAAAAAACTACCTCTAGCCCCTCAGCTTTAAATACAAATGCCTAAGCATATTTACTTAAAAAATCCAATTGATACTCAGTGCGTTATGTTTGAGTAGGTATAATTACCTATTGACAAAAACGAGCATTTATAAGATAATTGCAATGTTTTTTAACGCTCAAGAAAATGAATTCGTATCTTTCGGAACGAGAAATGCAGATTGCACTTGAATGTTGCAAAGGCAAAACGTCTAAAACTATTGCCGAAGAATTGGGCATCAGCAAGCGCACTGTTGACTCGCACAAGTCCAATATCTATCGCAAACTGGGAATAACCAACAATGTGGAATTGATTAATAAATTGTATAACCTAAAATAGTTTTTATGAAAAGAAGAATTATTGTATTGATGGCTTTTGTGGCGCTGATTGGCGCAAAAGTCAATGCCCAGACAGCCGTGGTCACCACCGGTGGCGAAGCGGGCACCATGAGTTTCACCGTAGGGCAGATAGCCGTTGAGCCGTCTGCTTCAGACAAAGGCAGCCTGACACCCGGTGTGCAACAGGCATACGAGATTACCATTGTTGAGTCGGGCGTAGCCGGACGGCAAGTAACCCTTGAGGCCGCCGTCTATCCGAATCCCACAGCCGATTGGCTCACCTTGACAGTGGCCGATACCGATGTGGCAAACCTACGCTACACCTTGCTCGATGCCAACAGCCGCACCCTTGCCACTAGTGAGATTTCCGATGTCCAAACGCAGATTGACATGGCCGCCCTTGTGCCAGCTGTTTATTTCCTGCGCATTGATGATGGAAACGTGATGGTGCGGACATTCAAAATTGTGAAAAAATGATAAATAGGCATTAGGTTTTAGGCAATAGGCATCAGTAGGGACGTCATATTATGGCGTCCGATTCACCGATTAAACAACTAAACATATAATATAACAGTTAAACATTTAATAATAAACCATTTAATTTTTTTAAACATGCGAAAATTATTTACAGTTATTGCCGCCATGTTATTATCGGTGGCAACATTCGCCCAAGCCCCGCAGGGCTTCAGTTATCAGGCAGTTGTGCGTGACGCGCAGAACGCCATAGTTGCTAACCAGACTGTCGATGTCAACGTCACCATTCTGCAGGGTGCCGCTTTTGAATCAGCCAAGGCCGTCTTCAGCGAGAAACACAGCGCCAAGACCAACGCCAACGGCCTGTTCACAATCACAATCGGCAGTGTTAACACATCTGATTTTGCCAAGATTGATTGGGGCAAAGGCAGCTGCTTCCTAAAAACCGAGAGCGCCTATGGTGAGAGTACAACCCAGCTTATGAGCGTGCCATACGCACTTTATGCCGCCAATGCCGGTACAGTTGACAAAGCTACAATCGAGCAGTTTGTCAGCAACATCGATTTCACAACCTATAATCTTGTGAATAAAACGTCGTTGGCCAACTATGCCACTACCGAGAGTGTTAACACTGCTTTGGCCAATTACACAACAGCAACACACCTTAACGACACTCTGGCTGTTTACGCTAAAATTGAAGACCTGCCCGAAGGCGTGAATCTCACTGGCTACGCCAAAACTGAAGACCTTGCTGATGTTGCCACAAGCGGCTCGTACAACGACCTTACTGACAAGCCGGTAAATGTTAGCACGTTTAATAACGATGCCCATTACCTTGTAGCGTCTGATATTACAGGCAAAGCTGACAAAAGCGAAATGAGTATTACCACAGGCACAGGCACCGCAACCATTCAACTTAAAAGCGGCACTTCGGCTACTGTGCTGACTCAGCACCAATCAATTGCCAACAATTCAACAATTCAAGAGCTTCAACAACAGATTGCAGCTTTGCAAACGGCTTTAAATAGTTGCGTGAAGAATACCAAAGTAACGGTTACTGTGAATTATAAAAATGTATCGTGGAGTGGTACTAATGATGCTGCAAACCCGGAGTATATATGGTTTATGTTTAATGGAGAGAAAATAGTTAATGGCTCAAGCAAGACGATAACGAAAGATTTTTATTTTTCCAATAATCAAAAAAGTGGCGAAATTGATTGGGCTATACAAAAAAAAGCTAATAGTAGTAACTATATAACAGGCGGTTTTGTTGTAATAAAAGTAAATGGTGCTATGCTTACGCAAACCGATTGCCCATATACTCTTGTAAGAGTGAGCACAGGAAGTTCTGACACTAAAAAATATACCGTGAAAGGCGGGAATAGCACAGGTTCTGAATATGTGGAAGTTTCCGAAAAAAGTTATGCACTTACTATTGCTACAGAACAAAAAACAGCAAGCAAAAAGCCAACATCAGGAACTTTCACTGATGGCAATTATTTCCCATGGACATTTACAAATGATTTTAATAATTATAAGCCAATTCCTTTGGAAAAGATATTGCAGAGTGAAAACAATACTATAACAGTAGATCTATATGGTTATAGGGACAATTCTAATTGATAGTATTCCTTATAAATAACTAAAAATTCCCTCGTCATGCAGTTTACGCTGTATGGCGGGGGATTTTTTTTCTAAAGCACAAACCGATGGGGTAATAAATCACAGGCGGGGGTGTATAGCCTAGAAAAATGAAGCAAAAAATAGTGCGTTTTGTATTTCGAAAATGAGTGTGTATCTTTACAACGGATAATAAAAGAAAGAATATGAGCACAGCAGCATTATCAGGTTTACTCGATTATCTATATGGCACACTCTCGCCAAACAGTATGCGTTGGGTGGGTGAGCATTTGATAGAGCATGCCAAAGAAGAAGAAGCCAAACGTGCACACCCTTTCACAATGGATGAAATCGATGCAATGCTTGATGAAGCCGAAGCGGCTTTTGAAGCGGGTGATTATCTGACAAACGACGAAGTATTCCTCCATAACAGAAAATGACCGTACTTTGGCACAAACGGGCAGCCGAGGCGTTGCATCAAGTGGAAGAGTATATACTGTTTAATTTCGGCGAACAAATCCGACAAGAGTTCATGGATGAGGTTGAAAAATCAGTTCTTGCTCTTGCCGACAATCCTACTATCGGGCGAATAGACCCGCTTTTCGTTCATCGTAAGCAAGAATATCGCAGCATTATAGTCCGCAAACTGAATAAAATCGTCTATTATACCCAAAACAATACTATCCATGTGGCTGCCTTTTGGGATACACGCCGTGAGCCTAAAAACCAAGCGCGGCAAACGAGATAGTCGCGGGGATTTCTTTATAATGAAGCCCATTGATTATAACTTTCCTTCCCAAACAAAGCAATTCTCGAATTTCAGTGTGCTGATGTCGGGTTTGCCGGCAAACAATCCGTAGATAGCCGAGCCGCTGCCCGACATTGATGCGTAGGCCGCACCGGCATTGTACATGGCTGTTTTTATCGTGTTCAATACCGGGAACATCTCGAAAATGGGTGCTTCGAAATCGTTCACAATCTTACCACGCCACTCTTCGGGTTTCTTGTCGAGAAGGTCGGTGATGGGCGTCTCGGGACGGTGCGGCGTGAGCAGTTTGTAGGCTTGCGCGGTGTTAACGTGCACATCGGGTTTCACAATCACAATCGAGTAGCCTTTCAGATTGATGTCCACCGGTTTGAGAATCTCGCCGCGGCTTGTGGCAAAAGCCGGTTTGTTCTGCACAAACAGAGCGCAGTCGCTGCCGAGCATTGCGGCGTAGCGTTGCATTGCGTCAACGCTCAGTTTCAGGTCGAACATCTTGTTGAGCGCGGTGATGGTGAATGCGCCGTCGGCAGAGCCGCCACCCAGACCGGCACCCAGCGGAATCTGCTTCTTGAGCACCACCCGCACAGGCGGTAGGCTGTAGTCGGCGTTAATCAGGTGGTAGGCGCGGCTCACAAGGTTGGTGTCGAGCGAGCCGTCAACTGCAAGGCCGTCAATCACAAGCTCGAACTTTTTTGCACCGTGGCGCTTGTTCTCTGTTAATTTCAATTCGTCGGTCAAACCGAACGGAACCATCAGACTTTCAAGGTTATGGAAGCCGTCGGCGCGCTTTTCGACGATGTTCAAACCAATGTTAATTTTTGCATTCGGGCGGACTATCATATTCAATGTCAGTTTTATTCGTTTTTGTTTATAAATATAGCCAATAATTTTAGTGAGCAAACGTTTGCCCGCCTAATTTTGCATCATCGAAAAAATAATTGTTATGGCAAAGAAATACACACCGGCTAAAGTTGAGCCGACAGAGAGCCTGTTTGCAGGCACAGGAAAAGTACCACCGCAGGCCGTCGACTTTGAAGAATCGGTTTTGGGCGCACTCATGCTCGAAAGCGAAGCGTTTTTGCAAGTGTCAGAAATACTGAAACCTGAGTATTTCTACAAGGAGGAGCATGGCAAAATCTTTACGGCTATAACAAAGTTGTCGGCTAAGCACAATCCTGTCGATATTAACACCGTGGCGCAACAGCTGAAAATTGATAAAGAGCTTGACGTTATCGGTGGTCCGTCGTACCTTATATATCTTACCAACCGCATTGCATCGACGGCTCACATTGAGTTCCATGCCCGAATCATCGCGCAGAAATATGTGCAGCGAGAGTTGATTCGCATTGGTGCGGAAATGCAAAAGCGTGGTTTCGAGGATGTTGAGGATGTGCAAGAAATGCTCGATTCGGCAGAACAGAGCCTTTTCGATTTGACCAGCGGCAATGTGAAAAAAGAGGTGCAGACCATTCGTCAAGTGGTGGGTGAGGCTTATGAGCAACTTCAGGAGGCATCGAAACGTGAAGATGGAATGGTTGGAGTGCCGAGTGGTTTCGACGCGCTTGACAGTTTGACCTTGGGATGGCAGAAATCGGATTTGATAATCATTGCAGCCCGTCCGGCTATGGGAAAAACGGCATTTGTGCTCTCAATGGCCAAAAATATGGCTGTCGATAGAAATATTCCGGTTGCGGTTTTCACGTTGGAAATGTCATCGGTACAGCTGGTCAATCGTATAATAAGCAGCACTGCCGAGATTCCGAGTTCGGTGTTGAAGACAGGCCGGCTCAACGATGCACAATGGACCAGTTTCAATAGTAAGCTTAATATACTTGAAAAGGCTCCAATGTTTATTGATGAGACACCTGCGTTGTCTATTAACGAGTTCCGTTCAAAAATCAGACGGTTGAAGCAGCTTCACGATATTAAAATCGCTATTATTGATTATCTTCAGCTTATGACGGCCGGCGGCAACATGCAGAGCCGTGAGCAGGAGGTGAGTACTATTTCCCGCAACCTTAAGGCGATAGCTAAAGAGGTTGGAATCCCGATTATTGCGCTCAGCCAGCTCAGCCGTAACGTTGAGCAGCGTGGCGGCGACAAGCGTCCGCAGTTGTCCGATTTGCGCGAGTCGGGAGCCATTGAGCAGGATGCCGATATGGTCATCTTTATTCACCGTCCGGAATATTACGGCTTGAAAGTCGATGAAAACGGCAACTCGCTGATCGGACTTGCCCAGATTATTGTGGCCAAGCACCGTAACGGTGCTGTTGATGATGTCAATCTGCAGTTTAAGAGTGAGTTCACACAATTCTGCAATTATGATTCGCTTGGTGGAATCACAACTTATAAATCGAAAATGAATAGTCCGGCCCAGCAAACAGAAAGTCCGGCAACCGATATCAGTGCCGGGTTCAAGCCGAATACGAATTTCGATATTCAGCCATCGCAGCCGCAACAAAACATGGACACGTTGTCGCCGACAGAGAACGTTCCGTTTTAATATGCCGAGATGGTTGGTATAAGGAAAATATTGATAATAAGTATTGTTTCGCTGCTAAGTACAAGGGTGTTGGCTCTCAGTCTGCTTATCCCGATGGACGAGACGCAAACCAATCACCTGAAAGCCTACGGAATAACCTATTGGGTGCTTGAGAACCAAATTGGTGCGCAGTGGCTGCTCAACTATCGAGGCGGAAGTTTCCTGATTCCTTATAGTAAATCGGTTGAAACAGAGTGCGTTATCCGTAATGTCAGTTTCGAAGTCCTGGCCGATGCCAAAGCTGCCGGAATTTTGAGTGAGATTAGTCGTGAGGATGTGAACATGGATGCCCTAAAACTCGAGAAAGCGCCCAAAATTGCCGTCTATTCGCCAAAGGACAAGCTGCCCTGGGACGATGCCGTGACAATGGCGCTCACTTACGCCGAAATTCCATATACAGTCATTTACGATGAGGAAATCGTTGGCGGCGAATTGTCGAAATATGATTGGCTACATCTTCATCATGAGGATTTTACGGGGCAGTATGGCAAGTTTTACGCCGCTTATAAAAATACCGGATGGTACACCAGTCAGGTTCACAATGCTGAGGTTGAAGCGCGGAATTTAGGGTTCAATAAGGTTTCGAAACTGAAATTGTTTGTGGCGCAGACCATCAAGCAGTATGTGGCCAACGGCGGTTTTCTGTTCGCAATGTGTTCGGCTACAGACTCTTACGATGTAGCTTTGGCCGCCGCCAATACTGACATTTGTGAGTCGATGTACGATGGTGACGACGCTGACCCCAACGCTCAGGCCAAGCTCAACTTCGACAACACTTTCGCCTTTCAGAACTTCACTCTCGAACGTGATCCTCTCATCTACGAATATTCTGACATTGATGTGACATCAACACGTCGTGTGGCCCGCGACGATGATTATTTCTCCCTGTTTGAGTTCTCGGCCAAGTGGGACCCTGTGCCAACCATGCTGTGCCAAAATCACGAGAGCACCATTCATGGTTTTATGGGCCAGACAACGGCTTTCAATTCGTCGTTGCTTAAGCCTAATGTGCTGGTGATGGGAGAGAACAAGGCCATTGGCGAGGCGCGCTACATTCATGGTGAGTTCGGACAGGGGACTTGGACTTTTTATGGTGGTCACGACCCTGAAGATTATCAGCATTTTGTGGGCGACAAACCGACAAAACTCGAGATGTATCCCAACTCACCGGGTTACCGTCTCATCTTGAATAATGTGTTGTTTCCTGCTGCTAAAAAGAAAAAGCAGAAAACTTAGCAGTTCTCCGCTTTTACTCTCTATACTTTATACAGTAATAATCAGAATCTGAAATTGAGCGTTAGCGCCAGAACGCCAATTCTCTTTTTTAGCGACGCTGCGCTGTCATAGAAGCCATACAGATACGATGTTTCCTTTTGCGTTGTGAGGCTATAGCCCAAGTCAAGCGAGGCTATTTGGCTGCGCAAACCTAATCCGGCACTGTAAACAAACTTGTGAGACGATGAGTTTTCGTAGCTGCTCTTGTAAGGACTGCCGTAGAATCCAAATCCGGCGCGTGCCACGGCCGGCCCCATCATTAGCTCACCGCCAACACGCAGATTGACAGTGGTGTGGTAGATGTCGGCAATGCGGTCGTTCAAGTCATCATATTCATTGCCAATATAATCGTCGGTATCGTCGAGAGCGGTTGAACTATAGTTGATAACTTCGCAGTCGAGGTCGAGCATTCCTTTGGGCGACACATAGGCAACACTGCCGATGATTTTCGTAGGCAGGGTGATATTCCAGTCAACTCCGCCTTTGGATTCCGTGTCGCTTTTGCTGATGAAGTTTCCGCTTTCGTCATTATACCATACATTTGACTCTATACGGGTGCCGTAATCGTCGCTCAAATTCAGAATGGTGGGAGTGTGGAAGGCCACACCAACTCTTAAGTTTTCATTCAGCCAGCCTATAAGGCCGAGTTTCATATTCAAACCACCACCGAAGGTCGAAAACTCATCGGTTACGGTAAAATCATTAAGCGCAAAATTATAAATGTCAGGCTCTTCGGTGTATTTTGATATTTGCCGGTAGTTGATTCTCACAATGTTGAACGACCCGCCCAAGTACCAAGCATTGTTGATATTGAGTCCGAGCAGGAATGAATATTCACCCATACTTCCGGATGTTGATACCGACTTGCGTTGGTCTGCACCATATTCTCCCGCTAATTCATAGTCGTTGTAATATTTGTGACTAGCAGAGTCGTACGCAAACAAGTCTGCACAATAAAACGGGTTGCCGTCCCATACATCGTTGTTGAAATCATAGACTTCCTTGTCGAGCATTGAGCTTTGGTCGTTATAGCCTTTGACAGTGTATCCGCCAACAAAATTGTATGTTCGGTTGTATGTTATACCCATATTGAAAGATATACATCCAAAGCCGTCACCACCAGAGAAGGTGGAAACCAGACCTAAGTTTGAGAACTTGAAGCTGCTTGTATTTGATTTGGCATTTGTGCCATAATATTTTGCCGATACTTTTTCGCTTTTCCATGTTGGTGAGAGCGATATCTGGTCGCTACGATAGACGCTCACGCCGGCAGGGTTGATGGTGATGGCTGTCATGTCGCCACCGATGGCGCCCATTGCGCCGCCCATCGATATGAATTTAGCCGTTCCTTGCGGTACAATGTTTGAGTAACGGATGGCATCGTCTTCGTTCTGAGCCATTACAGTCGTTGCCGAGATGGTCAGTGCTAATATCGATATTATTTTGAGTTTCATATCCTTATGGTTTAAGTTGTGATTGTTGATTGTGCATTAACGGCGTCCGCGACTCGAACCGCTGCTATGGCTTCCACCACCGCCGCCACTGCTGCTGCGGCTTCCGCCACTGAAGCTGCTTGATGGACTGCTGCTGGGCGTGTAGCTTGAGCGTGTAGGCGTGCTGCTACTGCTGCGTTGCGGTGTCGATGATGACGACGAGCGTGTTGCGTTTGATGTGTTGCCGTAGTGTATCATCGTGTTGTTGTGGTTGTTGTTGTGGTTGTTGTTGTAGTTGTTGTTGTAGTTGTTGTTGTTGTTGTTGTTGCTGTTCGACGGGCGGGTAGTGGTACTACTGTTGCTGCTGCGTGTGGCCGACGACGAACGGGTTGCACTGTTGGTGCTGCCTGAACGTATCTCGCTGTTAGACCGAGAGTTTATTTGGCCCGATGTTGTGTTGCCGCTTCTGCCGCGAGTGACATTTGCTGTGCGCGATGCCGGCTGGTTACTACTAGTTGAAGCAGCACGTGTCGTCGATGAGCTGACCGATCTGTTTGCGCTATTTGTTGTCGTGTTGGATTGTGATGCGCGTCCGCGGACGGCTGTAGCTCTGCCCGACGATGAGCTTCCTGCGCCTCCACCTATCGACGACGATGCCGCGCGTGCCGAACTGCCGCCGTGGCCTAATTCGCCACTATCGCGTCGGTCGCTTGCCACACCGCTTGCCGTTGTGCGACGGCGGCCATAGGTGTAGTTATGGTAGTTATGGTTGTCGCGGTCGCGGTGGTGTGCCACATCGTGGTGATTGTGGTGCGGGCGTGGCCTGTGATAGGCGTATGCCGGATAGTGATAGTAGTACCACGGGTCGTAATAGCTGTAGTAGTAGCGGCCGTAGTAGCCGTAATATCCGTAGTAATAGTCCCAATACGCGTAGTGGCGGAAGGGCGAGTACCAGTAGTAGTCGTAATCGTACCAATACGGACCGTAATGCCAGCCGAAACGCCAGCCCCAGTTGTCGTAGCCATATCCGTAGTAGTAATTTATGGTGATTGGCGCTACTTCAACTTCGTCTTCGCCGTCGGTAAAGTATTTTCCGTTGTAGTTGTCGCTGAAACGCTGCAAGCGGCGCTCATATTCGCCTGGTTCAACATCGCCGTCGGCGTATGCTGTACTGTCGGCGTCGGTGTAAACATTTGAGTCAGAATTGTTTTTAGTGGCCATTCTCAGATAGTCCTCGGCATTGTCGGGCTCAGAATTGACCGTTGCAACGGCATCGGTTTTGGGGTTGAAATAAACGTCGTCGTAGTAGTAACCACTCAATCCGGCCATTGAACCGCACGATGTCAGCGCTATCGCACCAGCCACCGTTAACATTAAAGTCAGATTTTTCATAGTTGTAGTTTTTTGCGTTTATAACTCTTTTAACTCTTTCCTAAAATTCGCTTATTTTGCGCCTTGTTTTATAACGACGAAAAAGCGTAAATAATGTTTCAAAAATATCAAATAATTAAGAGATGGGCAAATTTTTAACTTCGAGAAGCGAGAATTATTCGCAATGGTACAACGAGTTGGTTGTGAAAGCCGACCTGGCCGAGAACTCAGCCGTGCGTGGCTGTATGGTGATAAAACCTTATGGATATGCAATTTGGGAGAAGATGCACGATGCTTTGGACAAGATGTTCAAAGAGACCGGGCACGTGAACGCATATTTTCCACTTTTCATCCCGAAATCGTTCCTTAGCCGCGAGGCCGACCACGTTGAGGGCTTTGCCAAAGAGTGCGCCGTGGTTACTCACTACCGTCTGAAAACCAATCCCGACGGCTCGGGCGTGATTGTTGACCCCGAAGCCAAACTTGAGGAGGAGCTGATTGTCCGTCCAACATCGGAGACTATCATCTGGAGCACATATAAAAACTGGATTCAGTCGTACCGCGACCTGCCGATTCTCTGCAACCAATGGGCCAACGTTGTCCGCTGGGAGATGCGCACGCGTCTGTTCCTTCGCACCGCCGAATTCCTTTGGCAGGAAGGCCACACAGCCCACGCCACCAAAGAGGAGGCCGAGGTTGAGGCCCGCAAGATGCTCGATGTTTATGCCAAGTTTGCCGAAGAGTTTATGGCTGTGCCTGTCATCAAGGGTGTGAAGACAGCCAACGAACGTTTCGCAGGCGCTCTCGACACCTATTGCATCGAGGCGCTGATGCAGGATGGCAAGGCTCTGCAGGCCGGAACATCGCACTTCTTGGGACAAAATTTCGCGAAAGCGTTCGATGTGAAATTCCTGAACAAAGAGGGCAAGCAGGAGCTGGTTTGGGCCACAAGCTGGGGCGTTTCAACCCGTCTGATGGGCGCGCTCATAATGTCGCATTCCGACGACAACGGTCTTGTTCTGCCGCCGAAACTCGCACCAATTCAGGTGGTTATCGTGCCAATTTTCAAAGGCGACGAAGAAAATGCCAAAATGCGTGAGTTGGGCAACAAACTCAAAGCCGACCTTGAGGCTAAAGGCCTGTCAGTCAAGTTCGACGACCGCGACACGCAGAAACCGGGCTGGAAGTTTGCTCAGTACGAGCTGCAGGGCGTTCCTGTTCGTATCGCCTTTGGCGCCCGCGACCTTGAGAACGGCACCGTTGAGATTGCCCGCCGCGACACGCTCGAGAAGGAGACATATCCGGTTGGTCAGGCTGTTGACATCTGCACCAAGCTGATGGACGAGATTCAGGCCAACATCTACAAGAAAGCGCTCGATTTCCGCGCCGCCAACATCACCAAAGTCGATACTTGGGAAGAGTTTGAGGCTGCGCTCGCAAAGGGCGGTTTTGTGTCGGCTCACTGGGACGGCACCACCGAAACCGAGGTTGCTATCAAGGAGAAGACTAAGGCTACCATCCGCTGCATTCCGTTGGGCAACCCGCTCGAGGAAGGCAAGTGCATTCTGACTGGCAAGCCGTCGAAGCAGCGTGTGCTGTTTGCGATTGCTTACTAATCGAAGGACTGAAGGATTGAAGGATTGAATAACTGAAGGATTGAAGGACTGAAGGATTGAATGATTGAATGATTGAATGAAGCCTGGCAGACATTGCGTTTGTCGGGCTTTTTTGTGCTTGTCTTCAGCGTTTGTGTTTTTAGTCTGTGTTTGCGTTTCCATAGGTTTCTTCCGGCTCGGCGGCCATTGGCAGTGACTCTTCATCAGGTAGGGTGTAGGAGCGGGGCTTGTTGTTGATGGCCAGGAAGTTACGGTTGAGGGCGAGCTCCACTTCCCACATTGTATGCTCGAAGCGGGCGGGTGTGAGCTGACATTCCCAAACCACAATCACCTGCCAGCCGTTCTGCAACAATATCTGATAGTTCTGCTGGTCGCGCTCGCGGTTGCGGCTGATTTTTGCCTGCCAGAAATCAACGTTGCTCTTTGGCATACGGAACTTCGGGCAACCGCTGTGGCCGTGCCAGAAGCAGCCGTTCACAAAAATGGCCGTGCGGTAGCGGCGCAGCACCACATCGGGCTTGCCGGGCACGCTGCGTACATTGAGCCGGTAACGGTAGCCTCGTTGCCACAGCCACTGGCGCACCTTCAGCTCGGGCTTGGTGTTGCGGCTGCGGATGTGCGACATACAGCGGTGCCGCTGTTCGGGTGTTAGTGGGTCGGGCATAGTGGGGCGTTACTTGATTCCTTCGATAAACTTGTCGAAATCAGACATTATGGTCTTATCCTGAATTCTGCGAAATTTTTCGTATTCGCCCAAAGCCTTGGCTTCAGCCTCTTCGTGAGTAACAGTCCCGGCATCTTTCAAAATATCGTAATCGTTGAATTGCAAGTATTTTTCAAGAACCTGTTTCCATTCCGACATTTTTGTTAGAATATGCCTTCTGGCTCTGTTTTCGGCTGTATCGAGAAAAGCTGTCGTCAAAAGGTTCAGCGATTCAACCTCATGTTCCGAAAGGTAATTCTTGGCAACAGTGACATCGCTTTTCACCACGCGGCCGTCGGGGGCGTTTTTCCAGGTCATCAAACCCATATACGGCTTTTCGGCATTGGCTCGGTCGTATATTATTTCGGCTGCCGTTTGGTGGGTTACAGCGTAATGCATCATATTCTGGATTGTCTTGTAGAACTGCCGGGTTATTTCAGCCTGCGCATCGTAATCGCAACTGCATTCGGCATATATATCGGTGATTTTCTGGTAGTAACGCCGTTCCGACGTGCGTATTTCACGAATACGCTCAAGAAGTTCCTCAAAGTAGTCGGCACCAAATACATTTTTCCCTTTAAGCCTTTCGTCATCCATTGCGAAACCCTTGACAATGTATTGCTTAAGCACATCAGTCGCCCACCTGCGGAATTGTGTGGCCTCGTAACTGTTCACGCGGTAACCAACGGCAATGATGGCATCCAAATTATACATCATAACGCCTTGCTCGTCGCAATTGTCCGACGGAATTCGAATTTTTCGAATTGCTGCGGATAATTGCACTTCTCCGCTTTTGTCTATTTCTGACAAATGGTAGTTTATGGTAGAGACGGCAACACCAAAAAGTTCGCTCATTCGTTTTTGCGAAAGCCAGAAAGTTTCATTGTTGAACACAACAGAAACGTTCACTTTGCCTGTCGGCGACTTGTACATCAAAACATTGCCTTCGATGCTGGCGGCAATGTCGGCTGAAGACATATTGTTGGTGAAATAATCTTTTGCGGTCTTTACCTGCGCTTTTTTCTGGTCGGCGTTCAGCACAACGGCAATGCAGGCGGTGCGCGACAACAATGCCGATTTCACTTTGCGGTAGCCGCTGTTGTGTAGTTGTGCCATTTCCTCGATTTCCACAATGTGCTCTTTCAAATCCAGGCCCTTTTCCTTTTGCAGAAACAGAGAAACCTTGTCAATCAGCCTTTCGAAGTTCCAATATTTTTGGTAACCTAATAATAGTGCCAATTTGCGCGAATTCCACCATTCGAGGCCATTGTTGTCGGATTCTTTGATGGAATCGAAAGCCGATTGAAGTTCTTGTGGTTGAAAGAGTTTTGTGCTGTCTTGCATGGCTGTTAATGAATTGTCGTGCGTTTGTTCTAATAAGCTGATATGAGTTGGTTATATACCATAATTCTATACGCCAAAGGTACTTATTATTCTCGAAAACTCTGCACAAAGAAAAAACGCCGACACCGGCACCACGGTCAATTAGCCGTTGAATACGGCCACAAAGGTTTTCTTTTGTGTTTGTATTAATGCAAAACAAAATGACACTGCAGGCTAAGCATTCATGTTCGAATATGCGACATACAGCGGTGCCGCTGTTCGGGTGTTAACGGGTCGGGCATAAATTTGGTTTTACAACAATTATCTAATGTTGTCCTAGTGATTCCTTAAATAGTTGTATCTTCTAAACTTATAAAAGATAGTATTTTGGAAGCCGTTCTTGTTTATCGCGTACTATACTTATAAAACATCCAAGGTCGCTTATACTATGTTGATATTCTTGAGGATAATAAGTAATGTATTGGCGAGGAACAACTAATTTTAGATTTGAATCACGCATTTCTTGAAGTTGGTTTTTAGAAATGCCTTGTTGCAATGTGAATAGATATTTGGTATCCACGCGGTCAGCTTCTGTTAATACTTGACGCCAACGGTCTTTACAAGTTGTTTTTGCCCCAAGAACTATTAAATCATCGGCAGGAAATTGTAGATTATGGTAGCATTCAGCGTTAGGAAATAAGAAATCGGGCTTTTTATTATCCTCAGTAACTGCTTGTTCTTCAAATATAAGTTCATTGTGAGTGAAAATGTCGGCAAGGTGGTGTTCTAATGACTTGCCCGCTCTAGACTTGCGGCGATTAAGAACCTCATTGGCCATCTGCACGAATGAGTCAACATTTCCAAATGGTTTATTTAGCGTTTCAGCGTATATTTTCTCTTCCATATATTTGAAAAGTTGATACTCGGTATCTACCCATTTCAATAATATGTCATCAGGCTTTATTCGCAAAGCTTCTTCAGTTATATTGTACGCAGTGTTGTAGCATATTTTTGCTCCCTGCGCCATTTGTCGAGTTTCTGGGAAATGACTGAATTTGTTAGCGTAATCTTGTAATAATTGTGCAATAGCATCTTCTGGTTTAACAATTCCTGCAACATCTATAAGTTGATTGGTTTCATCGGGAGCGAGATTGAATGTGGCAAAGAAATCATCGATGTCCTCGTCGCTGCTTAAAACGTAGCCTTCATAATCTTCTTCTGTGAATTTTGCTAAAATGAGCAAGTCTCCTACATTATCGTCTTGCAAGAATGGAAATCTTCGACCAAAGCGTGTTATGCGAAATTCATTTCGAGTACCTTGACCATAGTATTTCATACAACTTTCAGTTGTGAAATCACTTTGCCATTTAATGTGTACAGTTTTTTCTCTGTTCTCCCCTTTATGTACAGGCTCGTCAAAAAGTAGCTTAGATGCACATTTTGGCATATAGAATCCCGCTTGATGAGAACCTGTTGCGCCCGTATCATTACCAGTGATAAAACGGCACCAAGCAGCCTTAGATTGCTGCACGCTTCGGATTGCGGATGATAGTATTTCGCTCATATTCTTTGATGGTTTTTATGATTTGTTCCGACACAGCGGTTATGAGTGGCACTACTACAGAGTTTCCGCATTGGCGATATGCTTGTACATCGGAAACTTGATTAAGAAGATACGTGTCCGGGTAACCCATTAATCTAGCGCATTCACGAGGTGATAGCCTTCGGGGATTCTGACCGTTTCCTTGTGGAATGAGTATTTCAGAACCATCTTTGTAATAACGTGCGCTAAGAGTACGCGATATTCCCTTTAAATCAACAAGGCCAAAACCAAAACCATTCCCTTTTGCGCGGTGTTTTTCTGCGTAGGCCTGAAGATAGTTCCATAGTTTATCACTAAGTGTGTATTTCTTATCAGTAGTGGGATCAAGAATATCACCTATTGTTCGTGAGGAAGGGTGTTGCTCTGGAAAAGTAAAGTTCTCTTTATCGTGAAATCTTTTTCGGTCGAAGCCCACAATCATTATTCGTTCACGATGCTGAGGAACGTATGTTTGACCATCCATTACCTGATAATGAATGGAATAATTCAGCTCTTCCAAAGTTTCACGGATAACGCGGAACGTATTTCCTTTGTCGTGGGATGTAAGATTCTTGACATTTTCAAGATAAAATGCTTTCGGTCGATGACGACTGATAATATCGGCTACATCAAAGAATAGTGTTCCTTGTGTTTTATCTTTAAATCCCGTTTCGCGTCCTAAACTTTTCTTTTTCGATACTCCTGCTATAGAAAAAGGTTGGCACGGAAAACCTGCGCAAAGAATATCAAATTGTTGTGGAATGTAACTTTTTATTGATTCTTGGGTGATGTCACCAAAAGGCATTTCCCCGAAATTAGCTAAATAAGTTTTTTGAGCATAGGTGTTCCATTCTGATGAGAAAACACATTTGCCTCCTTGCGCTTGCATTGCCAATCGGAAGCCTCCCATACCAGCGAAAAGGTCAATAAATGTGAAATCGTATTCTTTCGGTGCAGGGAAAGGGACTGAAAAAAGTTCTGGCAGAAAATTATATGGTATAAAGGGTTCCGATACTACATTCTCTTTTGAATTATGGCCTTCGTTCAATAATGCTAAAGCATCTTTTTCAAAAGGAACTGCAAATTGACTATCTCTATTTTGAAGATAATGCGTAATGATTGCAGAATCAATGTCTGTTGTAATCTGTATCTTATTTGCCATTATTCTTTGTTTTCATTGTTGCAATATTACAAATCTTATTCGGCTTTTTAGAATAGTTTTTCTTATCAGTACGAATTGTAAACCAAACTTGCAAAATTGTAGTTTTTTCGTATGAAAACAATCTAGGTCTCCACCGCCATAATCCACGACCACGCCAGTCGCACTCAATAAAGAAGTCGGCAGAGGATTTGCTTCCACTTGGTAACTTGTTCAACGTGATGAACATTTTGTCTGAATTTTTGTTCAACATCTTGAACATTTTATGTGTAAATGTGTTCAACATAATGAACATTATCGCCGTGGTTTTTTTTTAGCGCCATTTGTGCTCGAAAAGCAACTCATTTTGTTTCCTTATGGAAATAAATTAATGCATTTTTGCCCCTGTAATGGGCAAGTGCCAATTATACATTTTGAAAGACAAGATTTTCCAAAATGAAAACAATCACCGTCTCTGCCGCCATAATCTAAGTGCTCTGATAATCACAAAAACGATGCGAAATAGACTGGCAAACAAGTTGTCGGGCCGTCTTTGTAATAATATTTTGCGTAAAGCAAAATCTGTTCGCCGATTCGCTACTAGAACTTTTGGCAAAACTCATCGAGCTATTTATTTGTCTTGTAACCCGAATTCAATTATTGAACTTGCATTGTATTGCCCATACTTTTCAATTGAAGATTCTGACCAATTTCCTTCAATTGCCTTTTGAATTTTTTGAATATCAAATTGTATAACCTGCTGTTTTGCCTCATTTTCTAACAAACCATATTTTGAAACCAATCTGTTTCGTAGAGTGTCAACCATTGGCTTTTCCCATTCTAAATGAGCCAAAGATTTGAAACGACCTGTTTGAAGAAAGCCATCTGAAAGGCCTCCACAACCTGCGAATAAATCTATGAATGAGAATTTGGTTTTTTCGGGCGCTGGAAATGGTAAATTAAAGAAATTGTTGAACATATTATATTGAAGCGGCGATTCTGCAACCTCCCAAATCTGTTCATCTGTTAATTCATCGTCTTTCCCTTGACGGTATTTTTTCTGGAAAGGAACTCTCTGATGGCCATTATGAGCTCCTCTTTTTTTTCGTGGTTCAGTTTTTCTTGGTTGTTATGTAAGTAATGGCTTAAAACAGCGATTTGGTTTTCATATGAAGTCTCACCGTAAAATTTCACACCATTTTCTTCATCGACATATTCGGGAAAATTTACCAGATTGCTTTTGCCCTTTTACTTTTTTTGGGTTACTCATATCTTCTTATTTTATCACATTTCAAATGTTTCCTATCAAGTAGTAATATCAAAAGGTTATCGTTTAAAGGTAATTGTAAACGGCATCCTCCTTGTTTTAAACCATTCGTAGTAATCGCTTTCATTTAAATAAAGCACTTTCATCATATCTTCATCACTATAATTCAATTCTGTTTGATATAACTTGACCACATTTTCTATTATGCTGATATTTTCAGAAGGTAGTTCTATGGGTTCTTTTTTATTGAATCCCTTTTTTGAAAAAATTATTTGAAAATTACGATATTGTTCACGTGTAATTGTATTTAAATCAAGGGCTCTTTTTACCAAAGCACGCATAGAAACATGCCACTTTTGCTTAAGAGCCATTAGCTTATTTATATTTAAATAATACAATTGGGACTTGATTTCATCTTTCGGCATAAGTAATTGGGAAGCAAAGTTATCAGCCTCACTCTCTATATCTCTATCATTGTCGGAAATAATTCTGCTATAATCGTCAATGTGCATAACGATATGTCCCAATTCGTGTGCTAATGAAAATTTAATTCTGTCGTTTGGCATTCGGTTGTTAATAAAAATAACCTTCCTGCCGTGAAGCGTTATAGTAGAAATGGCATCCATTTTTTCGGTACCGAAATCGAATGTTTGAACAATAATGCCATGGTTTTCCAATCTTTTAGCGAAATCAGTTAATGGCCCATTTATACAACGCAACGTAAATCTAACTGACATAGCAATCTGTTCAATATCTCTATCATCATCTAATGGTGAAAAACCCAGATCATATTCAGGAATATCAACGGCACTCATAAGTCTGTCAATTGCAGACTTTCTTCTTCGAACATCTTCGTAAATAGAGTCGATAATCTTTGCAGATACTGTGACCTTTCGCCTGAATAATAACTGCCCACATATTGTTTCATTGTCCCATTCTTGCTCAAAATAAGATAATGGTAAATCATAATATAGAGACAACTTTGTCAAACAATCTTTTGTTAACTCTTGAAGTCCTTGCTCTGCTTTGGAAAGTTTTCCTTGTGATATACCAATCGCTTCGGCAACTTCTTTTTGAGTTTTTTTACGAAGAAGTCGAGCTGATTCAATCCACTTGTACTTTAAATTGTTCATTTGTTAACAACCTCTTTTCCTGTGTTTTTTAATGTTACTTTTGGCATTTCAACATCTATTGTAGGTGCAATATTATTAATATTGTTACAATTCGATGCATAAGACAAAGGTATGTCATACGAAAATATTGTTGAACCAGCTTCTGCATAAATGAACCTCGCTGATAAAAGATTTTCCCATGAATTGTCAATAGTGTATTGTATATGGATAATTATTTTATCACAAGTTTGCATTTCGATTGCATGTGTGATTTGGGTGTCATTTTGATTGCATCCATCTTTACATAGAATAAAAATATAATCTCCTGCATAAAAATGCTTTTTAATATTTCCTGCAGACGAATCAATACAATCATTCATTGTAACTATTCCTTCTTCTAGAAGTTTGTTTTTTAAAGTTGAAAAAGTAACTGAATTCATCATATCAGACTTTACTCTTCTTTCCTCTAAATCTTTGAAACCATAAACTTTATCAAAAGACTTTATGATAGCATCCGAAATCAAAATAGGTAATTTACTACTTTCTATAAACGAAACAAAATGATCTTTGTTAAATCGTTCTTCACTTGGAAATAAAGAATTTTGTATTATTTGCATAACTATACGTTTTTAATTACGCAACAAATATATATAAAATATTCCCAAACGCACCAACTTTCGTATAAAAAATATTCCATATATTATTTCGGACCAAAATATGATGAAAATTCTTTCTCGACATATTAGTGTTTTGTTTCACCTTATAATGCATTGTTATAGGTGCAGTGTCTAGAGTGGCAATCTGACATCGAAAGAACACAAAGCCGCACGTTGGCTTTCCCGAAGACCCGACACGTTTGCCCGAATTTTACAATGGCACATATAATTATCTGAAATCATTAGGTTTGAAAGAATTGTGATACAATCTTGCAAAATTGTAAGTTTGCATTATGAAAACAATCCAAGTCTCCGCCGCCATAATCCACGACCACGCCGGCCGCATATTCGCCACTCAGCGCGGGTATGGCGATATGCAGGGCGGTTGGGAATTCCCGGGCGGCAAGATTGAAGCGGGCGAAACGCCCGAAGCGGCTCTGAAACGCGAGATTTTGGAAGAGTTGGACACGCAAATAGTTGTTGAGCAATTCATTACCACAGTCGAATACGATTACCCCAATTTTCACCTGACAATGCACTGCTATTGGTGCCGTGTTGCGAGCGGCACTCTGACACTGAAAGAGCACAAAGCCGCCCGCTGGCTCTCAACCGAAGAGTTAGACACGGTTGACTGGCTGCCTGCGGATAAAATCGTAGTGGAAGAAATCAAAAGACGATTGTAGGTAAAAAACTCCTACAAAATATCACAAACATATCGCAGCCGGTAATTCAACGGCCAGTTGGCGTGTGGCGCTGAATGGTGGGCATATTTGGCTGACCATACAATTATAATGTTTACCCGAATTAATCATTTAAAAATAGGTGGTCGATAGGGCAGGAACACCAATTAAATTCGGGTAATTTCGGTTTGTGCCTAAAAAAACTATGATTTTTTTTTCAGTCACACCCAAACTAATTATTAGTTTTGCGCTTGCGTGCCGTGAACCATAGCGAAACGGCCA
>CAMKOM010000025.1 GCA_946414435.1 uncultured Bacteroidota bacterium
TCAACGGCACTGGGCTGATGGGTTGCCAAACGTTCACGTTCAGGGTTTTGAAGAAATGAAGAATTATTTGGGAGTTAGGATTTAGAAATTAGGAGCTATGACGGGAACAATGTGCTGTGCGTGCGTGATAAAAATCGATGAAAATCCGTGCAACCGGCGCCATCTGCGTCCAAAACAATATATTTGTGATTGTCTATAACATTGACCATTATGGCAACGAAAACAGGAAACATTTTAGTCGTTGACGACAACGCAAGCATCAGACAGACGCTCAAACTGCTGCTGCCGATGCACTTCGGCAAAGTTGAGGCCATTGCCTCACCAACAACGCTCATTGCCACCATCGGCACGTTCAAGCCCGATGTGGTGCTGCTCGATATGAATTTTAAAACCGAGGTGAACACCGGCAACGAAGGGCTGTACTGGATTCGCGAGATTAAAGCTATTGCACCTGATGTCGAAGTGGTGCTGTTCACGGCCTACGCCGATGTTGAACTGGCCGTTGAGGGAATGAAGCGCGGTGCGTTCGATTTCATTGTCAAGCCGTGGGACAACACCAAATTGGTCGAGGTGCTGTCGGCGGCGCGCGACAAGGCGCAGAACGTAGGTGGCGGCTCATCGCGGCAAGCGAAAAAAACTGCTGAACCCAAACAAGCGCCCTCCGGAATGTTTTGGGGCACAAGCGATGCAATGGAAGCCATCCGCCGGACGGTCGAGAAAATTGCACCAACCGACGCATCGGTGCTCATCACCGGTGAGAACGGCACCGGCAAAGACGTTATGGCGCGCGAGATTCACGCCCGCAGCAGCCGCAGCGCCGGGCCAATGGTGGCCGTTGACGCTGGTGCAATACCCGAAACGCTGTTCGAGAGCGAGCTGTTCGGACACGTGAAAGGCGCCTTCACCGACGCCCACACTGACCACGCAGGCCGTTTCGAACAAGCCAACGGCGGCACTCTCTTCCTCGATGAGGTGGGCAATCTGCCGCTTCACCTTCAGGCTAAACTGTTGAGAGCCATACAGTCGCGCAGCATTGTGCGAGTTGGCGGCACGCAACCCACACCTGTCGATATCCGGCTCATCTGTGCAACCAATATGAACCTTGAGCAATTGGTGAATGAGGGGCGCTTCCGCGAGGACCTCTACTACCGCATCAACACCGTACACATTGAGCTGCCGCCTTTGCGCAGCCGTGCCGACGACATTCTGCCGCTGGCCGAGCGCTTCCTGGCCGACAACGCGCAAAAATACCATCGCCTAGTCACCGGCATCGATGATAACGCCAGCCGCGCCCTTGCCCAGCACCGCTGGAGCGGCAACATCCGCGAGTTGCAGAACTGCATCGAGAAGGCCGTCATAATGTCGGAGGGTTCGCAGCTTACAGTCGATGATTTACAACTCAACAAATTGAAACAGAGCAATTTCTTATCACAATTCGGGTTCTATACCGATGAAGACGAGGAAGAACAGGTGCGCCGCGCCGTCAGTCAGTGCCGGGGCAACGTATCGGCGGCAGCCAAACTGCTGAATATCAGCCGTCCGACGCTCTACGCAAAAATGAAAAAATACGGCTTATGACCATTGGGTGGATTCTGATATCGCTACTGGCTGTGGTTGTTACGGTGACGGTGCTTGTTGTGCGTCACCAATACATCCGCAAAATCAACTATATGCTCGACTCGCTCGAAGACGGCGAACTGAACTTCCGATTCGTTGAGAACAGCCGCTTCAACCGCGCCCTCAACCGTATGCGCTACATCTACGAGCGGCAGCGGCAGCAGCATGAGCAGGACTCGTGGACCAAACTCATCCGCGTGCTCACCCACGAGATTATGAACACCGTGGCGCCCATCGCATCGCTGAGCGACGCGCTCTCGAAGTCGGTCAAAGCCGATGGCAGCTCGGAAATGGATGTGAAAGCCGGGCTCGAAATCATTACCGAATCATCGAATAACCTGATAAAATTTGTACAAACCTACCGACAGTTGAGTGGCGTGGCCCGTCCGTTGCGCAAAGAGATAAGTCTGAAAGAATTGGTTGATAAGACGATAACACTCGAAAGTGAGAACCTTGCCGCACACAATGCTACGTGCAAATACCAAACCAGCAATATCGACTTGATGATTTATGCTGATGAGGGACAAATCCAACAGATACTCATCAATTTGATTAAAAATGCATTACAGGCTGGTGCTAGCAAGGTCATCATCGAGTCGGGCAACCTTACGGTCGGCGATGTTTTTTTGCGCGTGTCGAACAACGGCGCACCAATTCCGACCAACAACCAGGAACAGATTTTCATTCCGTTCTTCACCACCAAAGCCGAAGGTAGCGGCATCGGGCTGAGCATCTCGCGCCAGATTCTGCGTCAGCACAACGCAACCATTGCGCTTGTTAAAAGCGACGCTAACGAGACGGTGTTTGAGATTGTTTTCAAATAGGATAGGAGCAATGCCTTTTATTGTGAAAAAAGACAAATTATTATTTATCAGCTCCTTTTGTCGCATACAACTCCAAAATCTTTGCCATTGTTTCCGATGCCTTTTCCATACTCTGGACAGGCACAAACTCGAAACGGCTGTGGAAGTTGTGGCCGCCGGCAAACAGGTTCGGCGTTGGTAGGCCCATATATGAGAGCTTTGCGCCGTCGGTGCCGCCGCGGATAGGTTGCACTTTAGGCTCGATGCCTACTTGCCGCATTGCCTCAACGGCCGTGTCAACAATATGCATATGCGGCTCAATCATCTCGCGCATATTGCGGTATTGGTCGGTCATCTCAATCTTGATGAAGTTGCCGCCGTACTCTTTGCAAAGTGCTTCAGCCGAGTCGGTTAGCCATTTCTTCTTTTGCTCGAACAGATTGGCGTCGTGGTCGCGGATGAGCACCTCGGCACTGGCACGCTCAACATCGCCTTCAACCTTGAAGAAGTGGAAAAATCCCTGATAGCCGTCGGTGTAGCGCGGAGTAGAACTGATTGGTACAGAACCGATTATGCGGCTAATGAGCAGTGTGGCGTTCACCATCTTGTCTTTTGCGCTGCCTGGGTGCACGGCCCGCCCCGTGACGGTTATTTTGGCGTGGGCCGCATTAAAGTTTTCATATTCAATTTCGCCAATGCCGCCGCCGTCGATGGTGTAGGCAAAATCGGCACCGAAACGCTTGACATCGAACAAGTTGGCTCCTCGCCCGATTTCCTCGTCGGGAGTGAAGGCGATTTTTATCGCACCGTGTTTGAAATCGGGATTGTTCTGCACGTATTCAACCATTTGCATAATGGCGGCAACGCCAGCTTTGTCGTCGGCGCCCAAAAGCGTGGTTCCGTCCGATGTGACGATGTCCTGCCCCTTGTAGTTGAGCAATTCCGGAAAATCGGCAGGCGAGAGCACGATGTTTTTCTCGGCGTTCAACACAATGTCGCCGCCGTCGTAGTTGCTGACAATCTGCGGCTTGACGTTCTCCGATGGCGCATCGGGACTGACATCGATGTGGGCGATGAAGCCTATGGAAGGCACAGGGTACGACACGTTCGACGGAATGCTGGCAAACAGATAGCCGTTGCCGTCAACATCTATTTTGGTCAATCCCAAATAGTTGAGCTCATCGGCCAGCGATTTTATCAAGTTGAACTGCTTGGCCGTGCTTGGGCACGTTGTCGATTTCTCATCGCTTTGCGTGTCGATGCGCGCATACCGGATAAAACGTTCTGCAATTTTGTTCATTACAAGCCTATTTTATACTTATTCAATTCTTTATCAAGTTTTTTCTCGTTGCCGCCAACCAGTTTGTCGAGCAGCGCGTGAAACTGAGTTCCGTGATTTTTGTGAACCGTGTGACAAAGTTCGTGCAAAATCACAAAATCCGACAAATATTCAGGCAACCGCATCAGATGTACATTCAGGTTGATGTTGTTCTGTGCCGAACAGCTGCCCCAGCGCGTGTGCACATTCTTGACTGACAGGTTGTTATACTTAAAGCCGAAGTGCTGAGCCAACTGTGCCACTCTGTCGGGGAGGTAGGCTTTGGCTTCGGCGCGCAGCATTTCTGTCAGAAACAGCCTGATGCGTTGCTGCACGGCGCTGTCAGTAAAATCGGTGTCGGCGGGGAAGCGCATTTCATAGCCGCCCTCGGCCCTGACCGCCTGCACGCACCAGATGTTGCAGCGCTTGAAACGCACCGTGTGCAGCCGCGAGCTGAAACCGTTATCTTCATCGTAAATGGCTGATTTGGTGATGGTTTCAATCTGTTTCAGATGGGTGACAATCCAATCGCGTTTTTCAACAGCGAAGCGGAATCCCATCTCGAATGCCATCAGCTGCGGAATAACCACACGTGGCGGTTGTCCCGGACGGAGTTTGATTGTGATTCGCCTTGCTTGATGATGTTTTCTGACAACGACTTCCCCAATGCCGTCGAGCGTGTACGATTTACTATTCATTCGCGCATAAAAAAAGGGTAAGCAACTTATATCGCACCGCTACAACCACCTACCCTTGCTTCCTTCCAGACCTGGGGGAGTTCAGCAGGAGCTGGTCGTATAAGACTTACCCGCGGCAAAAGTAGAAATAATTTGGTTTGGTGCAACAGGGGATTTAACGGGCAAAATCCAAAATTTTCCTTCCTTTCCAATTGCCGTGCAACATTATAAGTGTATCTTCGTTATCTAAAAAACACTTTTTATGCAGAAAGAGACCAGCATTCTTTGGGTTGACGATGAAATCGATTTGCTTAAACCACACATAATCTTTTTAGAATCAAAGGGTTATAAGGTTGATACCATAAACAACGGCACCGATGCTATTGATATGGTTTCGCATAATCAGTACGATATGGTTTTTCTCGACGAAAATATGCCTGGACTGAATGGTTTGGAAACGCTGGCTCAAATAAAAAAGATCCGCAACTCGCTGCCAATCATAATGATAACAAAAAGCGAGGAGGAGTTTATAATGGACGAGGCCATTGGCTCACAGATTGCCGATTACTTGATAAAGCCAGTGAATCCAATGCAGATTCTGATGACAATCAAGAAGATAACCGACCAGCACCGCCTTGTTAGCCAAAAAACAACAATGAACTACCAGTCGCAGTTCAATGAGCTAGGTGTTGAGATAAACAATGCCGAGACCGCCGACGATTGGAAAGATATTCATAAAAAGCTGGCATTCTGGACGTTAGAGTTGCAACGCAATGGCGCAGCCAGCATGGAGCAGATTCTGCAAATGCAGAAAAGCGAGGCCGACAAGCGTTTTGTGCGTTACATTGTCACCAACTATGAGTCGTGGTTTGCCAACCGTGCAAGCGAGGCCCCGATTCTTTCGCCAAACATGTTCAAACACAAGGTTTTCCCGACGTTAAATAACGGCGAGCAGGTGGTTGTGGTGGTCATCGACAACCTGCGCTTCGACCAGTGGAAGTGCATCGAACCGTTGATTGCCGGTTACTATAATGTTGACGATGAGGATATTTTGTTCAGCATCCTGCCTACGGCCACACAGTTTGCTCGTAATGCAATGTTTGCCGGCCTTATGCCGTCTGAAATCGAGAAACTGCACCCCGACCTTTGGGTGAACGAAGATGAAGAGGGCGCAAAAAACAATTTCGAGCGCGAACTGCTTCAGAAACAAATGGATAGAATGGGAGTGAAGGCGTCGGTTTTTTACGATAAAATCCACAATGCCGAAAAAAGCCAAAAACTCACCAACGATCTTAACGAGATTCTCCGCAACCAGCTTTCGGTGCTGATTGTCAACTTTGTAGATATGTTATCGCATGCGCGCACCGACTCGCAGATGATTCGTGAACTGGCTGCCGATGAAAAGTCGTACCGTAGCATCACCAAATCGTGGTTTGAGCACAGCTCGCTCTTTGAACTGATGAAAGCGCTGGCAAACAAGAACATAAAGATAGTCCTGACCACCGACCACGGCACCATCCGTGTCACCAATCCTATCAAGGTTATTGGCGACAAAAACGTGTCGTCGAATTTGCGTTACAAGCAGGGTAAAAATCTCGACTACAATCCGAAGGAGGTGTACGAAATCCGCAACCCGCAGACCATTCATCTGCCGCGCATAAATGTCAGTACGTCATACATTTTCGCCACCAACACCGATTTCTTCGCCTATCCGAACAACTACAATTATTACGTGCAGTACTACCGCAACACCTTCCAGCACGGTGGCATAAGCATGGATGAGATGATGGTTCCGCTAATCACCTTATCGCCAAAGAAATAACTTTTATTTAGGAGTTGGAAATCGGTATATTTCCGCGTTTTACATGCGGTAACACCAATAGTTTGCGTTTTCTGTCAGCGTTTGTGACTAAATCAGTTATTCAAATTCAGCAATCCGTCGGGGAGCGACACGCGAACCTGGCGTTTGCGGAAATCGATTTTTGTCACAAATTCGGGGTGGAAGGGGATGAGCGTTTGTTTTTCGCCAACAACCATAATCGGGTTAACATTCATGTTGTCAATCGATTGAATTGTACCGATATCGCCATGCCGTTTGTCAATAACGCTGAAACCCACAATTGCTGTGGGTGATGCGAATTCATCTTCTGCGTTGTCCAAAAGGTCGGGTGAGACAAACACGCGGCAACCAACAAGTGTTTTGGCGCGCTGCTCGGTGTGGGTGCAGTCGAATTGCACGCGGGCGCGCTGAGCGCTCACGGCTTTGGCCTGCTCAATAAAAAAAGGAACCCGCAGTCCTTCTATTTCAAGGACCACGGGTTCGGTTGTGTCTTCAAGTATTGCGGGATTGTCGAGTTCAACAATTATTTCGCCATTCACACCATGTGTTTTGACAATTTTGCCTACCTCAACAAAATCCTGCACGTCCATCGTCAGATTACTCTGCTGCAGGTGCTTCAGTTGCCTCTGCTGCAGCCTCTTCAGCAGGTGCTTCTGCTTCAGCGGCGGCTGCTTCAGCCTCTTTAGCGGCTGCTTCGGCTGCTGCTTTAGCCTCGGCTTGCTTCTTGGCAAGAGCTTCTGCTTTAGCGGCGTTCACTTTGCGTTCTGCCTCAAGACGGTCTTTCTTTGCTGTGTTTGCGTCAGCCTTGATTTTGTCTTTTGCGGCTTGAAGTTTCGATTTTTTCTCGGCTACCCATTTCTCGAATTTAGCCTCAGCGGCTGCTTCGTCAAATGCGCCTTTCTTAACGCCCTCGAGCAGGTGTTTCTTCATCAGAACGCCCTGTTTCGAAAGGATTGATTTTGCGGTGTCAGATGGCTGAGCACCTGTTTGTAACCAATAAAGAGCCCGTTCGAAGTTAAGTTCAATAGTAGCAGGATTTGTGTTAGGATTGTAACTACCCAATCTCTCAATGAACTTACCATCACGTGGTGCCCTGCTATCGGCAGCGACAATGTGATAGTAGGCGGATGCCTTTCTACCCTGTCGTGTCAAGCGAATTCTTACAGACATAATTTATTGTTATTAAATGTTTAAAAATCGGGCGCAAAGATAGACTTTTTTCGGTTTGCCCGACAATAGCGCCGATGATTTTTTTTGTTATTAGAAACGCCGTCAAATTCCGCATTCCACATACATATAATTTAATGTGGGATTGTTACAATTAAGCGTTTCTGTAAATCGGTTTCACGATATTTTATTGCAAATCAACCTGTTTCTATTCGGTTCGGCCGTCAATGAAAATTTAAATGAAATATTCGTGCCGACAGGCCAATTTAACAACCGAAAATTGTTAGTTTTGCCCAAATTTTAACTGACATTTAATTAAAAAAATCAGACTATGAGTAATTCTTGTTTGTCATCAATCGGAAAGAAACTGATAATGAGTATATCAGGTCTTTTCCTGGTTTTGTTTTTGCTGTTCCACATGTCGATGAACCTTGTGGCAGTATTTAGTGGCGAGGCTTACAATGCCGTGTGCGAATTCCTTGGCGCCAACTGGTATGCCTTGGTTGGAACAATGGTTCTGGCTCTCGGATTCATTGTTCACATTGTGTTCGCCTTCATTCTGAGCCTTCAGAACCGCAAGGCGCGCGGCGCTGAGCGTTACGCTTATCAGGAGAAACCCGCCGCAGTTGAGTGGGCATCGCAGAATATGCTGGTGCTTGGTAGCATTGTGTTTGTGGGCCTGATTCTTCACTTGAGCCAATTCTGGTACAAGATGCAGTTTGCCGAGATTGCGGGCATCACCAATCAGTATGGTGTGGCCGACGGCGCCGCTTGGATGCAGTACTACTTCAGCCAACTGCCTGTAGTCATCTGCTATCTGGTTTGGTTCGTGGCCATCTGGTTCCACCTGTGCCACGGCTTCTGGAGCGCTCTGCAGACCATTGGCTGGAACAACAAGGTTTGGATGGACCGCTGGAAATGCATCTCGAACATTTTTGCGACAGTCGTTATGCTCGGTTTCGCAGCAGTGGTTATCGCCGCTTACATTAAATCGCTTTGCTAACTATCTAATTTGAAATAAAATGGCTACAATAGATTCTAAAATACCTGAAGGTCCGATAGCCGAAAAATGGACCAACTATAAGGCACATCAAAAACTTGTGAACCCCGCCAACAAGCGCAAATTGGACATCATTGTTGTTGGAACAGGTTTGGCTGGCGCATCGGCAGCATCAACTTTGGCTGAGATGGGTTTCAACATTCTGAACTTCTGCATTCAGGACTCGCCGCGCCGCGCTCACTCAATTGCGGCTCAGGGCGGTATCAACGCAGCAAAGAACTATCAGAACGACGGCGACTCGGTTTACCGCCTGTTCTACGATACTGTTAAAGGTGGCGACTATCGCGCTCGCGAAGCCAACGTTTACCGCCTGGCCGAAGTGTCGAACAACATCATTGACCAATGCGTGGCTCAGGGCGTTCCTTTCGCCCGCGAATATGGTGGCCTGCTTGCCAACCGTTCGTTCGGTGGCGCACAGGTTAGCCGCACATTCTACGCCAAAGGTCAGACAGGTCAGCAACTTCTGCTTGGCGCCTACTCGTCGCTCAACCGCCAAATCAAGGCTGGCAAGGTGAAGAGTTACAACCGCTACGAGTTGCACGACATTGTTATGGTTGACGGCCGCGCTCGCGGTATCATCGCCAAAAACCTGGTGACAGGTGAGTTTGAGCGTTTTGCCGCTCACGCTGTTGTTTTGGCAACTGGCGGCTACGGCAACACCTATTTCCTCTCGACCAACGCTATGGGCTGCAACTGCTCGGCTGCCATCGCGGCTTACCGCAAGGGCGCTTACTTTGCAAACCCTTCATACGTACAGATTCACCCGACTTGTATTCCTGTTCACGGCGACAAACAATCGAAACTGACACTTATGTCGGAGTCGCTGCGTAACGACGGCCGCATTTGGGTTCCGAAGAAGATTGAGGACGCCAAGAAACTTCAGAAGGGCGAAATCAAAGGCTCTGACATTCCTGAAGAAGACCGCGACTACTACTTGGAGCGCCGCTATCCCGCATTCGGCAACCTGGTTCCGCGCGACGTTGCAAGCCGCGCCGCCAAGGAGCGCTGCGACAAGGGCTTCGGCGTGAACAACACTGGCCTGGCCGTGTTCCTTGACTTCTCTGAAGCCATCAACCGCCTTGGCATCGACGTTGTCCGTCAGCGCTACGGCAACCTGTTCGATATGTACGAAGAGATTTCGGACGTTAATCCTGGCGAGTTCGCACGTGAGATTAACGGCGTGAAATACTACAACCCGATGATGATTTTCCCTGCCATCCACTACACAATGGGCGGTCTGTGGGTTGACTACGAACTGCAGACTTCAGTGAAGGGCCTGTTCGCCATTGGCGAGTGCAACTTCTCTGACCACGGCGCCAACCGTCTGGGTGCTTCGGCTCTGATGCAGGGTCTGGCCGACGGCTATTTCGTTCTGCCTTACACCATTCAGAACTACTTGAGCGACCAAATCACCGTTCCGCGCTTCGACCCGAACAGCAAAGAGTTCATCGACGCTCAGAAGAAATGCGAAGCCGAACAGGACGCTCTGATGAAAATCAAGGGCAAACGCTCGGTTGACTCTATCCACAAGGATTTGGGCCACATTATGTGGGAATATGTTGGTATGGGCCGCACCAAAGAGAGCCTTGAGACAGCGCTCACCAAACTGAAAGAGTTGCGCAAGGAGTTCGAAACCAACCTGTTCATCCCAGGAAAGGAAGAAGGTATGAATGTCGAACTCGACAAGGCCTTCCGTTTGAAAGACTTTATTATGATGGGCGAACTGATTGCCCGCGACGCACTGAGCCGTAACGAGAGTTGCGGTGGCCACTTCCGTGAGGAGTACCAAACTGAAGAGGGCGAGGCAAAACGCGACGACGAGAACTACTTCTACGTTGGCTGCTGGAACTATCAGGGCGACGACAACAAAGAGCCTGAACTGCTGAAAGAACCGCTTAAATATGAGGCTATCAAGGTTCAAACTCGTAACTATAAATCATAATCATCTTAAAAAGTAAATCAAATGGCTACAGATAATATAATGAAAGTAAACTTGAAGGTTTGGCGTCAGGCTGGCCCAAAAGAAAAAGGCGGGTTTGTGACTTACGAGAATGTTGAGACAACCCCCGACACTTCGTTCTTGGAAACTTTGGATATTCTGAACGAGTCGCTCATAGAGAAGGGCGAGGAGCCAATTGTGTTCGACCACGACTGCCGCGAGGGTATCTGCGGAATGTGCTCGCTCTACATCAACGGCCACCCGCACGGTCCTGCAACTGGCGCAACAACCTGCCAATTGTATATGCGCCGCTTCAAAAACGGCGAGACCATCACCGTTGAGCCGTGGCGCTCGGCTGCGTTCCCTGTTCTTAAAGACCTGATGGTGAACCGCAACGCCTTCGACCAAATCCAACAGGCTGGCGGCTACGTATCGTTCAACTGCGGCGGCGCTCAAGACGCCAACGCTATTCCAATCTCGAAGGTTGACGCCGACGAGGCTATGGACTCGGCCACCTGCATCGGCTGCGGCGCTTGCGTTGCTGCCTGCAAGAACGGCTCGGCAATGTTGTTCGTATCGGCCAAGGTTTCGCAGTTCGTACTGCTGCCGCAAGGCCGCGTTGAGGCTGCCAAACGTGTTAAGGCAATGGTTGCCAAGATGGACGAATTGGGATTCGGCAACTGCACCAACACCCGCGCCTGCGAGGCTGAGTGCCCGAAACGCATCTCAATCAGCAACATCGCCCGTATGAACCGCGAGTTCCTTTGCGCAAAACTGAAAGACTAATAATCTTTACATAGTTGTAGTGGTCCCCGCTGCCGAAACAGGTGGCGGGGATTTTTTTTGCCAATTCTTTAATAATCGATGCCGAAATAGTTCAAAACGGCTTTATAGTTGTCCTGCGCAGAAAGGCAAGTGTCGCGCAAATAGCCGTTGACGCGGCCCCAATTCTGAATGCCGCGATAGTAGTAAAGCCGTAAATCTTCGGTGATGATGAACGGCACAATGCCTGTCTGCAAGCATTGCCAAAACAAGAGCAGCCGCCCGACACGGCCATTGCCGTCTTGAAACGGATGGATGCGCTCGAACTGCACGTGAAAATTCAGAACATTGTCAAAATCAGGATGTTTCAAACTGTTATACTCGGCAAGAAGTTCCTTCATTCGCTTGTGCACATCGTCTGGCGAAACAGTCTCTTCGCCACCAACTTCATTGGTAAGGCGCTTGTATTCGCCAACGGCAAACCATTGCTTCTGACTGTCTGATGTGTTGGTTTTCAGTATTTTGTGTAATTCTTTTATGTGCGTTTCGGTTATGCGGTCGGTTGCGTGGACGATAATGTGGTCGATGCAGCGGAAGTGATTCACCGTTTCCATAATATCGTCGATGCGGGTGTTGTCGGTGCTGGCGCCAAGTGTGTTTGTTTCAAATATATAGCGCGTTTGCTCTTTGGTCAGGCGGCTGCCTTCAATGTGGTTTGAGTTGTAGGTGAGGTCGATTTGCGTGCGGTGGTAGATGCCGCCCTTCAGGTGCGCTTCATGCTCGGCGCGCAGCCGCTGCAGCAGTGGCGACACCTTGCTTTTCCCCCTTTTGGGCAGTGCGGCTTCGGTTGGAATATTCCAAGTCTTGCCCGTCAGAAACGCGCCGCTGATTTTACCCGTTGCGCAGTAGTTGCGTGCGGTGCGCTCGCTGATTCCGTACTTCTCGGCAAACTTTGTTACAGATATATATTCCATTCTATCGGCAAGGTTTTTGCATAAAATCTGCTGTAAATATATAAATTCTTGCCGATATCGGCAAGTTTGTGGATGATCATTGTTGCCGAAACAGGTGGCGGGGATTTTTGCATATGTTCTCGCACAGACGACACAGGCTCGGCTAACGCCGAGGCACAGATAATTAATGAACGCAGATTATTTTCGCACAGACGACACTGCCCCGATGGTTATCGGGAACACTGATTCTCACAGATTTCTTTAAAAAGACCCGGGGGCGATAGATTGGTAGAAACCATTTACACAAGCGTTTAGCGTGCGGTAGGTACGCAACGGGCATTTTATTTTCCTACACAACAAAATTTCTCTTTGATAATCGTACCAAATAGATATTATCTTTGTGAAGAACAATTAAAAACACGAAAAAAGAAACAGAAAGTTTAAGTTAACATATTATTAATCAATAGCGTTTACCGCTAATCTGAAAACATTCCAAAGCTTGGCCGCAAAGGAATTTACAAACCAGAAGATAGTTGTGAATGCTCACGTGTTATACGTGGGCATTCCTTATCTGGTTTGTAAGGTCTGGCCAAGCACCTGGAATGTGGATGAGGAAATGTCCACATTTTTTTTGCCGGGTGCCGAAATCAGACCGCAATGTTTTTTAGGTGAAATGGTGAACGCGACCTAAAAAACAGAATGATGACGGACTCAAAAAGCGTTAGTGGCGGGAAACCGTTGACTTTGGCTGATATAGGATTAAAAAACAGCATAATAAGTACAAAATCAAGCAGCCAACAAGTTGATGAGAGTGGCGAACAGGTTTCGGTTGCCGACCAACTTGCAATAGTTACACATTATATCCAACTTCGTCAGTCAAAGTATTCTACGACTTACGATGACAAGGCACAACAGTTTATTAGCCAATGGTTTCCAAAATCAAACGAAAACGAAGGCTCTAATGAAGTTAGCGAACCTGACGCAACGCAACTTTATTTGTTCAAAGATGTTTTCAACGTTCCGTTTCCGGCACCTGAAAAACCAAAATTCACCTTTATCGACCTATTTGCTGGTATTGGCGGATTCAGACTGGCGTTCCAAAATCTTGGCGGTCAGTGCGTTTATTCGTCGGAATGGGATGCTCAGGCACAAAAAACATATTTTGCGAATTATGGCGATGTGCCATTTGGCGACATAACAAGCGAACGTACTAAAAGTTTCATACCCGACAATTTCGATATTCTTTGTGGCGGATTTCCGTGTCAAGCATTCTCGTTGGCTGGCAAAAAGCGTGGTTTCGAGGAAACTCGCGGCACATTGTTTTTCGATGTGGCCGAGATTTTACGACGCAAACAACCTAAAGCCTTTTTCCTTGAGAATGTTAAGGGCTTGATGATTCACGATAAAGGACGCACCTTACAAACCATTTTGAATACGCTTGATGAGGTTGGCTATGTAGTTCCCGACCCACAGATTGTGAACGCTATGTTTTTCGGTGTTCCGCAGCACCGTGAGAGGATTTACATTGTCGGATTCCGCAAAGACTTGGGAATAAAAAAGGATGATTTTGTCTATCCCGAACAGAAAGAAGTTACGAAGCATTTTATCGACATTCGCGAAGAAAAACCCGTACCGTCAAAATATTATTTGTCAACGCAATACGTCAACACCCTGGTTGCGCACAAAGAACGTCACGCGGCCAAAGGCAATGGTTTCGGCTACGAGGTTATAGACGATAACGCCGTGGCAAACGCCATTGTGGTTGGCGGTATGGGCCGGGAGCGCAATTTGGTAATCGACAAGCGCCAAACCGACCTAACACCAACAACGCGAATAAAAGGCGAATACAATACCGACGGTCTTCGTCGGATGACACCGCGCGAATGGGCGCGTCTGCAAGGTTTCCCCGACGATTTCAAAATTGTGGTTGCTGACGCTTCGGCATACAAGCAGTTTGGCAATTCGGTTGCTGTGCCCGCCATTCAAGCCACAGCAGAACAACTTCTTAAAACACTATCAAACAAAAAGTTGCTATGAGTGCTTCGAAAAACAAAGGTGAGTGGTCGGAGCTATACACATTTCTGAAGTTGCTTGCCGATGGCCGTCTTTATTGTGGCGATGGGCGTCTAAACCGCTACGATGATAGGTTTTATCCGATTCTTGAAGTTTTCCGTAATGATGCCCCCGACCGTATCAGTTATAAGGTTCAGGCGGCCAAAAACAACATTTTGGTGTCAGGACAAATGGTTCAGTTCGAGGTTCCGCAAGAGCGTTTTCGTACAGAAGCAACCCGGCTTTTGAATTACATAAAAAGCATTAGAGGTTCCGAAAACATTGATGGTATCGAGCAATTTATGGAAGAAATAAAATGTGAAAAAGTTTGCGCCAAATCGCAGGATAAAGCCGATATTCGCATTGTGATACACAATCTGCACACTGGTTCAAAACCCGAATTGGGTTACAGTATCAAGTCAAAACTTGGTGCCGATTCAACTCTTATCAATGCTTCGGGCGACGCCACAAACTTCATTTACCGGATAAATGGTGTGGACAATGCTCTAATTGATGAGATAAATGGCCAAAAATATTTCCGTGACAAATTCCAACTGATTAATGGTTGCAATGCCACAGTTTCCTTCCAAAAAGTTGCACAAAGCCGTCTGCACAATAACTTGACAATGCTTGATTTAGGAATGGAACGAATAATTGCAGAATGTTTGCTTTACTACTATTCTGGCGATGCTAGAACAGTAGAAGAGGCTGTCGCTCACATAACCATGACTGACCCTTTGAACATAAACTGCGAAGGTCAGCCAATTTATGAATACAAGGTAAAACAGTTTCTGCTCGCGTTTGCGCTTGGAATGACCGCCGCGACGCCTTGGCAAGGAAAATTCAACGCCAACGGCGGTTACATTGTAGTTAAAGAAGATGGTGACGTGGTTTGCTACCACTTTTTCGACCGCAACGATTTGGAAGACTATCTATTTTACAATACTCGATTTGAAACGCCAAGTCAAACTCGCCACAAATTCGGCTCTATCTATGAAGAAAATGGTGAGTTGTTTATGAAGTTGAATTTGCAAATCCGATTTATTAAATAATTTCAAATCTGCGAAAATCCGTCCAATCAGTTAAATCTGCGTTCAAAAAACGCTGTGTTAATCTGTGTTATCTCGTGTCATCTGTGCGAAAACAAGCGAGGCATAGCAAGCCAACCGCCTTGCACAAGAGAAACAATTAACCGCCGCGATGCTCACCACCATTGAATTGGCCGATTTAGCGGTTTAGTTCATTTGGTTGCGATAATCTGCTGCTAAGTGCCTAAAAAAATGAGTTAGCAGCACGCTATCGAATAAAAATGGCCGATAACGTGCTGTTAAATGGTAAAAAATATGAGTTAACAGCAGATTATCGTGTTTTTTTGCCGGGTAAACGAATACGCATATTACGTTGCAATAACTCAAAATTTGCTGAAACAGGTTGATTGCCGCGCCGATTTGCTACATTTGGCAAAAAAACAGAATGATGCTTCGGCAGTTCAAACAATTTGTGAATCAGAACGGCTTGTTTGGCCGCGGTGAGAGCCTGCTTGCGGCTGTGAGCGGTGGCGCCGATTCGGTTGTGATGCTGCATCTGCTGGCGCAATGCCGGCTGAAGGTGGCTGTGGCGCACTGCAACTTCCAACTGCGCGGCGCCGATGCCGATAGCGACGAAGAGTTTGTGCGCCAACTGGCCGCGAAATATCAAATGCCGTTCTTCAGCATCCGTTTCAACACCCTGGCTTACGCCGGCGAGCATCGGCTGTCGGTTGAGATGGCCGCACGCGAACTGCGCTACAACTGGTTTGCCCAACTGGCCGCCGAGCACCAATTCGACCGCATTCTGACGGCTCATCATCTGAACGATAACATTGAGACCATGCTGCTCAATCTAACGCGCGGCACCGGAATCAACGGCCTGACGGGCATTGCGGCTCTCAATGGCAACATTGCACGACCGCTGCTGTTTGCCACCCGCAGTCAGATTGAAGAGTATGCGCGGCTCAACAACCTTGCGTTCCGCACCGACAGCACCAACCTTTCCGACGACTATCAGCGTAACATTATCCGCCACCGCGTTGTGCCCGTGATGAAAGAGCTGAATCCGGCGTTTGAAGAGCGTATGCTGAAGAATTTCAGGCATATCCGTCAGGCAGCCGACATCTACAACTGGTATGTGGCAAAGGTTGCCGCCGAAGTTGTGCAGACGGCTGGCCGAGAGACAATTATCGATACGGAAAAACTTGTGCAACAGCCGTTTGCCGCGACTGTTCTGTTTGAGAGCATCAGGCCGTTCGGGTTCAATAGTTCGCAGACTGAAGACATTATGAAAGCAGTGGGGCAGAAGTCGGGCAGCACTTTTCAGTCGGCTACGCACCGCCTGCTTGTCGATCGCAGCCGAATTATTATTGAGCCAACTGAAGATTCTGATTTTCAAACCGTTGAGATTGACTCACCCCGCAATATCGACAGCCTTGGTCTGACAATGCGCATTGTACCGATTGCCGATTTTGTGCTCGACAAACGCCCTTCTGTCGCCTGTCTCGACCTTGACAAACTCTGTTTCCCGCTGACAATCAGGCGCTGGCAGCACGGCGATTTTTTCTATCCGATAGGAATGGACAAAGCGCAGAAACTGAGCGACTTTTTTGTCAATAACAAGGTGAATGTGTTTGACAAAGAGCGCGTTATGGTGCTTGCATCGGGCGAAAAGATTGCATGGATTATCGGTTACCGTCCCGACAACCGGTTCAAGGTTGACAAAACGACACGGCAGGTGCTGATAATTGAGTGCAATTCAAACCAATAAACCGCTGCGGTGCGCTATTGCCCGTTCGACATCTTTATGTCGTGAACTTTCAGTTGCAGCGTCTCTTTTCCGCGGAACGTATTCATTTCCAATGAGAAACAAATATCGAATTTTTCGCCACGGTGAATGGCGTCAAAGTGTTCCGACTGCTTGAAAGCAATGGCCGACATTGGGCGGTTGACCGACTCGTCGACAACAGTCAGTTTCAGGTGCTCGCGCATCTGGCCGACAAGCTGCGACTGACCGCTGTCAGTAAGGCCCCGGCAGACAAAAACAGGCGCCATATTTCCTGGTCCGAACGGTTCAAACATCTCAAGGCACTTGAAGAATTTCGGCGTGATGTCAGACAGTGTCAGCGCTTCGTCAACATCGATGCGCGGCACCATAATGTCGTCGGTAATCATGCTATCAACAACGCTTTCAAACTTTTCGACAAATGCTTCGAGATTCTCTTCCTTGAGCGTCAGGCCGGCAGCGTAGGTGTGGCCGCCGAAGCTCTCGAGCAGACTCTGGCATTTTTCAATGGCTTCGTAAAGGTTGAAATCAGGTATCGAGCGGGCCGAGCCGGTAATCAAACCATTTGATTTTGTGCAGATTACAGTTGGTCGGTAATAGAAATCGATGAGCCGTGACGCCACAATTCCGATGACGCCCTTGTGCCACTCGGGGTTGTAGAGCACCGTTGAGCGGCGGTTTTTCAGTTCGTCGCAGCTGTCAATCACGGCCAAAGCTTCGTTGGTGATGTTCTGGTCGTGGGTTTTGCGGTCGGTGTTGTCGGTTTCAATCTTGCAGGCCATCTCTTCGGCCTTGGCTTCGTTGCGTTCGACAAGTAAATCAACCGAATAGCGTCCCAAATCCATACGTCCGGCAGCGTTGATGCGCGGCCCGATTTTGAAGACAATGTCGCCGATTTTCACCGGGCGGAATTCGGGCTCGTCGGCAGGCTGAGTCACTTCGCAAGGTGTTGTTGGCACATCGAACTGGCGGTCGTCCTTGTTGCGCTGCGGCGGGGGTGTTATGCCCGATTTCTTCATCACGGCGCGAAGTCCCACGCGCGGATTGGTGTTCAGCTGCTTGAGTCCGTAGTAGGCCAAGATGCGGTTCTCGTCGATGATGGGCACAATGTCGCTGGCGATGCTCACCACCACAAGGTCGAGAAACGGTTTAATCTGGTAGAACGGAATTTTGTTCCGCGAAGCGTAGGCCTGAATCAGTTTGAATCCGACACCGCAGCCCGACAGTTCGTTGAACGGATAGCTGCAGTCGGCACGCTTTGGGTCGAGCACGGCGGCCGCCCGGGGCAACTCTTCGCCCGGCTCGTGGTGGTCGCAGATTATGAACTCAATGCCTTTTTCTGCGGCGTAATCGACTTTGGGCAAGGCTTTTATGCCGCAGTCGAGTGCAATGATGAGTTTGCAGCCCATCTCTTCGGCGTAGTCGATGCCCTTGTAAGAGATTCCATACCCTTCAGTGTAACGGTCTGGAACATAGTAAAATACGTTACGGCACTTGCTTTTTAGGAACACATACATCATTGCAACTGCTGTTGTGCCGTCGACATCGTAATCGCCGTAAATAAGCACATTCTCACGCTCGATAATGGCTTTTTCTAGCCTTTCCACTGCTCTGTCCATATCTTTCATCAGAAATGGGTCGTAGAGCTGTTGAAGGTCGGGGCGGAAGAATTTGCGCGCCGATTCACTGTCGTTTATACCTCGTTGCAATAGTAAGTTAGCCAATGGTTTACTGATGCCGGCTGACTCTGCCAATTCATCAATCTTTTCCGCTTCGGCCTGTTCCTTTAGTATCCATTTTTTTTGCATTTATATAGTTTTGTATTTTGTCAATTTTGGGGCGACTGCCGAAAGCGAATGTAAGAAATCTTGCCATACGATGAACTTTTGTTTCATTTTTTTGCCTGATTGTACAAAATTATACCAATCAAGCCGAAAATCACATTCGGAATCCAAACCGCTATCACGGGCGGCACGTGGGCGTTTAGGGCAAGCACATTCGATACTTCCATAAACATTATATATGTGAATGCCAGCAAGATGCCGACACCTATGTTTATGCCGATTCCGCCGCGCTTCTTTCGCGAAGACAGCGTGACGCCAATCAGCGTTAAGATGAAGGTTGAGAACGAGTATGCGAAACGCTTGTGTTTTTCAATTTTCCAAACAACCACATTGTCAGAGCCTTTTAGCGTTTCCTGTTCAATAAATTCGTTCAGCTCGCGGTAGTTCATGGCCTCAACCACGTTGTTACGCCGCGCGAAATCACTCGGCAGCATATTCAGAGTGGTGTCGAGTTTGCGGTAAAATTTCACGTGTTCCTCACCGTTATCGCTGAATGTGCGAATGTAACAATTGCTTGCCTGCCACTTGTTTAGCGTAGTGTCCCATTGAATATACTCCGATATGAGTTTCGACTTCAGTCTCCCGTTTTCAATCTGCTCGAGCGCAAATTTGTATCCAATATCATAATTGGTATTGTAACTGCTCATATAGATGAATTGTCCGGGTAGAATCTGTCGGTGGATGTCCTGCTCGTGGTTCACATATTTGTTGCGGAAATATTTCTCCTCATAGGCCAACCGTTTCTCATTGGCTGGCGGTATGATCCAATTAATCAGCAAATAAGAGCAAATGGCCAGAATCAGCGCAGAAATGAAATATGGGAACAAAAAACGCCTGTAGCTCACACCGCTGCTCAAGATGGCGATGATTTCAGAATCGCCGGCCATCTTCGAGGTAAAGAAAATAACAGCGATAAAGATGAACATCGCTGAGAATAGATTGGCGAAGTAAGGGATAAAATTCATGTAATAGTCGAAGATTATCGCTTTCAACGGTGCTTGTTTCACAATGAAATCGTCGATTTTTTCGGAAATGTCGAAGATGACCACAATGAGCAGAATCAGTATGAGTGAAAAAGCGAACGTCCCCAGAAACCTGCGGATGATGAAACGGTCCAACTTCTTCATATAGTTGCTCATAGCCTACAATCGATTTGTAACTTTTTGGACCATAACGTTTTTCCATTCCGCAAAATTGCCTTCAACAATATGTTTGCGCGCCTCGCCAACAAGCCAAAGGTAGAACGCCAGATTGTGCATACTGGCGATTGACATTCCCAGCATTTCCTGCGCTACAAACAGATGGTGCAGATAGGCCAGCGTGTAGCTTGAATCGACAAACGACGTGCCGTTGGGGTCGATGGGTGAGAACTCGTTTTCCCACTTTTTGTTTTTTATGTTGATGATGCCTTCGCTGGTGAATAGCATTCCGTTGCGGCCATTGCGGGTTGGCATCACGCAGTCGAACATATCAACGCCGCGGCTGATGCCCTCGAGAATATTTGCCGGTGTGCCAACGCCCATCAGGTAACGGGGCTTGTCGGCGGGCAGAATGGCGTTCACAACCTCAATCATCTGGTACATCACCTCGGTTGGCTCGCCCACAGCCAGTCCGCCAATGGCGTTGCCGTCCATTCCAAGTTCGGCAATCTCGGTGGCCGCACGCTGGCGCAAATCGGTGAACGACGCGCCCTGTACAATCGGGAAATAGGCCTGGCTGTGACCATAGAGCGGTTCGGTGCTGCGGAACGCTTCAACGCCCCGGCGCAGCCAACGCATTGTCAGGTCGAGCGATTTTTGGGCGTAGTTGTAATCGCAGTCGCCCGGCGGGCATTCATCGAGCGCCATCATAATATCGGAACCGATAATGCGTTGTATGTCAATTACATTCTCGGGCGTGAACAAATGCTTCGAGCCATCGATATGCGAACTGAACCGAGCGCCTTCCTCGGTGAGTTTGCGGTTGGCCGAAAGGCTGAAAACCTGGTAGCCGCCGCTGTCGGTGAGTATGGGGCGCTGCCAGTTCATAAAGCGGTGCAAGCCACCAGCCTCGCGCAGCAAAGCCGTTCCGGGACGCAGATAAAGGTGATAGGTGTTGCCCAGGATTATCTGCGCACGAATGTCGTCGGCCACGTCGCGTTGATGGATTCCTTTGACCGAGCCCACCGTGCCAACAGGCATAAAAATCGGTGTCTGAATGGTGCCGTGGTCGGTCAGAATCTGCCCCGCGCGGGCGGATGATTTGCTGTCGGTGGCTGTTAAACTGAACTGCATTGCTTTTTTCTGATAGCGGGCAAAGATAAACGAAATCGCGAAAAATGACGAATAGCTATTCACGTTGGCCGGACATAAAAAAACACCTGCTTTGCAAGTGCCTTTTGAGCGGGTAACGAGACTCGAACTCGCGACCCTCAGCTTGGGAAGCTGATGCTCTACCAACTGAGCTATGCCCGCATTTGTGTCGGCAAAAATAGAATTTTTCGGAAAACAAAAAACAAAACCGACCCGTTTGAGCCGGTTTTGCATTTATTACTCTATTTCAGCAGATTAGCCTTAATGTAGTTCTCAACATTGTTGAAGATGCGGTTCTGCACGTCGGTTACGTCGCCAGGAACGAACTTGCTGCCAACAATGTGCTCGTAGAGTTCGATGTAGCGGTTCGAAATCTGGCTGATGATTTCGGGCGTCATTTCGGGAACCTGCTCGCCTGCGCGGCCTTGGAAACCATTGGCCATAAGCCACTCACGCACAAACTCTTTCGAGAGTTGTTTCTGAGCCTCGCCTTTGGCAAAACGCTCTTCGTAGCCGTCGGCGTAGAAGTAACGCGACGAGTCGGGGGTGTGAATCTCGTCAATCAGGTAGATTTTGCCGTCATTCTTGCCGAACTCGTACTTGGTGTCGACCAGAATCAAGCCCATTTTCTTGGCCATTTCGGTGCCGCGTTGGAACAGAGCCAGCGTGTACTTCTCAAGTTGGGCGTAGTCTTCAGCCGAAACCAGACCATTTTTAATGATGTCTTCGCGCGAGATGTTCTCGTCGTGAGTGCCAATGTCGGCCTTGGTTGTCGGGGTGATGATTGGGTGCTCGAAACGCTGATGCTCGCGCAGGCCTTCGGGCAGCGCAACACCGCAAATCTCGCGTCCGCCGTCGCGGTACAGGCGCCACGAACTGCCAGTCAGGTAGCCGCGGACAACCATTTCAACAGCAAACGGCTCGCATTTGTGGCCGATGGTCACGTTCGGGTCGGGGCTGGCGATTTTCCAGTTTGGCACGATGTCGGCCGTAGCGTCAAGGAAATACGACGCTATCTGGTTCAAAACCTGACCTTTGAACGGAATACCCTTTGGCAGGATAACATCGAAAGCCGAAATGCGGTCGCTCACAACCATTGCCAGATACTGGTCGTTGATGTTGTACACGTCGCGCACTTTGCCGTTGTACACGCCTTTCTGGCCGCTGAATTTGAAGTTTGTTTTTGATACTGTGTTCATATTGAAATATTTAGGAATTATGATTTAGTATTTAGAATTTTATGTTTAAACGTTCTGATATTTTTTTGTTTTTCTAACCGATTGTATCCGATTATATCAGAATAAGTTATCGGTTTAAATCGGCTTGAATCGGTTAGCACTTTATTCAGTCCTTCAATTATTCAATCCTTCAATCCTTTATCAAAGGCTTTAACTATTTCTTTCACAAGACGGTGGCGCACGATGTCGCTTTCATCGAGTTCGACAATGCTGATGCCGTCAATCTTTTTCAGCAGACGGATGGCCTGCACCAAACCGCTGTCCTGCGTGCGTGGAAGGTCGATTTGCGTCATGTCGCCCGTAATGATGAATTTCGAATTCATACCCATACGCGTCAGGAACATCTTCATCTGCGGCAGCGTGGTGTTCTGCGCCTCATCAAGGATGACAAAGGCGTTGTCGAGCGTGCGGCCGCGCATAAACGCCAACGGCGCAATCTGAATCACGCCCTCCTCAAGGTGCGACTCGAGTTTCTTGGCCGGAATCATATCGTTGAGCGCATCGTAGAGCGGCTGCAGATATGGGTCGATTTTCTCTTTCAGGTCGCCAGGCAGGAAACCCAGGCGCTCGCCTGCTTCAACTGCGGGGCGGCTCAAAACAATGCGGCGCACTTCGCGGTTGCGTAATGCTCTAACAGCCAATGCAATGGCGGTGTAGGTCTTGCCAGAGCCCGCGGGGCCAAGTGCAAAAAGCATATCGCTCTGCGCCACAGCGTCCACCATTCGCTGCTGGTTGGCGCTGCGTGCGCGGATGGCGCGGCCGTTGTTGCCGAACACAATCAGGTCGTCGGGCACATCGCTCTGGTGCTGTTGCTGATTGTTCAGAATCTGCACCAAATCGTCGTCAGAAAGACGGTTGAAAGTGTCCAGGAAATGCACCACCTGGCGGAATTTGTCTTCGAAATCGGCAATCTGCTGCTCGTCGCCCAGCACTTTCACATCGTGGCCACGTGCCACAATCTGAATTTTCGGGAAAGCGCGTTTCAGAATGTCGAGCCGCGAGCACTTGGCGCCGTAAAGGTCCAGTGGCTCAACCGTTTCGAGATGCAAAATCTTTTCTGCCATAATGCTGTCGATGATTTGACAAATGTAATTCAAATATCGTACAGTTGGGCTTCAGAAAATATGAACCGGCAGCCAGGATTTAGTAACAACTTATCACGTTTTGAATCAATGCGAGAAGAGCAGTTCCCGATATTTTGGCAGCGGCCATATTTCATTGTCCGAAATCATCTCAAGGTGGTCGATATGCTCGCGAATGCTGTCCAGATAAGGCTTCACATTGTCGGAATAGGCCCGAGCTTTCTCAAAAATGTCGGCAATGGCGTTGGCATGCTTGCGAGCCTCGGTCATTTCGGTAACCATTGATTTTATGGCTGTTATGCGCTTTGATATATCTTTTATGGTCTCAAGTTGCAACTCGGCGACCTCGTTAAAATCAGCTTCACTAAGCACTTCTTTCAAGCCGCGCACGTTCTCAATCAGTTGATTCTGATATTTGTAAACGGTTGGTATAATGTGGTTTGTAGCCAAATCGCCCAACACGCGCGACTCAATCTGAATCTTCTTGGTGTAGTTTTCGACGCGGATTTCGTGACGAGCTTCTATCTCACGCTCGGTGAACACTTTAGCGCTTGTGCAAAGGTCAATATTCTTCGGGTCGCGGAAAGCTTCCAATGCGGCAATCGCCCCTTTCGGGTTCGATAGTCCGCGGCGCTCGGCCTCCTTCTCCCACTCGCGGCTGTAGCCGTTGCCATCGAAACGCACTGGTTTTGAGTACACTATCAACTCTTTCAGTTCTTGGAAGATTGCCTCATCTTTCTTCACACCGGCATCGATTTTGGCATCGACTTTCTGCTTGAATTTGCGCAGTTGGTCGGCCACGCCAAGGCAAAGGAAGGTCATTGGCGCTGCGCAGTTGGCGCTGGCTCCTGCCGACCGGAACTCGAAGCGGTTGCCCGTGAAGGCGAATGGCGACGTGCGGTTGCGGTCGGTGTTGTCGAGCAGAATCTCGGGAATCCGACCAATGCCCAGCTTAATGTCGGTTTTTTCGTCGGGCGTCATCTTCTTGTCGCTCACGCGTTGCTCTATATCGTCAAGAATACCAGACAGATAACTTCCTAAGAACACCGACATTATTGACGGTGGCGCTTCGGTGGCGCCCAAACGGTGCTCGTTGCCGGCGGTGGCAATGCTGGCGCGCAGAAGGTCGCCGTACTCATAGACAGCGCTGATTGTGCAGGCCAGGAACACCAAAAATTGCATATTGCTCTTCGGGTTCTTGCCCGGCGAGAGCAAGTTGACGCCGGTGTTGGTGGCCATTGAGAAGTTGTTGTGCTTGCCAGACCCGCTGATTCCCTTGAATGGCTTTTCGTGGAAAAGCACGTTGAAATTGTGACGGCGAGCCACCTTCTTCATCAAATCCATCAGCAGCATATTGTGGTCGACGGCAAGATTGGCTTCCTCGAACACAGGTGCGCACTCGAACTGATTGGGTGCCACCTCGTTATGGCGTGTCTTGACGGGAATTCCCAAGCGATAGGCCTCAACCTCAAAATCGCGCATAAAGGCGCTCACGCGGCTCGGAATGGTGCCGAAATAGTGGTCGTCCAACTGCTGGTCCTTGGCCGAAGCGTGCCCCATAAGGGTGCGGCCGGTCAGTTGCAAGTCAGGACGGGCCAGGAACAACGCCGAATCAACAAGGAAATACTCCTGCTCCCAACCAAGCGTAGTCACCACTTTCGTGACATCTTTATCGAAATACTGGCAGACGCCGACAGCCGCGTCGTTCAAAGCCGAAGTAGCCTTTAGAAGCGGCGTTTTGAAATCGAGCGCCTCGCCCGTGTACGATATGAAAATAGTTGGTATACAGAGTGTTTTCTCCAGAATGAAGGCTGGCGACGAAGGATCCCACGCTGTGTAACCGCGCGCCTCAAAAGTGTTGCGCAATCCGCCGCTCGGGAAACTCGACGCGTCGGGCTCCTGCTGTGCCAGTTTGCCGCCATCGAAAGCCTCAATGCCGGTTGCGCTGTCGAAATTCGGCTCAAAGAAGGCGTCGTGCTTCTCGGCTGTTGAGCCGGTGAGCGGGTGGAACCAGTGCGTGTAGTGCGTTGCGCCCTTGCCCAGCGCCCACGCCTTCATACCCGATGCCACCTGGTCAGCAATACGGCGCGGTATGCGCGTGCCGTTCTCAATTGAGTCGATGACGCACTCGTAAGCCTCACGCGACAAGAACTCCTTCATTTTGCTCTTGTCGAAAACATTCTCGGCATAATACTCCGACGTTTTTTTGTCGGGCATCTCAACCTTCACCGCCTGACGATTCATCAGTTGCTCCAAAGCCTTGAAACGGATTGTTGACATTGTTGTCTGATTTTTATGTTTATGGTGCAAAGATATGTCAAAAATGGTACATTGTACGTGGATTACTTACAAATTTTGAAATATACCCCTAATTTTTATGGGGGTAATGTCGAAAATTTATATACTAGGTGGTGAGAGTTTAAAAGGGGAGGGGGGGGAAGACACTAGGTTTAGCTCTCAAGACTTGATTGTTCAATTGGATTTGTAAATAAATATAAGGGACAGCCCAATGCTTTAGACCGTCCCTTGTTTTTTGCGTTCCTCTATTCTTTATTTCTTCAGCACCGGGAACAGATATTTGTAAATACTGCTTAATTCAGCCTGCAAATCGGGCGAATCGGCGGTTACGGCAATCACGGCGTCTTGGTCGGGCATCACAATAATGTATTGACCGCGGGCGCCGTCGGCACGATATGCGTTGTCGGGGCAGCGCCACATTTGGTAGCCATAGCCAAGCAGCCACGCGCAGTTGTCGGTGGTTAAACCTTTGGCTTCAACCTCGTCGGGGCGAGTGCCTGCCGGAACAGACGGCACTTGGCAAGCCGACGCTTCAGCCACCCACTCGCGGCTCAACAGTTGTTTGCCTTCCCATTGGCCCTGCTGCAAAAAGAGTTGGCCGAACTTCAGCATATCCTCCGTCTTGATAAAAAGTCCCCATCCGCCGCAGTTAATGCCTTGCGGACTCTCGTCCCAGCGTGGTTTATCGATATGCAGCGGCTCGAAAAGACGCGGCGTGAGAAAATCGACAACTTTCTGACCTGTAATCTTTTGCACAATGGCCGACAGCATATAAGTGCCGATTGAATTATAGCAGTACCACGAGCCCGGTTCCTTGGTGACGGGGTGCTCGAGAAAGGCTGAAACCCAATCGGTGCTGTCGCCGTTGCGACGCACGTTTGGCTCGGTTTCGTGGCCGCAGTTCATCGTAAGCAGGTCGCGAACGGTCATCGCTTTCAGATTATCGGAGACTTCGGCAGGCAATTGGTCGGGAAAGAAATCGACAACCTTGTCGGTAACCTTCAACTTGCCATCATCGACAAGCATTCCGACAGCCGTTGCGCAAAACGATTTGCTGACAGAGTGCATCACGTGCGGAGTGTCGGCCGCACCGCCGTTCATCCATTTTTCGTAAATCACTTTGCCGTGTTGGGCAATCATCACGCTCTGAAGCGTTACTCCCTCAAGCGTGTCAGTGTAGGCGATAAGTTCGTCGGCGGCTGCGGTGATTTCGGCTACTGCCCCGCCGCGAGGCATTTGTGCGTTATCGGTCGCCTGTTTCGGCGAGTTTGAGCACGATTGTGTCATCAGCAACATTCCTACTGACGCAACAAAAAACGAGATTGTTCTCATAGAAATAAATTTTTAGGAGGCCTCGGCAGACCGTTGAGTTCTGCTGAATGCCAATTATAAATATGTCAATGGCATTGCAAATCCGATTGATTGTGAATCACAAAACCGACTTTAAAGATAGCGAATGGTTTTAAATATGCAACTGAAATGCAGACAGTTAGCGAGAAAAACCTGTCACAGCGCGAGCAATCTCCTCTACCAACCCATAATTGCTTTCAATCGAAGTGCCGACTACGACAATGTCGGCGCCTGATTTTAAGGCAGTTGTGACATCGGCTGCCGAACGCAGACCACCGCCGACAATCAGCGGCAGACCAACCGCACGGCGCACGGCCGCAATCATTTCGGCACTGACGGGCTTGGTGGCGCCGCTTCCGCCTTCCAGATAAATGGCCTTCAAGCCCAACATCTGACCAGCCAGAGCCGTAGCCACAGCAATGTCAGTTTTGTTGTAAGGTATTGGCATTGTGTTGCTTATGTAGCGAACCGAAGTGTGGTTCTCTTCGCCAATCAACATATAGCCTGTTGGCAGAATCTCAATGCCCGATTTGGCCAAAGCGGGTGCCGCCTGCACGTGCTGACCGATAAGAAATTCGGGGTTGCGGCCCGAAATGAGTGACAGCAACAGAATGCCGTCGGCCTTGTCCGAAACTTGCATTGCGCTGCCAGGAAACAGAACCACAGGCTTTTGCGTGTGGCGCTTCAGGGTGGCAACCGTTTCATCGATATTGCTGAAAAGCAGGCTTCCGCCAACCAAAATAATGTCGGGGCCATTGGCCGAGTTGATTTTTTCGGTCAGGCGCAGCAAATCGGATTCATTCTGCTTGTCGGGGTCGATAAGCAGGGCGAACATCTTGCGGCCTTTGGCAATATTTTCTTGAATATCAGTCAGTAACATATTTCGTTTTTCTACCCGATAATATACGACAAAATATTGTCGCCGATTAGTTGCGAGTGGCAGTTTTTCCTGACAGGCGTGTTTTTGCGTATAACGACATTGTAATCAGCCACTTGCATAAAGTTGGGATTTTCTTCAATCTCAACTTCGGTGTGTTCCAGTCCGCTGCCAATCAACTTGTAGGCGGCTTCCTTGACCGTCCAGACAAGGGTGTGCTCGGTATCGGTTTTGCACCAATCCAATTCATTGCCAGTCAGGAATTTATGGCGGACTTTTGTTGTCCGCGCGGTAATCTGCTCAATGTCGATACCCAAATTCTGTTCGGCAACCATCACGGCAACCATATTTTTTGAGTGTGAAATCGATATAAAACTCTTGTTTTCAGCGATATATGGTTTGCTGTTGCTGTCGTGGGCAATAGTTACATCGCGGTTGAGCAACTCGCGCAGCACGATTCGCGTTGTGAGCCATTCGGTGCGGCGGCGGTCGTTGCCAATTTGCTCATACACAGCCTTATCCGCATCGTGCAAACAAATCATAGGCAAAAGTTGCTCTGCCGTCTCCTGTTTGCTCCAAACACCTAATACAGCATCGCCAATCGTCTGTGTAAATAGCAGTGGCATAGTTAGTTCCAACTAAAAGTCTCAATCAGGTGCTTGATATCGGTGTTAATGAAATCGAGCATCGGCGCGAGCGAATCTTTGTTTGGCACCACGTTGAAATAGAGCGCGCCGCGCACAAAATGGTGCACGCTGTCAGTCACATAGAACTGCACGTTCGACGCCGCATCGCCGCTGATTTCGTAAAGCAGACCATAAACCTTGCGGTCAGGATTGTCGTACGGCGTCTCGCTAATGGCGTCGGCTTTTATTGTGTGCTTATACACAAAGTTGTGTGCATCAGTAATATAACTGTCCAAATTATGGTCGATTGCTTTGTAACTCAAATGGATTTTCGCGTTGAGCGACTTGAAGTTGACATCGGCCCAATAGCGCTCGTCAGCGTTTTTTGAGTTGCGCAAATCGAAGGTTGCGTAAGTTGGATACTCGAACCGATACGGCACCTTGCAATCGATTGATTGATAACTTTTTTCAGGCATATCCACTCGGTAATAACCGCGCGGTTTCGGCACATAGTCGTTGCCGCAGGACACCAGCATCGCGACAAGCGCAAACAATGAAACGATTTTTGTCATAATCAGCAATTTGGTTGCAAAGGTAGCCAAATCATTGGTCGGCAGGTGCGGGTTCGGCGGCAATTTTGCGGTGCACCTTCACCGAAGTGATTCGCCGCCTATCTACCTCAAGGACAGTGAATTCGAAGCCGCAGCACTCAAAACGTTCGTTCTTGCGCGGCAGTTCGCCCTTCATCTCCAGAATCAGTCCCGCCAGCGACTCCGACTCGCCTTGCGCCTCGGCAAATGTCTCAGAATCAATCTCCAACTCATCGCAGAAATCCGAAAGCAGCGTCTTGCCTTTGAAAATGTAGGTGTTCTCATCGACGCGCGTGAAGTCGGACTCTTCCTCGTCGAACTCATCGGAAATGTCGCCCACAATCATCTCAATAATGTCCTCCATCGTCACCAGGCCCGACGTGCCGCCGTACTCATCGACCACTATGGCCATATGGTTTTTCTGCATCTGCAACTCCTCGAGCAACTCGTTGATTTTCTTGTTCTCGGGCACAAAATGCGGCGGACGGATAAGTGTCATCCACTTGAAGCCGTTTTTGTTGTTCACATACGGCAGCAAGTCCTTAATATACAGAATACCAGATATTTGGTCAAATGTATCGGTGTAAACGGGTATGCGCGAGTAGCCCGATTCGGTGATTTTTTTCAGCACCTGCTCAAACGGCTCTTTCGACTCAATGGCCACCATATCCACCCGCGGGCACATAATCTCTGAAACCTCAATGTTGCCAAACTCGATAATGCCCTTCAGCATCTCGCGCTCGCTCATCAGGCCTGTCGGATTTTCCTCAATCACGTCGGACAATTCATCCATCGAAATAGATTGGTTTTTATGTACTTGCAACTCGATATGACGGTTGTTCTTTGCCACGAAGAATGTTATCGGTTTCATCAACTTGCTCATTATCAGTAACGGAACGGCCATGAGCGAGATGAATCCGTTAGGGTTTTGACGGGCAATCATTCTAGGTGTCACCTCGCAGAAAATTAGCAGAAACGGCACTAAAACAATAATTTGCAGTACCATCGACAGAACCGGATGTAAAAACGATAGCGGCTGCCGCATCACATACATAAATAGTACCGCAAAGCCCACATAATTGATACAGTTGAGCACCGATGTGAGCGCCAAAAGTTCTTCAGGCTTGTCGATGAATTTGAGAGCTGTTCGGCTTGCGAGGCGTTTGCTCTTACGTAGAGTCTTGATTTGTTGCGCTCCAACTGAAAGGAACGCCACTTTGCTTCCCGATACGAACGCTGCCGCCAACAGCAGCAGCACTCCAATAATTATTGCGGCGGGAATCAGTATATCCGATGAAAAGCAAGAGCCAATTGCCTGTATATCAGCAACTGTCTCTTGCGTATAAGGGTCGTTTTCCAAAATCTATGCTATTGGTTAAACTTAAAACGGCAAATCGTCGGCTTCCAACGGTGCCTGAGTTGGTTGCGGTGCCGAGTCGTAATTAGTGGCAGGCTCACCAACCGAACCGCCCGAATTTGAACTTCCGCCGTTGCGCGAATCGAGCATTTTCATCTCGTTGGCAACAATTTCAGTTGTGAAACGGTCGTTGCCATCTTTGTCTTTGTATTGGCGGTAGGTGATTCGGCCTTCGATATACAATTTTGTGCCTTTGTGCACATATTGCTCAATAATTCCCGCAAGTCCGCGCCATGCTACAATTCGGTGCCATTCGGTGCGCTCTTGGCGCTGGCCCGATTTGTCTTGATAACGCTCGCTTGTTGCCAGCGAGAAGGTTGCCACCTTTGTGTCGTTGTCCAAAGTACGAATTTCGGGCTCATTGCCCACATTCCCGACTAAAATTGCCTTGTTGATCATTGTTAAAATTTGTTTAGTGGTTAGAAATAAGTGATTTACGCTGTTTCGGTTGTGCCAGTCTGCGGTTGATATTTGCCGCTCAAAATCTTCATATCGTTGGCAATCACTTCTGTCACAGTGTGTTCCTTGCCTTCGCGGTCGGTATAACTGCGTGTCGACAGTTTTCCATCGATATAAAGCATTGTGCCCTTGCGGATATATTTTTCGGCCACCTCAGCCAGATTGCGCCAAAGAGCCACTCGGTGCCACTCGGTGTGCGTGGTGCGGTTGCCCGATTTGTCGGTGTAAGTCTCGTTGGTTGCCAGCGAGATAGTTGTGCTTGCAACGCCTTCATTCAAATAGCGGACCTCGGGGTCCTTGCCCACGTTGCCAATCAAAGTTACTCTGTTTACCATAGTTTTTTTCGTGAAAAATGAAGTTAAATATACAAACTATTTGCATTAAAGCAAGAGTCGGGTATAAAAAAACGTCGAGTATGTCGGTTAACTGATTGCTTTTCTGACTGATGCAGATATTTTACGCCAACTCCGCATACAAATCGAACTCGTTGGCATCGGTGACGCGCACATCAACAAAGTCACCGATTGGCAGGTTGGCGCCCGAAACGAGCACTTCGCCGTCAACTTCGGGTGAGTCGCCCTCGCTGCGGCCAACAAAATACTCGCCTTCTTGCCTGTCTATCAGCACTTTTATGGTTTGCCCGATTTCCTTCTGATTGATTTCCAACGAAATCTGCTGCTGAATGGCCATAATCTCCTCCATTCGCCGTTGTTTCACATCTTCGGGCACGTTATCGGTGTAATTTTCAAAGGCATAGGTATGCTCCTCGTTCGAGTAGGTGAAGACACCCAAACGGTCGAAGCGCACATCTTTAACAAAATCAACTAGTTCGGCAAAATCTTGGTCGGTTTCGTCGGGGTGGCCCACGAGCAGAGTGGTGCGCAAAACAAGCCCAGGCACGCGCTTGCGGAACTCTCGCACAAGATTGTAAGTCTCTTGTTTACTGATATTTCGGCGCATCCGTGTGAGCATATTGTCGCTGATATGCTGCAGGGCAATGTCGAGATAGTTGCAAATGTTGTTGTGGCGCGCCATCACGTCGAGCACATCGAGCGGGAAGTGAGCGGGATAGGTGTAATGTATTCGCAGCCAGGCCAATCCGTCGATTTCGGCAATCTGCTCCATCAGTTCGGCAAGGCACTGCTTCTTGTACAAATCGACGCCGTAGAACGATAAATCCTGAGCAATCAGAATTATCTCCTTCACACCTGAAGCAACCAGCAAGCGGCACTCTTCCAAAATCTCTTCTTTCGGTCGTGATTTGTAACTGCCTGTAATATTGGGAATTGCGCAAAACGAGCAGGTGCGGTTGCAACCTTCCGAAATTTTCACGTAGGCATAATGCGGCGGCGTTGTCAGCGTGCGCCCAGGCTGCAGATTGCAGTGATATTCAGCATTGAAGTATTGCAGCATCGGCTTCAGTTCAAACTTGCCGAACCACGCGTCAACTTCGGGTATTTCGGCCTTCAACTCTTCGCGGTAACGCTGGCTCAAGCAGCCGCAAACCACAATCTTGCCCACGCGGCGGTGCTTTTTCTGCTCGGCAAACTCAAGTATCGTATTGATTGACTCCTCTTTAGCATCGTTAATAAATCCGCAGGTGTTTATTACCACAAAGTCGAATTTTCCCGACTCGGCCTCGTAACTCACATCAAAACCATTGGCCACGAGTTGGCGCATAAGAATCTCGCTGTCAACGCGATTCTTCGAGCACCCCATTGTCAGAAGGTTGATTGTCTTTTTCATTGCAATTTCAGGCAAATAATTGATTATGAGAATAATGAATCAACGAATTCGGCAGGTACAAAATCCTGCAAATCGTCGATTCCCTCGCCCACACCAATATAGCGCACGGGGATTTTGAACTGGTCCGATATGCCGATAACCACGCCGCCCTTGGCCGTGCCGTCGAGTTTGGTTATTGCCAGCGACGAGACTTCGGTTGCCAGCGTGAACTGCTTGGCCTGCTCAAAGGCGTTTTGGCCTGTCGAACCATCGAGCACCAGCATCACATCGTGTGGCGCCTGCGGGTCGATTTTCTGCATCACCTTGCAGATTTTTGTCAACTCGTTCATCAGGTTCACCTTGTTGTGCAGACGTCCAGCAGTGTCGATTATGACCACATCGGCGCCGTTTTTGGTTGCCGACTCAAGCGTGTCGTAGGCCACCGAAGCGGGGTCGGAACCCATACGCTGCTTGATAATGGGCACGCCGACGCGGTTTGCCCAAACCTCGAGTTGCTCAATGGCGGCGGCGCGGAAGGTGTCGGCTGCGCCAATCATCACCTTCTTGCCCTGCTGTTTGAATTTGTTGGCTAACTTTCCGATTGTTGTTGTTTTTCCTGCCCCGTTAACACCCACAACCATAATCACATACGGCTTGCCCGCAATGGTTTCAATGGCGTTGTCGTGTGAGTTGGCTTTGTTTTCGGCCAAAAGGGCGGTAATCTCGTCGCGCAGCAGAGCGTTCAACTCGTTGGTGTTGAGATACTTGTCGGCCTTAGCGCGTTCCTGGATACGTTCGATAATCTTTAGAGTGGTTTCAACGCCCACATCCGAGGTTATCAGCACTTCCTCCAGATTATCAAGCACTTCGTCATCGACAGTGGATTTTCCGACAATGGCGCGCGAGATTTTTTTGAACACGCTCTCTTTGGTCTTTGCCAGACCTTTGTCGAGCGTATCTTTCTGAAAACGAGAAAACAAACCCATAGTGTTTCTGTAATAAATTATCAATGCGGAAGCCGAAATAAAAAAGGCTTTCCCCGCATACGAAGAAAGCCTTTTTTATGTCAAACTAAAAATTTATTTCTTGAAAAAATCTTTTGCGTGCTCAGCATTAACAACTTCCTCTTTGAATTGGTAAGCGCCAGTTTTCGGCGATTTTACCATCTTAATGCATTTTACGAAACTTTTAGCGTCGCCTGTTTTCAGGGTTGCAACTACTTTCTTTGCCATAGCCTATTATTTTATTTCCTTATGAACGGTTACCTTCTTCAGGAATGGGTTATACTTACGCATTTCAAGTCTCTCAGGAGTGTTCTTGCGGTTTTTAGTGGTAATATACCGCGACATTCCCGGCACACCGCTCTCCTTTTGTTCGGTGCATTCCAAAATCACCTGAACTCTGTTTCCTTTAGCTTTCTTTGCCATATCGAACTGAATTTTTAGTAGTTATTGATATAACCAGCGGCTTTGGCCTCTTGCAGCATCTTGTGCAAACCTTTTTTGTTGATATCGCGCAAGCCGCTTGCCGATACTTTCAATGTAATCCAACGGTCCTCTTCGGGATAGTAGAATTTCTTATTGAACAAATTTGCATGGAACTTTCTCTTGGTCTTCAAGTTAGAGTGACCAACATTGTTACCAACCATGCTACGTTTTCCTGTTACTTGACAAACTCGTGACATATCTTTACTTTATAGTTTTTGTCTAAAAATCGGATTGCAAAGTACGTGTTTAAAATTCAATTTAGCAAATGTTTTTTGGTGTTTTTTTCGACTGTTTTTGTCGTTTTGCAAAGCGGTTTCGCAATTGCTCATTAACACTGCTTAATAATTGATTCTCAGCTCAATAATTACACATTTGCCAATAACAATTCGAGCGCCGCGATGGTAAAACGTTCGATGTTCTGTTGACGATCGGTGCCGAAAACAACGCGGGTTGACAGCACTTTGCCCGGCGTGGCCACACCAATATATACTGTTCCGACAGGGTCGGTGGCAGTAGCGCCGGTTGGACCGGCAATTCCGGTTGTTGATACGGCAAAATCGGCACCCGTAACGCGGCGCGCGCCTTCAGCCATTGCCTCGGCTGCTTGGTGTGAAACTTCGGTATAGCGCTCGATAAGCTCTTGTGGCACGCCCAACACGCTCATCTTCACTTGGTTGGTATAGGACACCACTCCACCTTTAAACCACGCCGAACTGCCCGGCACAAGCGTTATCTGATGGGCGATGTTGCCGCCCGTACAACTCTCAGCCGTAGCCAACCACGCGCCCGCTGCCAACATTTTAGCGGCCAACTGCTCAACCAAAATTCGTGCTTCGTCCATAAAACAGATGCTGCTTACAGGTGGCGAAAGTAGCGTTTTTGAGTGAATCGGTTGGTCGGTAAATCGGTGAATCGATTTTATTTTCAAAAAAAATCTTCGAACACAAAATATTGCGAAAAATGTTGCGTTCAAATTACGCAACGACTAAAAACAATTTATTAAGAAAGGGACTTTGCCTATGGTGAAATGTTTTACTATCTTTTTTAAATTCAGTAACATACGGAGCAAAAAAAACAAACAATCCGACATTCTGGAAGCAGGATTGCGCAACCAGTTCAGTCCGTCGGAAGCCACAATTGGTAACATAATGGCGTTTGCAAAAGCTCATCGTACTGAAAAAACTGAGAACGCTGGTTCGGTTGAACTGGTAATGAATTAAGCCGAAAAGCGGCATTACGGGCGGGAACGATAGTTCTCGCCTTTTTTTTGCTCGTTGAGTTTTGAGTGACAACGCTCTATTCCATTCCCCAGAACTTGCGCAAGAACCATTCAGCTGACAAGAAAACAAGGACCAGCAATAAAATCGAAAGTAAATCGATAGCCCTAAACAGGCGATTGGTAACGATCACGGTTTCTGCAACTTCGGGATTGTGGAAAATGGTTTCGGGCAGGGCGTCGATGTTGTTAGGTGAAAACATTTGCCCGCCATGACTATCGGCCAAGCGGAAAAGCAGACTGTGGTCGGCTTGCAGACGGCTCATCTCTGCCGACTCGTCAACAACCATAAACTGCCCGTGACGCGTCAGAATTTCGTCGCCGAGCGTTGCGGTGGCTGTGTAGCGGTAAAGTCCGACAGGTTTGCGCCCCAAGTTGAGCGAGTAGCCCAGCCCCGATGGTTGGAATGCCGATTTGATGCGGTTCCCGGCCGGGTCGGTCAGCTCAAGAGCCACATCGGCAGTAGTGACGGGTTCCATTGAGCGGTTGTGGAACACGGCATCGAAAATCACTTCACGGTGCATTGGCACCACTTCGTCGGTGGTTACTTCAAAGCGGTCCTTTTTCTCGTTGTTGCACAGGTATTGAACTGTTTTATTGATGATTTCGTCGGTTACGGCATGCGAACCGTTCGATGCGTAATCGGTCAGACGCCAACGCCAGAGCCCCTCGCCACTCACCACACCGATTTTTTGCGTGGCTGTTGTCACAAAGTAAACCAGCGGCCGCTGAGTGCCGACTGATCCAATCTTCTGATAGAAAAGCACTTGCCCTTTCGGTGCAGTACGATAGTTGCCATATGGCACATTCAGCGGTGGAAAAAGTACAGTCTGTGTAGCATCAAAATTTGTCTTAAAAAGCTGAAAATCAATATTGAATAAAGGGTAGGCATCGTCATTGTCGCCACGCTTTCGCTCAATGCCAATGCTTGGCAATGCCGCTTGAAGCGACTTTATATCGGTTTGATTGCCAACTATAAACAGCATTGGCAAATCGATTTTTACAGCCTGCTCAATTATTTTTTGTACGTTGTGCTGTGCCGATGGCAGTTGGTGCAGAATCAGAAGCGAATAATCGTCAAGCCGACTGCTAAAATCGTCTATGTTGCTTATTGTCAGTTTGAAACGTTCATTTTTGGCCAGCACTTGCTCAAGTGCCGAAACATCGGGATGCCAAGCGTTTTGTAGCAGAAGCACATTCAGTGCTTCACCACTGACATCGACAACCACACTGCGCCGATTGTTTTGGCTATTTGCGTCGTTTTCAGGCACATCAATGCGCACATCGTATCGGTGCAACCCTTCATCGGCGCCATCGATGTAAAAAATCTCTTTTTGGTAAGTGAAATCCGTTCTGATGCTGACAGTGCGGCTCTGCAGTATTTTATCATTCTCACTCACCGTAAGTTGATAATCGCCGAAAGGCACATTTTCGCCTTTGATGCAAACCATTATCGGGAAACGTGACTGACGGAAAGCAGTTTTGTTTGCCACAATGCGATCGATAGACAGGTCGGGATGCGGCAGCGTGTCGCCAAGGGCGATGGTGTAGACGGGCTTGCTGAATGTGCCCGCTTTATAGAGTGGTTCGGCACCCTGATTCACAATGCCATCCGTAGCAATTATCAGTGCACCAACATTTTCACCATAAAAATTTGTTGCCACATAGTCGAATACCGACGAGATGTTGGTGGTTTGTCCTGAAAAGTTAATCGGCTCGTTTTCAGTGGTTTTGTCAGAAAAAACAACTGAGCGGACATCATATTTGCCACCCAGTTGTTGTTTCAGTTTATCGATTTTATCGATGTAATCGGTTCTATACCAGGCCGAATCGGCATTTGCCACAATCGATGACGAGTTGTCTTGTGCAAGAACGACAATTGGCCGTTTCTGCTGTTTGTTACTTATTTTCAGTGTTATGTCGAGAATAGTGATGCACAACAGCAACATCGACACAAACCGCAGCGCCGCCAAAATGGTGCGCTGACGCCTGTTGGCCTGTGCTTGGGCGCGTTTGCCCGAATAGAGCCACCACGCCACGACCGCAGCCACGGGCAGACTAATCAGCAACGGCAGAAAGAACGATGTCATAATTCGCCGAGAGCCTGATCATCAATTATGTGAGCATTCCGCCGCAAACGTTGATAACCTGTCCGGTAACGTAAGCCGAAAGGTCGGAACCAAGGAACGCAGCCACATTGGCCACATCTTCGGGTGTTCCACCGCGGCGCATCGGAATTTTCTTCATCCACTCGTCTTTCACTGCATCGGGCAGAACATCAGTCATTTCAGTCATGATGAAACCCGGTGCGATGGCATTGCAGCGAATGTTGCGGGCGCCAAGTTCCTGTGCGGCCGACTTAGTGAAGCCAATGATTCCGGCCTTCGAAGCCGCGTAGTTGCATTGGTTTGCGTTGCCGCGAACACCAACTACTGAACTCATGTTGATGATTGAGCCGGCGGCCTGCTTCCACATCACGGGCTGAACAGCCTTGCTCATGCAGAACACCGATTTCAGGTTGACACGCATAATGTCGTCCCACTGCTCTTCGGTGAGACGCTTGAGAGCGGCGTCACGGGTGATTCCGGCATTGTTTACCAGAATATCGATGCGACCGAATTCGGTAGCAATTTCAGCCACATATTTCTGCGATGCTTCAAAATCAGAAGCGTCGAAAGCGTAGAATTTGGCCTTTATGCCCATTTGGTTCAGTTCGTTTTCAAACTTCATCACTTCGTCGCGAAGCGATGTGCAGGTGAGTGCCAGATTGGCGCCCTGCTCAGCGAATTTCAAGGCGATGCCCTTGCCAATTCCGCGTCCGGCACCTGTGATGAGCGCCGTTTTTCCTTCAAGTAATTTCATATTTTTTTGAATTTATTGCCGTCGGCATATGCAAAATTTATGCCTACAATGATGCGATAAAGGTAGAAATTTATTTCGATTGGTCGACAGAGCCGCCATTGGCGATTTGCCTACACATATTATATATGTTTGTCGATGGCATTCAAGCTGTACAACCACTGTTTATTGCGCCTTTTGAGATAAAAACGCACAAATTGTGCATTTGATTTCAGGAATCTTTTGGATTTTATTTATTGATTATCAATCGTATATGCATTTAAATAAAAATTTTTTAAAAAAATAACCTACCAACATAGTGGGTAATAGGAAAATTGTATTATGTTTGCATCGTCAAAAACGACAAAACAGTTTAAAACAATACATAAAAAAGGAGGTTATTATGACACAGAAAAACTACCGCTTCGAGACACTGCAACTTCATGTTGGCCAAGAGACTGCCGACCCTGTAACCGATTCACGCGCAGTGCCAATTTATCAGACAACATCGTATGTGTTCCATAACTCGAAACATGCCGCCGACCGCTTCGGCCTTGCCGATCCGGGCAACATCTACGGCCGTCTGACCAACACAACTCAGGACGTTCTTGAGCGCCGCGTTGCCGCTCTCGAAGGTGGCGTTGCCGCTTTGGCATTGGCTTCAGGCGCAGCCGCAATAACCTACACAATTCAAGCGCTGGCACAGAACGGCGACCACATTGTGGCTCAGAAAACCATCTACGGCGGAACTTATAACTTGCTGTCGCACACGCTTTCACAGTTTGGTGTTGAGACGACTTTTGTTGACGCACACAACTTGAAAGAGGTTGAGGCAGCCATCCGTCCGAACACAAAAGCCATCTATCTTGAAACTTTGGGCAACCCCAACAGCGATATTCCAAACATTGACGCAATTGCCGAAATTGCTCACAATCATGGTCTTCCGTTGGTTATCGACAACACCTTCGGCACCCCATATCTGATTCGCCCGCTTGAGCATGGCGCCGACATTGTAGTTCACTCGGCTACAAAATTCCTAGGCGGCCACGGCACAACTCTGGGCGGAATCATTGTCGATGGCGGCAAATTCGACTGGAAAAAGTCAGGCAAATACGCACCAATCGCTGCACCAAACCCGAGCTATCACGGCGTTTCGTTTGCCGACGTGGTTGGTCCTGCTGCTTTCGTGACCTACATCCGCGCCATTCTGTTGCGCGACCAAGGTGCGGCCATCAGCCCGTTCAACGCATTCCTGCTGCTGCAAGGTGTTGAGACTCTGTCGCTTCGTCTTGAGCGCCACGTTGAGAACACACTGAAAGTGGTTGATTTTCTGAAGAATCACCCGAAAGTGGCCAAGGTTAATCACCCATCGTTGGCCGATCATCCAGATCACGAACTCTACAAAAAATATTTCCCGAACGGCGGTGCAAGCATCTTCACATTCGAGATTAAAGGCGGAAAGGATGCTGCTTGGAAATTTATCGACAATTTAAAGATTTTCAGTCTTTTAGCAAATGTGGCCGACGTGAAATCGCTGGTTATCCACCCTGCAACAACAACACACTCGCAGCTCAGCGACCAAGAGCTTGCCGAGCAGGGAATCAGCCAAAGCACCATCCGCTTGTCGATTGGTACTGAGCATGTCGACGACATTATCGACGACTTGAAATCGGCCTTCGATGCAGTGAAATAAGCTTGGTGTGGGGCGTAAAGAGCAAAGTTAAATGAGCAATTTTTGAACACCCGACGCCAAAAAATGATAACTTGCGGCTTCTAACTTGTAACTAATAATTAAAACAGAAATAAAATGTCAAGAATTTACAAATCGGCCGACGAACTGATTGGCCACACACCACTTCTGGAACTGAGCCGAATTGAGTCGGCGCACAAATTGCAGGCAAAAATCATTGCCAAACTTGAGTACTTCAACCCCGCAGGCAGCGTCAAAGACCGCATTGCAAAAGCAATGATTGAGGAAGCCGAGCGTGCCGGCAAACTGAAACCGGGGGCGGTGATTATTGAGCCGACAAGTGGAAACACAGGCATTGGTCTGGCCAGCGTGGCTGCCGCCCGCGGTTACAAAGCCATTATTGTAATGCCCGAGACGATGAGCGTTGAGCGTCGCCAACTGATGAAGGCTTACGGTGCCGAGGTTGTTCTTTCGGACGGCTCGAAAGGTATGAAGGGCGCCATCGCGAAAGCGCAGGAACTGGCCGAAGCAACGCCAAACAGTTTCATCCCCGGTCAGTTTGTGAATCCCGCCAACCCGAAGGCACACCTTGAAACCACTGGTCCTGAGATTTTTGAGGACACCGATGGCCAAGTTGACATTTTTGTGGCTGGCGTCGGCACCGGCGGAACGGTTACGGGCGTCGGCAAATACCTGAAATCGAAAAAGCCGGGTGTGAAGATTGTAGCCGTTGAGCCCGCTTCGTCGGCAGTTTTGTCGACTGGCGTGCCAGGTCCGCACAAGATTCAGGGCATTGGCGCCGGTTTCGTTCCCGATGTGCTCGACACCAAGGTTTACGATGAGATTATAACCGTCTCGAACGAAGACGCTTTCGCCACTGGCCGCGAATTTGGCCGTACTGAGGGCGTTCTGGTTGGAATATCGTCGGGCGCGGCTTTGTGGGCAGCCATCGAGCTTGCCAAACGCCCCGAAAACAAAGGCAAGAACATTGTTGTTCTGCTGCCTGACACTGGCGACCGCTACCTGAGCACAAGTCTGTTCTCAGAATAGCAATGAGTAATCTGCACACCGGCAACCGAGGCTTTCGGCATTGCTGGTGTGCGGTTTTTCATTTTTAAGATTATTCGAAAAAAAATAAACCAAAAACAGATAAAAAGTAGTAACTTGCGATAACTATTCGGGATTATGATGATTTCAACACGTGGAAGATACGCCATCAGAGTGATGATTGACCTTGCAGAGCAGGGTTCGGCGGGCTATACAAGGCTGAAAGACATTTCGGAGCGTCAGGATATTTCGCTGAAATACCTTGAGAGCATAACCACTGCATTGTCGAAGTCGGGGCTGATTGACGGTGTTCACGGCAAGGGTGGAGGCTATCGGCTCAACCGCCCAGCGCAGGAATACCGCTTGACTGAGATTCTTCACGCAACCGAAGGTTCGCTGGCACCTGTGGCTTGTTTGGGTTGCGATGCAAAGCCATGCGAGCGTACGCAAATCTGTCGCACGCTGCCCATGTGGAAGAATCTTTATGAGACAGTGAATAACTTCTTCGACAGTTATACTATTGCCGACCTGATGAAAAACGCACAGGATTTTGAATATTTGAGTGCGGGGTTATAGTGGAGGGGCAAAAGATTTGCCCTTATTTCACTTTCCCTCGGTTGTCGATTTTTGTCTTCACCAATTTGTCATTTTTGTAAGTGGCTTCGAACACCACTTCACCTTTAATGGTCAGTACTTTGTATGTGCCGTTTCTCAGACCGTTTTTATAATTGATTTCGGTGTTTAGCGGCCCTTCGTCGTACCAAGTCAGCCATTGGCCGTCTTCGCGGCCATTCTTGTATTGCTCTTGGCGCAATTGTTTGCCATATTGGTTGTAATATTTCCAGATGCCTTCTTTTATGCCTTTGGTGTAGGAGCCTTCATATTCCTTTGATCCGTTTTCGCGGAACGATTGATATGTACCGTCGTAAACACCGTCCGAGTAGTTCTCAACAAGTTGTGGCAACCCGCCTTCGTACCAATAGGTGGCCGTGCCGTGCTTGATGTTCTGTCGGTAGTTGACAACATACTGGCGGTCACCATTTGGGTAGTATCCGTTCCAGGTGCTGTCCATCATTCCGTCGCGAAACCAGCCCGTCTGCTCGGTCTGGCCGTCCTCGTACCACTGAATCCAGTGGCCCGACTCGCGGCCATTGTCGAAATCGCCCTCGTGGAATTTCTTGCCGTCTTCGTAGTAAACAATCCAGTGCCCATGCTTTTTGCCATGCTTGAAATCGCCGTCTTTCCATATTTGTCCGTTGGCGTACCAATATGTCCAATGTCCGTCCATAACGCCATCCACGTAGTTTCCTTCGTTACCCTTCTGTCCGTCGGTGCGCCAATAGGTCCACAAGCCGTCCTGAACATCGTTTTTGAAATTTCCTTCAATGTCGAGTTTCCCGTCTTCGTGCCACCAAGTGGCTTTGCCGTTTTTCTTATCGTCGACAAAATTTATTTCGTCTGATTTCTCGCCAGAAACAAACCAGTCGGTTTGCAAACCGTTCTTTTTGCCGTTGCTGTAGCAGACACGCATCTTCTGCTTGCCGTCAAAATACCAAAAATTCCATACGCCATCTTTTTGATTATCTTTTAGATGGCCTTCCATTTCCTTCTGCCCGTTGGCATAGTAGCGAATGTTGACGCCGTTTTCGTAGTTCATCTCGCTTTTTAGATTGCCTTCGCGATAGTAGGTGAGCCATTTCCCAACCTCGATTCCAGCCTTGTAGTGTCCGCTGCTCATCATTTTCCCGTTCGGATAATAGCGCTTCCAAAGGCTGTCCTCGCGTCCGTTGAGGTAGAATCCAGTTTCTTTGATTTGCCCTGATTGATAATAAGTTGTGAACGAGCCCTTGCCGTCCACAACGGTCTGCTTCTTGCCGTCTTCCCAATAGTTCAGCAACAGCAGCGAGTCGCCCGAGCGGCTTTCCTCGCGGTATTTCAACCCCGAGCCGTTGTAATAGGTCCAAGTGCTGTCTTTCTTCCCAAGTTTGTAGAACCCCTCAACCTTCGGGCTGCCGTTCAGGTAGTTCTCAACGTAGCGGCCGTGCATAATGCCATTGCGGAACTCGCCTTGATTCTGGATTTTGCCATTGCTGAAAAAGTATGTCAGCCGCCCGTGCACCGCACCATTGCGGAACTCTATTTCTTCCGTTTTCACGCCGGTGCTGTCATAGTAGGTCCAAAGTCCGTTTTCCTTCCCTTGAACCAAAACACCTTCGCTGGCCACTTGGCCGTTTTTGTATTTGTTCTCTATTCTCTCTTGTGCGTTGGCTGTTGCCGATAACGCAATTAGCAGTATGACAATAATTTGTTTCATCTGTTTTAGATTTTTCAGCAATAGGGCAAATCTAATGTTTTTGTTTTTATCAGCGAATTAAACGCATAAAAACAATAGTTCTGTTTGACTAACGGAAACACAACAATCTGCTGAATGGGCGACTTTGTATAGTCTGGCGACCGCAAAAAAACGAGCCGAATTATGCCGTGTGTCATTTTATCCTATATTTCGTCACTTTTTTAACAACTACTATTTATGATGAATTATAGAAGGTTGGCTCTTGCGTTGTGTTCTGTCATGGGAATTTGCAACGCCGGGGCACAGGAAGTTGCTGACAGCAACGATTACCACTATCTTACCACGGCCAACACGGTCATCAATGTTGACGATTTTGCGACAGGTGTTGAAACCGATGTATGGCATTTTCTGATTGGAAAAATTCCCGGACTCGATATCACTATCGAAGGTGAGTCGGCTTATGGCATCGGAGCGTTCAGAATGCGCGGCGGGCCGTCGGCAATGTCCAATAAAAGCGACTTGCTTTGGGTTGTCGATGGATTGTATCAGCCTTGCGGTGACGTTATTTCCGCACTCAATCCGAATGACATTGAATCGATTCGAGTTATGCGTGACGCAGCAGCCATTGCGCCATACGGCGAAGCTGGTGCCAACGGCGTTGTTGTGATTAAAACACGCCATCCGTCAGACGGGAAACTGACTTTTGCCTACGATGGCAACGGGTCGATGAATACCTACGACTTTGATAAAGACAACAGGTCGTACAGCACCAAACACAATGTTTCGATGTCGGGAGCAGTGGCCGATATGCCTTATCGCGCGGCTTTTGGCTATAACCTTATAAACAGCGTGTGGGACAATGTGGACGTAGAACGCTTTTCTGGCAATTTGTGGTTTGGTCCGCGCCTTTTCGACAATCATCTTCGTATAGACGTGAACGGTTACAGCAGGTGGGAGAGCAATTGGTTAATCAACACAGAGATGGCCAATAGAAATATCATTTGCCGAGCAGCAATCGATTATGCGGTTCATTCGCTTGAATCGCTGCACGTTAACTTGACCGGCGGCATCAATTATCATAGCGCGGAACTATCTTCCGACGATGTCAATGAAGTTTCTGACCGAACCGACAAAATGCTTGACGCCAATATCAATTACAATCATCAGTTTGCTGAAAAACAAAGTGTTGAAGGCAGAGTGGGGGTGTCGTTGTGGGATAATCAATTGGACGAAACCGCTTTCTACGCGCAGGTTTATGCGAACATGGGCAGCATATTCTTAAACGCCAACGCTCGCTATTCATCTATCGACCAGGAATTTGGCGATAATCAGAAACGCCTGTCTGCATCGTATTCGATGGGTGTAAAACCGATTGACGCGCTCACGGTGCGTGCCGGTGTGGGCGCCCTGGGACTAAATGCCGGCGAAAAACCATCGCGCAACTATTCCGACAATGCAGTTGGCAAAACGTTGTCAATCAACTTGGGAACTGATTTCAACTTCATAAAAAACAGGCTGTCAGGTTCTGTTGATTTCTATTATCACAAGAATTATGATGAAAAGCCAAACTATATTGAAGAAGATGGCGGATATTTCTTTCATCGAAACGTCGACTTGGACGCGCTGTCGCTTAACAACCGAGGAATCGAATTGTTGTTGAATGCCAAAATAATTGATGCAGAACGTGTTAAATGGTATGTCCGGACAACGTTCGCAGCCAATAAATATGCTGTGGGATACGAAAATCCTGAGCATCCGGTTTTGCAGCAAACGGATGACGGAATGATATTTATGGCTGAAGACGGTGGCAAGCCGTTGACATTCTTTGTAATGGAAAATGTCTATACAAAAGACGGCAACAAGTATCCGGGTCTTTATCGCGATTTGGATGGCGATGGTGAAATAACAGAAAAAGACTATGTCCCGTATCACAGCCCTATACCGACGGCAACGGCTGGATTCAGTACTCGTCTTGATGTGTATGGTGCTTATCTTCAAATAGACGGCCATTCCCAAATCGACCGGTATAATATCATTGGCATCTCAACGCCGGAATCTTGCGACGTGCACAATTCGTCGTTCTTGCGCATCGACAATATAGTTTTGGGATACAAGTTTGACAATAATGGATTGAGCGGGAAAATATATGTGGCCGCCAGCGATATGATGGTATTCACCAAGGCCGAAACTAGAGACCCGGAGCTGGTCATCGGCTACGATCAGGGTTATAATTTCCGCCGTCCGACAATTTTCAGTGTCGGCTTAAAACTTAATATCAATTTGAAAGACTGAATGCTATGAAAAAGATAGAAACAATATTTTGTATGGCATTGATGCTGCTTGTTTTATCAACATGCAGCAACGATAGTATTGAGCATGCAGTAGTGCAGGACGTTTCCGGTATTGACTTGATTGTAGGGCACTATAACAATTATTTTATACTTAATTGGTCGCAGCCCAAAATACGCACCAATAAAGGCGATTATGCAGTGCTATTGCATAGTGAACACTCATACAACATCTACGTGAAAGGCGCTGATGACGACTCTTTCGTTTATTTAAAATACGCATACGATGGTGAAGCGCTTATTTATAGCGAAGAGATATTATCGGTAATTGGCTATGGCCACGACAAGGTCGTTTTCGGCATTAAACTGAGAAATGATACTCAAGAATCAGATTTTCTCACAATATCAGACAATTACGATATTGCTGATCAGCCAGATCCCGATCAAGACGATGTGGTAATTACCGTATCGGCTGATAATGACGGGGGCACTGTGACTGGCGGCGGCACATACGCTTATCTGAGCACGGTGACGCTCACAGCTGTGCCTAACGAAGGTTATGAGTTCGATAGGTGGAATGATGGTTCAACCGTAAACCCAAGAGAGATTACCGCTTTTAAAGATTTGAATTTGGTGGCTTATTTTTATGAGTGCGACAAGAATCTCTATCCTGCAGGCACATTGTCGAATGGATGGATAGTATGTGGGCAGAATCAATATAGAGATATGACATACTCAATTGATATAGTGCATAGCGGAATTGAGCCTGGCGACACCTGCGATGCGCAATTAATCTCGCCATGTTGGAAAAATATCGGGGAAAAAGGCGATTTGCTCTTTCTTCAGATTGAAGCAAAGTATGAAGGTGAAGCCGAAGAAGGTGTTTTGCGCATCTTCCCCGATAAAGTTTTCTATAACAAAACGCCAAATATGCAGTTGCTTGATAATAACAGACCTGCCGATGTGTATGAAGAGGCTCTGCCCAATAAGACTGATTATTGGATATCATTAGGTCCAAGTTATGTAATCGGTCCCGATGGCGCCGATTCAATTCGCGTCAACATCGGATTTGGCGGCGTTCCAGGTACTTATAGTTTCAGAATGGTTAGGCTTGATACTTACGATTGGGATGAAGAAGAAGAAAAATGTGTGGGAAAATACTGGTATAGAGAAGATGATTGATAGCATCAACTGTTGCAGTACAAAAGCTTTAAAATAGAAAAGCCGATTCGTTTGAATCGGCTTTTTGTTAGGGTGCGGGGTGGGGCTCGAACCCACGACATTCAGAACCACAATCTGACGCTCTAACCAACT